>CAIURC010000017.1 GCA_903901425.1 uncultured Spartobacteria bacterium | reverse complement strand
TTGCTGACAAAGGCGTTGTTTGCATTCCACGCCTCTGGCACGCCCTCACGGGGTGCATCGCTTTTTTCCGGCGGACCGGGGGTGGCGCGTGAGCGCCACCGCCCGGCTACTCTCTTTGTTCCCTTCAGGAACCCAAACAGCCACCGCCCGGCTACCCGCTGGGTTCCCTCCGGGAACCCAAAAAGCCAACGCCCAGCTAGGTTCCCTCAGGGAACCTCGGGAGCGTCGGGAAGGGTGCACTCACCCCCCCTACAATTTTCCAGCCGAGGCGGTGTCGAGAAAGAGCCGGACGTTTTTTCGGCACCGGAGCAGGCTGGCGGGACAGCTCGTGGCCACGGGGCCGTTGCAGGTGGCGGCCACGGCATCCGCCTTGCGCGGGCCGGGGACGACGACGCTCAGGTGACGCGCTCCGAGGAACACCGGCAGCGTCAGGGTCAGCGCATGGGTCGGCACCGAGTCCAGCGACGGAAAACAGCCGTCGTGCACCTGCTGGTTGCGGCAGACGTCGTCCAGTTCCACGGGCTTGATCCAGGCCGGGTCCTCAAAATCCGCAACGGGCGGGTCGTTGAACGCCAGGTGCCCGTTCTCGCCAATCCCGAGGCAGATCAGGTCGATCGGCGCCGCCCGGAGCAGCGCCGTGTACCGCGCGCATTCCTCCTCCGGAACGGCCTCCCCGCGGATCGGATGAAACGCGCCCACCGGGACCGACGAGAGAAAATGGTTCCGCAGATAATTCCGGAAACTGGCCGGATGCGACTCGGTGAGGCCGATGTACTCGTCCATGTGAAAGGCCGTGACCCGGCTCCAGTCGATGGGACCGGCGGAGCCGGACCGGAGCGCCTCCAGAAACTCGTTCTGCGAAGGCGCACAGGCGAAGATCACACGGGCCGTTTCCTGTTCGCGGAGGACGCTGTTCAGAATCGCCGTGACATGGGCGGCGGCGGCGGCACCGGCCTCGGCGCGGGTGGGAAGGATGGAGCGGGCGGGTGCGTCGGGAATGGGGATGAGGGGCATGGTGGGTGTTTGAAAAGGGCGGGGGGGTGTCAGAGGGAACCGGAGCTGGGTGGGAAACCGAGCACCTGTGCGGGCAGGCTGCTGGCCATTTCCCGAACCGTCTCGACCGGGAGCCCGAGCCAGCCGGCCGCAAGCCGGATGCCGTGATCGAGGCGGAGGGCGCTTCCGGCAAACAACGGCGAACCCGGGAGCCGGACAACGCCATCTGCCCCGACCTCGAGTTCGGTGTCGCCCAGCGGGAACCGGCCGGGACCGGCGTTGGCGGCGGACATGGCGTCGGTGGTGAGGATGACCTTGCCCGGCGGTTTGGCGCGGAACAGGTTTTTGAACACGGCGGGCGGGAGATGGATTCCGTCCGGGATGAGGCAGGCAATGAGTTCGTCCCGGGCCAGGAGCCGCTGGAGGATGTTGTCGTGCCGGTGGAGCTGGGCGGGGCAGCCGTTGCCGAGATGGGTGCAGAGGGTCGCGCCGGCGCGGATCGCGGCGTCGATCTGGGGGTCGCTGGCGTTGGTGTGTCCGAGCGCGACCCGGACACCGCTCCGGGTGGCCTTTGCGATGAGTTCGTCCGCGCCGTCCCGTTCCGGGGCGAGCGTGAGCAGGCGCAGCATGCCCCCGGCGGCTTCCTGAAACCGGCGGAACTCGGCCGGATCGGGCTCCTTCATGTGGTGGGCGGGATGCGCTCCGCGGTAGCCGGGCTCGGCGCTGAGGTAAGGGCCCTCGAGGTGGTACCCCACGAGGGTCCCGGCCACAAACGGGTCGGCCGCCCGGTAGGCTTCAAACGCCTCGAACTTCCGGAGCAGCGCTTCCGGCGCGTCGGTGATGAAGGTCGCCAGGACGCGCCGCATCCCGCATGCATGCAGGGACTGGCAGGCGTGCCGCACCGCATCCAGCCCGGGCGGGTTCTGGAAATCGACGCCGCCAAATCCGTTGATCTGGAGGTCGAACAGGTCGTCGGGTTCCATCGCGGGTTCGTTAAGGTTGGCGGGCGTGTTTCGGAGCGGACAGCTCCGCCGCTTCTGCAGACGCTTTCCGGAACACTTCCTCCAATTTCACCGGGCCGCCTCCGCGCCGGACGCTTTCATCCGCGGCCTCCATGAACGTGAACATTTCCAGGGTTTCCTCCGGGGACACGGGCGGCGTGCCCGTCTGGAAAAAGCGGACGATCTCGGCCACCAGCGGCGCGTAGTCGTCGCCGCCCGGTTTTTGTTCGGCGACCGATTTGCTGCCGAAGACGAGGGTCCGGTGCGGGGTGGCGCCGTTGCGGAGTCCGTGGAAGACGCCCATGCGTCCGTCCTGCCAGATGCCGGTGACGGAATCGGAATCGGGCGTCTTGGAGCGGGAAACGGAGACGCATCCGGTGCCGAGCAGGGTGTAGAGGGCTTCAACGGGATGAACAGCGTACCAGAAGAGGTCGGGATGCGTGGGCTCGAGATGAGCCGGCCCGAACGAGAGGACGCTGTGGACGGCGCCCACGTTGGCGGCTTTGACCTCACGCAGGCTGGGGTAGAAGCGGTACGAGGACGAGCTGAACACGGGGGTCTTCGAGTCCGCGGCGAGCTTGTAGAGCGCAATGGCGTCCCGGAGGCTGCCGGCGACCGGTTTGTCGACGAACACGGGTTTTCGCCGGGCGAACACGGCCCGGGCCTGCTCTAGGTGAGGCCGGCCATCCAGGCTCTCGATCAGTACGGCATCCACGGAGGCGGCCAGAGCGTCCGGGCTGGGTTCAAGCCGGACACCCCATTTCTCCTGAAGGTCCCGGGTGTACCCTTCGTGGCGGCTGGCGCTGGAGGCGATGTCCGCGCTGAACGCGTCGTGCAGGGCGACCACGCGGGCGCCGGGAATGTGCTTGGGATGCGTTGGGTCGTTCAGGATCTGGGTGAACGCCGGCACATGGGAGGTGTCGCTGCCGATGATGCCGATCCGGAGTTCCGCGTGGGCGGTGGCGAGTGAAACAGTCAGGAGTGCGAGGAGGGTTTTCATGTTCAGGGGATCGCAAGCAGTTCGGGTTCGGTCCATGCATCCTGACGGCCAGATTCCCGGCTCCGGACGGCGTGGACCATGTCGGCGGTGACCGGCTCAGCGCCATGGTTCCATTCCCGGCGGACATAAGTGAGGAGATCGGCCATTTGTTGGTCGGAAAAGAACGCCATGGCCGGCATGTCGAGGTTGAACCTGGTGCCCTTCACCATGAGCGGGCCGCGCACCCCGTGGAGCAGGATCCGGGAGAGGCGGTCGGGCGAGCCGAGCACCCATTCGGAGTCCGCGAGGGGCGGCGCGAGGCCCTCGAGGCCGCGTCCATGAGGCTGGTGGCAGGCCGCGCAGATCCCCTGGAACAGCTGGCGACCGGTTTCAAACCGGGCCAAGTCGGAAGCGGAGAGCGGTCTCACGGGTGGCGGCAGGGACACGCCCGGTTTGCCGGGCCAGACCAGGCGCGGGTCGAGCAGGAGCTGTTTTGCAGCGCTGGACTGGGCAGCCGCCAGTCCCTCGAGCGGCGCGGGGGCCGATGCAAGCCGGATGGGCTGTTTTGCGGTCACACTGGGATGCGTAGCGAGGGCGCGCAACAGTCCGTCCTGAACCGCCCGTTTTTCCGAGGGAACTCCAGCGAGGACGGCGAGACAGCGTTCGACGCGGTCGGGCTTGCGTTCTGCAAACACGCAGCGGGCAAGTGCAGAGAGCAGCGGCAGTTGGTCCGGCGTGGAGTCGGGTAGAAGCTGCTCGAGCAGTTCGAGCTCGCGTCCGGCCATGCCGCTGAGGAGGGCATCCCGGAGCAGGGGAAGGGCCGGGTGGCGGATCCAGAGCCGGGCTCCGGCGAGGTCGGTGGCGGCGTGGCGGGCTTCGCCGAGGGAGAGGGCGAGCTGGACCTGGACTTCCGGCACGGTCTCGGCGCCGGTGCGGTCGATCCATTCGCGCAGAACTTTGTCGCGGTCCGGCGTGGCGAGCAGGGATTCCGAGACGCGGAGTGCGGCGCGCCGGACCCGGGGATCGGGATCGCGGAGTGCGCTCTGGAGGACGGGCCAGCGGGTGAGGCCGAGTCCGTCGAGGGTCCAGAGGGCGTGGAGGCGGCCCAGCGGTTCGGGGGCGGAGGCGAGGAAGGATTCGAGCGGTTCGCGCTGGGCGGCACCGGCGCGTTCGACGAGGAGGCGCTGGGCGGTTTCGCGCTGCCAGGAGTTGGGATGCGCCAGGGCGCGGATCCAGTCGGCCGGTCCGGCTTTGTCGAGGGCGGGCTTTGCAGCCGTGCTTTTTGGGTGGTCGTCGGGGACCACGCGCCAGATCCGACCGAGTCCGATCGGGGTGTGGAGGTTCTGGCGTTCGATGTGGGACCGGAGGTAGCTGGTGAGCGAGATCCGGTGCTGGATGACGCCCCGGTAGAAGTCGACGATGTACAGGGCGCCGTCGGGTCCCGTGGTGAGGTTGACGGGCCGGAACCGTTCGTCGGTGGACGCTAGGAACTCGGTGCCGGGATGGGCGTCCACGGAGTTCGGGACACCCTGCTCGGACGGGAGGCGGTTGCGTTTGACGAGGTTGCCGGCGGGTTCGCAGACGAAGGCGTCGCCGACGGCGTCGAGGAGGTGGCCGCGGTAGATCCACGGGGCGCAGGCCGCCGTGCATTCCTTGAGCCGGAACTCGGTGCCGGGCTGGGTGGAAAGCATTTCGGGCCGGTACCCGCGGTTGATGCCGGGATTGACGCGTGCGGGCCAGACGGTCTGATGTTTGGCGACGGCGAAGTTGGTGCCCTCGGGCTTGGCGAGATGCGGGTTGCGTCCGAGCGCGAGGGAGGGAAGGAGGTCGGCCCGGAGCTGGTCGCTGTTGTTGTTGTAATAGAGGCGGCCCCAGTCGTCCTGGGAAAGGCCCCACTGGCCCCGGAACGTGGAGGGTTCGCGCTGCCATGTGCCGTTCCGGAACTGGAACCGGGCCGCGTAGGCACCCGCGTAGAGCCAGTTGTCGTGTCCCCACAGGAGGCTGTTGGGGGCGCGTTCGGGATTGGCGAGGGCGGGTCGGGCCGGATCAACCCGGACCCCAAAATCGGTGGCGACCTCGGTTTTTTGATCGGCGCGTCCATCGCCATCGGTATCGCGGCAGAACCAGAGGGTAGGCGGGTCGCCCACCAGAACGCCGTCCCGGGCAAACGCGAGTGCGCGTGGCATGTAGAGGCCGTCGAGGAAAACGGTGCGGCGGTCCATGCGCCCGTCGCCGTCGGTGTCGGTGAGCACAGCGATCTGGCCGTTGGGCTGGTCCTCGCCCTTGCCGTCGAGGTCGGGCATGTAGGCGCGCATTTCGGCCACCCAGAGTCGGCCGTCGGGCGCGAACTGGGCGAGCACGGGATCGCCCACCAGAGGTTCAGAGGCGACCAGTTCGACCCTGTACCCGGGTGCGACCTGGAACGTGGCGAGTTCCTGTTCCGGGGAAAGGGCCGGGGCGGGCGGGATCCGCTCGGGGGGAACGATCGGTTTCTGGTCCTCACCTTTTTTGTCGCCGATCTGGGCAAACACAGGCGTGGCAAGGAGCGCGAGCAGGAGCGTGCGGGCGGTGGGGTTTTTCATGGGGGGCGAAAGTGGGTTGCGGCTCGGCCGGGGGGTTAGGCGGCCACGAGCCATTCCTCCCAGCGGGCGATATGCTGGCGGATCAGAGTTTCAGCGTCTCCGGCCTGCCGGTTCCGGATGGCGTCCACGATCCGGGAATGGTCCGCGGTAGAGGCCTTTGAATCGCCGAGGCTGGTGGCTTGGACATATTTCTGGAAGCCCCGGACCAGGAGCGCGTGAAAGGGCCAGCGCAGAGCGCTCCATGCGGTAACAAGCCACGGTTGATGGGCGGCTTCGCAGAGCAGGGCATGGAATTCCACGTCCAGCCGCGCGAGTTCCTCGGGGGAGGTGGCGGCATCGAACGCGGCGATGTTGTTCTGGAGGGCAGCAAGGTCGGCGGCGGTATGTTCGGTGGCAGCAAGGCTGGCGGCACGGCCCTCAATCTGGCGGCGGGTGTCAGCGATCTGCTGGGGGTCGGACGGGACAAATGCGCGCGGAGCGAGTGCGCCGCTGGCCGTTTGAAGGACGAGGCCGTCGCGTTGGAGATGGAGGAGGGCTTCCCGGATGGGGACACGGCTGACGCCGAGCGCGGCGGCGAGCTGGGTTTCGCGGAGTGGTGCGAGTGGGGGGAGTTGGCCGTGGAGGATCTGGCGTCGGAGTTCGTGGAGGACCTGGGAGGAGAGGGTGGGCTGGAGGATGGGAGAAAAGAGCGCCTCGGTCATGCTCCCTGTATACTGTATACAGGAAATGCCTGTCAAGCGCTCTCCTGCATTCCCGCCCAGGGTCTCCTCTCAGGCCGCCCACGCCTTTACCCCCGAACGTCTCAGCCGCTTCAGTGCCAGCCCCTCAATCTGCCGGATCCGTTCCCGGCTCACGCCGAACCGCACCCCGATCTCTTCCAGCGTCTGCGGCGATTCCGTTCCCAGCCCAAACCGAAGCTCCAAAACCGTGCGCTCGCGTTCTGCCAATCCCCGGAGTGCTGACCTGAGAATCCGCCCCATCCGCGCCGGGTCGCCTGCGGTGGCCGGATCCGGGGCGGATTCGTCCGGAATGGCGTCCCCCAGCACGGACTCGCTGTCCTCGCTGGTCGGGGCGTCCAGAGAAAGCGTGCTTTGCTGAAGCCGGAGCATTTCCTCGACGCGCTTGGGAGCGAGGCCGGTTTCGCTGGCGAGTTCGGCAGCGGTGACTTCGCGTCCGAGATCTGCCTGGAGTTGGCGCTGGACGCGGTTCAGTTGTCGGATTTGTTCTCCGAGATGGGCCGGGATGCGGACGGTGCGGGACTGGTCGGCCAAGGCGCGGGTCACGGCCTGCCGGATCCACCAGCCGGCGTAGGTGGAGAACCGGAGGTTGCGCTGGTGTTCGAACCGTTCGGCAGCCCGGGTGAGTCCGATGTTGCCTTCCTGAACCAGATCCGCGAGCGCGAGCCCGCGGTGGGTGTAGGTTCTTGCGATGTGGACCACGAGCCGCAAGTTGGCTTCCACCAGGCGGTTCCGTGCCCGGATCGATGCATGAAATTCCGCGGTAGCCTCCGCATAGATCTGCAGGAACTCGGCCGGCTTCAGACCGTGTTCCACGAAAAATCCGGCGGCATCCCGGCGTGCGGAGGTGGATTCGGTGGCGTGACGGAGTTGTTCCGCGCGACGCGCAACGGGCTGGATCAATGCCAGCCAGGAAAGAACGGTGCGACGTTTGAGTCCGAGCTGGTCCCAGTGGCGGATCTGGGCGGCGCGGAGGTCCTCAACCCGTTCCACTGCTCCGCGGGCGTCCCGGCTGCGGAACAGGATCCGGCGGGCTTCGTGGATTTGGGCTTCGAGCTGTTCCGCCCGGGTGATCCACATGCCTGGGGTGTTCTCCGGTTCCGCCGGGCAATCCACTTGAGCGGCCTCGGGATCGAGACGGGACGGGTTCCGGGCGGCTGCGAGGTAGTGCCCGGACACGGTGCCAAAGCGGTGGAGGAGTGCGACGCACCGGAGTTCGGCCTGTTCGATCTGGCGGGCGAGATGGAGCTCGCCTTCCAGGTCGAGGAGCGGGATTTGCTGGATCTGGAGGAGGTAGGTGTCGAGGGATTCGGGGGCGGACGTGCTTTGGGTGGCAGGCGTGGAGGTTTGCATCGGACTGAGTATCGCGCACCGCACTGAACGGGATTTTGTGGGGGTGCGGCGCGATGGAACTGCGATGTGTGAGAATCAGGGGAGATCCCCGCGGCATCCCGCACGGCGGACATTGATTCCAGACAGAACCCTATGAAAAACCCGCATCGCAACCAGCGCATCCGACTCACCCACAGCACCCGCGGCTACGAGGCGGGCAAGGTGTACACGGTCAACCAAGTGGATCCCGACGACAGCACATTGACGGCCACGGACCCGAACGGGAAAGACGGCCAGTGGGTGCCCTGGGCGCTCTGCATGGAGGCCGGGCCGGAGATTTCCTGGGACTGGCTCAGGGGCCAGCTGCCGGGGGAGGTGTTGGAGCTGCTCTGCGCGTTTGAAGGGCTGGAACAGCTCCGGCTCAGGGACGAGATCCGGGACCACATCCTGAACCAGTTGCCCAACCTCAAACAACGGATCCTGGATGCGCAGGTTGCCATCGACGACCAGATCGTCGCGAGCATGGAAGCTGCGGAGAACGCTTTGGACTCTGAACTCCTGGCGCCGGGCCGTCTCCCCCGGTGAAGCCTCCACCCTGTGCGCATGAAAAACCCCGTCAAAAATCCCAAACGCATTCTTCTGCGCGGTTTTGCCGACCGAGAACGGACCGATATGGCCGACTGGATCCGGAACAACGGCATGGAAGTGATCCAGCTCGCCTCGCTCGCGGATCTCGTCGTGACTGGTCCCGATGCCTCCCCGGAACTCCTCCAGCACGCAAACCTGAACGGCACCCGGTTCGTGGCCTGGGACGAGTTCCGAGCCATGCTGGACCTCAAGGCCGCTGCGCCCTTCTCCAGCGCGGAGCCCGGGGAGCCGCAGGCCCGGGAGGCGGTGGCTGAGTCTTCCGATTCAAGCGCCGCCCGTTCCGTTCCGGTGGAAGTGACGCAGCGCGGGGTCCGCGTGCTGGATGTCTGGGTGCCTCTGGCCAAAGCGGATCCAGCGGATGTCGCGCGAATCCCGGCGGCGGACCGGTTTCTGCACCTGTGCATGGACGCTCCGTTTTTGGAGACGCTCCGGTCGGTGGCGCTGGCGGTATCGCACGGAATGCCGGTGGCGCTGGAAGGCGAGACAGCCGCCTCCAAGACCACGGCGGTGTTGTATCTGGCGCATCTGCTGGGCCAGCCCGTGGTGCGAATGAACCTGAGCGGACAGACAGACGCCTCGGAACTGGTGGGGCGTTACGTGCCCATGGATGCGGCTGGGGCACTGGACTGGGAGGGACTCGCCTTCCCTTGGTTGAGGAAGGAAACGCGGGCGGTTCTGGAGCATGCACACCGGGAAGGGCGCAGCCTGAATCCGGCAGAACGGATGGCGGTCCTCGGGCGGGAACAGTTCCCGCTGAGCAGTTGGCGGTTTCAAGAGGGCTGCCTGCCCCAAGCGATGCGCCGGGGGTGGTGGCTGCTGCTCGACGAACTCAACCTCGCCGAAACGCAGGTGCTCGAACGGCTGAACTGCGCCCTCGAGAACCCGCCCGGCCTTGTCCTCACCGAGGGCGATGGAACCGTGTTCGGACCGGGTGGCGATGTCCCGGTGCATCCCGGGTTTCGTCTGGTGGCAACGCTTAACCCCTCGGAATACGCGGGCCGGGCCGTGCTGAGCCAGGCTTTCATGGACCGCTGGTCGGTCTGGCACCAGTCCGAGTCGCCCGGCGAACGCGAGATCGGGCAGATGCTGCGGTTCCTGGTGTTTGGGGAGCAGCCCCGCGTCAACGCGGCAGGCAGCGTGTACCGTGCCCCGGCTGCGGTGCCGGTGTATGGCGAGCTGCAGCAGATTCCAGAGATCGGTTCGCTGCTGCAACGGCTGGCGGTGTTCCACCACGGAATCTTCAAGGCAGCCGGAGGCGGCGGCGCAACGGCGTCGATCGGGCGCCTGAACCGGGAACGTTACAGTTTCAGCCGACGCGTCCTGCTGAATCTGGTCGCGCATGTGGCGGCCAGGATCCGTTCGGGTGAATCGGCCCGGGAACAGCTCGTGTCGGAGGCGATCCGCACCTTCTACTTGGGACGGCTCAAGGGCGAAGCGGACCGGCGTGCTGTGCACAACATCCTGCGCGCGGGAGGGTTGCTGTGAACCCGGGTGTGCGGATGGGTGGCCTGCTCCAGGAGGCGCTCGGCATGGCGGCCATGGTTTCGCTGCGGGACGACCTTTCGGTGCAATTCGGCGAATGGTGGGCGTTCAACTGGGTGCGCAACGAGATCACGATTCCCATTGAGGAGCTTCAGACCTCTCCGGAGGAACGCATCGCGTGGATCATCCTGCATGAAGCTGCCCATGCCGGGCTGACCCGGATCCAGGACATCGTCTCCCCAGATCTCATGCAGCGGCGCGAAATCCATGTCCTGCTGAACTGCATCGAGGATATCCGGATCGAGGAATGGCTCCTGGATCGGTTCCCGGGTGCAAGGCCGTGGCGTGACGTGTGTCGCCGCATCGAAGCCCAGGAGAAACCCGCCGGGCCGGTCCGGGAAAGGATTCAGGCATTCTGCATGGGGCTGTTTGAGGTGGCCGAGGAGCTCTGCCGGCCGGGCGCCAGCCCGGGCCTGAGTGACGCGATGCCGGAGGTGCGCGACGCGCTGGACCGGATCCGGGAGCCGTTGCGCCAGGCGATTGCGTGCCGGCCCCCGTTTGTGGCGGACGGAGGCGGCATGGCGGGGCAGTTGTATCAAAACCATCCGGTTTCCGCGTGTTACCGGGACCGGGACGATCAGTCGGAGCCGACACCCTTTGAGAAATGGGCGAGGATGATGCAGGCGGCATGCTGGTTCCACAGCGTGCGCGGGATCCTGCCCGTTTACCTCGAACTCCTGCGATTGGAGCCTCTCCGGGGCGGCCCTCTGATGGGAAGCGCGGAGGTTCTCAAGAGCCTCGCGGGCTCGAGTCCGGGGGACGCGGAAACCGCCCGGCGTGCGCTCCGGAGTGAACTCGCGCGCCTGAGTGCTGCGCCTTACCAGAGGGCGGTGGAATCGAATGCGGGCGTGATTGCCCAGATGTCGCGGGTGCTGGACGATTTGCTTCCGAACCACCGGGGGCTCCGGCACCAGCGCGGGTACAGAGCGGGCGACCGGATCGACTTGGGAAAAGCGTTCCAGGCCGAGGCCGACCCGCGGGAACAGAACCGGATGTGGATCCGGCGGCAACGCCGAACGTTGCCGGACCCCGCCTTTGTGCTGGTGATGGACCGGTCGGATTCGATGCGACAGTACGGTCGGTCGGTGGCGGCATTTGAGTCGCTCGTGGTGGTGCGCGAGGCTTGTACCCGGGCCGGGATTCCGTTTTCGGTGGTCGCATTCAACAGCGCCGCGCAGGTGATTCAGGGCTGGGACCGTGTCGACGAGTCCGCAGCCCGCGCTGCGCTCGGGCTGGTGCTCAAGCCCGCATTTGGCACGGACCTCAAACAGGCCCTTGAAAAAGCCGCGCTGCTGATTGCGGAACGCCGGGAACGGGACCGGTTTGTGGTGGTTCTCACAGACGGGATGGTGAACCGGGTCCAGCAGGCGGGCATCCGTGCGGCCAAAGCCGGCATGGAGGCGGAGGGCGTCCGGTTCCATGCCATCGGGATCGGGGCGGACGCGGCCCAGATCGGAACGCTGTTTCCGGGGGCGCCGGTGCTGATGGAGAGCGCGTCGTTGCCGGCCGTGCTTGGGCAGTTGCTGCTCCGAAACTTTGGCGCGCCCGCCGGGCGCTGAGCCCGGAGTCAGAAGGTTGCGGCCCCGGTCCACGTTGCTGCTGCGGACTGAAAGGCTCATGCCAAGGGCCCATCAAGGGAGTGAAGAGCGCCCAGAAGATCGGAGCCACGAACCGCCTGCCTCAGGTGCATGTCAGCCACCGTCCCGCCCAGCGGGTCAGAGCCGCTTTTTCTGGGAGATTTCGCGAAAGGCAAATCCGCCTGCGATCGTGGTGGCCCTGGATTTCCTGACGCCGCAGGATTCAGCGATCTCAGGCCATTTAGAAAGTGCATACAAAACCTCGTCAATAATTCCTCTCCCGTCTTCCACACCGAGGGTCTCAGCACACGCAAGCATATCGTCTACGCCAGGGCGGAGGGAACCGCTCATCGCAGTGCACTGATCACGACCGTGGACACCCAATCCTCCCGGGCCGGGACTCGCCGTTAGATCGTAGGCTGGAGACAATCTCCAGCGGCCCTTTTCATCCATGATGAAACTGAAATTCTTGAGATGATCGTCCCTGTTTCCCGCCAAAACGTTAAAGACTCCGCGGCGAAATAACGCCACGACATCCCGCTGGTCACCACTGATGGCGTTGCTCAGGCGAGCCAATGTCTCGTAACTGGAAGCCCCACGCACGGGAGCCTCATGCATGAGAGCTGCCGCTGTCTGCACATGGAACCGGCGTCCCGATTCGTCACGATCAAATCGCTGAATCGCAAACAGCTGCCGCTTTCCCTTCGGGTAATCGACCACAAACTGGCGCACGGCTGGCACATCGATCCCGGCTATCCCCGCCATTTTTGCAAACGCCGCCTCTACCTCTCCCGCCTGTTTTGAGTCCTTATGATCGGCCGGAACCGTGGAAAGCTTCACAATCCACGCCTCCCAACCTTTGGCCGGCGAGAGCCGGACGGCATTGCGATCCGTGTAAATCAATGCTTTCGGACGCGCGCCACCTACTGCGGATCCTGCGTCCAATATTGCCGCGAGTTCTGAAGCGCAAAACTCTCCCTCCCCTCGCTCCTGTATCTTCAGAGCATCGCGATCCAGTTGCCCAAGACTCGCAATGCTCTCGGCTTCCTCTTTGTCGAGAAGGTCCGGCACATACTCGATGGCTCCCATTCCCCGCGCCCCGATGTGTGCCAGGTAAAGCAGGGGGCTCGACACATCGGGATTGCGTCCAGCGTCCCTCATCCTCTGGCGCAGCAGAGGCATTCCCCAAGAGTCTGGCAAACTATCCCAGAAGAGTCCCGGCAACCCCATCATTGCCGGCGAATCAAACCACACGATGCCGGGCGTGCTCGCCAACGGCATTTTCACAGGCGACAGATCGAAGCCAGAGTTGCGCCACTCAGGATCAAACTCGAAGAGAATTCGGCCCGGGTGTTTCCGGCTTTCTGCCAAGCGACCCACCTTGCGCCCACCGTAGAATGTCTCAAGGATCACTGCGTGCGCCCCCGCTTTCTCTTCGGAGCCTGGTCTTCCAGCTCCTCAATTGTCTCGGGCTTCTCAAAAATCGCTGCAATTTCGTCAGCCCGGCCCAGTGCAACCGCTGCGCGGACCAATCGCTCGAAGCTCACTTGCCCGGTACGTTCAAAGTGTTTGTAGGTGTCAGGAGCGATTCCCGCCCGCCGCGCCAACTCTTCTTGGGACCACCCTGCCGCGAGCCGCAAGACACGCATCTTTTCGGCAACAGCACGCACTATCTCGCCAGGGGTTGAAAACACCCATTAATGGATAACCTGTTACGCTTTAGGTGTCAAATAATCGAGGAACGCGTATCAGGATACACCTTGCGGAGGTTCTTTGGTGGCTGCTGTAACCCCGGAAATCCAGTTCACCCCGCAGCCCTCCACGCCGAACAACCCGCGCGTTCCCCCGAAACCTGCCGCAAATCAGGACCCACATTTTTGGCGACCGCGGCCTGCGTGTTGCCCTCCCCCATCTCTCCCCAGTACAGGCTCTCAAGAGGTCAGGGTGGGGTCAGGGGGCAAAAAAGGACAAAGGGCGGCGAGTTCTGAAGATTGTAAAAAGACACGGGGCTTTAGGACACCGACTCAAACCGTCAAAAATTCCACCCGGACCCCGTTTTTCCTCCATGGTCCCTTGACCGGGCGGGCCTCCCGCTGCCAGCCCAAGATATCCTGATCGCAAGCTGCGCCTGAGCGATCGATGCAGCCGTGCTTACGGACGACGAGCTTTTCGCGGGATTTCGCGACCTGCGCATCCTGAAGCCCGCAAGGGAACTCCAGTTCTGGTAGGATCATCGCATCGGAGACTTCTCCGCAGCGCGTGGCTGGGGTCAGCGTTCCGGCTCCACGAATTTGCCGGGATTCAAAATCCCGTGGGGATCGAGGGCGTCTTTCAGCGCCCTGTGCGTCCTCCGGCTGATGTCCGAGGTCGCCTGCGGAAACCACGGCATTTTTGCGAGCCCGATCCCGTGCTCGCCGGTGATCACGCCGCCCCAGGCCAGGACCTGGCTAAACAGTTCGTTCAACGCCTGGTCCACCCGGTGCCGGGTGTCCGGGTCTTCATGATACCGGGCAGCCATGATGTTCACATGGATGTTGCCGTCCCCGGCGTGTCCGAAACACGCCACGGGAAACCCGTGCCGGGTCCGGAGTTGGGCGGCGAACCGGGCCAGTTCCACCAGCCGGCCCCGGGGCACCACGATGTCTTCGTTGAGCTTCGTGAGGCCCGTGGCTTTCAGGGACTCAGAGAATTTCCGGCGCAACTGCCAGAGCCGTTCGCAGGCGGATTCGGTCAGTGCTTTCTCAAGATGCAGTGCGCCGAGGCTGCGGAGCAGTTTCTGGAGGGAGCCGGCTTCGGAGCGGACGGAGCCCGACTGGCCATCGAGTTCGATGAGGATGTGGCCCTGTCCTTCCGGGACGACCGACTCGCCACAATGGGCGCGGGCGGCTTGGAGCGTGAAATGGTCGGCGATCTCCAGTGCGGCCGGGAGGAACCCGGCCTTGAACACGGCCTGCACGGCACGGGCCGACTGCGCAAACGTTTTGAAGCTCGCCGAAAGCGTGGCGCGTGCGGGCGGCAGGGGCAGGAGCCGGAGCGTGGCTTCGGTGACCACGCCCAGCAGACCTTCCGATCCCACAAACATGCCGAGCAGATCGAACCCGGTCTTGTTTTTGTGGGTCCGGCCACCGGTCCGGAGAATCTCGCCATCGGGCAGCACGGCTTCGAGGCCAAGCACGTACTGGCGGGTGACGCCGTACTTCAGGCACCGCGGCCCGCCGGCATTGGTGGCGATGTTGCCGCCCAGACTGCAGTCCTTGAGGCTGGCCGGGTCCGGCGGATAGAAGAGCCCCTTCTTTTTCGCAGCCTCCTGCAGGACGCCCGTGATCACGCCCGGTTCCACCACGGCCACGCCGTCGGCAAAATGGATTTCTTTGATCCGGTTCATGCGCGCCACGGACAGCACAATGCCGCCCCGGACCGGGACACAGCCGCCCACGTAGCCGTAGCCGGCGCCGCGCGGTGTAACCGGGATCCGGTGTTTGGAGGCGAACGCGAGGGTCTTGGCGACATCGGCCGTGGATTGGGCGAGCACGACCGCTTCGGGCGGATGGCTGGCAAACCATTTGTCCCCGGAATGCGCCCGGAGGGTTTCGGCATCGGTCCTGAGCACGTCGGGACCGAGAATTTTTTTGAGGGCGTTGGCGAAGGCCATGGATCCGCGACTGGATCAGATCCCTGAGCGCATTCCAAGCCGGAGGAATGGGGGAAGCGGGTGTGGATCCTTTCAGGGCCCGGAGCGCAGCAGTAAAAAAGAAGGGGCGCTCCCGGGATGGGAGCGCCCCGTGGAGGGAGGGTGATTTTAGTGGACCCGGCTCAGGGGCGTTTCGAGGGCGCTGAGGGTTTCCTGAAGGGTAATGTCGGCGGCATCCGCCTGTGCGGAAGCGGTGGCTGGGGCGACCAGCGCATCAAACAGCGTTTTGCGCCGGGCAAGGTCGGTTGCCATGAAGCTGGAAAGTGCGGCGGCTTGTCCTTGGATCCGCGGTGAGACGTGCAGAAAGACGGTGCCCGTCGAGGTTCCATGGCAGCCGTTGCAGGTCTCGCCAGCGAATCTTCTGAGGGCGGTGTTCAGGGCGGGGGTTGGAGACGGGATTGTCCAATCCGCCAGTTCGTTCATGGAACTGGCGCCGAGGAAGCCCCTGTTGGAGAACCGCAGGGGCATCAGGAAATTGCCGCCTTCGAGTTCGGTTTTGTGCGTGGTGATGAACGACTTGAGGATGGTGCTCCCGGAGAGCGAGAAGGACGGGGAGTTGGCCGTCACGCTCTGGGCGAGGCGCACTTGCTTGGTGGCGGGCGCATACGTGAGACGGAATTCCCGGAGTTCCCACGGGCCGGCCAGATGGATCTCGTTGGTGCGGACCTGGCTGATCGCGCTGCCATTCAGGCGCTGCGGCGCGACGCCTGCAGCCGTAAACCGGTCGGTGATGGTCTGCAGCTTGGCCTTGTACGCCGCCGAACCCAGAGTCTCCGACTTCAGTCCGTCCCAGAGTGCCGCCCATTCCTTGGTATCGGCCCCGATGGTGGCCGGGAGTTTGTATTCGAGAATCACGGTGAACGAGGGAGCCGACGATGGGTTCGCCGGATCCACAAACCCATAGACAAATCGGCCCTCGCCCGCGTCCGAAACGGGCTGGAGAGGTTTGGGAATCCCGCGCGGCAACCGGAGATCCATCCGGTTCACAATCGCCAGAAGCCTGAGGGGCGACTTGGCGAGGTCCAGTTTTCCGGAACCCAATTTCGGCCAGGAGGTGATGATCTGGTCGATCGCCGGGCGGGCGGGTGCGGTGAACCCGTTGACGCTCTGGTTGGTTTTCCAACTGTTCAGCCATGCCAGCACAAAGTCCGAGGGATCCGTGGCGCCCGCCATCTGGGTCATCAGTTTGCCAAAATGCCATGCGCCATCTGCCGGAGCTTGGGGATTCACCTGACCGGACCACCGGGTCGCCCGCGCGTCGTCCACCACGGAGACGGCGGTCACAAAAAGACGCTGGTCAGGGGTTTGAGCTGCGGCACTCAGCCCGGAGGCGAGCAGGATACCGGCGGCGGCGAGACTTTTGAGGAGGGATGTTTTCATTCAGAGGATGTTTATTGTTTGAAACCGCAGCGAGGCGGCGGAAAGGGGCACGCGGGAACCGAAGGAAATTGTTTATCAAAATCTGTTTTTTCCTGCAGGGTTTCCGGCTAAGGAAAACCACGCAGAAAGGTGGTGGAAATGAGCGGTTCATTTCCGGGCCGGTCGTGTAGGATTTGAACGTCATGAACCGCCGCCGTTTTATTCTCAGGTCCCTGACCACCACTCTGGCGCTGCCTTGGCTACCGTCTCTCCGGGCCGCGGAAGTTGCCGCGAATTCCGCCATTCAAACCGGGCGCGGGGCTGGGCCGGGGGCCCGCCGGTTTGTGGCGATTGGCAACCTGCTCGGGTTTCAGGGGAAACAGTTTTTTCCCAGCACACCCGGCCGGGAATACGAGAAGACGACGTTGCTGGAGCCGCTCTGGGAAAACCGGAGCCAGATGACGGTGTACCGGGGCTTGGATCACGGGGTGAAAGGCGGGCATTTTGCGGTGCACTCGTTTCTTTCGGGGGTGCTGCAGTCGGAAGCGCAGAGCCGGCCGAACGGGAACGTGACGCTGGATCAGTATCTGGCGGACGAGGTGGGATTCGAAACCCGGTTTCCCTCGCTGACGGTGGGGTCCGAGGGCGGGATTCATGGCGGGTGCCAGCTGGCATGGACAAAGTCCGGGGTGCGCGTCCCGCCGATCACGGCGCCTGCGGAATTGTTTGAACGGCTGTTTGTGAGTGACTCTGCGGACCGCCGGGCGCGGCGTGCGCAGGAGAACGGGCTCCAGACGTCGATCCTCGATTCTGTGTTGAAGGATGCCAACCGGCTTTCCCAGCGGGTGAACCGGGAGGACAAAGCCAAGTTGGACGAATATCTTTCGTCGGTCCGGGAAGCGGAAAAACGGCTGGAACTGCGGAGCCGGTGGACGGACCAGCCCAAGCCTGAAGCCCCGTTGAAGCAGCCCACCAACCGGAACGCGGTGGAAGACCTGCCGCTGTTGTACGATTTGATTGCGCTGGCGTTGCAGACGGACTCGACCCGGATTGCCACGCTGGAGATCGGAGGCGACTTCCGTCCGCAGCATCTCGGGATCCAGAAGGATCACCATGGCCTCTCGCATCACGGCAACGATCCCGAGGCGATTGCGAACCTGATTATTCTCGAGAAATACCAGTTGGCGCAGTTCGGCAAATTCCTGACCCGCCTTGCGGGAATCCAGGACGGGGAACGCACGCTTTTGGACTCCACCACGGTCCTTTTCGGGAGCGGCATGGGAGACGCCAACGTGCACAACAATTCCGATCTCCCTGTGATCCTGGCCGGGGGCGGGTACGCGCACGGTGAGTTCCGGCAGGTGTCCGGCAGCCACAAGACACCGCTCTGCAACCTGTTTGTGGACATCGCCCAGCGGATGGGCGTCGAAGTCACGGAGTTCGGGAACAGCACGGGCCGGTTTTCGTGATGAACCTCCGCGGCATTTTGACCGTCCTCCTCGGGACCGGCGGCCTGCTGGGCGCGCAGGAATGGCCTGCACAACGGATCGGGCAGTTTCTGGAGACGTACTGTCTCAACTGTCATGACGACGCCGAAAAAAAAGGCGGCCGCAGTTTTGAAAAGTTCGGGTTCCCGCTGAACACAGAATCGGACCTGATCGCCACCAAGGAGATCATTGACCAGATCACCCTCCGTGAGATGCCGCCCAAAAAGGCGACGCATCCCTCGGACGACGACCGGTTGGCCGTGCTCGGGATCCTGCGCGAGGCCATGGCCGCTGCCCGGGACAAGATCACCAGCACCGGCGCGCGGACGGTGATGCGCCGGCTTTCGACCCGGGAATACGAGAACACGCTGGCGGTGTTGTTTGGACGCCGGGTCGACACGCTGGGGTTGACGGCGGGTTTTCCCAAGGAAAAGACCACGCAGCATCTGGACACGGTCGGCAGCGGTTTAGTGACTTCCAGCTTTTTGGTGGACCAGCATTTCCAAGCGGCACACCGGCTCGTGGAGGCGCGGTTGGGGAAGCCCCGGATGGAGCCAAAGCACTGGAGTTTCAAAGGGCATTTTGTGCAGTACGAGGAGTTGGGCGGGCCGCACCGGAAAGCGTTCGATTTCCGGTACCTCAACCTCTACGAGCAGCCGAACACGGACACGCGGCAGGGCGGGTACGGGCACATTGAAGACTTCAAAAAGGGGGTGCCGGTGGCGGGCCTGTACGACATTGAAGTGGAAGCTCAGGCGCTCCACCGGGACACGCACTACGACCCAAAAATTTTCGGGATCGACCTCACCGAACCTTTCCTGCTCGGGATTGTCCCGGGAGACATCACCGCCGGGCACATCCATTACCCGCAGCCGATTGAACCGCTGCTCGCCAGCGCCGTGGTACCCGATGATCAGCCTGCCCGGTTGAAGTTCCGGGTCTGGCTGGAAGCGGGCCAGACCCCGCGCTTCATCTTTCCAAACGGCCCGTACGAGTCCCGGGCCTCGGTGATCGCCGTCAACGATCGGTACAAAGACGAGTTCAAGGGCGAGCTCCCGTGGAGCGGCGACCGGACCCGGGTCCTTCTGGAAGGCAGGCTGCCGCATATCCGGATCAGCGAGGTCCAGATCGACGGACCGGTGCCGGAGGAGGCCGGCAGCGTCGAGGAACAGGCCGTGTTCGGCAAAACCGGGTTCCAGCCGGAACAGGCGTTGGAGCAGCTCCTCGCTTTTGCGGGAAAAGCCTACCGCCGTCCGCTCACCGAGGCGGACCGGGAGGCTGTTGCCGCGTTTTACAAAAGCCGGACCGCTCAAAACGCAACGCCGCGTCAGGCTGCGCTCGACACCGTGAAAATGATCCTCTGTTCGCCCGGGTTTCTTTACCTGAGCGAAATCACGCCCGAGACGGAGAAAGCGCTGCACCCGTACGACCTGGCGTCCCGCCTGTCCTATGCGCTCTGGGCCGGGCCGCCCGATCCGGAGCTGCTCGCGGCCGCGCAGTCCGGGGAATTGGTCCGGGACGCGGCATTGAAGTCGCAGATGGACCGGATGCTGGCGGATGGACGGATGGAGGGGTTTGTGAACGGGTTTCTGGATGGCTGGCTCAATCTCCGGGATCTGGGCGGAATGCCGCCCCCGCGCGAGTCCAACCGCGCCTTTTATGCGGAAGAACTGCCGGCCTCGATGAAGACAGAGGCCCGCCTCTTTTTCCGGGACCTGCTTGCGCGGAATGCTCCGGTCCGGCTCTTCCTGGAGGCGGACTACGGGTTCGTGGACAAGAAGCTGGCGAAACTCTACGCGCTGCCGGAACAGAACACGTTGCGGCTGGCAGACGGGTTCCAGCGGGTGAATTTCCAGGGGAACCCTCAGCGGGGCGGGTTGCTTGGGATGGCGGGTGTGCTCACGGTGAGCGCCAACGGGGTGGAGACTTCCCCTGTGACCCGGGGCGTTTGGGTGAGCGAAAACATCCTTGGTGTCCGGCCCCCGCCGCCGCCCGACGTCGTTCCGGCCATTGATCCCGATGTGAGCGGCGCGACCACGATCCGGGATCGGCTGGCCAAACACCGCGCCGACAAGGCCTGCGCGGAGTGCCACCGGAAAATCGATCCGCTCGGGTTCAGCCTCGAGACGTTCGACCCGGTCGGCCGCTGGCGCCAGACGTATCCCGCTCCCACAGGCAGCCAAAAGCCCGTGCCCAAGATCGATCCCTCCGGCGAGTTTCCCTCCGGCGAAACCTATGCTGATTTCGCCGGATTCAAGGGGGTGCTTGCCTCCACCCGGGCCGATTTGTTCACCCGGAACCTGGTCCGCCAGTTTCTCACCTACGCAACCGGACGCCGGATGGAATTGGCCGACGATTTCCTGATCGAGGAAATCTGCGGGGCCGCCAAGCGGCAGGGAGCGGGTCTGCGCACGGTGCTGGAGCTCTGTCTGATGAGCGAGATCTTCAGGTCGCGCTGAGGTCGGCTTTTCGGCACGGGGCTTTTCCCCCGATCGATCCGGCGCCTCACGCATGGCTTGCCGGCCCCGGGAATCGCGGGTACGGTCTCGGCCCTTTTCCACCTGCCCTTTTTTATGAGCCAGCCCGCCACCGCCATCACGCCCCGTCGCGACGAAGATTTCCCGGAATGGTACCAGCAGGTCGTGCGCGCGGCGGACCTTGCAGAAAACAGCGATGTGCGCGGCTGCATGGTCATCAAGCCGTGGGGATACGGCATTTGGGAAAACATGCAGCGGGTGCTGGACGGCATGTTCAAGGCCACCGGGCACCGGAACGCGTATTTTCCGATGTTCATCCCGCTCAGTTATCTGGCCAAGGAAGCCGAGCACGTGGAGGGCTTTGCCAAGGAATGCGCGGTGGTGACCCATCACCGGCTGGAGGCCGACGGCCAGGGCGGGCTGCGTCCGGCGCCTTCCGCTGAGCTGACGGAACCCCTGGTGGTCCGGCCCACCAGCGAAACCATCATCGGCGCCACCTACGCCAAGTGGGTCCAGAGTTACCGCGACCTGCCCATCCTCATCAACCAGTGGGCGAATGTCGTCCGTTGGGAAATGCGGCCCCGGGTTTTCCTGCGGACGGCCGAGTTCCTGTGGCAGGAAGGGCATACGGCCCATGAGACGGAACAGGAGGCCCGCGAGGAAACCCTCCAGATGCTCCGTGTGTACGAGACTTTCGCACGCGAGTACCTGGCGATCCCGGTGTACGTGGGGGAAAAGAGCGAGGGCGAACGGTTCCCGGGCGCGGTCCAGACCCTGTGCATCGAGGCCATGGTTCAAGACCGGAAAGCGATCCAGGCTGGCACCTCCCATTTCCTCGGCCAGAACTTCGCCAAGGCCAGCGGGATCGAGTTTGTTTCCCGGACCAACACCCGCGAGTTCGCATGGACCACCAGCTGGGGCGTCAGCACCCGGCTCATCGGGACCCTCATCATGGCCCACGGCGACGATGACGGCATCCAGCTCCCGCCCAGGATCGCGCCGGCTCAGGTGGTGATTCTCCCGGTCACCCCGAAACCCGAGACCCGGGATGCCGTGCTCAAGGCCGTCGAACAACTGGCGGCAGCGCTCCGTGCGCAGACCTTCGGCGGCGAACCCGTCCGCGTTGAAATCGACCGGCGCGACATTGGGGGTGGCACCAAGAACTGGGAATGGATCAAAAAAGGGGTGCCGTTGCGGGTGGAAATCGGGCCGCGCGACCTCGAAAAGGGCAGTGTTGCCGTGTCGCGCCGGGACCGCGGGGTGAAGGAAAAAGAGTTCCTCACCACGGACGCCTTCGTGTCCGGGGTGTCCGGAATGCTGGAGTCCATCCAGGCCGGGCTCCTGGCCCGGGCGACTGCGCTCCGGGACGCCCACACGGTGGTGCTCAACACCCGCGAAGAGTTTTACCGGTTCTTCACTCCTTCCAACCCGGACCGTCCGGAAATCCACGGTGGCTTCGCCCTCGCCCACTGGAACGGCTCCCGCGAGGTGGAGGAACAGGTGAAAGCCGATCTCAAGGTCACCATCCGCTGCATCCCAATGGAAGACAGCCCGGAACCCGGCCGCTGTATTTTCACCGGTGACCCCAGCCCGCGCCGGGTGATCTTCGCAAAATCCTACTGAGCCTCTCCTGGAGACCCGGCGGGCTGCCGGCGGCACTAAAAGCAGCGGACGCAGGCCGATCCAGATTTCGAGTCAGAGCCACCCATCAAGTCCATAAGGTCCATGGACCATCAAGTCCCCTCTTCCATACAAAGAGCGGGCTGGAGATCCGGTCGGCGCGAACGCCTCGTCATTCCGATTCACGGCAATACGCCATTGAAGACTGGCCGCGCCCTTATGAAAATTGCAGAGCTTCGGGAGTCCGATTTATAGCGTTCCCAGCCGCTTTCTGCTAAGGCTGGGGGAGGTTGCTGGATAACCCAGATGCAGCCGGATTTTTTCCGGTGCCGATGTTTGCTCCTGCCTTTTTGTCTCTCCCCTTTCCCCATGAAAACATTCCCCGCCCTTTTTGTCCTTCTGGCTGCGCAGTCCCTTCCCGCCGCTTTTGAGCTGAAGGACCAGCCGGGTGAATATTTGGAGGTCCGGGAGAATGGCCGGGCCGTGGCGCGTTACATGTACAGTTCGGACTTCAGCACCCCGGAACTCCGGCACGACCATTACAAGCCGTTCCTCCACGTGATGGATGCCGCGGGCAGCGCCCCCATCACCAAGGGGCCGGGCGGCGCTTTCACCCATCACCGCGGCATTTTCTTGGGCTGGAGCAAGCTGAAGGTGGGGGAGAACGTGTACGACCGCTGGCACATGAAGGGCGGCGAACAAATCCACCGCCGGTTCACCGGTCAGGAGGCGGACGCCGACCACGCCGGGTTCACTTCCCTCGTGGAATGGACCGGCGACAATGGCGTTGCTCTCCGCGAAGAGCGCAGCTTCCAGTTCCTGACCCCGCCTGCCGGCAGCCTGCTCCTGGTCGAAATGCGCTCCGTGCTCCATGCGGTGGGGGGCGAAACCCTGCTGGATGGGGATCCCGAACACGCCGGCCTTCAGTTCCGGCCCGCCGGAGAGCTGGACCCTGCCGAGACCCAGTTCCTGTATCCCCGGGAAAATGCGGAGCCCCACAAGGACCGCGACTACCCCTGGGTGGGTGAGGACTTCACCCTGGGCGGCAAACGTTACGGAGTCGTTTTCCTGAACCATCCCGAGAACCCCAAACAGACCCCCTTCTCGGCCTACCGCGACTACGGCCGGTTCGGGGCATGGTTCAAGGACACCATCCCTGCCGGTGGAAAAAGGGAGATCAAAGTCCGGTTCATGGTTTCCGCCAACGGCCTGCCCGAGCCCGGAGAAATCCAGAAACAGGCCAACGCGTTCACCGGCCTCCAACTGCCGGTCCCTGCTGTGACACGCGCCAAGGCCGAGGCTCCCAAAAAGCCTGAACCCAAGAAGCCCGAAAAAGTCGAACCCAAGCCTGCTGCCGCGGTTCCGGAGAAAGCGGCAGCACCGGTGCTGGCGAGTGCGACAAAGGAAACCCAGAAGGTGCTGGCCAGTGGAGCGGCGGGGGAAAAGCCGGCGGGCCCGCGCCGGGCGGGGGGCGGCCCGGAGAACCCGGTTTTGAAGTTTCACCCGCCGGTGCCTGAAGTGCTGACGGCGGAACAGGCCTTGCAACGTCTGAAACTGCCAAAGGGGTTTCATGCCGAACTGGTGGCGTCTGAACCCATGATTGAATCGCCGGTGGCGGTCAGCTGGGATGCCAAGGGGCGGCTCTACGTGGTGGAGATGCGCGGGTACATGCACGACATGGAAGCCAAGGGCGAGGACCAGCCCATCGGCAGGATCAGCCGCCTGGAGGACACCGACGGCGATGGCCGCATGGACAAGTCCACCGTGTTTGTAGACCGGCTCCTCATGCCACGCGCTGTCATGGCGCTCGGGGACGGTGCCCTGGTCGGTGTGCCGCCACGTCTACTCTGGTACCATGACACCAACGGCGATGGCGTGGCAGACCGCCATGAGGAGGTGGTCGGCGATTTCGGCAAGGAAGGCGGCCAGCCCGAACACATGGCCAACAGCCCGCTTTGGATGCGGGACAACTGGATCCAGTGTGCCGGCTACGGACAACGGCTCCGGCTCGAGCGCGGCCAGTGGACGGTCGAACCCACGGTGCCAGGCGGGCAGTGGGGCCTGACCCAGGACGACTGGGGACGCCCCTTCTTCAACTACAACAGCGCCCTGCTCCATGCCGACCTCGTCCCGCCCAAGTGGTACACACGCAACCCCCATCTCACCCTCCGCACCGGACTCAACCGCAAACTGGTGACGGACGGCATTTGCTGGCCGTCTCATCCCACCCCCGGTGTGAACCGCGGCTACATCGAAGAAACCACCAAGCCCGATGGCACCAAGTCGCCCGGCACGCTCCGGGAAGATGGCACCCTGCGTTCCGTCACTGCCACCTGCGGCGCCGTAGTGTACCGGGGTGGGCTTTTCCCCAAGGAATATCAGGGCAACGTCTTTGCCCCGGAACCCTCCGGGAACCTGGTCAAACGGATCAAGCTGGAGGAGTCCGGCGGCGTGATTCAGGGCCGGAACGCCCTTGAGGACACCGAGTTCCTCACCTCCACCGATGAACGGTTCCGCCCCGTCAACGCCTACACGGGCCCAGACGGTGCCCTGTACGTCGTCGACTTCGCCCGGGGCATCATCCAGCACAAGGCGTTCCTCACCTATTACCTCGCCGCCAACATTCAGGAGCGCAAACTCGAACAGCCCATCGGCCTCGGACGCATTTACAGGATCGCGCCCGACGCCAAAAAACCCAAGTTCCAACCCCTTGGCGACCAGCCCGCTCTCTGGGTCGACCGCCTCAAGGACCCCAACGGTTGGGTCCGGGACACGGCCCAGCAGCTCCTCGTCGAACGCGCGGACATGGCCGTTGTGCCGGCCCTCGAAAAACTGGCGCTCCATGGCCCCACTCCGCAGGCCCGGGTCCATGCGCTTTGGACCTTGGACGGGCTCCGCGCTCTCCAGCCCACCCTCGTCACGGCCGCCCTCGGGGACCGCGAACCCAAGGTCCGCGTGGCCGCAGTGCGCCTCGCCGACCGCACCTTGCTCCCCGAGTTGCTTAAACTCCTTCAGGACAAGGATCCCGAGGTCCGCCTTCAGCTGGCCTTTGCGCTCAGCCCGCAGCCCGGGCAGGAGACGGCCCTCGTGCAACTCCTCGAAGCCGGCGGCAGCCTATTGCTGGGCGAGGCCGTGGTTTCCGGTCTGGCCGGCCGCGAACTCGAGTTCCTTGAAACGCTGGTTGCGCTGCCCGTCCAGAAACAGAAAACGGTTCAAGGCAGCGGTGTTTTTCCGCTGCTGTCCGGGGCCGTGATTGCCGAACACCGGTCTGCGCGGACGGCCCGGCTTCTGGAGATGGTTTCGGCGCAGCCCGCCCGTAGCCCGCTTCAGGCGGCGCTGTTGGAAGGCATGGCCGGAAAACCGCTCGCCAAGGGGGCCAAACCCCGGCTGGTGTATCTCGACGAGGAACCCGCCGCCTTGGCAAAGCTCCTTGCCACGCCCGATTCAAAAACCCGCGGCATGGTGCAGACCGTGGCCCAGAAACTCGCGTGGCCTGGCAAACCCGGAGTCCCGCCCAAGCCCGTGGTTCAGCCCCTGACCCCGGTCCAGCAGGCGCTGTATGAAAAAGGCCGCACCATCTACACCGGGATCTGCGCGGGCTGCCACCAGCCTGGCGGTTCTGGACTCGAAGGACTCGCTCCGCCTCTGGTGGACTCCGACTGGGTCCTCGGGCCTGCCGACCGGGCCGGCAAAATCATTCTCCACGGTCTGAACGGACCGGTCACCGTATCGGGCGTGGTCTGGCGTTTGGAAATGCCCGCGCTCGGCCAGCTTTCCGACGAGGACATTGCCGGCGTTCTGACCTACATCCGGCGCGAATGGGAACACGGCGCCTCGCCGGTCACCCCGGCCGATGTTACGCGTTGGCGTTCGGAAAACGCCGACCGGAACCGGGCCTGGACAGCCGAGGAATTGAAAAAACCCGCGGCTCCAAAGAACACCGCGGCGCGGTAAAACCGCCGCCGGAAGTTTTTCGTTGAACCCCGGTGGTGCCAAAACCGCTGTCTGGGAGACGTTTGGCTTTCCGTCGGGGCGCGGCTGGGGTGCGTGCCCCGGCCGTTCTGGGCAATGCCGTTCGGGGGATATCCACGGCGGAAATCAGCTGGGGACATCAACCGTGGTTGGGCCGGGCGTCAGTGCTTGAGCCGGTCGTGGAAGAAGTCGTCCAGCATCTTGTTGTAGTAGAGCCAGCCTTCCCCGCTCAGGTGGTCCAGAAAGTCCACCGTAAACCGCTCGTTTGCGGCGTGTTCCCGGAAATCCGCGACCGGATAATTGTACTTCGCCGCCAGTGCCGAGAGCCGTCGGAGATATTCCTCCCGGGACGCCTTGGTGATCCCGTACACCTGCAGCCGGATGTCTTCCACGGGAATGGAAAGCAGCAGGACGTCCGCATTCATTTCCCGGAATGTCCGGAGTAGAAGCTCCAAGTCCACCCATTCCCGGGCGGAACCAATCGCCGTCAGATAGGCCGCGTCTTGGGAACCCGGCACCATCTTTTTCCGCTCTACCTCGTTTTTCTTGTTCTGGACCGCAGTCAGATTCGCAAACCGGGCGGCTTTTTTCAGCAAATCGTTCCAGTTCAGGCCCCGGATGCCGCGGCCCTTTGGTTTCTCGGCGAGATCCGATTCGAGGATGTGGATCGCCACCTCCCCGTGATCCTGCAGACGCGAGATCCGGACCTGAAGCCGGCCGAGTGGCCAGCAGGCCGCGTACGCAATCCGGTCCACCAGCCGTTTCCCGGAAAGTTTCTGCAGCGCCATCCGCAAAAACGGGCGCGACTTTAGGGTGTCGGGAAAATCCAGCATCCGACGTGCGATCCGCTGCTTCAGATCCCGGCTCAACTCCGTGCTGAAGACCGTCTCGTACGCCTGCATCTCGGAAAAGTTCCCTGCGTAAAAGCTCGGATCAAACACTTCGGTGAGGAACCAGCCTGGCGAGATGGAAAACGCCACCTTCTGGCCCCGGACTTGAGGGCCTACGGCGGCCACCTTCTGGACCACCCCCAGCGAGGTTGACCCGGGTTTGCCCACGGGAAAAACCCGGAATCCCGTCGGATAATCCGCAAAGAACTGGGTGGCGTTGTTGGGCATCTCCTTCACCAGTTCGGAGCTCCCGTAGAACACCAGAAGGTCGGGCTGTTCGAATGCCCGTTTTTGAAGTGCGGCGCCCTGGAGCTTTTCCGGGGTGAATTCCGGGGCCAGCGCATGGACATGGGTTTCCTCGAGGTGCAGGCACCAGTAGGTGCCGACGGTCAGCAGCAGTGCGACCAGCGTCACGGCGATGGTTGCGGCGAGCAACTGGGGGTGCCGCGGGGCCGGGGGGGCGGGCGGTGCGGCAGTCATTGGGGCTGGGGGCGCGAGATTCACGGAGGGGACGGGCGCAGACTTTTAATCCATCGCCCGGAGGGAGGCAAACGTCAAACGGGGGTTCCGCCCTGATTCCCGAGGCACCTGCACCCCGGTTTCCGCCCCGGCTCGTTCCGGGCTCTTGCTTTTCGGGTCTTGGAGAGCGAACGTTTCCCTACGCCGGCTCACCCAAGGGACCCAGGGGGACTTAAGGGACTTAAGGGACTTAAGGGACTTAAGGGACTTAAGGGAGAGTCCCGGTGTGTCGCTGGAATCCGGCGTCCCGGGAATCTGGATGGGGAGCAGCCGATCGATCCACAGCCGGCTAGGCAGCGTGGGGCAGGGTCTGGGGCGGAATTTGGGGTAGGATTTGCGGTGGAAATTGGGGCGGAGTCGGAAGGAAACTCAGGGCGGAATCACAGTGGATAAGAATCGGATAAGAATTGGGAATGAAGCGGGAATGAAGCGGGAATGAGGCGGGAATGAGGCGGGAATGAAGCAGACTGGGGGGGCTATGTGTTTTGCGGAGGGGGCAATTGGGGCACGGGAGGCTTGAAAAAATGAAAATTAAAGGGATGAAGCCTCTTTTCCGAGGTTATAGAGTGGAGGGACGCCAATGAACCAGTTCAGCGACAGAGGTCCGTGGACGGTGGTGGGAGGCTTGCCGGTGTACGCCAGCACGGCGCTGGTCGGGCTCCATGGCGCCGCCCTCCTGCTGGGGGTGTTTGCCGGTGTCCTCGGCCATGACTGGATGGGGGCCGCGCAGTTTTCCGTTCAGAACGCTCTCTGGAAGGGGTGCGTCTGGCAGTACCTGACGTATCCCCTCTGCAACCAGCCCAGCATCTGGTTCGTTCTTGAAATGTTCCTCCTCTACCGGTTCGGCCGGGAGATCGAGGAGTTCTTGGGGCGCCCCGTTTTTCTGAGGCTTTACCTGCTGCAGGTGGTGTTGCCACCGCTCTGCCTGACTGTGGTGGATCTGCTCGGCGCGGGGATGGGATGGGGCCCCGTCGGGTTGCGGCTCTCAGGTTCTTCCGGGCTCCATTTTGCCGTCTTTTTCGCGTACGCCTGTGTGTTCCCGGGCATCTCGGTGTTGTTCGGCCTGAAAGCCGTTTGGGTGGCGGTGATTCTATTGGCGGTCTATTCGCTCGAACGGCTCACCCTGCTCGGAGCCGGAGGCGGGGCGTTGGCCTGGGGCGAACTTCTGGTGCTCTGGGCCGGTTCACTCGGTGGCGGCCTGTACGCCACTTGGGAGAAGGGCATTTGGGAGTTTGGTGCACTCCCGTTTTCAAGGCGCGCCCCGGGTTCATCCGCCCGGAGGAAAAACGTGACCCAGGTGCCCCTCTGGAACAGGGCGTTGGGGCGGGTGCGCGGCTGGTTCCGAAGAACACCCCGGTTCGAGGTGGTGCGGGGGCCGATTGATTCCGGGGCAGGAGTGGAAGGCATGGAATGCGAGGAGTTGCTCGCCTCGATTGATCCGTTGTTGGAGAAGATCTCGCGCAGCGGTCTGGCCAGTCTGACTCCCGGGGAACGCGCCCGGCTCGAGGCGGCGCGCGCGGAGTTGATGCGGAAAGAAACGGCGCGCCGCTAAAAAACTGGGCGCTCTGGCGTCGGTGGAGTGGCTGGGAACGACCCGAACGGGGGGGCAGGCAGATCCAACGAAATCTTTGGGCAACCTTGGGTAAACGCCTGCAAAAAGGCGGCCCGGGCGCGCTGGGCAGTTTCGGCGGGCGAGGGTACAATGGATGCGGAACGCAACACAGGCGGCCAGAGTGGCGGGGGGCGGACTCAAAAATCCGTGCCGGACGGAGCATGGGATCCGGGTGCAATCACGGCGATTTCCCATTTTTACCGGGGAGAACTGGGCCGGATCATGGCGTGGCGGACGCGTCTGGACAGCACCACCAACTGGGCCGTGACCGCTTCGGGCACGATGTTCACGGTCGCGTTCTCGGTGGAGTCCGTCCCGCACATCCTTTTTTTCTTCAACATCGCGGTGGTGGCCGTGCTGCTCTGGATTGAGGCGAGGCGATACCGGTTTTACGACGCGTTCAGGGCGAGGGTCCGGATGCTGGAGGCGCATTTTCTGGTGCCCATTCTCGCAAAGCACGAGGGGTTCTTGCAGGGAGACTGGCGAACGCTGGTGTGCGAAGATCTTCTGCTGCCGTCATTCAAAATCAGCCAGTGGGAGGCTGTTGGGCGCCGCTTGAAGCGGAACTACGCCTATCTGTTTCTCCTGATTTTGGCTGCGTGGATCACCAAGATCTTCCTTCACGCGCCCGAACCGATCACCAGCCTCCATGCCTTCTACGAGGCGCTCAGGGTCGGTGTTTCGGTTCCCTGCTGGATGGTGGCCACAATTCTGGGCGGCACATTTCTCCTGGTCATGGGCATGCTCGTCTGGATCAGCACCCAAACCCCAGGCGAGTTCAGTGAAATGAGCGGGCACCGGTCCCAGTGGCGGATTTGAGACGGGGCATTTGCAGTTCTTGGCACCCGGACGCGGTGCCGGGCTCTCGGTGGGTGGATGTTCACAAAAACCTGTTCCCTGAGAGGACCACGCGGCTAGGGTTATGGGTGATTCAACACCGGCAACTCATGCATCTGGCCGACTATCATGTTCACACGCCGCTTTGTCGGCATGCCTCCGGATGGCCGGTGGAAATGGCTGCACGCGCCGTGGAGCTCGGCTTCACTGAGCTGGGCATTTCCGATCACAACCCCATGCCCGGCCCTTTTGACGACTGGCGCATGGAGATCGCCGAGTTGCCCAAATATCTCGAGGCCGTTCAGGAAGCCCGGGAGAAGTTCCCCCAGCTCAAGATCCGGCTGGGGCTGGAATGCGATTACCTGCCCGGCAAGGAATCCTGGATCGAGGAACTCGCCGCGATGGCGGACTGGGATTACCTGATCGGCTCCGTGCATTACCTCCCGGAAGGCTGGGAAGTCGATCATCCCAAGTACATCGGACGCCATGCTGGCAACTCGGAAGCCATCTGGGACAGTTATTGGGCCACCTACCAAGCCTGTATCCGGAGCGGCCTTTTCGATTTCGTGGCCCACCCCGATCTTCCCAAAAAATTCGGCCACAAGCCGGCGGGAGATCTGAGCCGGTACTACGAGCCCACCATTCAGGCCCTGGCCGACACGGGTATCGCGTTCGAAATCAACACGGCGGGTCTCCGGAAGAAGTGCTGCGAACTCTACCCCGCGGACGCGTTTGTGCACCTTGCCCAGAAGGCCGGGGTCCCGCTCCTGATCAATTCCGATGCGCATGCGGTTGAAGAACTGGGGGCGGACTTCGCCTCCGGGTTCCAGTTGGCATGGGGTGCCGGGTACCGTCAGGTGGCCCGGTTCGAAAAACGGGTCCGTCACCTTGTTTCGCTTGAGCCCACCTCAGGCACGAATCCCGGCGCGCCGAGCGCGGTTGCCGCCATTTCGGAGGACATGGGATGAGGTGCAGAGGTTGGGACCTGCGGTTCGATGACGGACCCAAAGTAATGGGGATTTTGAACCTCGGGGCCGACTCTTTTTCCGGGGACGGCATTCCGGAGGTCGATCGCGCCCTTGAACGGGCAGCGCAATTGGTGGCCGACGGGGCCGCCGTGATCGATCTTGGGGCCGAAAGCGCCCGGACGAACCGTGGCCCGATCTCCGAGCAGGAAGAAGCCGAGCGGCTCCTCGAATTTGTCCGTCGCTGGCCCGGCACGGTTCCGCTCTCCATCAACACATGGAGGCCTGGAGTCGCTGCCGCCGTCCTCGCGGAGGGCGGCGACCTGTTGAACGACATTGGTGCCTTGCCCGACGACCGGAACGCCCGGATTTGCGCCGAAACCGGGGCGGCCTTGCTGATCATGCACAGCATCGGTCAGCCCAAGGTCGCACACACGCATGTCGGGTATCCCGATGTGTTCACGGCGCTGGAGGCCTTTTTCGAAGAGAAAATCCGGATGGCTCTGGATGCCGGTGTTTCCCGAGATGCCATCGTCCTCGATCCCGGAATCGATTTTGCAAAGCAGAAGGACGACAATCTCCGGATCTACCGCGAATTGGACCGGTTGCACCGGTTCGGACTCCCGATTCTCCTGCCGGTCTCCCGGAAAACCGTGGTGGGCGAGGTCCTCGGAATCCCGAATCCAGCCGACCGGGATGCCGGAACCGTAGCCTGCGTGGTTCAGGGGATTTTGAAGGGCGCGGCGCTCTTCCGGGTCCACAACGTTCTGGCGGCGGTTCAGACGGTCCGGACGGTCTGGCCCCTGCGACAGCTGGAGTTGGCCTCTGAATCCGGTGGCCTGTCCGCGGTCCCGAGCGTTTGAAGGTTTGCTCCCCGGGAAAATCCGGGTAGAGGAAGTGCGCCATGGAACTCATCGACGGGAAAGCAATTGCACAGAAGATCAACGCGGAGACCAAAGCCGTTGTCGCGGAACTGAAAGCGCGGGGCCGTGTGCCTGGCCTTGCGGTGGTGCTTGTCGGTGAAGACCCGGCTTCCCGCGCTTATGTCCGGTCCAAGGACAAGATGTGCCAGGAACTCGGGATGCATTCCGTGAAGTACGAGTTGCCTGCCACCACCTCGCAGCAGGATTTGATTGCGCGGGTCCGCCAGTTGAACGCCGATCCCGCCATTCACGGGATTCTTGTCCAGTCTCCGCCTCCGGCACACATCGACGAGCGGGCCGTGATTGAATCCATTGATCCCGCCAAGGATGTGGACGGTTTTCATCCAGTCAACGTCGCCAAACTCGCCCTCGGCGACAGCGACGGATTCGTGCCCTGCACCCCCTTGGGCTGCCAGCGGCTCCTGATTGAGAGCGGAATCGAGACGGCAGGCGCCCATGTCGTGGTGCTTGGCCGGAGCATGATCGTGGGCAAACCCATGGCGCTTCTCCTCATGCAGAAAGGCAGGGGCGGCGACGCTACCGTTACCGTTGCTCATTCCCGGACCCGGAACCTGGCAGAGGTCTGCAGGAGCGCGGACATCCTGATTGCCGCGATTGGCCGTCCCCATTTTGTCCGGAAAGACTTTGTGAAGGACGGTGCCGTGGTCATCGACGTGGGCATCAACCGCGTGGACGATCCCGGATCCCCGAAGGGCAGCCGGCTCGTGGGCGATGTCCATTTCGACGAGGTGGCTCCCAAATGCCGCGCCATCACCCCGGTGCCCGGCGGCGTCGGCCCCATGACCATCGCCATGCTCATGGCCAATACCGTGGAGTCCTGCCGCCGGTCCGCCAGCCGCGGCGCGTGAGATTGCGCCACCAGGGCGTTCGCGAATTTCTGTTCCCGGTCCGTTTCCGCCTTATCCGGGCATGGCGCTGAAAAAAAGCGGCCGGACCCCATTGGTCCGGCCGCCTCGAAACAAGGTCTGGAGCTGCCTGGCTACTTGAGCGTCATTAGGAAGGCCAGAAGGTCAGCCGTCTGTTGGTCGTTGAACCCATCGAGCAGCCCTTCCGGCATTAGCGAACGCCGGAGGTAACGGGATGAAAGGATTTCCGACTTCGCAATCCGTCGATCCGCACCGCCGGGTTGCCGGACCACCACTGCCGAACTGTCTTCGCTGACAAAGAACGCTTCCACGAGTTCGCCGCCCTTCAGTTCCACCCGGAAAATCCGGTAGGCGGCTTCCATCGCGGCATTCGGATCCACGATGTTTCGGATCACGGCCTCCAGCCCCATTGCGCCTGCCCCGCTCAGATTCGGGCCAATCAGCCCGCCCTGTCCTTGGATGGTGTGGCAGGACATGCAGAGCGCCGCCAGAGTTTTGCCATCAGCCGGGTTCCCGCCTTTGTGACCCAACGCCATCAACCGGCGCGTCTTGTCTTCCAGCGCCTGGAACTGACCGGCGGTCAGCAGGGGCGGGACGTCCGTGGTCCGGGTCACCCGGGCGCCTGGCTGCAGTTTGTTCCAGCTGGATTCGCCGCCCGCGTTGTAGAACCGGAGGCCGCCGGGCAACCCTTCGCCGGCAAAAGTCCGCGTGAAGTTGGCCCGGATCTCGGTCGCGCTCCGTGCGGTGTCCCAAACCCGGAATTCAGCCACCGATCCCTTGGTTCCCTTGGCTGGGCCAGACCAGCCGACCTGCAGGTTCTCAAAATCCCGCGTGACCGCCTCCTTGGAGGTCCCGTCCAGCTCGCCGTTCTGATAAATCCGGAGGATGCCCGCGGCGTCCCGGGTCAGTGCCAGGTGGGTCCAGAGTTCCGGCGTCACGGGCTTGGAAGCCACGACCGCGTCCTGCCCTTTTGCTGGGCCTGAGCCCGTTGCGGGTGCGGTGACAAACGCCCGGAACTTTGCACCATAAAAATTCAAGTCGAGTTGGTTGGGGGCACCCAGCAGGCCGTCATTGTTGTCGATGCCCGGCTCGAGCCGGACCCAAGCTTCCACCGTGAACGGCCCCTTGAGGGCGATGTTGGACTCCGTGCACGCATCGTTCTCGCCGTTCAGCCGGAGCACAGGCTTGAACACGTTCCCGAGGAGCGACGCCAGTTGGTCGAGCTCCGGACCTTCACCCAGTGACAGCGCGAGTTTTTCCGCGATCGGGCCGTCGATCTCCGAAGCCGCAAGGGTCCGTCCGGCAAGCGCCCCGAGGAGGGATTTGGCGCCGACCTTGGAACTGCTCAGGCCTTCCAGCAGCACCTTGCGCTGCCGCGGCGCCAGTGACGGCGCCAGTTCCAAGCCGCGCGCGGGAGCCTCCGGGTCCCGGCTCGCCACCAGCGTTGCCAGAGCTTGATCCCCAAGAACTGCGTCCTTGGACTGCGCCAGTGTTTGGATCAGAGGAAGCAGGCCGCCGATCCGCGTGCACCGGAGTTGTTGCAACGCCTGGAGAACCGACAGAAGCCGTGCCGGGTCCCGGTCCTGGTCCGCCAGTCTGAACAGCTCGGGTTCAAGCGAAAGGATCTGGAACCCTCCCACCAGCTGCGCTCCGAGCACCTTCTCGGCTCCAGTCCCCTGCAACAGGGTTCGTGCCGGGGCTTCAACGACCCGCGCCACCTGCGCGGGGTCAAGCTGGGTGCGGAATGCAAGCAGTTGCTCCACAGTGGCTGCCCGCGATTCGGGCCGCCCGAGCAGATGCTGGAGCGTTTTGGAACAGGCAGGGTCCTGGGCCGACTTGGCCAGGGTCAGCAGTTCCTCTGTGGAGGGCGGTCGCTGCAGTTCCGACACCAACCGTGCCACCAGAGGCGCGCCGGTTTTTGGATCCATGGCGAGCGCCGCAAAAATCCGGTTCTCAAGTGGAAGCGATGCGGCGTCCGGCGCGGCAAGGAACGTGGCCACGGCGTCCGAGGATTTCTCCATGTACATCCGGATCAGGTAACGTTCGAAGTCCCGGTCATAGGCTTCCTTGTCTTTCACCATCTTTCCGGCCGACCGGCCCTGTGCAAGCGGCCCGTCCAAGCTGGGCTTGGCAAACTCCAGAAGCGGTGCGATGGAGGCCGTGTGGCCGGGCAGCGTTTCGCCCAGGGTCTTGATTGCCGCCTGGCGCACCTCGGGATCCGCATCGGCAGCAAGGGAGCGCAGCAACGGCATGAACTGCGGCGCAGCTCCAGATTCGCGCACCAAGTTGACGGCCTCCCGGCGCAGGTTGCGGTTGGGTGATTTGAGGAGCAGATCCAGGGTGTCCAGCGGGAAGTTCTTCTGCCAGCCAAGGGTCCACAGCGCCTGGATCCGGCGAGCTGCAGGTGCGTTCTCGTCGCGCACTGCGGCCAGCAGCGATTCCGTGGTCTTCGCCTCCTGGGGCCGGTCCGCAAGGGTCTGCCACGCGAGGTGGGCGTCGCCGGCTACTGGACTTCCGAGCCGCGCCATGAGGTCCCCGGAGGAGAGCTTGGAGTAATCCGGCACGAGCCGCGGTTGGAATCCCTTGGGTTTCACGCGCCAGATCCGGCCAGAGGATTTGTCGCGGTCAGGATGGTTCCGGGCGACTTCGTTGTGACTGATGATTTTGTTGTACCAGTCCACGATGTAGAGACAGCCGTCGGGCCCCATGGTCATTGCCACCGGCCGGAAAAACGGGTCTTCGCTGGTCAACAGGTCCGGCAGTTTTTCAAGCCGGTACCGGGGACCGTCCTTGTGCTGGCGGACCGCGTTGATCCGCGAGGTGATCGGGTTGGCGACATACATGACGCCATCGTTGCCACCCGGCCAGACGCCGGGATCGGAAAGAGCCAGGCCGGAAAGACCGGTCCCGCCCATTTTGAAGTCCGGCGCTTGGACCGGGAAGGGCGGCTGATAGGATTTGGCGAGCCGGTCCGCGCAGCCCGGGTACCATGCGTACTCGTGGAAGGGCATCACGGGGAACCCGTAGTCGTTGGCCTCCTGGATGAACGTCTCGCCTTCGCCGGTCATCACGAGTCCCCAGATGTTGCAGGGGCCGGTGCTGGTCGGCTCGAAATAACTGCCGTCTGGTCGGAACCGCGCCATCCGGGTGCTGGGAAAATCGATGAGCGCTCCCTTGGTGGTCTTGACCTCGCCCTTGTTGAATGCGCCCTGAGCCAGCCAGAACCAGCCCCATGGGGCGCGCGTGAACTGGTGGGGAAACAGGTGGCTGTCCTGCACCCCAAACCCCGTGAGCACAATTTCCCGGCGGTCCGATTTGCCGTCCTGATCTGTGTCACGGAGAAAGACCACGTCGTGTCCGTGCTGGACGAGTGCGCCATCCTTGTAGGGAAGCACGCCGAGCGGGATGGCAAGGCCGTCCGCGAATGTGCGCGGCTGGTGCGGACCTTTTTCAAAAGGTTTGTCGAAAACAACCACCTTGTCGCGGGCTTTCGAAGCATACAGCGCTTCCGCCGCTGCCGGGTTTTCGTTGGCGTCCACCGGGTACTCCACAGCCGTGCTGGACCATGCCCGGCCCTGCTGGTCGAACACCACCATCACAAACTTGCCGATCCCTTCGGATTCCTTCGCAAACAGTTCCACCTCAAAGCCGTCCGCCGGTTTCAACAGAGCCAGTTCTTCCTCAGCGCTTCTCCGAACGCCCTGGACGTCGTTGTAGCTGATGTCTTTCTTCGGTGCCGGGGCCGCAGGCGCGCTCGCGGCGGGAGGCGGGGTCTTTTTCTCCAGAGATTCCCAAGTTGGTGCATTGGGTGTCGGTGGCAACTCCTCTATCTGGATGTTCCGGGCCTGAATCTCCGCCAGACCGCCGCTGTGGATCTGGATCGCAATCCGGCCGTCCAACGCAACTGCGGGATCCTGTTCTGTGTAATCCAAGGCGGGCACCCCGTTGATCCATGTCCGGATCCGGGGTCCCTCGGCGAGGATCCGGTACTCGTTCCATTCATTGGGCCGGATGGCCTTTGCCACCGCCTGCGGGTCCGCCGAATCGGCAATCACCTTTTTGCGGCGGCTTTCGTCGTACAGTTTTCCGTACCAGCCCGGACCGTAGTCGACCTGGTACCCGCTCATCTCTGTGCCTTTGGGCAGGCGGATGCTTCGGATCTGGATTCCCGAGTTCACAAAGCCCGTCCCGGTCAGCCTGAGTTCGAGTTTCAGATCGAAGTTCTGATAAGACTTGGCGGTTGCCAGGAAAAAGTTGGCGGGAACCTTCTGGGTGAACGAGCCACCCCGGATTTCGCCCGACTCGACCCTCCACCATGCCGGGTCGCCCTCCCATCCGGCGAGGGATTTGCCGTCAAACAGCGGCAGGGGGGCAGCAAAGGACTGGCTGGCAAGGATCAGCGAGGAGGCGCAGGAAGCCAGAATGGTGGGGAGGATGCGGGGTGTTTTCATGGGAAGACAGGGGGGACTCTTTTTGGGTAAAGAGAGGTCGATTGCGACCGTGGAAGCATTTAGCATGCGGGCCAGACAACGGGTATGGCTGAAATCCACATTCACCTTGCCGAAACCACCATCGACGGCCCGGGCAGTTCCCGCCGCGTGGTGGAGGCCGGCGAATGCCCGGAACTCGCTGCCCACCGCATCGCGCGCCTCGGGATGGACATCGCCACCGCGCCTTACCGCCGGGTTCGGATGCGGCCGGGGGGTAGCTTTGTCATGGCCTGTCTGGGGGGCGAAGGCCGGGTCCTGCTCGAGGGCCGGTGGCAGCGTGTCACCGAGGGGATGGTTTGCATGGCGCCGCCCCGCGTCGTGAACGCATTTTACGCGGTCAAAGGCAGGCCCTGGCGGATCGGTTGGGTGCGGTACGATGAACCCGCCCCGGTGGCTCCACTCGTCGGCGCAGAGTCTCCCGTCCGGATCCGGGAGGGCGCCACCGAGTTTGGCCGCGCCCTGGAAGGGCTTCTCGCGGAATGGGCGGCAAGCAGGGACCCGAAACTCATCCACCACTGGGTGGGCTTGGTCCAGGGAATGGTGCGGAGGATGGTGCAACCGTGGCAGGTGCATGACCGCGTCTGGAAGCTCTGGGAGGAGGTGGGGCGCCGCCTTGTGGAACCCTGGGATCTGGATGCGCTCGCCGCCGCCTGTCACATGAGCGGTGAACACCTGCGCCGGCTCTGCCAGCGGGAACTCGGCCGCAGCCCAATGCAACACCTCGCTTTTATTCGGATCCAGCGCGCCAAACAGATGCTCGAGAGCAGCGACGAAAAAATGGAGGCTGTGGCCCAGGATGTCGGCTACGAAAACGGGCTGGCCTTTTCTCGGGCGTTCAAGCGCGTGGTTGGAATGAGTCCCAGCGAGTACCGTGCCGGCCGGTAGCGCCAGAAACACTCAAAGCGGTCCTCGGCCTCCCCCTTCCCCCCCCACCCGCGGGCGCAGACCGAAACCCGAGCCGCAAGACCCGGGGGAAAAGAGGGCGCCCCCAAAATTTTCCCCAAAAAAAATGGGCAAAAGCCCGTAAGCCGGGAGTAACAGGCAAAACCCCTCCCATGAGCGAATCCCGCCTGTCCCGGTTGTTGCGTCCCGTTGTCCCGAGCCTGTTCTGGTTTATTTCCCTGCCCGGCGCCCTGTCCGCAGCGGATCTGCCCGACGATCACGCAGCCCGAATGAAGGCGGGGCTCGGAGCTTTTGATGCTGAAATCCGGGCCGTCCTCAATGACCACTGCCTGAAATGCCACGGTGGCGCAAAAACCAAGGGCGAGTTCGATCTGGCGGTGCGGGAGGGGCTTCTCAAGGGGGGCGCCGACGGCCCGTCCGTGGTGCCGTTTCATCCCGAGAAAAGCCGGCTCCTGAAGATGCTCCGGCACGAGGAGGAGCCCTACATGCCCGAGAACAAGCCGCGCCTCCCGGACAGCGTGATTGAAAAAATCGCGGCATGGATCGGAAACGGCGCGCCGTATTCTGCACCCCTCGTGGCCGGCCGGAAAGAGGAACGGGACCGGAGCAAAGTGACGGACGAAGACCGCAGTTGGTGGGCGTTCCAGCCCCTCGGTGCGCCAGCGGTTCCTCCGGGCACTGCCGCCCATCCGGTAGACAGGTTTTTGGCTGCAAAAGCCGCCGGGAAAGGACCCGCTCCCGAAGCCGACCGCAGGACGCTGGTTCGCCGGGCCACGCTGGATCTGACCGGGCTTCCGCCGACTCCGGAGGAAGTGACAGAATTTTTGGAGGACCAGAAGCCAGGTGCCTGGGAGCGGCTCATTGACCGGCTGCTGGCTCGGCCCGCGTACGGCGAACGCTGGGCGCGGCATTGGATGGATGTGGCCCGGTATGGCGAGAGTTCCGGCTTTGAGCAGGATTACGACCGGACCGGCTCGTATCATTACCGCGACTTTCTGATCGATGCGTTCAACCGCGACCTGCCGTTCCCGGAGTTTGTCCGGCTGCAACTGGCTGCCGACGAGTACCGGCCCGGCGATGTGCGTTCCCTTGCTGCGACCGCGTTCCTGACCCTGGGCGTGTTTCCGACCCAGATCACCGTGAACGAACTCGAACGGGTCCGGTACGAGGACATGGACGACATGCTGTCCACCACCGGCTCCGCATTTCTGGGGCTCACCGTGGGCTGTGCCCGGTGTCATGACCACAAGTTCGATCCGATCCCCAGCCGTGATTATTACCGGATGCTCGCCACATTCACCGGAACCGTTCGGAGCGAGCCCGAGTTGGATTTGAACCCGGAAGAGACGGCCCGGAAAAAAGCCGAGTGGCGGGGAAAACTGGACGCTGCCACGACCTCGGTGCGCCAGCGTGAAGCCGAGCTGCGCCGGACCTTGGAACAGTTTTTGGAGCGCGACCTTCCGAGCTTTCCTGCGGTGGAAGGCTGGGCGGTATGGGGCGCAGCGCCGCAGCCTGGCACTTGGGAGCGCAGAGAAGATGGGTCGCTCTCTTCCAAAGCCGCGCCGGCATCCGGAAAACTGCAGTGGGAAGGAGCGCTGGCCTGCGAGAATGTGCACGGGTTCCGTGTCGAGGCCATGTCCGACCGCGATCTTCCGGGTGGTGGCGCTGGCCACGCCAAGAACGGCACATTCGAAGTCCGAACGGTCCGCGTGGAGCGGGAGAATCCGGATGGCTCATGGACAGCGGTGAATCTGGCGAACGCGATCGCTGGAAGTTCCGGAGCGGATCTGCTTCCGGAGGGCAAAGGCTGGAAAGGAACCGCAAAAGGAGGCGTTGCCGCATGGAAATTTGAGCAGGCCCAGTTGGGTTCAGGCCATTGGAGGGTCCAGATGGAGGTCGGGCAGGGAGGCAAGGCAGCGCCCGGCAGGATCCGACTCGCGTTCCTGCTTGGAGCCGATTCCAAACTGGACGCCGAATGGATGGACGAACGTGTCGCTGCGCTCCTCCAGCAGAAGCAACGGCCAGGCACGGCGTTCGAGGCACAGCAGCACCTCGAAGGTTGGTGGTTCCGGCGGGATCCGGAGTACCGCAAACGGGATGCAGCAAGGGTGTCCCTGGCCGGCGCGGAACCCAAAGGGCTGACCAAGGTGCTCGTGGGATCAGAAAGTTTTCCGGCGGTCCGGTATCACACAGCGGGCGGTGCGGTGGAGACCTACAAAGAGACTTTTTTCCTCAAACGAGGCAACGTCGGGCTCAAGGATGGCGTGGCCACCCCGGGCTTCCTGCAGGCACTGAGCCGCGCCCCGGAAACCCGCTGGAACTGGAATCCGCCCGCGGGTGCGACATATGCCGGAAAACGCCGTCAGCTCGCGGAATGGATTCTGGATGCGGAGTCGGGCGCGGGCGCGTTGTCGGCCCGGGTGTTTGTCAACCGGCTCTGGCAACATCATTTCGGACGCGGCATTGTCTCATCGCCCAACGATTTTGGGAAAAGCGGAGTCGCGCCCACGCATCCTGAGCTGTTGGACTGGCTGGCTTCGGAGTTTCTAAAGACCGGCGGCGGCATTAAGGCGATGCACCGGCTTTTGATGACCAGCGCGGCGTACCGGCAGGCCTGCATCAAAGATCCAGAAGCGATCGCTGCCGATCCCGACAACCAGTATTTCCTGCGGCGCGTTCCGCGCCGGTTGGAGGCTGAAGCGGTGCGGGACAGCGTTCTGGCAGTGAGCGGGCGTCTGGATCCGACCCTGTACGGGCCGCCGGTGTCGGCCGAGGAAACGCCGCGGCGGTCGGTCTATCTGCGGGTGAAACGGAGCAAACTGCTCAACACCATGGTGAGCTTTGACCAGCCCGAGCCCTTGGTTAGCCAGGGGATCCGGCCCACGACCACCGTGACGCCCCAGGCTCTCATGCTCCTGAACAGCCGGTTGGTTCGCGATTCCGCCACAGCTTTCGCCAGCCGGATCCGGAAACTGACCGGAGACAATGCGCCCATTGCGGCACAGGTCGCAGCCGGCTACCGACTCGCCCTCGGACGCGAGCCGGAGCCGGATGAGCGACAGATGGCCGTTGAATTTCTGTCGGCGGAATCTGCGCGGTCCGGCGGAAAGACGGGACTGGCCGAGTGGTGCCAGGTCCTTCTGGAACTCAACGAGTTTGCGTATCTGCCGTAACAGCCTCCCTTCACGCCGAACCCCCCACACAATCCCCATGAACCCCACCTTCTTTTCCCGTCGCGAAGCACTGATGCGGGCCGGAGGCGGCCTTGGCTGGCTGGCCTGCGCCGCGCTGCTCGACAAAACCGGATGGAATGCCATGGCTGCGTCCGGGAACCCGCTGGCCCCGAAGCGGCCGCCGCTCCAGCCCCGGGCAAAATCCGTGATCTGGATCTTTGCGAATGGCGGTCCGAGCCAGGTGGACACCTGGGATTACAAGCCCGAGTTGCAGAAACGCGATGGGCAGACACTGGAGGGGTTCGACCCCAAGACCGGCTTTTTCCCGGGCTCCGCCGGGGCGCTGATGAAGTCGCCGTTTGAGTGGGCGCAGCATGGAGCCAGCGGCACCTGGGGCAGCGACCTGTTTCCCCATCTCAACCGGCACGTGGACAAGATGGCATTTGTGCATTCGTGTTGGACCGGATCCAACAACCACAGCCCGGCCCTCTTCATGATGAACACCGGGATCACGCGGATGGGGTCGCCCTGCGTCGGTTCCTGGGTGACCTACGGACTCGGGTCCGAGGCGGAGAGCCTTCCGAGTTTTGTGGTGATGAGCGATCCATTGAACCGCGGGTTGCCCAAAGGCAACGCGCTGAACTGGGGGGCGGGATTCCTGCCGAGCGTCTACCAAGGCACCTGGCTGAAGCCGTCGGGCGAACCGATTGAAAACCTGAAGCCGGAAATTGCCGGGAACACCCAGCGTGCGCAGTTGGATTTGCTGGGGCGGCTCAACCGGCGTGGCCTTGCGGAAAGCCCCATTGAGAGCGAGTTATCGGCGCGGATCGAGAGTTTCGAACTTGCTTACCGGATGCAAACCGCGGCTCCGGAAGCCTTCGCCATCCACGAAGAACCTGAGCACATCAAAACTGCGTATGGAATTGGGACCCAACATTGCGGACACTTCGCGGCCCAATGTCTGATGGCGCGCCGGATGGTGGAACGCGGCGTACGGTTTGTGCAGATCTATTCTGGTGGCATGGAGAACCAGCAGAGCTGGGATTGTCATTCGGATCTGGTGGGCAACCACCGCGGGTTCGCGCTGGAGGCGGACCAGCCCGTGGCGGCCCTCCTGGCGGACTTGGAACAACGCGGGATGTTGAAGGACACGCTGGTGGTGTGGGCTGGCGAGTTCGGGCGGACGCCCGTGGCGCAGAAGGCGGCCAAGCCTGGGCGGGACCACAACCCACACGCGTTCACTGCATGGATGGCAGGGGGTGGGGTCAAGGGCGGAGTCCACTACGGCGAGACGGACGAGGTCGGCTACAAGGCCGTCCGCGACAAGGTGCATGTCCGCGATTTCCACGCCACGCTCCTCGCTCTGCTCGGGCTGGATCACGAAAAACTGAGTTTCCGGTTTCAGGGACTCGACCAGCGGCTGACGGGCGTGGAATCCGCCCGGGTGATCACCGATCTGTTTGCGTGAGTCCAACGCAACGCCGCCCCGATGGGGAGGGGAGGAATCCTCTGTCCTGATTTAAAGAATCGCTTTTCCAACGGAGGGCGAGCCTGTTTTGGCAGGGCAGCAGGCGCGGAACCCGGCGGGAGTGTTCCCAAATCTGCGTTTAAAATGCTGACCGAACCGGGAGACATCCCGGTAGCCCACGCGCTTTGCAATCCGTGCCACGGGGATTCTGGTGGAGAGGAGGAGTTCGGCGGCTTTTTCGAGACGGAGCCTCTGAAGATACGCTTGGAAACTGAGTCCGTGGTTCTGGCGAAAGAGGCGGGAAAGGTTGCCCGGGCTAGTAAAGGCGACGTCCCGTGCCACCGAGGTCAATTTGAGCGGGCAATGCAGGCGGAATGCAAGATGGGCGATGGCGCGTCGGAGCGGATCATGGTTCTGGCCTGTGGAAGCATCCGACTTCTCGGCGACGCGAAGCCAGACAGCCTCCACATGGGTTCGGGCGGCATCTTCGGCTGCAGCGGGATCCCCGAGTGCAATGGTCTCAACCAGATGCTCGTGTTCTTCTGCGAGGACGCGTGAGTCTGGGAAATAGTCCTCAAAACCCTGTGCGTGAAAATCGAGCAACCCCTGCCATGCGAGACGCCATGAGGATTTGAGGGTGGGAACCTGTGCGAGATCAATGATGGCTTCGTGCAGTTCGAGGTCAGCTTCCCGGAAGGCGGGATAGTCACGAACCCGCAGCGTCCGGATCAGCTGAGCCAGAATCACGCGGAGCTGTTCCAGACGCCGCGGCGATGCCTTGGCGTGGTGGGCGGCATGGCGTGCCGCGAGGCCTTCAAGAAGGGATCGGAGCTCCGAAAGCCGGCGCAGTTCATCAGGAGTCATGTCAGAAATATGCGAAATCAGGCATTGGGGTATGCGGGCGGGAGCAAAGAGGCCAGCTGCGCAATCCATGAATTGAAAACGCTCGGCGGGCCGAGGAAGGATGTACTGCACCCACCCACGCTATGCCAGATCAAACAAAACCCCTGTCTTCCTCCAGCATCTCGCGCAGAGTCCCTTTTGGAGTCATCTCCCCCATGACAACGCCGTTCGCCCACGACGGCGAACTGCAGACGGGATCCATCCGGAGCCAGGTCGACTTTCTGGTCCGTGAAAGGGCCGACAGCCTCGCGGTGGGCGGTTCCACCGGGGAGGGCCAGACGCTCGCTCCCGACGAACTCCGGGCCTGCGTCAGCGAAGTGCGCAATGTCATGCCCACGGACATGCCGCTCATTGCGAGCGCGATTGTGGACAGCACCCGGCAGGCGATCCGGGCCATCCAGGCTGTTCAAGACCTCGGCGTCGATGCGGTTCAGATCACGCCGGTCCATTATCTTTTCCGACCTGACGATGAGATGATGATCGAGCATTTTCGGGTGATTCATGAGGAAACAGGAATCCCACTTATCATCTACAACGTAATCCACTGGTGTTATCTTTCGCCAGAGCTCACGGTCCGACTCATGAACGAGGTGCCAGGGATCCTCGGGATCAAACAAAGCGCGGGAGATTTGAAACTCTTCGCCGATTTGATGGTTCATGCCCCCAAAGACCGCAAAATTTACAGCGCGGTGGATGCACTGATGTACCCCTCCTTCTGCCTCGGAACCCCCGGCGTGATCGCGGCCACGCCCGCCGCGATTCCGCGGGCAACGGCTGTCCTGCGGGATGCGGTGGCACAGGGCGATCACGCGGGAGCGCGCCTGCTGCACGAGGCGATCCTCAACCTCTGGAATGCGATGGATCATTACAACCTCCCTGCCTGCATCCGGTACGCCCAGTCGTTGCAGGGAGTCGATGCTGGCCTCCCGCGGATGCCGATGCGTCCGGCCACGGAGGCGCAACGGGCAAAGATCAAGCCGGCCTTGGAAGCCGTGCTTCGCCTTGCCGAGTCGATGAGTTAATCTGAACCCTTACCCATGTCCCCCCAGACTGGTCTTCCCCTAGTTGCGCTGTTTCTGATTCTGGCACTTGCATCCCGCAGGGTGCGGGCACTGCAGGGACTTGGATTCAGCTTTGTAGTGTTGGCGGTGGGTGCCGCGGCGCTGGTGTTTCCCGAGGCTTTCACTGCATGGGGCGGCTTCCCCTTGAAGTCTGCGATCACGCCCTTGGTGCAACTGATCCTGCTCGGTATGGGGCTCACGCTGACACTCGACGACTTTCGTCGCGTCTTTGTGATGCCCCGTGGAGTCGTGCTCTGTTGCGTCCTGCATTACACCATCATGCCGCTGGGCGGGTGGTGTTTTGCGTGGCTCTTTGGTCTGCACGGCGAGATCGCGACCGGTCTGATCCTGATTGGCTCGGTTCCCAGCGGGACCTCTTCCAATGTCATCTCGCTGCTCGCCCGGGTGAATGTGCCGCTTTCCGTGACGGTCACGGCTGTCTCCACACTCATCTCGCCCTTGGTCACGCCGTTTGCGATGAAGTGGCTCTCTGGGGCGGAGTTGCCCATCGATGCGGGAGCGATGATGTTCTCCATTTTGAAAATGGTCATCGTGCCATTGCTCATCGGCCTCAGTGTGCAACGCCTGCTGCCTGGTGTGGCAAAGAGACTCGTGCGCGTGCTGCCCTATATGGCGATGTTTGCCATTTGCACGATCGTCGGCGTCACGATCGCGCTCTCGCGGGAACAACTGCTCTCCGTCGGCCTTGCTGTCTTTGCCGCTGCCGCCTGTCACAACGCCACCGGCTATCTCCTCGGGTACTGGGGAGGGCGCTGGAGCGGCCTGAATGAAACCGACGCGCGCACCTGCGCGCTGGAAGTCGGCATCCAGAATGGCGGCATGGCGACGGGGCTCGCCTTCAACGTCCTGCAAAGCCCGGCCGCAGCCCTCGGTGCCGCCGTGTTCGGCCCGTGGAGTGCCATTACCAGTTCCGCGCTCGCCTCCTGGTGGCGGAAACGGCCCGACCTCTGATCATCCTTAAAACCCCCAACATCCCATGAAAATAAAACTGCTTCTTACGCTTCTTTGCGGTGCCGGCTCGGTCTTCGCTGCGGAAACGGAAGCCCGTCTCTGGAGGGATCCGCTCCCTGTGCCCGGCACAGCCGAAATTACGGTTCTTGGAGATCTGCGCTTCAACGTGATCAAACCCTACGAGTTTCAAAGGGACGGCTACCGGTTTCTCCACGGGGTCGCCCTCTGTTTCCACAAGGGGCGGCTGTACGCGTCCTTTGGCCATAACCAGGGCGGTGAAAACACAGACACGGAGGAAGCCCGCTTCTGCGTGAGTGACGATGACGGCCGGACATGGGGTGCGGTGCGGACGATCGATGCCGGGGAAGGGCCTGTGGGTGTGAGCCATGGAGCGTTCCTTTCTCACAAAGGAAGGCTCTGGGCGTTTCAAGGCGCCTACACGGGAATCATGCAAGGCGTTCACACCCGGGCTTATCTGCTCGATGAGCAAAGCCAGCAATGGCTTCCGAAAGGCACGGTGATCGAGGCCGGTTTCTGGCCCATGCAGGAACCCCAAAAAATGGATGACGGCAACTGGATCATGGCCGGTTTGCAGGTGGGTGGGCAAAATCCTGCCGCGGTTGCGATTAGCCGTGGCGAAGACTTCACCCGTTGGGACGTGGTTTCGATTCCGCCCGGGCCCAGTGTCAAAAAGATGTGGGGTGAATCGGCGATCCTTGTCCAGGGCTGCGAGGTGACGAGCATCTCCCGGTACGGGGAAAGGGCGCAGGCGCTTGTGGCGAGGAGCTTGGATTACGGCCGGACATGGGAGCCCATGCAGCCCAGCAACCTGCCTATGACCACCAGCAAACCCAGCGCCGGGATTCTGAGCAACGGCCAGCGGTATCTGGTGTGCACCACCACCGCCGACAGCGGGCAACGGCGGGCGCCGTTGACGCTTGCGGTGAGCAGGCCAGGTGAGAAGGAATTCAGCAAAGTCTTTGTGATCCGGCACGCCGTCATGGAAGGCACGGAGGTGGAATCGCATCCCAAGGCGGCCCTTTCCTACCCCTATGCCGTGGAACGCGGGGGCAGTCTCTATGTGGGGTACTCGAACACGGGCGGCAACGTGGGGCGGGTGGGGACAGGCCGCGAGCTTTGGAACAACAACAGTGCGGAACTCGCAGTGATTCCCATCAGGAGTCTGTTCCCGTGATCAGCATCTGCACGAACATGGAAGACACCATCGTCATGTGCCGATGAAAAAGCTCATCAACCATCCGGCTGATTACGTCGACGAACTGCTCGAGGGCCTGGTTCTTGCCAACCCGAGCCTTCGACGCGAAGGCGCCAGCGGCCGAGTGATCTGCCGGGCGCATCCCGGGAGATCCGGGAAAGTCGGGATCGTATCGGGCGGCGGAAGTGGACACCTGCCACTGTTTACCGGCTACGTCGGGGAAGGACTGCTGGATGCCTGTTCGATCGGCAATGTGTTTGAAGGCCCCAATGCCGGCAGTTGCATGGAAGCCATTCGCCTCGCAGACCATGGAGCTGGCGTGCTCTGTCTGTACGGCAACTACGGAGGCGACCGGATGAATTTCGACATGGCCTGTGAGCTTCTTGCCGGCGAGGGAATTCCGACGCTGACCGTGCTGGGTACCGACGACATTGCGAGCGCCTCTCCGACGGAATCGGAAAAACGACGCGGGGTGGCAGGAATCGTGTATGCCTACAAGGCGGCGGGCGCAGCGGCGGAGAGCGGAGCAAATCTGGAGGAGGTTGCCCGGGTGGCACGGAAAGCGGTGGAGGCGACACGCACAATCGGCGTAGCGCTCACTCCCTGCAGGGTGCCGACCTCCGACGTTCCCAATTTCCAGATCGGCAACGACGAGATCGAGATGGGCATGGGTATTCACGGAGAACCGGGGATCTGGCGGGCGAAGCTGGGAAAAGCCGATGCGGTGGTGGAGGAGATGTGGGAACGCCTACTCGCAGACCGTCCGATTGGGGCTGGAAGCCGGGTGTCCGTGCTTGTGAACGGGTTGGGTGCAACGCCGTTGGAGGAACTCTTCATTCTTTACCGAAGGACGCACCAGATTCTCAGCGGACAGGGAATCACAGTCGTGCAACCGCTGGTCGGCAATTACGTGACTTCCATGGAAATGGGAGGTGCCTCCCTCTCGGTGCACCTGTTGGATCCTGAACTGGAGGAACTGCTCCTCGCATCGGCACGGTGTCCCTTTTGGAAAATCTGAAACCATGGCACTCGACCTCCGCGCACTTCAGAAAACCGTGGCCCTTGGGCATTCCCGCATGGCCCGAATCGAAGCGGAGCTCAACGCTGCAGATGCCGTTCTTGGGGACGGCGACACCGGATCCATGCTGGCTCGCGTTTTGGAAAGAATGGCGGCCGTTGATTTGAGCCGGTGCCCGGATCTGGGCACGGCATTTGCCGAGCTCGCGAAGGCCACGCTGTTTGCGACGGGTTCGAGCCTGGGAACGCTGCTCGCCACGGCGCTGCTCAGTTTTTCAAAGGCGTCTTCCGGCCAGGAGTCGGTTACCTCCGCGAGGCTTGCCGAGATGCTGGAGCAGGCGATTGTCGCGATGATGCAGCGGGGCAAGGCCAGTCTGGGCGACAAGACGATTCTCGACAGCGCGAAGGCGATTGCTGCGCGCCTCGCGGCATCGGAGAGCGGGATGGCTGCGGCGGCCGCAGCAGGGGCACAGGCGGCCTTGGAGCAGTTCCTTCCAGCTCCGTGCAAAGTGGGACGCGCCCGGATGTTTCCGGAAAAGAGCAGGGGCGCGCATGACCCTGGAATGCTTGCGCTCTGGCTTCTTTTGAAACCGGAAACCCGAACGGATGGGCACTGCAAAGAACCTTGATTGCAGTCGGCAACGGCTCGGAGCGGAGGACAGGGGAGGGCGGGTGTGCCGGGCTGAATCGGGGAAAAAACCCGCCGGCTGGGGCCATGGGCTTTGTGTGGCAAAGTTTTCGTTGACATCCGTGCTTTGCGCCGCAAAGCTCGGCTTATGTCCATCCAACTCGATGCCCTCGAAAGCCTGCGAGTCATCCGTTCCCTCATGGAGCGGGCGCACATTTACCGCGCGATTTCCGCTCCGGCCGCGACGATTGGAGGGCTGTTTGCAGTGGCCGCAGGCGTGGCAGGTGCAGTTCCTGGGGTGGGAGAATTTTTCTCGCAACCCAGACCCTTTCTCGCCACCTGGCTCCTTATTTTGGTCCTGACAAGCGCCGCGAATTTCTGGCTCCTTTCCCGGGAAGCCGCGCGCCGCAACCAGCCGACAATTTCCGAAGGGATGCGGATGGCCATGCGAACGATTCTGCCACCTGTAGGTGTCGGAGGGATTCTGGGAATTGGAACGCTGCTCTGGAGCGGGGACATGGGGATGGCAGCCACCTACTGGATGCTGTTTTACGGTCTCGCGCTGCTCGGGACGCACAGTTTCTCGCCACGGTCTCTGGTATGGCTGGGCTGGGGATTCATCGCGCTGGGCGTCGCCTTGTTCGCGGTGCTCGGGAGCGGGTATGGCGATCTTCAAACCTTTCTCCGGAGCGGCCGCGGGGCATCGCTCGCCATGGCAGCCAGTTTCGGCCTGTTGCATCTCATTTACGCCGGATGCGTGTGCATGGGGTCAAAGCCTGAAATCAGGACGCAGCAATGATCGACTTCGACCGACTCGACAAAACCATCCACGAGAAGGCGCGCCTTTCGATCATGACGCTTTTGGCGAGCCGGGCGGTTTGGTCGTTTCAGGAGTTGAAAGCCGAGTTGGGGATGAGTGACGGCAACCTGATCACGCATTTGCGCACCCTGATGGCGGCGGGATTTGTGGAGGAAAAAAAGGACGACACCGGGACCCGCCCGCGAACGACCTACGGGTTGAACGAGGAGGGGAGAAAACGGTTCAAGGAGTACCTTGAGGTGCTGGAGAGCATTGTGCGCGCGATGCGTCCTCCGGCCTGAAGTTTTGCCCAAACGCTTTGCCGCGCAAAGCAACCCATTCGATTCCCTATGCACATCCAACTCGCTGAACATTACGGCCTTTGCTTTGGCGTCCGAGACGCCATCGCCGAGGCGGAACAGATGGCCCAACATGGACCCCTCACCATTCTGGGGGAACTGGTTCACAACCCGATTGTCCGTGAACGCCTCATCCGGGCCGGGGTCCGGGAAGGTGGGCTGGACCGCCCTGCAGACACTCACCGGGTGATGATTACCGCCCATGGTGCCAGCGACGCTGCCCGTGCGGCTTGGGGGGCAACCGGGCGCCAAGTTGCTGACGGAACCTGTCCCTTGGTGCGCCATGCCCACAACCAACTGCGTCGACTCGTCGACGCTGGATTCTTCCCGGTGGTCATTGGGAAACGGGGCCACGTGGAGGTGAACGGGCTCACGGGAGATTTTCCTGAAGCCTGCGTGGTGCAGGAAGAGGCTGACATTGTGGCGCTCCCCTTCGACCGAGGGCTCGGGCTGATTTCGCAGACCACCCAGCCCATTGAGCGGGTACTGGCGCTTGTTGAAGCAATCCGCGCGGAACGGCCGGGATCCGAGGTGCGGTTTGTGGACACCGTCTGTCAGCCGACCAAGAACCGGCAAATGGCGCTCCGGGAACTGCTGGCGGAGTGCGAGACGCTGGTTGTGGTGGGCGGACGAAATTCGAACAACACGCTTCAACTGGTGGCGGCCGCGGAGGTGGCGGGCCGGACCGTCTTCCATGTGGAACGTGCCGCCGAGCTTCGGCCTGAGTGGTTCGAGCATGGGCAGAGAGTGGGCGTCACCGCCGGCACTTCAACGCTTAGAGAAACCGTTGCTGAGGTGTGCGGGCGCCTCGCAGAGATCGCAGAATCAATTCAACCCGCAACCCATTGAACTTATGAAAACCGCAAACTGGATCGCGCACTTCGAACGAAACAAAAAGAACCGGCCTCAGCCTGATTGGGACGCGCCATTCAGGGTGCCAGAGGGTAAACGCGCGCATCTGGCGCGCTCGCTGGCGGAGTATCAACTCGGGGATGGTGGCGGCGAATGCCGCCTCGTGGCGCGGGATGCGGCCGTGTTTCGAGGTTCCGAACGTGATATGGACCGGCTCGTGGACCTCTGGTTTGAGGAGGAGCGGGAACATTCGCGGCTCCTTTCGCACGCGGTGCGGAGGGTGGGCGGAAAGTTTGTCACAGACACACCGGCCATGCGCCTTTTTTATGCATGCAGACGGGCGTTGGGGGTCCAGTTTGAGCTGTTAGTTCTGTTGATCGTGGAGATTGTGAGCACCACATACTACCGGTGCATCCGCCGCCATGTGGGCGATGAACCCATAGCGGCCATGTGCCGACTCATCATTCGGGACGAGGTAGGTCATGTTGCCTTTCACCAGAACCGCCTTGCAGAGGCGCATCCAGAAGGCGTGGGTGCGCTCTGGAGACTGTGTTTTCTGGTTTTGGGATTGGTCTGTGCGGGGTTTCTGTGGGTGGGAAAAAACGGGGCCTGCCTCCGGGCGCTGGGCACGACCCGCACGGAATTCTTCCAGTCGGTTGCCGCCGGATTGCGCCGGTTCCTTCGTGCCCTCGCACGGGAGAGCGTACCCGCCCGATGTCTGCAGCCGGTGCGTTCTCTGCCCACTCATGTCCTGCCATGATGTCTCCCTCATGCTGTTCCGGGCCACGGGAGTTTTGACGCCTGCGCAAACGCAATCATCGGGAACGAAATGCCCGCCTCGTGAATGGTGGGTGGACCAAAATGGGGTGTAGAGTCATTGTGTATCCCTGAGGACCGCCGTTCAAAAATGGGGCAACAGCCTCGCGCTCAGGATCCCGAACGCCTACGCTGAGGAGACGCAGATTCAGGAGGGCTCATCCGTAGATCTGAGCCTTCTGGAGGGAACTCCTGTGATCACCCCAGTCAATAAAAAGGCTTTCACTCTCGAGCAGCTTCTCAAGGACGTCACGCCTGAGAATCGCCATCCATCCATGGACTCGGGTTCTGCCGTTGGTCAGGAGATCTGGTGATGGCCTCATACGTTCCCCGAAGAGGCGATATTATCTGGCTGACATTGAATCCGCAGGCAGGACACGAACAGGCGGGAAGGCGCCCAGCTTTTGTCGTGTCTCCTCGTCCTTATCATAAGAAAGTAGGGCTAGTTCTAGTCTGCCCAATCACCTCCCAGATCAAGGGTTATCCGTTTGAAGTCCGGGTCATTTCGAAGTCTGGGATCAACGGTGTGATATGAGCGGATCAGGCAAAAAGCATGGACTGGAAAGCACGCAAGGCGGAGTTCGTCGAAGCCGCTGACAAAAACTTGGTCTGAAGTGTCTCCAGAATGGAGGACACGGGGTAGCAACCTGAAAGTGAACGAAAAATGAGCCATCAAGCCGGGCCAGGAATGAAAATCAAAAACAGCCGCAAACGTTATAGCGAGGAGTTCAAAATCAACGCCTTGAAACTTCTGGATGAAAGCAATCGAAACCAGAAAGTCCTCGTCGCGGAGTTGGGGATCAGCGTTGTGACACTCGGCCAGTGGAAGCGCCGCTACGGGACTGCCGTAGTGGAGGCCCGGCTTGCCGTAGGCAAAAAGGGCCGCAACTCAGGCGATCCCGCAGCGGGCGCTTTCGAGTGTGTCCGGCTCCAGCGCGAGCTCGATCACATGACCCGGCAGCGGGACATTTTAAAAAAAGGCATTGGACATTTTCAGCCAGCAACCACCACCCTCTACGAGATAATTTCCATCTTACATCACCCTATCGCCGAGCCTCAGACGCCCGATCCAGTTGCCTACTGCATCGCCGAATGCTGCGAAGCCTTGGAGGTCAGCCGGAGCGGCTACTACGACCATCTCGCAAAGCCAGAACGCCTTCGTCGCCAGCAGAATTAGGTTCGTGCCGAGCAAATCCAGACCTGGTTTAGCGCCAGCCGCAAGACCCACGGTGCACAACGCATCCTGCGCAAACTTCTTTCCCAAGGCCGCCGCCACAGTCGCCGCCGCATCGCTTTCAATATCCTACAAACGGCACCACCGCCTACCCGGCCCAATCAGGTTTGGGAGACCGATGTCACCCACATCGAGACCCCTGCGGGCTGGCGTTACCTCAGCGCCACCCTCGACCTTTGCACCCGGAAAATCATCGCAAGGAACCTCTTCGACACCCTCGAAACCAGCCTCTGCACCTCCACGCTGAAACTTGCTATCAAAACGGAAAGCCAAGTATTAAAAACAAACGGATTCACTGTATGGGATACAAAGTCAGAAAATGGCTGCTCGCGATTCCTTTGGCTCTTGTCATTTTCGTCCGAGCTGCGAGCGGGCCAGAAGGTGAGGCAATTGAGAAAGCCAGCGCTGAACGGGTGCAAACGGCTGCCGGGCGTGCCGGGTTTGTTGTGACAGACGAATACGGCATTTCCGCAACACGCGTGCATTTGCCATGGGATGTCGCGCTCAAACATCTATGCAAGGCGATTGCCTCCAGCGCGGGGTTGACCCTCAAACAGCCAGAACATGCAACAGCGTTCAGGCTTCAATCATTAGATGGAAAGCAGTCTTTAGTATGCGCAATCCGATCTGTGGGGGACCACGTTGTGGCCATTGAACTCCAGAACAACCCAAAATCCCGTGAAATGGGCTGTCCATTCAGAGAGGAAATCACCAAGGAATTTCCAGGCTATAACATACAATGATGAGAGCCAGCGGACGCACGGATGGCGCTTTCCTGCCTCAATAAATTCACTTTCAAATGCGCCACGTCGACCACGCTTGGAAAGTCACTGGAGCGGAGCCCGCAGTTTTGAGCCTTGGGCTACATGCACTGCGCCCTTTGGCCGAATCTTCTGACGCTACTGCCGGGCTGCGGGCCCGGCTACGGCATTTACAGAAACGCACATGGTCCCCACGGAGCCACTGGAGGAAGCTTTTCTTTCAGAAGCATCCTGCCGACACCCATCCCGAATCAGCGGCTTGAAGTCTGGCGGTACTGGGTCGGGCTGCAGCCCATTTCCCGACGGAAATACCGGTTGAAGAACGAGAGCTGGCTGAATCCCGCAGACGACGCGATGTCCAGAACGGACCGGTCGGTTTCGCGCAGTTCCTGGCAGGCCGCCTGGAGGCGGAGTTGGGAGATGAACTCGCTGAACGTCTTGCCGGAATGTTTTTTGAACTGCCGGGCAAACGTGGCCCGGCTCATGTCGGTCACCAGCAGCAGGTCCTCCAAGCCCACCTCCTCCCGGAAATGCGCCACCAAATGCCGGACCGCCCGCGAAATCGCCGCCTGATAGTTGGATTCCGCCGACAACACAAACGACCGGCGTGACAACAACTCACAATCGGAGTCCGGCGCCTGGGCGAGTTGCCCGAGCAACGCGAACAATCCGGCCAGCCGCGCAGGCCCGGCAGACTGCGCCAGTTGCGTCAGGTGCCGCGTCGTTTCCCGGGCTGTTGCGCCCACGATCCGGACGCCGCGTCCTGCTTTCTCGAAAAGACCTGTGAGGGACAGGGTCTCCGGGAAAGCCCAGAAGGGGTGGCTTTGCGGGAAATGCCATTGGACGGACAGTCCGCGGGACGATCCTCGGGTGTGCCAGTAATGGGGCAGGTTTTCGCCGAGGAGCACAAGATCGCCGGACTGGAACGGCCCGATGTGGTCGCCCACGAACCGCGTGCCTGTGCCTGCGGCGAACAGGGTGAGTTCCATGGCGGCATGGAAATGCCAATGGTTGCCTTCGCCAGAGAGCGGTTCGGCTTTTGTGGGGGAAAGCAGACAGTCGACATGGGAAACGTCTTCGGTCCAGCGGAGGAGCCGGAAGGAGTGGCCTGCTGGGAAATGGACCTGCTCACGTTCGCCGCGCACGGGGTTACGCTAGCACTTTGCGCGCATCCGTAAAGGTGCGGCGTGAGACAAAAGTGGGAGCCGTGGAGACTGGGAACGTAGAGAACGGTGCCTGCTCGCGCTAGAAATCATCCCCATGAGCGATTCCATCCCCTACCGTTTCTCGTTTGGTCCCTGGAACATTTCTGAAGGCGCAGATCCTTTTGGTCCCGAGGTGCGCCCGGCCTTCCCGCATGAGGAGAAGTTTGCGTTGTACCGGCCCCTCGGATTTGAGGGAGTCCAGTTCCACGACGACGACGTGGTGCCAGGCTTGGACGGGATGACGCCGGCGCAGATGCTGTCCCGGGCAGGCGAGGTGAAAACGATGCTGGGCAATCACGGCCTGGTGCCGGAGTTCGTGGCGCCGCGCTTGTGGTTTGCGGATCAGACCGTGGACGGCGCGTACACGTCGAACAGCGAATCCGACCGGAAGTACGCATGGGAACGGACCCAGAAGTGCATCGACATTGCGCGGGCGCTGGGGTGCAAAGCCATTGTGCTTTGGTTGTCGCGGGAGGGAAGTTACATCCGGGAGGCCAAGGATGCGCGGCTGGCGTATGAGCGGATTTTGGGGACGATCAACGCGATGCTGGAGTACGACCGGGAGATTGAGATCTGGATCGAACCGAAGCCGAACGAGCCCACGGACCAGGCGTATGTGCCGACCATCGGCCACACCGTGGCTCTGGCCTACGCGTCCAAGGATCATCGCCGGGTCAAGGGGCTGATCGAAAGCGCGCATGCGCTTCTGGCCGGGCTCGATCCCAGCGACGAGATGGCGTTTGCGCTGGCCCATGACAAACTGGCGTCCGTGCATCTCAACGACCAGAACGGGCTCAAGTACGATCAGGACAAAAACTTCGGCGGCGCCAACCTGCGTGCGGCGTTCAATCAGGTCCGGGTTCTGGAAGAGGCGGGGTACGGCCGCCGGGGCGAATTCATCGGCCTGGATGTGAAGGCGATGCGGACACAGAAGGGAAGCCCGGTGACCGTGCATCTCCGGAATAGCCGCGAAATTTTCCTGCATCTGGTGGAGAAATACCGGGCGCTGGACGGTGAACTTGTGCGTCAGTACCGGGAAGCGCGAGACTACGAGGCGCTGGAGTGCTACATCCTCAAGCATCTGCTCGGTGTGAAATAAACAGAACTTTTCCCTCATGAAAACCTATCGTCTCCAACGTTTGTTCAATGCGCGTTCCGGCCGGTGTTTTGACGTGGCCGTCGACCACGGTTTTTTCAACCAGCCCGGGTTCCTCCAAGGCATCGAGGACATGCGGAAAGTGGTGCGGACTCTGGTGGATGCGGGGCCGGACGCGATCCAGCTCACGGTCGGTCAGGCGCGGCATCTCCAAGAGATCCGGGGTCGTCAGAAGCCGAGTCTGGTCCTGCGGACGGACGTGGCCAACGTGTACGGGCGTGAGCTACCGGCACGGCGGTTCAGTCTGATGATCGAAGAAGCCATGCTGCAGGCGGTCCGGCTGGATGCGGCCTGTGTGTGCGTGAACCTGTTCCAAATCCCAGGCGCTCCGGAGGTGCACGCGGAATGCATTGAGAACATCCTGCGTCTCAAAGTTCAGGCGGATCATTACGGGATGCCAATGATGGTGGAGCCGCTGGTGTTCCGGCCCAACTCGGAGGCGGGCGGCTACATGGTGGACGGCGACTTGGAGAAGATCCTGCATCTGGTGCGGCAGGCGGTGGAGCTGGGTGCGGACGTGATCAAGGCGGATCCAACGGATGACGTGAGCGTGTACCACCGGGTCGTGGAAACGGCGGCGGGGATCCCGATTCTGGTCCGGGGCGGCGGCCGGGTGAGTGACCGTGTGATCTTGGAGCGGACCCAGGCGTTGATGGAGCAGGGGGCGTCGGGGATCGTGTACGGGCGGAACGTGATCCAGCATCCGAATCCCGGTGGGATCACGCGGGCGCTGATGGGGATGGTACACGACGGGCTGAGTGTGGAAGATGCGCTGAAGCACATTTGAGCTGCTGGAGTTCCGCCGGAAATCGGAGAGACTCCGAGGCGAAACTTGGAACGACCATGGCATTATCCGAAACAGCGTTGAGCGAACTGGCGGGTTTGGTGGGGGCGGAGAACGTCCTCTGGCGGCCCGAGGACATCCTTCCCTACGGATTCGACGGCACGGCAGCGCTCAAGGAACGGCCGGGAGCCGTGGTGTTTCCCGCCGACACCGGGCAGGTGGCGGCAGTGGTGCGCTGGGCTGCGGCTAACCGGGTGCCCGTGGTGACACGGGGATCCGGCACCGGGCTGAGCGGGGGGAGCGTGCCCTCGGGAGGATGCGTGGTGCTGTGTCTGGTCCGGATGGACCGGATCTTGGAGGTGGATCCGAACAACCTGACGCTGCGGGCGCAGGCCGGGGCAATTACGCTGAAGATCGACGAGGCAGCGGGCGTGCACGGGTTGTTTTACCCGCCCGATCCGGGTTCGATGAAGATCAGCACCATTGGCGGGAACGTGGCAGAAAACTCGGGCGGCCTGCGCGGGTTGAAGTACGGCGTGACCCGGGACTATGTGATGGGTCTGGAGGTCGTGATGGCCGACGGGCGCGTGGTCCGGCTCGGGAACGCCTGTGTGAAGGATGTGGCCGGGTATTCGATGAAAGACCTGTTCATCGGCTCCGAAGGGACGCTCGGGATTGTGACCGAGGTCCTGCTGAAGCTGCTGCCGAGGCCCGCTGCGCGCCGCACCATGCTGGCTCTGTATGACCGGATGGAAGACGCGGCTGAGACGGTTTCGGCCATCATCGCAGCCAAGATCATTCCGTGCACCCTGGAGTTTCTCGACCGGCGCACGATCCAGTGCGTGGAAGACTACGCGAAGGTGGGGCTGCCGACAGACTGCGCCGCGTTGTTGTTGATGGAAACCGACGGGCATCCGGAAGCCGTCCGGGACGAGGCGGCGCGCATGGAACAAATCGCGCGGGAACGCGGTGCGCGGGCGGTGCGCGTCGCGGGTTCCGTGGAGGAAGCGCAGCAGCTGGCCACGGCGCGGCGCAGCGCGTTTTCCGCGCTGGCCCGGATGCGCCCGACCACGATTCTGGAGGACGTGACCGTGCCCCGGAGCGAACTGGCCCGGATGGTGGCGTACATTGCAGAGATCGCGGACCGGCACGGTCTGCAGGTGGGAACCTTCGGCCACATGGGGGACGGCAACCTCCATCCGACGTTTCTGACGGACGAACGGGACACGGAGGAGATGCGGAAAGTGCACCTGGCATTGGACGAGATTGTGGAGCGGACGCTGGAACTGGGTGGAACGATCACCGGCGAGCATGGGGTGGGACTGGCGAAAAAACCGTGGCTCCGTCGGCAACTGGGGGATGCGAGTTACGAACTGATGAAACAGGTGCGCGTGGCGCTGGACCCGGCTGGGTTGTTGAATCCCGGGAAAATCTTTGATTGATCCATGAGCGGCCCACTCCAGCAGCTGGATTACTCGGATCTGCAGCAGTGCATGCACTGCGGGATGTGTCTGCCAACCTGCCCGACATTTGACGCCACCAAGCGCGAACGGCACGGACCCCGGGGCCGGATCGCCCTGATGCGCGCCGTGGCGGATGGCGATCTGGTGGCGGGGCGCGAGTTTGCGGACGAAATGAGCTACTGCCTCGGGTGTCTGGCGTGTCAGACCGCCTGTCCTGCAGGCGTGGATTACGCCGGGTTGTTCGAGGCAGCCCGGGCGGAGGTGGAACAATCCGGGCTGCCGCAGACGCCCGCGCGCGTCCTCTGGCGGGCGTTGACCCTGCGGTTCCTGTTTATGCGGCCTTGGGCGCTCCGCATCGTCGCGCGGGTTTTGCGGATTTACCAGAAAACAGGTCTGGACGGGTGGGTGCGCCGGCTCGGGCTGACCCGGGTGCTCCCTGCGGATCTGCAGCGGCTCGAACCGCAGACTCCCCGGATTTCAGCGTGTTTCTCGGACGAATGCATCGCCGAGGAGGAACTGCCGGAAGGACCGGCCCGGTACCGCGTGGCGCTTCTGACCGGGTGCGTTCAGGACATCGCGTTTTCCAACATCAACCGGGACACGGCGGATGTGCTTCTGGCCAACGGGTGCAGGGTCCATACACCGGCGGCGCAGGGATGTTGCGGATCGTTGCACGGTCACAATGGGGAACCCGGACTGGCCGCGGAACTGGCGCGCCGGATGCTCGACCGGATGCCGCCCGAAAACTACGACGCGATCATCACGAACGCAGGCGGATGCGGGGCGCATCTCCGGCATTATTCCCGGGTGCTGGCCGGGGACGCAGAGTACGCGGCGCGGGCGGCGGAATGGGACCGGAAAGTGCGCGACATCCACGAATGGCTGGTGGAGATCGGATGCCGCAAACCGGCAGCGGGAGAAGAAGCGGTGGTGACGTACCATGAGTCGTGTCATCTGGCGCACGGCCAGAAGGTGGTGAAACAACCGCGCGAGATTTTGAAATCGATTCCCGGGGTGCGGCTGGTGGAGCTGGCGGAATCCTCGTGGTGTTGTGGAAGTGCCGGGGTTTACAGCATCACCCAGCCCGAACAGTCCGGAGCGCTGTTGAAGCGAAAAGTGGGGCACATTGCGGCGACGGGCGCGCGGTTTCTGGCAACGTCGAACCCGGGTTGCCACCTGCAGGTGGCCAACGGGCTGCGGGCGGCCGGTGTGCCGGTGGACGTGGTGCAACCCGTGACGCTGCTGGCCCGGGCTTATCGCGCCGAACGCGCGGAGAAACCGGTGGGTGCGGAAAGGAAACACTGAAATTTATGAAAGACATCCGAGTAGGAATCATTGGCGGCGGCCTGATGGGCCGGGAAATGGCGAGTGCCTTTGCGCGGTGGTGTGCGATCACGGATCTGCCGGTGCGTCCGGTGCTGGTGGCGGTCGCAGACCTGAATCCTGCGAGTCTTTCCTGGTTTGAGTGTATCCCGAGTTGCGTCCAGAAAACGGCGGATTACCGGGAGCTGCTGGCGAATCCCGCTGTGGATGTGGTGTACGTGGCCGTGCCGCACAACCTGCACGAGAAACTCTATTGCGATGTGCTGGCTGCGGGCAAAGATCTGCTGGCCGAGAAACCGTTCGGGATCGATCTCGCATCGGCCCGCCGGATTCTTTCCGCCGTGGAAAGCAGCGGGCGGTTTGTGCGGTGCAGCTCCGAGATGCCGTTTTTCCCCGGAGCCCAGCGCGCGTTTGAGATGGCGCGTGGCGGCCAGTTGGGACGGGTGCTGGAGGTGGTATCGGGTTTTCATCACAGCAGCGATTTGGATCCAACCAAGCCAGCCAACTGGAAGCGGTCATCGGTCACATGCGGCGAGGGCGGGGTTTTGAACGATCTCGGGATGCACGCCTGCCATGTCCCGTTGCGGCTGGGGTGGCGTCCGAAGAGGTTGTACGCGCAGTTGCAGAAAGGGTACGGACAGCGGCCTGACGGGCGCGGCGGAATGGCCGTGTGCGACACGTGGGACAACGCGGTGCTGCACAGCTGGACCGAGGTGGGAGGCGTGGAAGTGCCGTTGCGTCTCGAGATGAAGCGGCTCGCGCCCGGAGCCACCAACACGTGGTTCATCGAGGTGCTTGGCACGGAGTCCGGTGTCCGGTTCAGCACGTCCATGCCCAAGACGCTGGAGGTGTTTGAACGCGGCAAGGAGCAGTGGTGGAAACGGACGGATCTCGGATTCGGCACCCCGTTCAAGACGGTCACCGGCGGCATTTTCGAGCCCGGATTTCCAGACGTGATCCAGCAGATGTGGGCGGCCTATTTGGCGGAACGGGAGGGCCTTTTGGAGGGCCGGTTCGGATGCGCCACGCCGCAGGAGGCGGTGGCGACCCACGAGATTTTTGCGGCGGCGCTGGAGTCGCAGAAAAGCCAGTCGGTGCTGGAGATTGGCTGAGAACCGAACGGCCGGGGTGTGAGAAGAGTTCGGTATTCACCCTCTGGGATGCGGTAGGCAGCGCTTGGCCCGGGCGGAGGCATGGACCTTGCAGCCTTCCTGCGATTTGGGTGAAGCCTTGGTGCCCGAGGAAGCGTGGCCGACGGTGTGCCACGGCTCGGTGGCCGCGGGTCGAAGCCAGACATCAAGCGCGTCCGTGAACTGAAGGAGGCTCTGGAGCGTCTCGAGCGCAATCTGCGCCAAAGCCCAGAGAGCTGAAAGACTGCCATGGCGTTGAATCGCTGTTCCTGAGTTTGCACGTCGAGCGTTTCGAAGCCGAGGCTGCGGGCAGCAGAAGCAAGGATCATCTCCAGGCGATGGAGCGGCACATTCGCAACAGCCGGAAGGCTCTCCGCTGCACCGATCTCAAACCGATCGCCGACCATGTCTTACAGGCGACGCGCCCAGTCCTTCAGGCGTTTTCGCTCCTCAGGAACAAACTGCCGCCCTAAAGAACGGGTAATCTAAAAACCCGTCTTCTCCGGACATGCTCGTGCTAGGGGTGAGCGGGAGTCGGGCGTAGAACGGCCTTGGGGGGCCATTTTGCTTGAGTCAATGTCGATTTGGTGCCAGAAAAATCCGGAGCATCGCAGGCACGAAAACGACACGATGTCGATTTGGTGCCGGAACAATGCCGTAAAGCTCAGGCGCGGAAACGAGAATAAAATGCCTGTCTCCTCAAGTCTCCCGAGACAGGAATGGTTGTGCATATCGGACATCAACGGGGCGCATGGTGTAGCGGTGGTGTAAACGGGTTTAACGCCTGAAATCGACCTCGAAAAGGCCTGTGTCGATGGCTCGAACACTCGCGGCTTTGCGCTTCGTGGGTTCTGAGTCCGCCTTTTGTTTCTTTTCGCCACTGGTGGGCTGACTCGGTAGCGCCCTGAAAACGTTCGTGCCGAGTCGCAATGCTTTGTGGGCATTGGGCGAAGGCAGCGCTAAGGAAGTGGACGGATAGCCCTTACGGTCGCGACCGCTCATCTCTCGGACGAGTTGATCGTTGAGATAAATCTGATCTGTTCCGGCGCCACCCACACGAACCACCACATTTGCGGGAAACGGCTCCAGATTAAAGCTGCGTTCAACAGGCAGACTGATCTGATGCTGTTCGAAAGCGCTGTCCGCTTGATCTCTGGCGACCATGGGTGGAAGTGGGATCAGAACGGGGGGTGTTTGGTTGAGGCGTTGGTGCAATGAGCGCAATCGTTGCGCCGGGATTTTGCTGACTGCCCGGTCAAGGGTCCGCCATTTGTTATATTCCGGTTTTATATCGGTCTTCTGAATATGCACCACCGCGCTCAATCCCAATGAGCGCAGAATCCGAAGGCTCTCGACGCAAGGCGTGTTGCATCTCTCCCAGCTCGTGCCAGTGAGGTAACGCTCCCGGCTGCCCTCGGAGTGCTCTCCGCAAACAGATCCATGAATTGTGAGATTCGGCTGCGCGACAGCACGGTCCAACATCATAAAGATAAAGCGACACACACCTGAAGAGATCATCAAGAAGCTGCGGGATGCCGGCGGGATGTTTGCGGCAGGCAAGAACGTGGAGGAGGTCTGCGGGCGCTCGGATTCAGCGTTGCAACCTGCCAGCGTTGGAAGAGCCATTACGGAGGCGTCAAGAAGGATTGTCCAGCGACAATTACGATTTGTCACCAGCGACAATTAAAAATGACCCCTGACGACAATTATCCCAAGGGGGCTATTGAGGGGGGATTCGCCA
>CAIURC010000016.1 GCA_903901425.1 uncultured Spartobacteria bacterium | reverse complement strand
CTGTCACAGTTTTCAAAGATCTTCTTGCCATGCGTGATAGCAAGCAGGTCCTTTACCAATTATGAGGCTTTTTTGGAATTTTCAGTAATGTTCCTGCAAAAACTCCGTGAGCCACCCCACTCTCTACGACATCGCCCGAGCCGCAGGCGTCCCCCGCAGGACTACCTCCTGCGTCCTTCGGGACTCACCGAATGTGTCCCCCCAGACGCGCGCACGAGCCTCGAGACCGCCCACCCACTCCAGTACCAACCCGATCCGCATCTGAGCCGCCTGATGCAGATCGTCCGCATTAAAAAAGAAAAGCGCTCCCGGGGTGTGATCGCTGTCCTCCGCGAAAATGTACCCGAGGATGGCCTGCTCGATGTCACCTGCCAGTTTGTTCTTATGGAGGACATCCGCCAAAGGGCCCAGAGATGAGGATATGCAGGGGAAGAATTCTTCTTGGAAAAGACGGCATCACCCTCTTGGCGGCTCCAGTAGATTTTCCGCGCGCGAGGAATTCAGGGCGTGATCGTCTCTCCGCAAAGTTTCCAACTTCCCTGCAGGCAGATCGACTGGAGTCCTTTTGCCTCTGCCACCTTCGGATTGGCGATGAGCGATCCCGCTCACCATTTTGCGGCCAAAAACATGTTACTGGGCATTCAGATGGCTACAGAGGAACTGGTGGCGCTGGGTTAACCAGCGGACGGTCGTCACCGTTGCGTCATGGCTCGTGAAGCGCAACCAGTTCGGGTATGGCAGCGGCTTTTCACACTGGCCACAAAGCCCCTCTCCGGCAACGAGGGTGCCCATGCTGCTGTTCCAAAGAAATGATCTTGCAAACGGTTTCCGTGCCTTTGCGAAATAGGCGCGCTCCCATCGTCCCGATGCGCTCATCTCGTTTGGTTTACACGTCCGGGCTTGGCTGAACCGGCTGGGTCTTTGTTTCCGTCAGAAAATCGGGCGGCCTTTCCCTCGACTCGTGGTCCGGCTGGAAAAAAGGAGGGCGGGCCTTTGTGATCGTCTACAGTGGAGGTAAACCTAGCCTTTTTGCCGAGCCTTGACAGATACAATCCGGCTCTCGGGTCAATGGGGTTGCCTCCCAGGGTTTCCACGAGAACATTACGCCACCAGCGCATCGCGGCTGAACCTTGTTGAGTGATTCTTTCAAGAATTCACACTGAACCGACTGTGATGAGGGTGCTGCCGTAGCGTACCCGAACTGGTCGCCGCATTGGAAAAATAAACGATCCAAAACAACCGGCAGCCGAATCCGTTCATCTGGACTGCCAACGACACCCCTGCCCCATTTGAACGCACCCGGAAAAAGCTCCCGCGCAGACGGGCGTTACGCGAGTTACGGCGCACTCCACTAGAAGTCGCGGGTATAGCCTGCGAGCCAGCCGCCATCGACTGGGATCACGGCGCCATTGATGTAGGAGCTTTCTGGAGCGGCGAGGAAAAGGACTGCGTGGGCAATTTCTTCGGGGTCACCGGGCCGGCCGAGGGGGACATGGGAGAGCATGGCCTGAACGCGATCATTGAACTTGCCGTTCTCGCCGTAGAAAAGTTGTTTTGTGCCGGCGCTGAGGATGGATCCGGGAGCGATGCAGTTTGAGAGGATGCCTTGGGAGCCGAGTTCAATTGCGAGGGTGCGAGTGAGGTTCACCACCCCGGCTTTGGCGGCGGTGTAGGCGCACTGGAGTCTGGCAGGAACCAAGCCCATCACGGAGGCGATGTTGATAATGCGCCCCGAGCGGTGTTCGAGCATGGGCCGGGAGGCGAACTTGCTCACCAGAAAGACGCCGGTCAGGTCCACCTGCAGGATCCGATCCCACTCGGAGGTGGGGAAAGTGTCGATGTTGACCCGGTGGGCCATGGTGTTGATGCCAGCGTTGTTGACCAGGATGTCCAGGCGTCCATAGCGGGCAACAATTTCCTGAATGACGGATTCCACCTCTTTTTCGTTGGCCACATCCATCCGGACGCCCATGGCGCCTGGGGTGGCAGCCGCAAGGGCGGCCACGGTTTCCGCATGGATATCTGCAAACACGACTTTGGCGCCGTTTTTTGCGAGGGAAGCGCAGATGGCCTGACCGATGGCACCTGCGGCACCGGTGACGAGGGCAACCTTATTTTGAAGTGAGGCATTCATAAGGGGTAGATTAAACGAGGGCGAGGAGTGGGTGTTCGATGAGATGGGTGAGGGTCTGTAGAAAACGGGCGGCGGCTGCGCCATCGTTGACCCGGTGGTCAAAGGTGAGGCTCAGCGTGAGCCTTTGGCGCGCGGCGAAAGAGCCGCCCTCCAACGGAACTGCTTCGCGGACCACGGTCCCAATGCCGAGGATGGCCGATTCCGGGGGATTGATGACCGGGGTAAACGCCTCGATGCCAAAACTGCCGAGGTTGCTGAGGGTAAAACACGCGCCCTGCATGTCGGATCCGGCCAGTTGTCCGGCCCGGGCCGCGGCAATCAGCTTCTGGGATTGGAGCGCGATTTCGGTGAGGGTGGAGGTGTCGGCGTTTCGGATGACGGGAACCACGAGGCCCGTGGGGGTGTCCACCGCGATCCCGAGGTGAGTGGTTTCCGGGAGCAGAAGTGCGTCGTCCGACCATGTGGCAGCCAGCATCCGGTGGGATTTCAAGGCCGCGGCGGTGAGTTTCACGAGGAGATCGTTGAGGCTCGGGACGATGGCGAGGTGCGCAGTTTCCGCCTCGGCCTTGAGCTGTTTTCGGAACCCGAGCAGGGTGTCCGCCTCGCAGCGTGTAGTGAGGGTGACAGGCACCGTGGTCTGCCGGCTGTGCATGAGGCGCGCGGCAATTGTCCGGCGAAGAGGTGTGACTGGAAGTTTTGTGAAACCGTCTTTGGCGATTCCCGGTTCGACTTCTGGGAGAGCGGAGAGCACATCGCGTTCCCGGATCCGCCCGGTGGAGCCGCCGGGTGGGACGGTGGCCAGTTCTATGCCGTGCTGAGCAGCGGCCCTGCGTGCGCGGGGGCTGGCTCGGAGCGGCATTTCTGTAGCCGACGCCTTTGCGGGTGTGGGGAGGGCTATTGGGGCGGGCGTGGGAGCAGAGGTGGCGGCAGCTTTCTGGGGTGGTGGTGTTGCGGCAAGAGCCGGCGCGGGGCTCTCGGTGGCTGGTGCGGTTTCACCCTCGGCAAGCAGGTACCCAAGCACTTGGCCGACTTTGACAATGTCGCCGGGTCTTGGCGTGGTAATTGGGATGCGCAGGATGCCGCGGTCTATGGATTCGACTTCCTGGGCGGCCTTGTCGCTTTCCAAGGCGAAGAGGGGTTCGCCTTCTTGGACAAAGTCGCCATCATTTTTGAGCCAGGAGAGGAACTTGCCTTCCTCCATGGACCAACCGAGGCGTGGGAGTTGAATTTCAATGGGCATGATCAGGGTTTATTCGGCGCAGAGTGCGCGGATGGCGTGTGCGATGCTTTCCGGGTTGGGCACCACGGCTGCTTCCAAGGTCGGGCTGTAGGGGGTGGGCGAGGGTTTCCCATTGAGACGCCGGATTGGGGCGTCCAAGTCGTCGAAACCGCGGTCCGCCAGTTGGGCGGCGATCTCGGAACTGACTCCGCAGTGGGCGAAGTCCTCGTCCACGATGAGGAGCCGTCCGGTTTTAGCGACCGATTGCAGGATGGTTTCGACATCCAGCGGGGAAACGGTGCGCGGGTCGATGAGTTCAACGGAAATGCCTTCCGTGGCAAGGGGTTCACAGGCTTGGAGAGTTTTTTGGACCATGAGTGCGAGAGCCACCACCGTCACATCGGTGCCGGCACGGACCACTGCGGCTTTCCCGAAGTCGATGTAATATTCCTCCTCGGGAACCGGGCCCTTGAGGGTCATCAACTCCCGGTGTTCGAGAAACAGGACGGGGTCATTTCCCGTGAGCGCGGTTTTCAGGAGGCCTTTGGCATCGCGCGGGGTGGACGGGACCACGACGCGCAAACCGGGAAAGTGGGCATACATCGAGTAGTAGCTCCCGCTGTGGTGGGTGGCGGCGGAGTGGCCGATGCCGATGCAGCCTCTCAAAACCACCGGCATCTTGATCCGGCCGCTGCTCATGTACTGCATTTTGGCGATCTGATTGATGATCTCCCCGACGGCATCCAGCACGAAGTCGGCGAACATGAAATCCACCACCGGCCGTGTGCCGGTCATGGCCGCGCCCCCTGCGAGCCCTACAAATCCGCGTTCACAGATGGGGGTGTCCCGGACGCGTTCCGGGCCATGGAGCGCAAAAAGCCCGGTGGTCGTTGCGAAGTTTCCGCCCCGTTCGCCGATGCCCTCCCCGAGGACGAAGATCTTTGGGTCCCGGGCCATCTCTTCGGAAAGCGCTTCCCAAGTGGCTTTCATGAAGGTGAGCTCGCGGGTGCCGGGTTCCGAAGGGGGAGCTTCCCGGTGCGGCCCGGGTCTGGGCTCGGAGTAGACGTGCAGGGTGGCGGTTTCGGGGGCGGGATACGCGCTTTTTTCAGCAAACAGGTGGGCGGCCTCGGTTTGCGCGGCGACGGCCTCCTCCACCGCGCTGATTTCCGCGGCACTGGCGAGGTTGTGCGTCAAGAGATGGTGTTTCAACCGGGCCAGCGGGCATTTGGTTTTCCACTGTTCGACCTCCTCACGGGTGCGGTAAGTGAAGTCACCCATGCCCTCGGCGTGGGGGCGGGTGCGGTAGGTTTTGCACTCCAGGAGGGTGGGACCTTCGCCATTGCGCGCCCGGGCCACGGCTTGCCTGGCAGCGGCCTCCACGGCAAGCACATCGTTGCCGTCCAGTTCCACAGACCGGATTCCGCAGGCGGCTCCGCGGCCGGCCACGCTGTCATTTCCCGCGACTGTGGAGAAGGGAACCTCGGTGGCGAACTGATTGTTTTCGCAGACAAACAGAACGGGCAGCTTCCAGATGGTCGCCATGTTGAGCCCTTCGAAAAAAGCGCCGTTGTTGGTGGCGCCATCCCCGAAAAAGGCGACGCCCACCCTCCGGGACTTGGTGACCAGGGAGCTGTAGCCCGCGCCGGCGGCTTGGAGGATGCAAGGGGCCACGATTCCGCTGGTACCCATCATCCCGATTTCCGGGGAAAACAAATGCATCGAGCCGCCCCGGCCGCGGGAGCATCCCGTTTCGCGTGCATAAAGTTCAGCGACCAACTCTCCGGGATCCATTCCCTTGGCGAGTGCATGGCCGTGGCCCCTGTGGGTGCTGAACACGGCGTCCTCGGTGTCCAAGTGGGCGCACACTCCGGTTGCGATCGCCTCCTGGCCGACATACGTGTGGCAGGCGCCGGGGATCAGGCCGCGTTGATGCGACTTGGCGAGGCGCTCCTCGACCATCCGGATCACAAGCATCGTGCGGTAGAGCTCAAGGGGAGAGGTTTTGTCGGTGGAAGTCATGGGTCTGTTTCAGGTGAAATGCGCAAACTCAGGGGGTGTTACGGACGCGGAGACTTGTTTGGGAGCCGCAGGAAACTCAGGAGGAAACCGCCGGCAATGAAGCATGCCGCCAGAAATTGAAGGCACTGCGACTCGCTGAACTGGTGGGAGCGCAGCCAGCCTGTGGCATGGTTTCCAAGGTAGCCCGCCAGATTTGCGCCCATGTTGATCAGGCCAGTGGCCGCTGCGGCTGCGGAGGCCGTCAGCGTTAGGGAGGGCAGCGTCCAGAAGGGTGCGATCCAGAAAAAAGCCGCAAGCGCAGTGAGACAGAGCCAGATCATCTGAGTGCCGAACGGCTGACCCGGAATGGTGCTGCACAGCAGAAAGAATCCGGTCGTCATCATGCCGCCCGCGGCATGCCATTTCCGGTCCCCGGTCCGGTCTGCCGAGTATCCTGAAACCAAGACACTGAGGATGCCAAAGGCGTAGTAAATGCCGCTGTAAAGCAGCGTCATTTTGTCAGAACCTTTGGAGAGGTTTTTCACCGTGGTGGGGAGCCAGAAGTTCATGGCATAGCCGCCGCTGTTGCCGATCATGACGCCGAGTGCGAGAAGCCAGACTGCGGGCAGGCGGAGTGCCTGCCACACGCTGAGTTTTAATACGGTTTCTTTCGCGGCAGCCTCCGCGGCAAGTTCGTTCTCCAGATGATCGCGTTCGGCTTGGGACAGCCAGTGCGCGTTTCTGGGCCGGTCGGTGAAGCACGCCAGCACAAGGAATCCAAGGAGCACTGCGGGCAGCCCTTCAACGATGAAAAGCCACTGCCAGCCTGCCAGGCCGAGGCTTTGCACGTCGAGGAGGAGGGAGGATACCGGGGCTCCCAAGGCAAGGCTGAAGGGCACCGACACCAGTAGCCAGGAGAGAGCCCGGGACCGGTCGCTCTGCACAAACCAATGCGAGAAGTAGACGATGATCCCCGGGAAAAAACCCGCCTCCGCCATACCAAGGAGGAACCGTGCCCAGTAAAACTGGGCGGGCGTTCTTACAAAGGCCATGGCCGCGGAGATGACACCCCAGGTAATCAAAATCCGTGCAAACCACTTGCGTGCGCTCCAGCGTTCCACCAGAAGGGCACCGGGGATTTCAAGGAAGAGATAGCCCACGAAGAAGACACCGATTCCGAAACCGAACACTTCCTCGGAAAATCCGAGGGCCTGGCCCATCCTGAGCTTTGCAAAAGCCACGTTGGCGCGGTCCAGATACGACACCACGTAGAGGACCACTACGAGGGGCAGGATCCGCCATGCGACCTTGCGGCGCAGTGTGGGGACACAGACGGTGCTGGCGGGGGTGCTGTTCATGGCGCCGGGTTCAGGGATTAAGCCTCTGCCACCACGGGATTGGTGAGGGCCCCGATTTTTTCGATCTCAATGGTCACGGTGTCGCCGGGCTGCAGAAAAACGGGCGGTTTCATGGCCGCGCCGACCCCTTGCGGAGTCCCCGTGAGGATCACGGTGCCCGGAAGCAGCGTGGTGCTTCCGCTCAAAAACTCGATGAGCGTGGGCACGTCGAAAATCATGTCGCCGGTGTTGGAGTCCTGCATGGTCCTTCCGTTGAGCACGGTTTGGATCCGGAGGGTGTTGGGGTCGGAAATTTCATCCTTCAGAACCAGGCAGGGTCCAAGTGGTGCGAAGGTGTCAAAGGTCTTGCCACGGCACCACTGGCCGCCGCCCCGTTTGATCTGCCAGTCCCGGGCGCTGACGTCGTTTGCGCATGTATAACCGAGGACATACTCAAGCGCGTTGGCACGGGAGACATTTTTGCATGCTTTTCCAATCACCACCGCCAGCTCGCACTCGTAGTCGACCTCGTCACTTTGCAGGTGGCGCGGCAGCTCCACGGCGTCCCCGGGGTTTTGCAGGGTGCCGATGGATTTCATGAAAACCACAGGATACTCCGGGATGGGGGCGTTGCTTTCCTCGGCATGTTTTCGGTAGTTCAGCCCGATGCAAAAAATTGCGGTGGGCTGGAGCGGTGCGAGCAGTTTGCCGGGCGTGACGGTCTTTCCGGTGACGTGAAAGTTTCCGAAGAGATCGCCTTCGATGGCAAGGGCAGTTCCGTCTGGTTGAAGTGCTGCGTGTTGGATGGTGCCGTCGGCTGCCTGGTGGCGGATGATTTTCATGAAGGATGAATGGTTTTAATTGTGAGCGCGTACTTCGTAGCCAAGGTCGCGAAGGAGCGAGGCTAGAGTCTCATGGAACTCCTTGGGCAGCGGCAGCACCGGGGGGGCAGGGTCGCCCACCTCGGGCCCGATCATGTTCAGCCCGGCCTTCATCACGCTAAACCAGTGCGCGCCGTCGCCCCCGGAATGGTAGGCGCTAAACTGCAGCCGCATCAAAGGCGCCAGTTTTGCCCAGATCATCCGTGCAGCGGCCAGGTCGCCCTTGACCGAGATCGCGTTGTAAAGTCGCACCGCAGGAGCCGGAACCAAACTTGGAATCCCGGAAATCCAGCCATGCGCGCCGTGGCAAAGCCCCTCAAATGCCACCGAGTCGATCCCTGCGTAGACCGACATCTTCCCCTCAGTTTCCTGCAGCAGGGAGGCGATCCGGTCGGGCTCCGGATTGGACATTTTCACCGCCTGCACGGCGCCCTCGCGGAAAAGTTGTGCCAGATGCGCGGTGCGGAAATTGACCCCGGTCAGCGGGATGTTGTGATAGAGCACCACCGGGATGGAAACGGCCTCGGCAATGCGCCGGTAATGATCCATGGTCTGGGCCGGGGTAGGTGCCATGTAATAGGGCGGCACGATCAGAAGTGCGTCCGCACCCGCCCGCTCGGCGTGTTGGGAGAGTTCAATGGTCAGACGGGTCGAGACATGGGCGGTACCGGCCACAATCGGGACCCTACCAGCGCACGCTATGATGGAGGCGTCCAAGACGCGCTTGCGGTCGTCGGATTCCATCCCGGCAAATTCGCCGGAACTTCCGAGCGGGGAAATGGCGCTGACACCCTCCGAAATCAGCCAGTCGATATGCGGCTTGATACGGTCGAGGGCCAGTGTGCCGTCGGCGTGAATCGGGGTGACAGAGGAGGCGCAGACTCCTCGGAAAAGGGGTTTTCGTTGGGGTACAGTGTTCGTCGGGCTCATGCTTTGGGGTTCTAGGAATAGACGGGTTGCGGCTCGGAAAATGCCGGGCTGGAGGAAAGCTGAAGTTGTTCGGCGGCCTCGCGCGTGGTTTTCTCGAACAGCGCGGAGTTGTGCGGCTGTTTGAGATCCTGATCGAAGGTCGGGATCATCCGCCGCATCCGGTCCTGTCCCTGGGCGGTTTCAAGAAGATGAGGCAGGCAGGTCCGGACGACCTCAAGTGCGATGTTTACGGAAACCGAGGCTCCGGGTGAAGCGCCCAAAAGTGCCGCGACGGATCGGTTGGCAGCCGAAAACACCTCCGTGCCAAAATACACGGCACCCCGGTCTGATCGTTTGATGGCCTGCACGCGGATGCCGGCTTCCACCAGCCTCCAGTGTTCGGCGCGGGCGTTTGGATAAAAACCCCGCATCACCTGAATGCGGTCGTCCATGCTCTGGATGGCTTGTTGGATGAGGTACTGGACGAGCGAACGGCTGCGGATGGCGGTGCGGAGCAGGGCCCCGATGTTTCCAGGGCGCACCGAAAAAGGAAGATCTGTGAGGCGCCCGGAATGTCTAAGAAAGCGTGTTGTCCAGCTTGCAAACGGACCAAAAAGGAGCTGGCTTCGCCCACTGAGCCGGCGCACGTCTAGATGCGGGGCCCCCAGGCTGGGAGAGGAGGGCGGCGTGGCGCCGTAGACCTTCGCCGCGTGTTTTTGGCAAATCGAGGGCTCATCGCATACGAGCCATTGGCCTCCAATGGGGAATCCACCAAGGCCTGAAACCTCGGGGAGGCCGGTGGACTGGAGCAGCGCGAGGCTGCCGCCGCCGGCGCCCACAAACACGAATTTAGCCTTCTGTCTACGCACCTCCCCCGACGCAATGCAGCGTACACCCAAGTGCCATTCCCCGGATCCGCGCCGGAGTTCCGTCACCTTACAACCGGTCGCCACGGAACAGTTTTCCTGACGTGCAACCCATCCGCAGAAACGCCGAGCCAACAACCCGTAATTCACATCGGTACCATAGCCCGTGGTGGCGGCCACCGGTCCCGGGGTGCGGCCCTCCATCACCAGCGGCGCCCAGCGGTGGATCTCCGAGGGGTCGTCGGTGAAGGTCATCCCGCGGAAGAAATGGTGCGCTGCCATGGCGCTGTGCCTGTCCCTGAGGAAATCGGTGTTTTCTGTGCCTTCCACAAAACACACGTGGGGCACCGCGTGAATGAAATCGGAGGGATTTCCAAGGGATCCGTCTGCGGCGAGGGAACCCCAGAACTGTCTGGAGTGTTCGAACTGCTCAAAGATCACAAGTGCCCGGCCCAGCGGGACCCTGCCCTCGGAATCTCTGGCGGGCGTGTAACTCAGCTCGCAGATGCCGGCATGTCCCGTGCCGGCATTGTTCCAACCATCGGAAGCTTCCCGGGCCAGTTCCGGTGTGACCTCAAACATCTGAATTCGAAGCCAGGGATCGAGCCGCTTGAGCATGGCGGCCAGCGTCGAGGACATAATCCCGGTGCCCACCAACGCCACATCAACGGACTCGAGAATAGTGGGTTTATTATCAACGGTAATCATGGTGCGAACTGAATCTTGGGTTCCTTCGGGTCCTCAGCACCAGTGGGCACCCTGCGCCTCCACATGCACGGCGTAGAGGCTGCGGCTGGCTGTCATGAAAAGACGGTTCCTGCGGGGCCCCCCAAAGCAAACATTGCTGCACACCTCAGGAAGCACAATCTGACCAATGCGGTTGCCCACCGGAGAAAAGATGTGCACCCCGTCGTACCCCTCACCCACCCAGCCCGCGCCGGCCCAGATGTTGCCATCTTTGTCGCACCGAATACCGTCCGCGAGCCCGGCCACCTCTTTGCCGTTGAGGTTCATTTTCATCGAGGCAAACTCCCGGCCGTTCTTGAGTTTCCCACCGGCAATGTCCCAGACCCGGATGTTTTTGGGCGCTTCCCGGAAATGGGTGGCGCCGGTATCGGCCACATACAGCTTTTTGTAGTCCGCCGAGAAACAGAGGCCGTTCGGCTTGAAAATATCGTCAGTGACCTTTTCGACCGTTCCCGAGGGATCGATGCGATAGACCGCTTCTTTCAACTGGAGTTCGCCCCGGTTCCCTTCGTAGTTCCCGAGGCTGCCATAGCCGGGATCCGTGAACCACACGCTGCCATCGGGATGCACCGCGCCATCGTTGGGTGCGTTGAAGGGTTTACCCTCGAATTTTTCAGCGAGCACCGTGAGCGTGCCGTCGGGTTCGTAGCGGACCACGCGGCGGTTGCCATGCTCAAAGGAAACCTGCCGGCCTTCGCGGTCAAAGGTGTTGCCATTGCTGAATCCGGCTGGCTTGTGGAGGGTTGTGACCGATCCGTTGTCCTGAAGCCAGCGGTGTTGCAGATTGTTGGGAATGTCGCTCCAAACAAGGTACTGCCCCCATCCGCTCCATGCAGGCCCCTCTGCCCAGTACATCCCAGTGTGCAGACGCTCAATCGGCGAGGTACCCACCTTGTGCTTTTCAAATTCCGGCTCCAGCGCAATCACATCCGGCTCCGGGTACCTCTGTGGCGGCGCACCAGGCCCGTACTCCCGGGCAAACAACGGGGCTGCCGCGAGGGAAGACAGTGAAACAAGAAAGGACCGCCGGGATCGCAAGATGGCTCGCTCGGAGCCGGGTCCGTGAATGGTTTGGCTTTCCATGGTGTGCGAAGGGGGCCCTAGCAAGAAGGCTCGCAAGGCTCAGGCCGCCGAAACCCCGTTGACGATGTTCTGCAACGGCACGCCCCGCACCGCCTGCAGCGCCGTCCGCGCGGCAGTTTCACGCAGCGTCCTCACCGCAGACGGACTGACTGAGGCGATGTGCGCCGCCAGAATCACATTCGGCATTGTGCGGATTGGGTGATCCACGGGAATCGGTTCGGGATCAAAAACGTCCAGCGCAGCTCCGCCCAACTGGCCGGATTCAAGGGCCGCTGTAACTGCGGCGCTGTCGGCTAGGTCGCCGCGTCCAACGTTGATGAAAACTGCGCCTGGCTTGATTTTGGAAAATGCTGCGGAGTTGAAAAGTTGTTTCGTTTTTGTGTTCGAGGGGCAGTGAGGGGAAACGATGTCGCTCTGTCCAAGAAGCTCCTCAAACGAACGGGCCGCAACTGCGCCGGTGCGGGTGATTTCCTCCGCCGAAACCACGGGATCGTACACAAGGACCCGCGCCTTGAAGGGAAGCAGGCGTTGGACCACTTCGCGGCCGATGCGGCCAAAACCTACGATACCCACCGTGAGATACTTGAGGGCGGCCATTGCACTCACCGGTGTGGCCAGACCCCATTTTCCTGCCCGGAGATCCAGCGCGTTGGGCACCACCTGGCGGGTCATCGCAAGAATGAATGCCAGGGTGTGATCCGCAACCTCGTCAATGCAGTAATCAGGGATGTTGCACACCGGAATTCCCCGGTCCTTCGCCGCGGCGCAGTCCACATTGTCATACCCAATCCCGTACCGCACGATCGCCTTGGATTTTTGCATGGCGCGGACCACCTCAGCATTCACCTGGGCAAACTGCGTGATGACCGCGTCTGCTTCACGGACGAGTTCAGCAATCTCTCCGGGGGGCCGTTTCTCCCTGAGTGAGATGATCTGGACGCCTTCGGGCCGGAGAACGGCCTCTTCAAAACTGAGGTCAGGGAATGTGTAGTCGGTGATGGCAACGGTTTTCATAGTGGTGTTTCTGCGAGAAAGTGAGTTTTTCAAGCCGCAGCCGAGAAACTGGTCCGGTGGGTAGCACCGGAGGGAGGATCTGCATGGAGCAACGGGATAGAGGAGTACGGTTCTGGGACTGGCAGGGGCTTACAGATGCGAAGTGCGACCGCGGGGGAATCGTGCAACGAACAAACAGTATACCAAAAATCCGGTTTGCGGTAGCAGAAAAACTTAAAAATCTGTCCTCCCCTAGGGATCCGGCAGCCAATAGCCGTTGCAGACTCCGTCCGGCGAAGGAACTCGGAGTTCCTCCTGTGACTTCCGGAGTTTAAATCCTCCCCCACTCAGCCTCGATCTGCTAACCGCAACAGCCGCCGTAGCCGGCTGGCAAAACAGCTAGACCCATCTGGCGAGGTTGATTCTGGAAGGCAAAGCAATCGCCGTTCCACCCATGGTTTCAGGCGGAGTATCCCCCGGCCGAGGGGCCGCCCGGATATTTGCCCGCCCTGCGTTTGTTAAGGATTCTTCCTGCCAATCAGACGCCCGCGAGGCGTTCGGTGGAGTCGCCGAATCGGTCGATCGAAACGCCTCCCCAGTCCATGAGGTTCAGGTAGAGACTGGTCATGCGTCGGTTGGCTTTTTCCATGTAATCCAACACGCGGCCGCCTTGGAGTTTGCCCCCCGCGCCCCCTAACAGAACCACGGGCAGGTGCTGGGAGTTGTGCGTGGCTCCGTTGACCATGCTGGAGCAGTGCATAATCGCGGTGTTATCGAGCAGGGTACTGTCGCCCTCCTGAACCTGCGACATCTTCTCGCACAGGTACGCCAGTTGAGACATGAAGAACTGGTTGAGGGTGACAAGTTCGGCCGGCTCAGAATGGGAAATGTAGTGGTGGTGATCCCGGATTCCCAAGTGGCTGTGGATGATGGTGGAAGCATCGTTGCAGTACTTAAGGGTCGCAATCCGAGTGGTGTCTGTGCGGAACGCCAGCAGCAGGATGTCGTTCATCAGTTTCCAGTACTCGGGGAGGTCGGTGGGAACGCCATCGGCAGGGCGCGGCAGGTCGGGCTTGGCGATGCTGGGCTGCCAACCGGTCGCAGACCGTTCCTGGCTTGCGCGCTTGATACGACTCTCGACCTCGTGGACTGAGCCCAAGTACTCCTCGAACCGTTGCCGATCGGCGCTGGACAGCTTGCTGCGCAGCGCGCGAGCGTCCTCGAGAACGGCGTCCACAACGCGGCGGTCTTCCCGGCCGCGCTCCGTGCGGAAGAGTTGATCGAACGCGAGGGCAGGGCGGGTCTCGGTCCAGGTAGGGGATACCGAGGAACTCCACGAGATATGAGATCCGTAAAGAAGGGGGGCTCCATCCTGAAGGCCCGGCACTGGATCTTCACATCCGAGAACCAAGGAGGGCACCCGGGTACGGCCCCCGATTTTCTGAGCCATGACTTGGTCGAAACTGACGCCGGTCTGTACCTCTTGTTTTGACAGGGGCGATCCGCTGAGGATGTTTCCGGTTTGGAGCGCGTGGATGCCTTTATTACCGCCCTGAGCCTGTTCGTTCCAAAGGCCACGGATGAAGACCATCCGTTCGCGCCAGGGCTTCAGGGGTTCCAAACACGGACCCAGTTCCATGGTGGATCCCTCTCCCTTGGCCCACCAGTGCTTTCCATGAAAACCCATTCCGGTGAAGGTGACGAGGGTGCGCGTCGGCGCCTGACTTGTGCCTTCGGTGACGGCGGCACGAAGGGGGCGCATGCAGTCGAGGAAGGGGAGTGCGAGAGTGGCTCCGATTCCACGGAGTACGTGCCGGCGGCTGAGGAGCCATTGGTTGCGTTGGATGTTCATAGTGGAGCGGTTCGGGGTGGGCTGGTTTGGGTTTCGAATCAGGGCTTGGAGTGATGAAACAGGTTAGGGAGAGACACTTGCCGTGGACTCTCCAGACCGGACACAGCGAAATTGTTCGCTCCCGACCACAAGGAGCAGCGCATCGGACCAGCGGCCGCCCGCAGCCATGTTTTTCGCCACTTGGTCCACGAGCGCGCGATCGGAGGGCAGTACCGCCCGACCCAGGGCGTATCCGACCAGTTTGCGGGCGATGGAGCGCATCAGATCCTCACGGCGCGGGCCGACAAGGTAGTTGCGGAGCCCCGAGAAATCTTCGATCTCGGCGCCATCCCGCAGGATGGAGTGGCTTTCGCCGGGTTTCATTTGGGCATCGGGCCGGAGGCGACCGAGGGCGTCGAAGCGCTCCAAGGCCATGCCGTAGGGATCAATCCGCACATGGCACGCGGCACACGCAGGATCCTGACGGTGACGCTCGGTCATTTCACGGACGCTCAGCCCCTCGGGCGCGGAATCGGGCAGCTGCGGTACATCCGCCGGGGGCTTGGGCAAACGTTCCCCCAGCAACTGCGCCACCCACGCTCCCCTTTTCGTCGGGCTGGTTCGGGCCGCCGCCGCCTGCTTCGCCAGGATCGCCCCGAACCCAAGCAGACCGCCCCGACGAAATGCCGCTACCTTCTCAACGCGGCGCCACTCCGCACCTTTCACATTCGGGATGCCGTAATGCGTGGCCAGCAATTCGTTGACAACAACAGCATCGGCGGAGATCACGTCGGCAACGGGCCGGTCGTTGCGGAGAAGGTCCTGGAAGAAGCGAATAGGCTCCTCCGCCAATGCATCCCGCAGGGCAGGTGTAAACTCGGGGAAATCTTTCAGGCTCCTCCCGTGATTGGCAACGAAGTCGCGGATCCCCAGCCAACGAGCCCCGAACTCCTCAGCGAGACCGCGGGTCCTCGTGTCCTTGAGCATCCGACGCAGCTGGGCCTCCAGCACCACAGGGTCATGGAGTTGTGACGCCGTCTTTCGAAGTTCTTCATCGGGAAGGGAGTCCCACAGGAAAAAGCTCAGGCGCGTGGCCAGTTCCACACCCGACACAGGCTGCCAGCGCGGGCCTGGCACTGGCTGCTCGACCCGGTAGAGAAACCAAGGTGAGGAAAGCACCCGCGCCATCGCACCGCGGAATGCCGGATCGTGTTTGATTCCCTCCGCCCGGTCGGCCCGGTACGCCGCGAGAATCGCCTCCCTTTCGGTGGATTCAAGAGGCCGCCTCCATGCCCGCTCGGCAAACGAGAGCAGCGCATCGAGATGTTTCGGCTCGGCGGCGATCTGCGCCGCCAGGAAGGCCCTCTGCTCACGCTCCACCCGTTGCCCCACTTCCGATTGGATGTAGATGTCCATTCGGGGACCGCCATTCGGGTTGCCGTAAAACTTCATGAGCTCCGAGTACATGAGCCCATGGGCGACCGCGTCTTCGCTCACAAAGTGAAGTTCGCTCCAGAGCCGCTCCAGTTCCTTACGACCAGGCTCGTCCAGCATCAACCGGCGCAACGGTTCGTCTTCGCGGTGAAACATGAACAGACTACCCTGAGCGTCCCGAGGGATGATTTGGGCAAATACCATGGCTCCCGGGAACAGCGCTCGGAATTCCGCAGAGGACCGCGCGCGCTCCCCTGCCATTCGCGGATGGGCAAGTTGCGCGACCCGGGGTTCGGGTTCGGCAGTGACCAAAGGATCTCCCGAGCGCCAGGAGCTCGGCCACGCCCGCCATCCGCCGGGCCACTTCAAATCATCAGGCTGCGCCAAGAGAAGCGCCTGAACCGTTGCGGTCTCGGGACTGCGTTCATCCAAAGTGACATCGGCTCGCAGGAACCGCGGCAGGCGGAGGGCCTGCAGAAGCGGCTCCGGGAGTTTGCTCAGATCCATCCGCACCTCCGTGCCGGCCGCAGTGACCAAGGCGGAGGCAGGCACCGAATGCCCCTCCGGATGCTCCCCGAAGCGTAGGCCGCAGGCCTTTTCCACCGCTGCTTTGAGCTCCGGGTGCTCTGAGAGCACGAGTGCGGGCCCATCCCCTCCCTCCAGGCGAAGCCGGTCCCAGACCACAAATGTTCCAGTCTCAGCCGGCGCTACCTGGCGCGCCACCAACCGAAAGACCGCTTCGCGGGCCGCTCCTTCCACTCGGGTGTGGCTCACAATCCGATACGTATCCTCAAACGCGGGGAAACCGTTCCCAACCGCGAGGACCTTGTGTTTGTTGTAGCTGCTCCAGAACAGCTTTGGCTGGAGGGCCTGAATCGCCGAAATCACCGGAGTGGGATCTTGGGTGGCCGTACGCCAGGCCTGTCGCACGGCCGCCATCGCGTCTGGGGGCAGCCCGGCGTCAGGCAGATTGGACGCCCTCCCAAGATCCGCGAGGGCCGGACCCAAATCCGAAGAGGCGACATGGCACATCTCGAAGGAGACTCCATCGCCGTTGGGGGCATGGTGGACGTCGGTCACACGACCCGAGACCAGCAACTCACCCTCAATCGGACTCGTCCACGCCACCCCCGGACGCTCCTGCTCTCTTTGGCCGGGGTGCACGAGGAACGAATGCGCGGGCAATTTCCCGTGGTGCTGAATCGGTTCCGCTGAGGCATTTGCAAAGATGGCAGGCTCGAAAGCGGGTGCGTCGACGTAACTGAACGATTTCAAGGCGGGGTTCCCTCTGACGCTTTGCCTTTGTCCCGTGAGAAACACGGGGAGGTGTTTCGCCATCTTCAGGAAGCTCCACTGGGCGCCGTGCTTGTCTGCCCAAGGGTTCCCCTTGAGGAGATTCAAAGCGACATCGGAGACGGACCACACCCTCTGTTCTCCGGCTGTTTCGCGGATCGTCCATTCCACCCGCGTGCTGTCACTGATGGGATTCGCATTGGCAATCAGGGTCAGAAGAAGCACCTCGCCGCGTTGAACCGAAATCTTGTGCTCGAAGGAAACGGATTGTCCCTCCGCAACCTTCGCCTCCGACAACATGCGCTTTGCCGTTACCCAGCCTTCGTCGATCCTCTTCTTCGCCCCGGGGACTGCCGCCTGCACCTTTTGCAGTTCGGAACCCACTTCTGCCACGGTTTTCAGCCACTGCTGGGTCTGACTTTCGAGCTCAGGGGACGGTGCCGCAGGCGTCGAAGGCCCAGTGAGTCCCGCCCAGAGAGACTTAAGATAGATCGGATTCAACTTCTCCTCGGCGGCCACCGCTGCGATGGCGGAATCCCCCCCACTGGCGAGCCTTTCACGATGCTTCAGGGTCGCCATCACATGCGCTCGGAGCGGCGGCCGCCCCCACTCGTCTGCGTAGCGAGAGTGAAAACTGCGCAGCGCCTTCTCGGACTCCTTGATCCACTCAGGCCGCTCCGAGGAGGACGAAAACCGGAACCCATCGGCCAACAGCACTGCTCGGTTGGCGACGTGGCGAGCGGCTTGGTGGTAACGCTGGATCAGGCCAGGATTGGTCGGCATCGCATCGCCGACATTGGCAAAACCCTCCCCCCCCAACGCTGTCTGGCGGAAACTCCCCCGCCTGTGTCGGAAGGATGTCCACGCCGGTGAGATCGCGGACCGCGTTGTCGTAGGCCACATTGCTGAGGCGTCTCAGGGTGACGGGTCCGGGATCTCCGGACTTGGCGGAAGCTGCAGTTTCCAACACTCCCGAGATCCAAGCGAGTAACTGCTCCCGCTCCGAAGGACTTGGCTGCTTTGCCTTTTTCGGCGGCATGTCGCCTTCGCTGACTCGTTCCGCAATGTCTTCCAACAACGAATGCTTTGAAAGAATGTCCCGCGCCGTCGCCAGGCTGGTGAGGGTCAGGTCATTCTTCTTTGGATTCTCCCCGTGACATTCGCCGCAGGCCTTCACCAGCAAGGGATGGATTTGGTCCGCGTACGTCTTCGCTGTCCCGGGTGCCAGATCCACGATGGGCACGGTCTCAGAGTGCGAGTGGGCGCCTACCTGCAATGTCAGGGCGAAGGCGAGAATGCCTGCCCTTTTTCGAAATGAGATGGGTGTCATGGGAGGTTGCGTGGAATTATCCCCAGACCAACGGGCGAGCACCCTTCCAGTTTAAAAGGGATGGGGAATGCGGTTTTTGGCGCCATCTCAGGTGAGGAGCACCTTCAGCACACGTCGTACCTTTCGCTGAGGTTGTGCAAAGCCCAACCGATGAGGCCCCGACTGTGAATACTTTTGGCTGCGGGCAGATGTCCGAAGTCGCCCCCCCCAATACAACGCAGGTGGCCGCTAGGCGCCTGCAAGATTTGAGTCGGTTGGGGAGACCTGCGAAAGGCCTGTAGGTGGACAAAAAAATCCCAATTCGTTCCGCCGTGTGTATGGCAGAGTTCGCTTTGGAAGCAGCAGCCGGTATGGGTGCACAAAACCTTAAGCAAGCCGACACGGAAAGGGAGCAGGCAACGCACATGAGCTTTCCTGAACGGTATACCAATTATGGAGTGGGTCAATACAGATTTTTGGCCTCATCGAAAAATGCCGGGGCGCCCGCGCGGCCAAGGGATGGCTCACGGGGTTCGCAAACCTCGCATTACCGGTCAATTTCGGGCGCTACAGCATTTTACGCCATTGACACCGGAAATCCTTCAGCACCCGTTCCGCTCCCAGACTTGTTCCGGCGCATAGGACATGCTGTAGTTCCAAGATTACCCACTCTTATACTTGGGATAAGCTTTCGGGATATATCCGCCCCCCGGATGTCGTGTTCGGCCAGTTGTTTTTGATGGGCCCGATCTTGACCTTGAACCTGGCACTCAAAGCAGTCGGGATGGATGCTAGGAGGCCTGAATCTAAGAAAACGGATCACTTTTCACTGCGCTCCTCTTTTTTCTAAGACGCGGACTGCTTTTTTTGGTATACGTTCGGGGAGTTGACCCACGTCTTACTTTCATGACCCCGCTTACCGACACCACCGTTGCCACCCTGCGCAGGGAAATCCTTTCGGGCACTCTCTCCGCAGGCACCAAACTCGCAGAAGCTCCCGTTGCCAAACGTCTGGGAGTGAGCCGCGTGCCCGTCCGGGAAGCCCTCGTGATTCTGGCTAATGAAGGGCTTGTCCAGTTCAAGGAAACCGGGCGCAGTTTCGTCAAACACCTTTCCCATGCCGATTTTGAGGAACTCTACGCTATGCGCCTTCTCTTGGAACCGGCGGGTGCCCGTTTAGTCGGCGCGAACCTTGGGCCCCACCTTGCCGCCTTGGAAAAAAACATCCGGGAAACTGCTTCAGTCAGTACCGTTTCGGAAGTAACCTCGCTGGATCTGGATTTCCATGAACTGCTCATGATGGCTGCCGGCAACTCGAGGCTCCTTCGGTGTTGGCGTGGGTTGCGACCTGAAATGCAGCTCTGGCTGGGCAGCCTGCATCGGCAGAGGGATTTTGAGCTTCAGGATGTGAATCGGGAAACCGTCCGTGCCCACACCGAATTGCTGGAGTGCATGAAAAACGGGTCCCCGGCGAAGGCGGAAGCCCTCCTGCGCAAACACATTCTCGGTTGGAAACTTTGGATCGCAAACCAACCCGGTGAGCCGGTGGACTAGCAGGGTAAAACGGATCAAGGCCGATCGATAACTTCAGGGAGGACCTCTGTGGTCGAAGAACACCGTCAGGACCTTGGAGCAAAAAAAAAGAAACCACAGTGCAGAGTTCAAGGACCGGACCACTCTTGAGTCGATCAACGGGATGAAGAGCGTCAAGCAGATCGCCGCCGACAACCACCTGCATCCAGTGCTTCTAACCCAGTCAAAAACGCAGATGATCGAGCCGGCGTTTGGCGTTTTTGTGCGTGTCCGGGACCGGGAAAAGGAGGAGGCTTTCAGTGAGCGGGCGAAGAAGCGGCTTGAGAGCAAGGTCAGCCAGGTTGCTGTGGAGGTGGACTGGCTAAAAAGGTGCAAGGATTTGGGGATCACCCCCTAGGGAAGGGGATTTCGGAAAAGAACGGTTACCAGATCAGCGTCAGACGGGAATACGATCTGCGTGGGTCATTCGGAACCGCTCGGAGGCGGGCAAGCCAAGGGCAAGGTTCTCAGTATTTAGCCATCGCACAGCACATATCGACAAAATGAATCTGCGCTTTCCGGAGTTTGGCGCTCGGCGTATGAGCAAGGCGCTGGAGCGCTTCGGGATCCATTTTGGGCTGGTCTGGTTTAGGCTGGATGATGGAGTTGATGGGAATCGAGGCTATCCACCGGAAGCCAAGAACCAGCCTTGGTGCGCCGTGAAGGCCGAAGTACCCTCCTAAGGGATCAGGTGATTACCAAACCTGATGAGGTACGGTGCGCCGACGTGACCCACATCCCAATCGCTCGGAATGGATGTCCACCCCGGGAAATTTGGTGCTGCCACCTCCATGCTCGAGGAAGTCTGATCCTGTCCAAACGGGCCTGCCAAAAATCCACGATCACGCTCGACAAAATTCAAATTTGGTATACTGTTTTGAGGTTGACTTGTCTTCTCCTCCATTCCCATGCGCCTCCGAAAAATTTGGTCCCCTCTCTCTGCCCTCCTCTTGCTTGCACTTGCGTGGACTTGTTTCACGCCGGAATTGTTTGCCCAAGCCCCCGCCAAACGCCGCCTGCTTTTCACCGAATACGGAAAGGGGCCCAACCGGTTTGTGGAACTGGATGGCGACGGCAAACTGGTCTGGGAATTTCGCCCCCCGAGCACGACCGTAATTTTTCAGGTATTACCCAGCGGGAACATCCTGTTTGGGTACGGTGGGAAACCCACTGGTGTGCGCGAAATCACGTCACGCGGGGAAACGGTGTTTGATTACGTCAGCAGCTCCCACCAAGTGTTTGGCTGCGAACGCCTTGCAAATGGCAACACCTTGGTGGCCGAGCAGGACCCGTGTCAGGCTCTAGAGGTCAACGCGAAAGGCGAAACTGTGCACGCCACCCCGCTGACCACCAGCGTCAAGGGTTTCCATCTCCAAGTGCGGAACGTGCACAAACTGGCGAATGGCAACATCCTTGCGGCCCATGAAGGGGAGGGGGCGGTTCGGGAGGTGGATCCCACAGGGAAGGTGGTTTGGGAATACACAGGCGTCACCAACACCGGCGAGGCGGTGCGTCTGCCCAGCGGCAACACGTTGATCTGTTGCGGCACCCAGAAGCGGCTCCTCGAGGTCACTCCCGAAAAGACGGTTGCCTGGGAGTTTAAAGCCGAGGATGCGCCGGAATTAAATCTGACTTGGGTTTCCAGCGTGCAGGTCCTCAAGAACGGCAATTTTTTGGTTGGAAATTTTTTGCGCGGGCAGGAGGGCAAGGGAGCCCATGCCTTCGAAGTGAACCGGGACAAACAAGTCGTCTGGAAATGGGCCGACCACTCCTTGCTCAAGTCGCTGACCACCGTGCGCGCTGTCGGGGAGTGAGCACGACATTCCGTGGCCTGAAGCCCCCCAAGCCGTTCGCAATGCACATCCACCAACCTGAGGCGAATTTGTCCGCAAAACAGGCCGGTCATTGAGACCCATGCGCTACCTTGGAATTGACATAGGCTCAAGTTATGTGAAGGGCGCAGTCTTGGACACCGAGGAGCCCGGCCTTTCGCATGTCGAAAGGACACAGGCCCCGCAGCCTGTCGGCGGACTGGACCCACTCTTCCGGGAAATAGATCCGGAGGAATCTCTACGCCGCATGGAGGAAATTCTGGAGCGCCTTCATGCGCACGCACCGGACGCGGCGGGCGTGTTAGTGTGCAGCCAGCTCCACTCCCTGATTTTGGTGGACGCAAAAGGCCGTCCAACAACCCGCTGTATCACTTGGCAGGACCGGCGCGCACTCTCTCCGATGCCCGGAACCCACGGGACCTGGTTTGATCAGATGGAACGGCTCCTGACCGAGGCCGAACGGCAGGAGCTCGGCAACGAGCGGGTGCCCGGCCTCCCGCTCAATTGCCTCTACTGGCTCTCCCGGAATTGCGCCCCGGCAGGGCTGAGTGGCACTCCCGTGGCACTCCCGTACTATTTGGCTGCACGGCTCTGCGGTACCAAAGCGGTCTCCGACATCACCCATGCGACCGGCCATGGCGCACTCAATGTCAACACCGGCGACTGGCATCACGGGGTCATTCAAAAAATGGGCCTGAGCGAACTCAGCTGGCCTTCCATCGTACCCCAGGGAACGGTGCTCGGCCAGTGGCGGCACGCCGGCAGAGCTCTGGATTTTTATGCGCCCGTTGGGGATTACCACTGTTCCCAAGTGGGGTCGCTGCTTGAGCCCGGCGAGCTGGCTGTCAACATTTCCACTGGCTCGGCAGTGATCCAGATCGCTGAGGATCCCGGAACAGGTCTCTTTCAAAGACGTCCCTGGTTTGACAGCCGGCATCTGAAAACAATCACCCACATTCCCGGAGGTCGGGCTCTTCATGCGCTCGTAAAACTTCTTTCGGAACTTGCCACGCGACAATCCCTGCCACTGGGCGATCCTTGGGAGTACATTCACCGGGAGGCCGCCCATTCCACGGGTGGGGGACTGGTGATCGACCCTGCGTTCTACGCATGCAACACGGGCAACTCCGGTTCCATCCTGAACCTGTGCGAAGACAACATGACAATAGGCCACCTCTTCCACGCGCTGTTTGAAGGGATGGCTGCAAACTACGATGCCTGCAGTTCCCGGATCAATCCCAGACGGAGCTGGAGCAGGGTGGTTTTCTCCGGAGGCGTTGCCATGAAAAACCGGGTGCTGCGCCAGCTCATCTCCGCGAGACTCGGGGCCACGCACCGGCTTTCCCCTGTGAAAGAAGACACACTATTTGGCCTGCTCGCACTCGGACTGGCATTCACAGGTCGCACCCGGTCCGTCGCAGAGGCCATCGTGTCCCTGCGCAGCATCCTCTGAAAATCTAATCCCTATGGCCCGATTCAGCCGTCTCCATGTCCTAAACCGCATCCTCAAGGAAGGCGTGATGCCGATTTACTCGCACAGCGACCCGGAAATCGTGTGCCGGGTTGTAGAGGCTGTGGCCGCAGGGGGGATTTCTCTTTTCGAATTCACCAACCGGCGCGATCACGCAGTCGACGTTTTCAAACACCTCGTCCAGCACTGTGAACGGAATCTTCCAGACGTCCTTCTCGGGACCGGATCGATTGCCGACGAACCCACAGCCGCCCTCTTTGCAGAGCATGGCGCAAACTTTATTGTCGGCCCGTCCTTTAATCCCCGGGTCGCCCTCTTCTGTAACCGCAGAAAGATTCCATACATCCCCGGGTGCCAGACCCCTACCGAAATCGCGACCGCAGAAGAACTAGGGGTCGAAATCATCAAGCTTTTTCCCTGCGAGGCGGTAGGCGGTCCCAATTTCATCCGTCAAATCCTCGGCCCGTCCCCGAGGACCCGGGCTCTGCCGACGGGCCTCGCCGAGATTTCCCGCACCACCCTCACGGAATGGTTCGAGGCAGGAGCCTGTGCGGTGGGTTTCGGACGGGAGATAATCTCCTCCCAGGACGTTCTGGAGGGCAACTACCAGGGAATCACTGCCCGGGTCCGTGAACTGTGCGAATGGGTGAACGCTGCGCGGCCTGGAGACCCCGCCTTGCGGTGATATCCCCCGGGGATTCCGGCACTGCCGCCGTCGGAATGCTTCTGACCTCTTTTCAAAAGGAGGGCCTCGGCGAGAACACGGTGGTTTTGCCGTACTGACAATCACCCTGAATCTCTGCCTTTCGGGCCGCAAAACCACGGAGTCACCAGATGTCGGCGCGGAGCCAAACATGAAACCTCCGAGGGTGGGCTGCGCGTTCTCTTTCATGGCCGCTGGCCGGGAGGCATCGCCGCCAATTCGGTCATTCGAACTCCCGCCTTGTGCATGGGTCTTTTTCCGAGGCCCTGTGCCCTTGCGAAAACTCTTTCACTCTCGCCTTGATCTGAACCGGCCCGGGGCAGGCCGGTTTCGCCTTGCCCCCGGGGTGTTCAAGCCTCTACCGAGAAAAGAGTGCATCGAACAGCACGGGACCGGCAGAAATCCACAGCTGCTACCTAACATATAAGGGCGACTATCTTTCAATCGTGAAACCAGCTTCCCATTACCCCGTAGCGAATGCGCTCACTGAAGCTCAGATTCTTGAACTCCACTCCCTTTTCCAACAGGAGTGGTGGAGCGTTGGCCGCTCACTGGAAGACGTCCGGACCATGCTCCAACACTCCACCTTGGTTTTCGCCATCTCGGACCCGGACACTCACCAGTTGACCGCTTTCGCTCGCGTGCTCTCAGACCGCGTATTCAAGGCGCTTGTACTCGACGTCATCGTTCACCCCATGCACCGTTCCGCCGGCCTGGGATCCGCTCTCATGGCCAACATGATGGGGCATCCCGCCCTTTCCAAAGTTCGCCATTTTGAGCTCTATTGCCTGCCTGAGCGCGCCATGTTCTATCAGCGCCTCGGCTTCACGTCCGAACTTGGCGACCTTCTATTCATGCGTCGCTCTCAGGAATCGCATCCGAGCCAAAGCGTATGACCCTTTGCTGCGGCAAACGGCTCCGAGCCGCGTGCTTGCACCACTCTCGAAACTCCCGCCCCCGATCTCCGCTGCCGTGCACCGCAACCTTGCCGTTCCCATCTTGGCCCACAAAGCGCCGGAGCCTCCTCACACGCATCCTGCACGCCTTGCAGGAGACCGCCCAACGGGTTCTGCTTTGTGGCAGATCGCTTTGGATGCAGAAAATTGAGGAGAACCTCCCTAAAAACACGGGCAACCTTCCCCCGCATGCGCTCCAGCGACGTCATCCAAGCTCTTGCACCCCTTGCCAGCCCTGAAAATACCGCGCGTTTTTCCAGGTTTTTCAAAACCGGCCCCGGCGAATACGCGCATGGAGACGTTTTTCTGGGCGTCCCGGTTCCAGCGCAGAGACAGATTGCGCTCCGTTTTCGGGACATGGCGCAGGAAGAGGTCACCCGCCTCCTCCATTCTCCCATCCATGAACACCGGATGACAGCGTTGCTTCTGTGGACAGCCCAGGCCCGGAAAGGCTCAATGGAGCAGCGGGCTGCAATCGCCCACACCTACCGCGCAAACCTGCGCTGGATCAACAACTGGGATCTGGTCGACGTCAGCGCTTCTCCCCTGCTCGGACAATACCTCCGGGACAAACATCTTTCCGTTCCGGAGTCGCTGGTGGTTTCGCCCGTGCTTTGGGAACGCCGCGTGGCGATCGTCGCCACCCACGCCTGGGTCCGGCAGGGCGACGCCGGGGAAGCGCTTCGGCTGGCAGAAGCGCTCTTGGGCGATCCTGAAGATCTCTTGCACAAGGCCCTGGGCTGGACCCTGCGGGAGGTGGGCAAACACGTTTCGCCTGCACATCTGCGAGAGTTCCTTCATCAACACGCCGCCCGGATGCCCGCCACAGCACTCCGCGCAGCCATCGAACGCTTTCCAGAAACAGAACGCCGCGCCTGGCGACAAAAGCGAATCCCGAGACCCTAAGCGGGCAGACAAACCGAGCGAAAAAAACAGACCGCCCAAATACCACAAAAACTGCTACGGCCGGGGCCCGGCGATGGACTCCCACCATACCCGCTGCTTTTCTCCCTCTACCCAGCCCCAGCCTTCCCGCGCCGCCGCCTCTCGGCCCTTCCACTCCACGCCCATCTCACCGCGGCACTCCCATTCCCAGCCGAGCACCCGCAACCGATCCGCCGCAGCCGAGTAAGTGTCCCGCGCACGGCCCCATGCCTCTGCCGCCCTGTCCAGATTGCCGGACTGCTTTTCCAGTAACCCGAGGCTTTCCCACAAAAACCCGCTCCGCAACCGCTCCGCCTCGCGGCGGAACTGCGCCCTCGCTCCTTCAGGATCGCGTCCCCAGAGTTTGCCCGCCTCCCGGCAAACGGAACAGTCCCCGGGCCGCTGCGCGGGTTTCGACAGCTCCGGACTTGTTGCGAAGGGACGGTACAGAGGATCCCCGAGTACAGTGCTCATCCAGGAAACCACGGGCTGCGCCATCCACGCGCTCTGGGCCAGCGTGTACCCGCTGCTGAGCCTCTGCCAGAACACGTCCAGATTTGCCGTCAGTGCCAGATAGGGTTCGGCAACGTTGCCAAGCGTGGCTGCCGCGCCGCCTGCCAGCAGCGGCCCGCACCAGTGGCTGCGCGGATCCCGCACGGTCCGGGCCGAGAACGAATGGATGTGAACCGCCACCGCGCCCTGCGCCCAATTGATTGTCGCGGCAGCACCCGCCGCGTGTTCCGCGTACCATCCCATGTAAACAGCCACGCGTCTGAATGGGAGGCCCTCAGGAAAAATTGGCTCTTTTCGGTCCCAAACCACCGGGAACCCGTCGAGCCGGGCCTGTCGCGCGACCTGTTCCAACCAGCGGTCACCTTCCCCATACGCACCCTCGCGAATCCCCCGGCCGTCCACGCACACGAAACCGCCCAACCCCTCCCGCTCCGCCTCGATACTGTCCCGGATCATCCGTCGAACCACTTCATCGGAAGGTCCGTCGAGCCGGCCCACCCACAGAAAACCGGTCGGGGGCGTTTCCTCCAGAGTCTGGTAGCAGGGGTTCACCAAGGCCCCGGAAACCGACCGGGTCCAAGCTCCCAGAACAGCCAGCTCCGAGTCCACCGAGGCCTCGGTCCGGTTTCTCACCGCCTCTGGCCCGGCGGGTTCATCCCCGGGATACCCCTCCACTGCGCCCACTCGGAGCGGGATGCCCTTGAGGACAGCCAGAAACCGGATCCGGGAACTGCGCAGGCCGCCGCCGGGGTTTTCTGTGGATTGAGGCACCCACCACCCTTTGGAGAGAAACGCTGAACGGAGCGGCCCGGCAATTTCCTGGTCGAATCCGGCCCGGCTGATTTCCTCTTCCGGCGTGCAGTCCAGCCCCAGCACCTGCCCCTCGGGAACCCCACGTTGGCGGGCATAAAACCGGGCCAGTTCACTCGCCCCGGGCGCCCTGGCGTTGTACACGACCACCGTTTCCCGCGCATCGCGTTCCACCGCGGAGGCCTCGACAGACCCGAGAAAAAGCGCGGGGAGGAGTGCCGCGCATCCTGCCATGAAACGCTGGAACGCGTTCACAGGTCGACCTGGAGTCCGTCGTACGCCAGACGGACGGATTCAGGCAGTGCAGCCTGGGTTTCCGCGTGGGCCAGTTCGTGGCAGATGTGGGTGAACCAAGTGCGGCCGGGGCGGACCCGTTCTGCCACCGCCAGAGCCTCTCCGACGCTCATGTGGGTGGGATGCGGCCGGTGCCGGAGGGCATCCAGAATCAAATGGGGCACGCCCTCCAGAAGCGGCAGGTGCTCCGCAGGCACTTCCTTGCAGTCGGTCAGATACGCAGCCATAGACCGGCCTCCGCGCCGGAACAGGTACCCGTTCACCACCGTCCGACCGTGGGGAAGCGGCAACGGCACCAGTTCCGTTTCACCGATTTGAAACGGGCCGGCAACCGGCCTCGGTTCGGGGTGGATGTAGCTCGGGAACCGGTTTTCGCCGTTGAACGCAAACCGGAACGCCCGTTCCACGTCCCCCAGAGTCCCGGCAGAGCCGTACAATGGAATGGGTCGCCCGGGGACGGAAAAGGGCCGGAGATCGTCAAACCCCATGATGTGGTCCGTGTGCGAGTGCGTGAACACGACGGCATCCACGCGGCGGACCCGCTCCCGGAGACACTGGGCACGGAAATCAGGTCCCGTATCGACCACCCAGGCCGATTCAGGGGTTTCAATATACACGGAGGACCTGGTCCGACGGTCTCTGGGATCCGTCGATCCGCAGACAGGACAGTCGCACCCGACCATAGGAACTCCCTGGGAAGTGCCGGTACCGAGGAAAGTCAGACGCATTTGGGTCATGCGACTCATAGACTAGCGACTGGGCGCGCGTGGAGGCCAGAACGGGATGTGGACAAATCTGCCGCCAGAGTTTCCGGGGGAATCCAACCAAAAAAAATGGGGAGAGCCTCTCCGGCGGTTCCGGAGGGCTCTCCCCTTGAGACAAAAAGTGGGGCTGCGATTAGGCAGCAGCGGTGGTGCGGCGCACGGTCCGGATCAGGTTCCGGACGGTGTCGCTGGGCTGTGCGCCCTTGCTGATCCAGTAATCCGCGCGGGAGATGTCGATGCTGGCGTTCTGGCCTTCCTTGCGGGGGTCGTAGTTGCCGATGATCTCGATGAACTTGCCGTCCCGGGGGCTGCGCTTGTCGGCCACAACAACTTTGTAGTACGGACGCTTGGTGGTGCCTTCACGGCGGAGTCGGATGCTGACGGACATGGACTTGTTTCTTTCTAGTTTGGGGTTCGCTGTAAGGGTTTCGTTGCCTGCTCAAATAAAAATCTCGCTCCCGATCCGGAAGCCTCACGGCATCCCGAAACGCTTGCGCATTCCGGGCCGCGACATCATGGTTTTTTTCATCCGGCCAAAGTCCTTCATCAACTTGCGCATCTGGTTGAAGCGCTGGACGAGATCATTGACCTCGGTCACCGAGACACCGCTTCCACGGGCGATACGCTGGCGGCGGCGGGCATTCAAAATGTCCGGGTTACCCCGCTCCTCCAACGTCATCGAAAGCACGATGGCTTCGACCCGCTTCATCTGTTTCTCGTCTACCGAAAAGCCCTTCATGTTACTCATCCCGGGCAGCATGCCAAGCAGATTTTCAAGAGGCCCAAGTTTGCGCAGCATCTTGAACTGCTCGAGGAAATCGTTCAGGTCGAACGAAGCGGTCCGGAACTTCTCCTCCATCCGGCGCGCATCCGCCTCGTCAATGGCGGCCGCCGCCTTCTCCACCAAACCGACGATATCGCCCATCCCCAGGATCCGCCCCGCCAACCGGTCCGGATAAAACGGCTCGAAGTTCTCAATTTTCTCCCCGACCCCCGCAAACTTGATCGGCCGCCGGGTCACCTCCCGCATCGACAGCGCCGCACCGCCCCGGGCGTCCCCGTCCAGCTTCGTGAGCACCAGCCCCGTGATTTCCAGAGCCTCGTGAAAATGGGTTGCCACGCTCACCGCCTGCTGGCCTGTCGCAGAGTCCGCCACGAGCAAAACCTCTTCGGGCTGGAGAAACTCTTTGAGCCTGCGGATCTCATCGATCAGCGCCGCATCGATCTCCTGACGCCCAGCCGTGTCAAAAATGAGCACATCCCCGGGCTCAGTCGCCGCCCACTCCAGGGCAAGGCGCCCGACCTCCATCACATCGGCGCTTCCCGGGGCCGGCGTGAAAACCGGGACCCCAATCTGGCGGCCCAGCGATGCGAGCTGTTCAACGGCTGCAGGCCGATGAAGGTCACACGCTACAAGGCGCGGCCGTTTTCCCTGCTTCTTCAAATACGCGGCCAGCTTCGCCGAGGAGGTCGTCTTGCCGGCGCCGTTCAGGCCCACCATCAGGATCCTGCCGTTCCCGCCCAGATTCAGAGGCGCCTGGTCCCCGCCCAGCAGCGCCTTGAGTTCGTCGTGGAAAATTTTGACGATCTGCTGTCCCGGAGTCACGCTCCTCAAGACCTCCTCGCCGAGCGCCTTTTCCTTCACCCGGGCAATGAAGCCCTTGGCGACGCTGAACTCCACGTCCGCCTCCAAAAGGGCCATCCGAACCTCGCGCATCGCCTCGGAAACGTTGGCCTCCGAGATTTTGCCCTGACCGCTCAGGTCCTTGAAGACACCCTGTATTTTTTCTGAAAGCAGCGAAAACATGGGACCGAGACCCTACTACAGTTCACCCGGACGTCCAGCCTCCCGACTCAGCGCGCCGGCGGAAACCAAACGTAGAGCATGAGGTAAACGAGCACGCCCGTCACAGACACATACAACCACACGGGCACGGTCCATTTGGCCGCCTTGCGATGCCGATCGTACCGGTGCTGGAGAGCGGGCACTACTGTCATTGCCACCAGCGGGAGCGTGAGAGCCGCCAGTGGGATATGGGTGAAGAGGATGAAATAATAAACCGCCTTGGGCCAGCCAGGCTCCGTGAACCGGGTCACAAGGCCCTTGGTCAGGTAATGATAGGTGAGGTAGCTCGCGAGAAAGATGGAGGAGGTCGCCAGCGCCGACACCATGCACGCCACGTGGGCCTTCTGCCGGCCCCGGTGGATGAACCACAGACCCAGCACAATCAGGAAGGCACTCAGGCCATTGAGGCTCGCGTTTAACAGGGGCAGTTGGCTTGCGTTCATGGGTTCTCCTTCAACGGCTCTCTTTCAACAACACCCGGATATCCTCCAGAATCTGCCGCGTCGATTCCGGAGGCAGCCCCTCGTAAAACCCGCGGACCATCCCGTTCTTGTCCACCAAACACAGCTTCGAACTGTGCGTCACGGGTTCCTCCGCTGTCGCCCCCTGCTCGCTTAACCCCAGCTTAAACCCGGTGTTCGCCAGTTCGTAGATCCCGGGCTTCGGCCCCGTCAAAAACAACCAGCGCTCATCCGCCCCAAACCGGGAGGCGTACTTCGAAAGCACCTCAGGCGTGTCTTTCTCCGGCTGCGCCGTGATCGACGCCAGAAGCACCCCGTCCATCCCTGCCGTTGCACTGTGCAACTCGCTCAGACGGCTTGTCAGCATCGGACACGGTCCAGGACAACTCGTGTAAAAAAAGTCTGCCACCCACACCTTGCCCAAAAAATCCTTCAACATCACCGGCCGGCCGCTCCGCTCCGTCAGCGCGAAATCCGGCAGGACCCAATGCCTAGCAATCCGGCTCACCGGCTCCTTGGGACGCAGCACCTCGAAAGCCTCCTCCTCTTTTCTGCCGCATCCGGACATCCCCAGCACGAGAGCCCAACCAAAAATCACGTACCAGCTCCGCACTCTGGCCCGCGAAACACCGCTGGTTCTCCAGGCAGCGGTTCTCATGCCTTGCAGAAAACCATCAACCCGAGAAGCAGAGGCAGGAAGAGAATCGATCCAAAAAACAGGGCTCGAGCCGTGCCGCGGCTGCGGTCTAAGAAAAATCGCACTGCCAAGCCGAGCATCGCGGCGTTGAGGAGCAACGCACCCAAAAGATAGGCACCACCGGTCATACCCACGAAATGGGCCGCGACGGACACGCCCACCAAACCGAGCGCAAAGATCAAGCTGATGAAACCCGTCACGCAGCCACTCGCGTCATCCCGTTTGAGCATCACAAAACCGGCCTGCGCGTACTCGTCCCGGTACATCCAGGCGATTGCGAGAAAATGCGGCATTTGCCACGTGAACAGGATTCCAAACAGAATCCAGCCACCCACCCCAATTCCTGCCGCAGGCCCCTGAGCGGCTGTCCAGCCGATCACGGGTGGCAGCGCCCCTGAAACGGCTCCGACCAGCGTGCAGGCCGATGTCCGCCTCTTGAGAGGGGTGTAGAGCAGCAGATAAATCCCAATCGTCGCCGCTGCAAGGGACGCACTCAGCCAGTTCGTGCTCGCCAAAAGCCAAAGCACCCCCCCGGCCCCCAGCCCCAGCCCGAGCATCAACGCCGCACGCGGCGCCATCCGCCCCGCAGGGAGTGGCCGGGTCCGGGTTCGCTCCATCAACCGGTCCACGTGGGTCTCCATCCACTGGTTGAGCACTGCAGCAGAAGCGGCAGCCAGAGCCGTACCGAGCGTCGCATGGAGCAGTTCGAGCCAGTCCAAACGCCCCGCGCTCCCCATGCAGTAACCCACAAAGGTTGTCACGATCACCAAGAAACTCAGGCGCGCCTTGGTCAGCGTCAAAAGGTCGCTCACCCATCCACACTCCTCCACTTCGGGGAGCTGCACCAGCAATTCCTCACTGACCCTGCTCATGCGGCACCTCCCCCTGCAGCGCCAGCACCTGATCCGCGCAAGGACGCCCTCAATCCCAGCCACACCGTCGCCGAGAGAAGAAGCGCCCCGTTCACCACATGCGCGGTGGTGGGCACCAGCGGCCGATGCCAGAGAATCACCAAAATGCCAAGCCCCCACTGGATCCCGAGGAACAGCAGCACCCAGCCCAATGGCCTACGCAGGACAGCACCCGCTCCTGAGCGCAGGACACGAGTCACAAGAAAAACCATGCACAGGGTGACAATCACAGCTCCCACCCGGGTATGGGTGAAGTTCAGGTGCACCAACGGGCTGGCCGTTGCAGGCAACCAGCCGCCATCCGGCGAAGCCATGGGGAACGTGGGGATCGCGAGCCCGGCGCCCATGTGCCTCATGCTCGCGCCAACAGCCAATTGGAGGTACACCACGCCTGCGGCGATCCACGCCCATTTTCCAGCGGACTTCCAAGCAGGCTGCCAATTCCGACATCCCCAACTCGGCGAGAGCAGGCTCGCAATCGCCACCAGCAGGCAGAGCTCAAACTGCGCGAAACACCCGTGCACCACCCGGAGGACCGTTGCTGCAGTCACATCGCCTCCGGTCTCCAAAGTCACGCGGAAACCACCCATCACCGCCTGCGCGCACACCCCCACAAATGCGGCTACGGCCAGTTTACGGACGAGGCCGGAACCGGCCCCGCATCGGCCCCGGCCGGACACAAATAACACGGTCAAGAAAACACCGGCGGCGCTCCAAAGACCAAGATGCGCCAGAACGGGCCGGGATACGCCCATCCATATCCCGAGTCCGGCAGCTCCGATGGAGCCCACGGCAGCCGCAGGCAAAGCCCACGGAGCGCGCCACACCCATGCGCAGAGCACACCCACCATCAGACCGACCGTTTCTGCCGTCAAACGGTGCCCGTGCTCGAGTCGCTGCATGATATCCCCCCACCAGCCGACCGGATTCAGCGACCCATCGCTCAGAGGCCAATCGGCAAAGGCCATGCCGGCCCCGGACGTCGTGGTATGGCCCCCGACAAAAATCAGGAACAACGTGGCCGAAACCACCAGCTTCGCATAAACCGAAAGCCGACGGTCCGGAAAGGCGTTTGTGGGCGCTTCTTTCAAGAGCAGGTCTGGCAGACGGCGAAGGGGGCACGCCGCGCCCTGTTCCTCCAAATTTACTTTGCGGCAGTCGCCGGGTGCTGGAGAGCCGCAGTCTCCTTGTACCAAGCATCAAAATCCTTCTTCTCTTCCACCATCATGTCCGCACGCATTGCGAAATGGCCAGCCCCGCACAACTGGGCGCAAACAATCTCATAGGTGCCGGTCTTTTTCGGCCTGAACCACACGGGAACCCTCGTCCCAGGCGTTGCGTCCTGAGTGATCCGCATGTTGTGGAGTGAAAGGCTGTGAATCACATCCTTGGAGGTGATCTCAATCACCGTCGGGCGGTAATTGGTGAGATGCAGTTCGTTTTTGGAAACCACGTCGTCTGCAGCAGCAGGGTCCGTGTTGTCGATTCCCAAAGGATTCGTCGAACTCACCAGGAAAGCGCTCTGACGTCCGAAAACGCCATCCGGACCAGGATAATGGAAGTTCCATGCGAACTGTTCACCCACCGCGTGCACCCGCAGGGCCTCGTTTTTGTCGGGGAACGAATCTTCGGTCACTCGTTTTCCCCAGAGCGGAAGCCCGAACCCAATCAACAGAACCGCCTCAATGAGCACGACGCTCATCTCGACGTGAGTGGACATGTGCCCCTGAATCCCGTGGTAGTTGGCTTTGGGGTTTCTGGACCGATGGAACCGGACCAGCGTCGACACGAAAAAGATCAGCCAGCCCACAAACAGGATGAGCATGAACCAATGGCAAAACTCCAGCATATGGTCGATTTGGTACCCATGCTCAGAAGCGTCCGGAACAATGCCGAGAAGTTTATTCAACATACCTTTTTAGTCTTCTTGAATGTTTTGGTTGAAGCTGCCTCCACTCACGAAAGCCACATGCGGTTCGAGGGGTGCCACCGACTTCCGGTGCAAATAAACGCCAAACGCGACGGCCAGCCCGAGAACCCCGCCGATGAACGCTAGCATTAGGAAAATCGCAGCATTCATGGCTCCCGCCTCGCGGGAACCAGGGTCCCCCATGCAAACCGTGCAGGCGTTCGCACCTCCTGCAGCACCGAGAATCAGGAAAACAAACCACGGTGCAAACCTGCCGCTGAATCCAAGCTTTGTCTTCATACGATGATGTTGCGGGTCTTGGAAAGGAAACGCACCCCGTAGACGACCAACCCCACCGATACCAGAGCAGAACAACCCCCAAAAATCACTCCCGCTTGGTTCAAAAACGCCCAAGCCGAACACGCCGCCGCCATCAAAACAGACAGTGCAATGAACAGGATATGGAACGCTCTCAGTGACATGGTGCCTCCTAGTGTTGGTTGAAGTTTGTGCCGAAAATCGGATCCGACGCCGCCAGAAGAGTCAGGAAAAACAAGCCAGCCACAAAGATAGCCGAGAAATAGAGGAATTTCCAGATCAACGGCTTTTCACCCTTGAGATGCATGAAAATCGCACCCACCAGACACACCTTGAACGCGGCCACGAGCATCGCAATCACGATGTTCCGTTCCTTGGTTCCGAAATCGATGTAACTCAGGGCAACGGTGAAACCCGTCAAGGCGATCAGCGCTGCACCGATCCCCCAGTAAAGTTTCAAATGCATCTCATGGCCGCCATGCCCGGAATCACCGTGACCGGAATCTCCGTGCCCGTGTGCATGATCCTTGTCGGTCGTCTTCACGCTGTAGTCGCTCATGCGTTCAAAAATTTTCGGTTAGAGGAGGTAGAAAAGTGGGAAAACGAAGATCCACACGAGATCCACGAAATGCCAGAAGAGTCCGGCAACCTCCACGCGGTTGGCCAGATGTTCCGGGTTGCGCTGGTACAGCTTCGAGCCCGGTCCCCAGAAATAAATGAAGACCAAGACGCCGCCCAAAACGTGGAGACCGTGAAGGCCAGTAATCGTGAAATAAATCGCGAAGTAAGGGCTGTGCCGGGGCACAAACATGCTCGCATTCTCCACGTCGGCCGCCTTGACCACCGCAGTCATCATGGTCTGCTTTTTGGGGAGGAAACTCGGCGCTTCGTTGGCAGGGTCCGTTGGCCGCGCGTTCGCAGGATCCAATTGGATCACGTAATCGTCCGTGGCCTCTGTCTGAACCTGCACCTGCGCGCCATGCCCGTCTCCGTGCCCCCCGCCGATCCCCTCCTCATGCAGCATGTGCTTAAAGTGTTCAGCATTCTTCTTGGCCACCGCCTCGTAGGGTGAACCTTTCGGTGCATCGAGAAGATGCCCGGAAATTTCCACCCTGGGATCGAGGTTCTTCGACTTGAGAAACTCGTTGCCCAAGTACGCCTCATATTTGGAAAGCGAATCCTTGCGGATGAACGCGCCGAAGTGATCAAACTTCTGCGGGTACTCGTAGCTCAGCTTTACGCCGAGGAAGATGATGCCGCAGATGATGGTGATCAGCATGTACATCTTGTACTGCAGAAACTGACGCATCTTCAGGGCAGCCCACGCCATCACCACCGTCACCGATGACACAATGAGCACAGCCGTGTTCATCGTGCCCACGGGCACGTTCAACAGCCCATGCGGCCAGTACCCTGGCTCCGCTCCCATCCTGAGAAAGATGTAGCCGGAGAACAGACCTCCAAACAACATCACCTCGGAGGCTAGAAACAGCCAGATGCCAAGCTTTGAGTTGTAAAGCCCGGTATCCGGGCGCGCGGTGACTTCGTGCGGAATTTGCATGGGAAACAAACAGGTCTCTTGTCAGGTCTAGTGGGCGGGGGCGGGACTCACGGGGCGGGTTGCCGCCGAAGTTTCCACCGGCTCGCTCTGGGGTGTGAAGTCCTTGGCTGCCCCCGGAACGGAGTACTCGTAGGGCCCGTGGAACACCTCAATGTGCTTGTCAAAGTTACCATGAGGAGGCGGTGACGGAGCGTCCCACTCAAGCGTGGTGGCGTCCCAGGGATTCCTGCCCACCTTCTGGCCATTGCGAATGCTCCAGAAGAAATTGATGATGAACGGGATCTGTGCCAGACCGAGGAGGAAGGCGGAAGTGCTCATGAACTGGTTCCAGTGCAGAACCGGTCCTGCCAGTTTGTAGGTCAACTGGTCGAGTGAGGCGCCGCCGCCATCGTACCAACGCCGGTGAACACCGGCCATGCCCTGGAGGAACATTGGGAAAAAGATCCCGTTAATGGTGATCAACGAGGCCCAAAAATGGACCCTGCCCAAGAACTCGTTCATCTGGCGGCCGGTGGCCTTCGGATACCAATAATACACCCCCGCAAAGATTGCGAAGATCGTGCCGGGCGCCACGATGTAGTGGAAGTGCCCGATGATGTAATAGGTATCGTGCAGATAAAGGTCCACTGCGTTGAACGCGAGCGGAATGCCGGTGAGGCCGCCAATCCCGAACATGGGCATAAACGCCGTGGCGAACAGCATCGGAACTGTGAACCGGATCGAACCGCCCCAGAGAGACAACATCAGCGCGGTAATCAGAATCACTGAAGGCACTGAAATCATGATCGTCGTCGTCTGGAAGAACGCCGCGACCTTGGCCCCCATCCCAGTCATGTACATGTGGTGCGCCCACACAATGAAGGAAAGGAACGCCAAAGCAAAGATTGCCCCCACCATCACCTTGTACCCGTAGATTGGTTTACGGGTGTTATTAGCAACCACCTCTGCAATCACCCCGATGCCGGGCAGGATCAAAACATACACCTCGGGATGCGCAAGGAACCAGAACAGGTGCTGCCACAGCAACGGACTGCCGCCACCGCTCCACTGGGTCAACTGCTGGTTGACCACCAAACCCGTTGGCATGAAAAAGCTCGACCCGAACACGCGGTCCATGAACTGGAAAATGCCTGCTGCTTCGAGCGGGGGAAACGCGAGGAGCAAAAGGATTGCCGTGATGAACTGCGTCCAAACGAAAAACGGCATCTTCATCCACGTCATCCCTGGAGCGCGCAGCTGGATGATCGTGGCGATGAAGTTCACTGAACCCAAAAGCGAGGCGGTGATATTGAACACCATCCCCGTGAGCCAGAGGGTCTGGCCATTGAAAAACGGATGGTTGCCCGGGCCAAGGTCTGCGATCCCTGCCAGCGGCGGATAAGAAGTCCAACCGGACTTGGCAGCACCACCGGGAACGAAGAAGCTGCCCAACATGATCACGCAGCTAATAAAGAACGTCCAGTAGCTCGCCATGTTGATCCGGGGAAACGTCATGTCAGGCGCCCCGATTTGCAGCGGCACAGCAAAGTTCCCGAGTGCAGCGAACGCAACCGGCACGATCCCGAAGAACACCATGATCGTTCCGTGCATTGCCCCAAACTCGTTGTAGCCATCGGCGGACATTGCCCCGTTGGGGAAGTGCTGGCCGATCACCGGCAGGCTCGCAAGGATCTTGCCGAAATACGGAATTGGCGCCCCAGGATGGGCCAACTGCCAGCGCATCGCCAGCATCAGGCCGAAACCCAGAAGAAGGAAAAGCAGGCCTGTCACGGCATACTGAATGCCGATGACCTTATGGTCCGTGGAAAACACGTACTGCTTCCAGAACCCGAGTTCGTGGTGGTCGTCATGGCCGTGGTCATGAGCGGCATGTCCTGCGTCGTGCGCTGCGTGTGTAGCCATAGGTTGTGTCTCCTTTTTTAGGGCGCCCTTTTTCCAGGAACGCAAATTAGTCCTTCCAAGCCTTCAATTCCGCCTCAGTCCAAGGGGTTTTCCGGTCCGCAAACTTCTTCCGCGCAGCAGCCACCACGTCCGCTGAAACCGCCGGGGCGCTGTTTCCAAAGTTGGAGCGCACGTAGGTCATGACCGCCGCGATCTTTTCGTCCGTGAGAACCGCCTCCTGCCCAGGCATCATATTGTTGTAGAGCTTTCCGTCCACGGTCATCGGACCGGCATTGCCCTTGAGAATCATGGCTGCGAGACGTTCCGCGGAACCCGCCACGTACTCGGAGTTGGTGATCGGGGGAAACACAGGGAACAAACCTGCGCCGGTGGGTTGGTGGCAGGCCACGCAGATTGTCATGTAAATCCCTTTGCCCTGAGTTGCCTGGTCCGCGGCGTCCTGAGCTTGGACCAAGCCCGCTCCGAGAAATGCTGCAACTGCTGCTGCGAAGATGTTTTTCATGATCGTTATTGGGTTGGGTGTTCTGTTTCAGGTACCTAAAATTCAGCTTACTGAGCAGCGGCGCCTCCAAAGGCTTTCAATTCCGCCTCGCTCCACGGGGTCTTTTTTTCTGCGAACTCCTTGCGAGCTGCAGCCACGATGTCAGGGGTGACAGCCGGCGACTGGTTTCCGAAGGATCCTCGGACATAGGTCAGCACCGCGGCAATCTTGTCGTCGGTCAGAACGGCTTCCTGACCGGGCATCATGTTATTGTACGTCTTGCCATCCACGGTGATAGGGCCAGCCACTCCCTTCAAAATCATTGCCGCAAACCGCTTCGGATCGCCGTTGACGTACTCCGTCTTGGCAAGCGGAGGGAACACCATCGGCAAGCCCAGCCCTGTGGGTTGGTGGCAGGCCACGCAGATCGCCATGTATTGCTGTTTGCCTTTCGCCATCAATTCATCCGCGCTTGGGCCAGCAGGCACCGCTGCAGGAGCCGCAGGAGCGGATCCAGCCACCGGGGCGGCACCCGCAGGTGCCCCAGACTCACCCAAAGTTGCATCGGCCGGGATCTGCTTCAGTTCCGCCTCCGTGTAAGGGGCGGTCCGGGCCTCGAATTCCTTCCTAGCCGCCGCCACTTTTGCCTCGGAAATCTCAGGTGCGGCATTCCCCCACTCCGAGCGGATGTAACTTGCCACCGCGGCAATCTTCTTGTCGGACAGGGCCTTTTCCCATGCAGGCATCGCGCCGTTATAAGTCTTACCCTCAACCACCAGCGGCCCCTGAATCCCCTTCAATAGGAGCGCGACCAAACGCTTCTCTCCACCCACCACATAATCGGATTTTACGAGGGGCGGAAACTGTCCGGCAACACCAGCGCCATTTGCTTGGTGGCAGGGCTGGCACTGCGAATAAACACCCTTACCAATCTGGGCGAGACTCTGAACTGCACCTACGGACTCCCCTTCGGCGCCAGGCTTCTTCGGAAGCGGGAACAAGACTGCGGGAGAACTCTCGTACTCGTTATAGACCGACCCGGAAAATCCTCCATGGAACACGCCGACATAGGCGCCGGCCCAGCACACTGCAACCGCGCAAGCCATGGTCAGCCAGAGTGGAACCTGCCTGCTCTCCGCAGTCGGGTCGCCAGATTCACGACGAATCGCTGAATGAACCTCCGTCAGATCGGGGGTTTCGCGGTAATCAATACGGTCTGTGCCTTCGTTCATTCTCTGAGAAATTTAGACTTATTTGGTCCCGGCGGCGGATGGCGCGCCTTTGACTTCCTTCAACGGGTAACTGCGGTCCAAGGAGAGGAGGTACTTCACAAGTTTGACCGTCTCGGGCTTCGGCACGACCTGATACCCCTGACCCGGGTCAACCGGCAGCGCATCCACCGAACGCTGGCCGGTGATCTTCTGCTTCTCAAACAGGAACCTGTAGGGCGGCATATTCGTCTCCCGGACAAATGCCGAAGGATTGTACAGGTGCATGTAATGCCACATCGCGTCCCTACGTTTCGGGCGGCGCGGGTCATCTTTGGCCTCGTTTCTCCAGTCCTTTGAGCCTGCATTTGTCAGGTCGGGCCCCATTCGCGAGGAACCCAAAAGCGGAGCATCGTCCAAGATATAGTCCCGAGCCACGGTGCGGCGCACGCCCCATCCGCGTCCAATGTCCTCTCCGTTCTGGGGATCGCGGATCTGCTGGGAGTGGCAGGTCACACAGCCATGAGCGACATAAGCCTCCCGTCCTTGGTCGTTCTTGACGGGATACACGGTGTTGGTGTCCTGATCCCACTCCGGTTGGAGCCGGCCAATTTGGGAGTTCGGAACGAGCACCATCGCGAAGCACGAGAGTGCAAACGAAGCGAGAATGCCTGTGAAGAGTTTAGGTGAACGGCTCATGGTATCAGTGCGCGCCGGGCTTGGAGAAACGGGTGGGTTGGGTTCCAGGCTGTCCGATCCGGAGCAGCATCAGAAGAAAGTGCAGGCTGAAAATCCAGTGGCCAAGACCAAGGATCCCATATGCCAGGCTCTGCCCAAAATAATAAGACTGCGCCATCTGGAGCGCCTGCCGGAATGCGGCATCGGGATCGGCCAGAGCCATCCCTGTGAAGATCCCAGAAATCAGGAGAAGACCCGCCAAGAGCGAACCGCCGTAGGCCGCGCCCCAGAAATGGAACTTGATCAGCGTGGCAGACAGCCACTCACACCCAACCAAACGGGGCGTGATGTAATAGATTGCACCAAACATGACCATCGAGAAAAACGAGTAGGTCAGCAAGTGATACTGGCCGGCGGCAAACTGGGTGAAATGGACCACCCTGTCCACGCCACGCAGGGAGGCAGCCAGAGCCACGACATTGGTCACGGCGAACGCCACGGCTCCGAACAGGGAGAAGCGCAGAGTCGGCGAGCAGTAAACCAGATCAGAGTGACCACGCACCGTTGCGAGGAAGTTGACCACTGCAGTCAGGACCGGAACCAGCATCACGATGTTTGCAGCGATGGAAAGAGTTACCATCCACGCCGGGACGGGTCCACCGCTCAGCCGAACGAGGGAAGTCAGACCGCCGACGATGGCAAACGACCAGAAACCGACCGAGGCCAGGTTGTAACTGTACACAGGCCGGTTCACTACCTTGGGAATCAGGTAATACGCAGCCGCCAGACCGACTGCGGTCAGCCAGAAGAGTGAGAGGCCCTGCTGGTACCACGCTGCCACCACATTGTTCATCACCCCTTGCAGAGCCCCGCGGGCCGTCAGGCAGTGGGCAACCCCGAAGAACCACGGGAACCAAAAGAACGCACCCAGCAAATACCAGACGGAAATGTAGGCGGGGCCGCTCCGGCGTGCCCGGTAAAGGATCGCTCCCCATGAACCAATCAAGAGGTAACCCGCGAGCATCAGCACCGCAGGGCCCGTGCGGATGTCCATCCCCTCCAAAGCCTGGCCGTGTCCTGCAATCTGAAGAACAATCGCCAAGGTCAACCCAGAGTTCCAAAGGAGGTTGCCGAACTTCAGCATCCCGGGAAAGCGAACGGGCACCCGGCACAGGCGCGACATCAGCCAGATGCCGACCCCCATTGCGGACACGCTCGCCCAGCCGTAGGTCAGCGCCAACTTGTAGGCCGGAGCGACCCTGCCGTAGCTCATGTACTGGCAGTCGCCGAGGAAATCGGGAATGTGAAGCTTCAGCGAGCTAACCAACCCCAGAAGCGTGCTGAGGAGCAGCCAACCAATTGCGCTCGTGAAGAACCAGAGGACGGCCCCGGAACACGACGCGTCCAAGTTGGACCTCTCAAGAGCCAACTTTTTCTCATCCGCCCCGTTGTCCGACATCGCGGATGGCTGGGTGGGACCTGAAGTTTCAGTGGAAGCTACTGCAGTCATTGAACAGTCGGTTGGGGTTTTGCTTCGGTGGCCGCTGCGGCATCCGCAGGTTTCGCATTGGCCGGAGGCTGCGCGGAGGGTGCCGGAGCCGGGAACTGGATGAGGTCCGCCCCTTGGGGAGCGGATGGCAGCGCGGGGGGAGCCGGTTCCGCCGCATTGGGATCATATGGAGCCGCAGGTGGCAGGGGCGCGTCAACGGCAACCGTGCTGGGGCCCTTCTTCTTCGTGGCCAGTTCGGCAGCCACAAGTTCCTGAGCCCTAGAAAGCGGCAGATGGACCACCCCCTTGGCTTTGTCCACCCATGCAAGGGAGTGAAGCTTTTCCTGGTCCGCTTTCTCGGTCTGTTCCCGAACGGAAACCCGCTTTGCGGCGCGCTCACCGTCCACGCTGGATCCGCCATCCGCGCGACTCAAGCGATAGGCAACAAAAGCAACAACGACGCCGATCATCAGGAGCCCCCAGAGGAAGCTCAAAAAGCCGTTGGGCCGTTCCATGGAATTTGTTTCGTTGGACATTTCAGTTCGTGAGTTTGAGTGAACCTTCCAGACGCGGGTCACGAAGCGGGAAGAGCGGAGCGCTGCCCAAGTTCCTGAAGAACAGCCAGCCCAGAATGCCGCCGATCCCGATCAACGCAGAGATGTCAAACGGGCTCACCGAAAGACCACCCGGATGCAATGCGGGCAAGACAATGACGTAAACGTCCACCATCTGCATGAGGAGAATCCAAACCGCGACCATGCAAAGAAACTTCGGTTTCTTCTTTGTCCACTGCAGCAGAAGAACGGGGAATGGCAGAAAGAACCGGCCGACCACCAGAAGCGTGTTCAAGTACCACCAGGAGCCGGTGTTCCGGATCTGGAAATAGATCGTCTCCTCCGGAATGTTCGCATACCAGATGAGCATGTATTGGCTAAAGCCGATGTAGGCCCAGAAGATCGTGAAGGCCAACATGAATTTGCCCATGGTATGGTAGTGCTCAAGGTTGACCACCTTGAGGTACCCCTTGGACTTGAGCGCTGTAATCACCAAAACAATCAAGGACATCGAGCTGCCAGCGGCTCCCGCAAACAAGTAAACCCCCCACATCGTGGAGAACCACTTGTAATCCAGCCCCATCAGCCAATCGACACCGGTGAACGTGATGGAAAGTGCAACTGCGGGGATGCCTCCAACGCCCAATTTACGCATCATGAAGGAGTGCGCGGAATCGCCGTCCCCATCCTGCCGTATGGAGCGCCGACGCAAGGCAAGTGCCACCAAACTGGGCACAATGAAGTAAGCTGCAGCTCGGATGAGGAAGAACGGCTTCGACAGGTACGGTTGCTTGGCCAGAAGGAGCGGCTCGGACGAAGGGTCCATGTTCCACCATTTGTACAAGATCCCGAGTGAAACGAGGATCGGCACAAAAAACAGGGCGAAGTATGGGAACAGGCTTGCCAGATTCTCGACCTGCCTGCGGATCACGACCGACCACTCCGAGTCGGTGGCGTGGTGGAGGCAGTTCCAGAAGAGGCACCCCAGACAGATGGTCAGGAAATAGGTGAACGCGAAGAGCCAGGAGTGCGCAAACTGGGTGCGCCACTGTTCAACAAACAGGCCAAGTGTGCTGACCAGGATTCCTGCGGCACCGATCCCCAAGAGGGCCTTGGGCAGTACGCCAGCGTCCTTGGCTTCGAACTTTTCCGCTACCGGCGGATGGAGGTCGTGTGAGTGGCTCATTACTTCTTTTCGTTCTCCAAAGCGTTTTTCTGTTCGGCGGTCAGGTCCTCGACTTTACCGTTCTGGCTGCGCTGGAGCGCACGGATGTGCGCCACAATCGCCCACCTGTCCTCTACCGCAATCTGGGGTCCGTATGCACCCATGGTGTTCTTTCCGTTGGTCACGGTGTGGAAGATCTGGCCGTCTGGCATCGAGCGAATCCGGTCATCGAGAAGATTCGCCACGGTGGCCCAACTGCCAATCTGCTGTACCACGCCATTCCCGGCCCCGGTCTTTCCGTGACAGATCGCGCAGTTGATATTGAAACGTTCCTCGCCGCGGGCAAGGAATCCGGCGTTCACTGGAAGGGGAAAACCGTCCCCGTAAACCTCACCCATCCTGCCGGTGTTGTAGTAATTGGGCTCATTGGTGAAGCCGCCCTTTTCAGAGCCGACATTTCGCGCACTCACCTGGAAGTACCGGCCCAGAAGGTTGTACCCCTGGGGAATGGTGCCCGCAACAGGCTTCCGTGCGCCGCTGCCGTCCGCAAAGAACTTGCTGGCATGCTGCGGTTGCACCTTGGGCTGGTGCTTCATGTCGGGAAATATCTCAATGGGAGGAAGGCCCGCCTTCTGGCCGCGGAACCCGGCGAGGGCGAGTACGCCGCCCGCCACCAGAATGAAAATCGCAAAAAAGTAGCGCAACATGGGAAAGCGGTTTTAATCCTGAATCAGAGTCACGTTGGTGCCGCCCAGACCCTCGAGAAACTCACGGGTCTTGGTTTCCGAAAACTTCGGATCCCGGCATTCGATCACGATGAAAAACCCGTCATCCGTGGCCTTTTTGATCCGGTCCCAGTTGAACACGGGGTGGTACCACTTCGGGAGTTGGTTCATGATCAGGAGCGCGAACACGGTGCTGAACGCTGAGAACAAAACCGTCAGTTCGAAGAAAATCGGGAAGAAGGCCGGGAGGGTCGCCCAGTTGAAAGGCTTCCCGTGAACAATCATCGGGTAGATAAACCACGAAGGAACGAACGTCAGGAGCGCAGCGGTCAGGGTTCCTATCGCGCCACCGATCAGGACCGGCGTGGAAAGCCAGGACTTGCCCAGCCCCATCGCCGCGTCCATCCCGTGGATCGGGAATGGGGTGTGAACATCCCACTTTGTGAACTTTTCGTCCCGCACCTTTTCTGCGGCGTGCAGGAGATCGGCAGCGCTGTTGAACTCAGCGCCTATACCATAGACTTTCTTGTATTCAGCCATGATCAGGTCTCAGTGGTTGGCGGCAGCCTCAGGGGAGGTCTCCGGGTGATGATGGGGGTCGGCCTGCGGCGTCACAATCTTCACCTCGGACATCGCGATCATCGGTAGGAACCGCATGAAGAGGAGGAACAGGGTGAGGAAGATTCCGAAGGTGCCCACGAATGTGAGTATCTCGGTGGTGGAGGGTGAATAATGCCGCCAGGAGGAAGGCAGGAAGTCCTGAGCCAGGGATGTGACAATAATCACAAACCGCTCAAACCACATTCCCACGTTGACAAACATGCAGACGATGAAAACGGCCACGTAATTTGTCCGCATGGATTTGATCCAGAAGAGCTGCGGCGAAATCACGTTGCAGAACATCATCACATAGTACGACCAAGCGTACCACCCCTTCCCTTCCAAACCCAATCGGGCGTTGAAGAACGTAAACTTTTCATAGGGATTTGCCCCGTACCATGCGATGAACAATTCCATCAGGTAGGCGTAGCCCACGATCGTGCCAGTCAGCAGGATGATCTTTGCCATCTTGTCGACGTGCTGACGGGTGATCAGATCATCGATCTGCGTGTACAGCAATCGGGCCGGAAGCATGATGGTCAGCACCATTGCAAATCCGCCGAAGATCGCGCCCGCCACGAAGTAAGGCGGGAAGATCGTGGTGTGCCATCCTGGCAGAATGGAAGTTGCGAAGTCGAAGGACACCACCGAATGCACCGAAAGCACCAGAGGCGTGGAAAGACCAGCCAGGAGCAGGTAGGCCATTTCATAGTGACGCCACTGGCGGTTGGAGCCCCTCCACCCCAAGGCGAACACCCCGTAGATGAACCGGGCGATTGGACCCCGCGCACGGTCCCGAAGGGTTGCAAGGTCCGGCACCAAACCCGTGTACCAGAACAGTACCGAGACCGTGAAGTAGGTGGACACAGCGAACACGTCCCAGAGGAGCGGTGACCGGAAATTGGGCCAGATCCCGTAGCTGTTCGGGATCGGCGCAAGAAACCACGCCATCCAGAACCTGCCCACGTGAATCGCGGGGAAGATCCCGGCGCAGACCACCGCGAACAGCGTCATGGCCTCGGCCGCCCGGTTGATGGAGGTCCGCCATTTCTGGCGAGTCAGGAAGAGAATGGCAGAGATCAACGTGCCCGCATGGCCGATCCCGATCCAGAACACGAAGTTGGTGATGTCCCACGCCCAACCGACCGTCTTGTTTTCGCCCCAGACACCGACCCCGTTGGAGATCTGGTAGATGACGCAGCAAAGCCCCATCAGTGCGATCGGCGAGCAGATCAGGAATGCGATCCACCACCAGCGCCCCGTACGCTCCTCCACGATGGTGGACACCTTGTCGGTGATCCAGCCCAGAGAACGGTTGTTCGTGACCAGCGGAACCCGCGCAAGTTCGGGCGGCGTCTTCAATTGTACCGCCGGCGCGGCTTGGGAATTCTCAGACATTATGCTTCACCTCCGGTGTGATGAGATTTGGCTTCGTGATGCCCGCCTCCGTGATGGGAGGGCTTGGAATGCGCGCCCACCTTGGCGGCATCAGGCATCTTCGGATTGGGGTTGCGAATACGGGCCAAGTACCAGACCCGGCTTCCGACGTTCAGATACTCAAGGAGGCGGTACCCGCGCTCGGATGCGCGCACCTTGGACACAGAGCTCTCAGGATTGCTGATGTCGCCGAAGGTGATGGCCTCGGTCGGGCAGGCTTGGGCGCACGCCGTGGTGAACTTGTCTGCCGGGATCCGGAAATGGTTCGAATCCTTGGCCAGAACCTTTGCGGAAACCTTGGCTTCCTGAATGCGCTGAACGCAGAACGTGCACTTCTCCATCACCCCGCGCATGCGGACAGTGACATTAGGGTTCTTCTGCATCTTCACGGTTTCCTCGGTACCCTTCGAAGAAAGAAGATTCCACTCATACAGCCCGCCGTCCTGGATCTTGCGCTGGTTGTAATCAAAGAAGTTGAACCTGCGCACTTTGAACGGACAGTTGTTCGCGCAGTAGCGGGTACCGATGCAGCGGTTATACGCCATCACATTGAGGCCGTCCTCGCTGTGCACGGTGGCATTGACTGGGCAGACGGTCTCGCACGGGGCGCTTTCGCAGTGCTGGCAGAGCATCGGCTGGTAAATCATCTCCGGCTCCAGCACATCGTCGTTCTCGCTGGCAAAATAGCGGTCCGTGCGGATCCAGTGCATTTCGCGGCCAAACCCAACCTGCTCTTTGCCAACAATCGGAATGTTGTTCTCGGCCTGGCACGCCACCATGCAGGACGAACACCCTGTGCAGGTGGAAAGGTCGATGGTCATCCCCCACTGATGCACGTCGTTAAGGGGAGGATGCGAGTAGAGCGAACGGTTGATGACCTCTGTCTTTTTACCGTTCTTCTCAGCCCATTCCGCATGGGCGTCCAAGCCCATGGCTTTCGCAAAGTCAGGTTGCTCCTTGTACTGAGAGATCGTCCCTTCCCGAAGCAGATCCGCGCCACGGCCTTCAATCGCGCCATGCTCCTGGGTAACCACCAGCGGATGCTTCCTGTTCAGCCTCCGGACAGAAGCCCCAGAGATCAGATACGGTGTCTCGCGCGTCAACAGAGGGTAGGCATTGAAACCTACGCCGCGCCCACCGATCCGGCCGCCAAAACTCCGGCCATACCCGAGCGGAATCGTGAGCGAACGGTCTGCATGCCCGGGAACCACGAATACCGGGATCTGGATCGACCGTTTCTGGAATGAGACCTCGATGAGATCGCCATTCTCAAGACCGAGTTGCTTGGCGCTTGAAGGGCTGATCAGGGCCGCGTTGTCCCATGCCAGCTTCGTGACGGGGTCTGGAAGCTCCTGGAGCCATCCGTTGTTTGCATGACGCCCGTCCTGAACCTTGGCGTCCTCCACCAGCACAACCTCGAACGCATCCTGTGCAAGCGGCGCGGGCACGCCTTTGCCGGCTCCGGCCAGAAGCGCTGCATTGAGCGACAATTCGACAGGCGCCTCCTGTGATCCAGCTGACTTGGGGGCAAACCCGTCATGAAGGAACTTGCTCCATGCCACGGTGAAATCTTGGGGTTTCACCACCTTCTTGAAGGTGTCTTGAACCAACTCAGGCCCTTCCGGCTTTTGGTGTCCGGCAATCTTGGCAAGCAGGTCCAACTCAGACCATCCTCCGAACAGCGGGAGGATCATCGGCTGAACGGAAAGATAACTTCCGTCCATCGCACGTGTGTCGCCCCATGTCTCCAGCGGATGAGCCATGGGAACCTGCCATGTGGAGAGGGCCGAGGTTTCGTCCTCGTGATGCGACAGGCGAACCACGACTCCGCCTTTGTCTGAGCAAAAGGCTTTCTGGGCGGATGCCCAGTCGAGGTCAGCCGGAGCGTTATACACCGGATTCCCGCCGAGGATGAAGAGCGCCTTGACCTGCCCAGCAGCCAGTTCCGCAGCCAGAGCAGCGATCCCAACCGTTCCAAACGCACCCGGCGAGCGGCGACCCACGAGGGTTTTGCCAAGGTTGCCGAGCGCGGCATTCAGAGCAGCACCAATCACCTGAACCTGTTGAGGCTGTCTCGGCCCCACGAGCACGAGGCTCTTGCCCTTCGTTGCCACCAAATCTGCCGCCGCTTCGCGCACCCAGTCCGCCTGAAACGCACCCGAGGCAGCAGGCGCACCTTCCAGCGCGACAGCCAAATTCGCATCTTTCGTGGCCGCAAGCACTTCACGGGCGATCGCAATGGCAAACGCTCCGATCTGGCTCGCCTGGACACGGATCCGGTGATCCGCCATCCCGCCCGTCAAGGTGAAGCGGTTCTCAGCGACGTACAACCGGTTCATCCCTGACTTCGCGTCCGGTTTGCGCTGGGCAGCAAACTGCCTTGCAAAGTCACCGGCGCAATCCGTTCCCAGAAAATCGTGATCCAGAGAAAGGATCACCTTCGCCTTGTCGAACTTCGGAAGAGCGGAAACGCCCTCCCCATAGACCGGAGCGGAAACCGGTCCGATTGGATCGTAGGAGATCCAGCGGGCCTTGGGGTACTTTTCCTTGATTTCAGCCACCAACCTTTCGCGGGTCGGCGACTCGTAGGGCTCAACCAAGAATGCGAGACCTGACCCATCACCAAAACCCTTGGCCAGCTCCCCCAGAGCAGACTCAAATTCCGAGGACTCCACCTGCTTGCCCGAATTTCGGAAAAACCGGGCGCGATCCGGGTCGTAGAGATCCAGGATGGAGGACTGCGCCAGCACCGGGGATGACCCCTTGCTGAGCGGATGCATCACGTTTCCATCGACCTTGGTGGGGCGACCATCATGGGTGGCAACCACCAGAGGGAGACCGCCCTTGCTGGAAGGCATGGAAGTAGCGAAGAACAAGGCCTTACCGGGGATGGCCCATTCCACTCCACGACTGAACGGAACCAGATGCTTCTCAGGCCGGCGACATCCAGAAAAACTCAGACCAGCAAGAGCCATGGAAGCCCCCATGAGCTGAAGGAAATTCCTTCTCGAGACATCGCTGCCCTCGAGTTCTGCAGCCCCCTGAGGGAACTCCCGCTCGAGCCATGAACGAAACTCGGGCGAGTCGCTCAACTGGCCAACACTACGCCAGTACTTCTTCCCGTGCTCGGTTTCCGGTGGATGGAAAAAAACGCGTTTGCTCATCGAAAATGAAGTTTAGCGGTGACAACCAGCGCAGTTCTTGTCGGGAGGGTTAATGCCCCAGTCCTTCTTCAGCTTGGAGCCCAGTTCGCGCTGCGCCTCGGCGACCGACTGACCATCCTTGACGGGCGGCTGCCAGTCCAAGTTTGTGACTTCCTTGACAGGCCGGAGCGCCTCCTCTGGATTGCGGTGGCACTCCAAGCACCAAGCCATGGTGAGAGGCTTAGCGTGGTAAACCTCGGGCATCTCGTGGATTTTGCCATGGCAACTCACGCATGAAACCCCGCGGTTCACATGGGCCGAATGGTTGAAATACGCGTAGTCGGGAGTCTTGTGGATCTGCACCCACTGGATCGGCTTGCCGGTCCGCCAGGAGTCGCGGACCGCCTCGAGTTTCGGGTTGTCCTTCTGAATCTGAAGGTGGCAGTTCATGCACACCTGCGTGGTCGGGACGTTGGAATGGGCCGCGACCTCCACAAAGCTATGGCAATAGCGGCAGTCCATCCCCACCTGCTTGACATGCACGTCATGCGGGAAAGGTACGGGCTGCGTGGGCTGGTAGCCAACGTGGGTGTACTTGTTGGTGAAAAAGTAGACGAAACCAGCTGTGATGGAACCACCCATCACAAGCAGACAGAGAACGATTTTGAGGGGCAGGAAGTTACTCCCGCGCGGAAAGATGTTCGCCATGCGTCAGTAGAGATCGGTGCTTCTGGACATTGGAAAGTGGTAAACGGTCCCGGCTTGGGGAGACCGGGTCTAAGCCTTAGCAGGTTAGGTGGGAGCAGAAAGCGAATGCAAGGAAGGTTTGTGAAAAATTTCACAAGCCGCCGCCGGCCGGTCCCGCGCGCCTGATTAAACAAAGACCCCCACCCTGCACGTTTCCACGCCCCCAGACCTTTTCCCAGCCCGCCGCTTCCCCCCGCCCCACTCGCTTCCCCCATTCCGATTCCCGCACCAGAACCCAGGCCCCGTCCCGAACCGACTCTCGCCAACTCCCACGGCACACATGCGGTGTTTTCAGGTAAAAAAGAGCCGGCAGGTAATCCGGATCACATACCACCAGCGTCTCTCCCGCGGGCAGGATCTCGTCAATCTGCCTTGCCAGCGGACGGGACCGCTCCCCTCCCACCATCCACGGAACCACCGCAACTGAGTACCAGACCGACGCCGCGCCCAGCACAACGCCTGTGCGGATTCCCAGCCCGACGGGTTCCAACCCCACGCCTCGCCGGACCAGAACCGCAATTACGAAGCCGACTGGGATCAGACAGGCCAGTGCCGCTGGAAAACCGCGTTCAAAGCGGAACCCGCTTAGACTCGAGACCCCTGCTGGAAGTCCGTTTTCCCCGACGGGCCAGCCTGCGAGAAGCGGCCCCATCAGGAGCAGCACAAGAATCAAACCGGCGCCCGCCCTGTTTGCACCGTGCCAGATCCGAAGAAGACCCTCGGACGGGCGTTCTTCCAAGATCCGGCGGGCGAGCAACAGGGCAAACGGGGCTCCAAAAGGGAGCACGTACCGGGGAAGCATCCCGGGTATCAGCAAGAGAAGCACCCATAGAGCGGCGAGCACGGCTGCAACCGCGCCGTCCGTTGCGGGTTCGTGCTCCGATCCCGCCGGGGAAACGGCAGCGGGCTGCCCACGCCGTCGGAATTGGAATCCCCCAGCCAAAGCCGGCACAAAAAGGAGCCACGGCAATTGGTCCGCAAGTCCACGCGGAATGTTCAGGAGATAATTGCCAGCCGAAAACTCGCCTTCACGGAACCGGTCCAACCCCTGTTTTTTCCAGACCTGGCCCGCGGAAACCGCCTCCGGATTTTTGGAAAACGGGACCGCCCACGCGCAGAAGATTCCGGCAGCAATCGCGATTCCGAGGAAGTGCGCAGGATGCAGCAGGCGCCTCCAACTCCCTGTGGCTCCGAGAGTTGCGAGCACAACCGAGTAGTAAGCAAGCAGATGAAACGAGGGACCCTTTGCAAGGGCGGCAAGCCCCAGAAAAACGCCGGGCACGCTCCAGAGGAGCCAGACAGACCGTCGCTGGGCGTGCCAGGCCATCCAGAAGGCAATCGCCATTCCCGAGAGCGGAATGTACACCCCCTCGATTTCAGCCCCGGCAAAACGGGCCTTGGCCAACAACCCGAGGGGCGTGATGACCATGATCGCGGCCAGCAACCCCGTTCCGGGCTGCATCCAACCGCGCCCCGAACTGAGCGCAATCACCGTTCCGCCCAAAGCCAGAACCAGAAGGGCGGAAGGCAGGCGCGCAGCCCATTCGTCCCTCCGCCCCGTGGCAGAAAACGACGCGGCAATGACCCAGTTCATGAGGGGCGGCTTCCGCAGGTACGGTTTGCCTCCCAGATGCGGCACCAGCCAGTCGCCGTCCTGCAGCATGGTGACCGCAGGAAGCACCCGCCGGCCCTCCTCACCTTTAAATTCTGTGGAGCCGAGGCCGGGCAGGTAGATTGCAGCCCACAAAACCGCCAGAATGAGAAATGCTTGGATTCTGGAAAGGGATGTCATTTGAAAAACCTTCCAGTCCGGCCGCCCACCCGACTAGGCCCGCAGTTTGACCAGAAGGTCGCCAGCTTCCACAGCGTCTCCGAGCGCAGCCTGAAGTTCGGCCACAACCCCATCGGCGTGGGCATACAGCGTGGTCTGCATCTTCATGGCTTCCAGAGTCGCCACCCGGTCGCCTTTTGCGACCCGGCTCCCCACGGTGACATTCAGCGCGGTCACCATCCCTGGGATGGGAGCGCCCACCTGGAGAACGTCCGCCGGGTCCGCCTTGGTGCGGGCCTTGGCCTTGGGAGCGACAACCTTGTCCGCAACCACTGCCTCGCGCGGGGTTCCGTTGAGTTCAAAGCTGATCACCCGACGGCCCTCCTTGTCTGCCGCGCCGATGTTGATCAGCTTAATGAAGAGCACCTTCCCCTTCTCAATGGAGACGGTGATCTCCTCGCCCGGGGCCAGTCCGTAAAAGAATGCGGGCGTCGGCAAACAACTCACGTCCCCGAAGTCTCGGGAAAACTTGGCAAAATCGGCAAACACGCTGGGGTACATGAGGTGCGAGTACAGGTCGTCCTCGCTGGGTTCGCGCCGGGTTTTGGCAGCCACTTCCGCCTTGGTTTCCTTCAGCTTGACGGGCGCGGGCTTGACCCGCTTGGGCTTGGCCGTGCCGAGCACCGCCTTGAGGACGGGCGTGGGCCATCCGCCCATGGGCTCGCCCAGACCGCCGCCCAGCATGTCGATGACCGACTCTGGGAAGGCCGTGCCCGGCGGAAGATTCACGACGTCTGCGGGTTTGATGCCGCGCGTGAAAAGGAAAAGCGCCATGTCTCCCACCACCTTGCTGGAGGGCGTGACTTTGACGATATCGCCAAAGAGTTGGTTGACCTCGGCGTAGGTCCGGGCGATTTCGGGCCAGCGGTGGGCGATTCCCATCGAAGCGGCCTGCTCCTTGAGGTTGGTGTATTGGCCACCCGGCATTTCGTGGAGGTAAACCTCTGCGCTACCACTTTTGGGAGCCGTATCGAAAGGAGCGTAAAATGCGCGCACCTGTTCCCAGTAATCGGAGAACTCGTTCAAAGCCTGAAGGTCGAGGCCGGTCTGGCGCGGCGTGTGTTCAAGAGCCGCAACGATCGAGTTCAGATTGGGCTGGGAGGTGGAGCCACTCATCGAAGCGAGCGCAAGGTCCACCACGTCGCAACCCGCATCGGAGGCGCGCAGAACGGACGCCGCGTTGACTCCGCTGGTGTCGTGCGTGTGGAAATGAACCGGGATGCCGATTTCGTCCTTCAACGCTTTCACCAGAGCGCTGGCTGCGTAGGGCCGGCAAAGGCCTGCCATGTCCTTGATCGCCAAGATGTGCGCCCCCATTTTCTCCAACTCCTTGGCAAGGCTGACGTAATACTTGAGCGAGTACTTGGACCGGGCGGGATCCAGAATGTCGCCGGTGTAACAGATGGCGCTCTCGCAGATGGCGTGCGTGGTCTGCACGGCCTCCATCGCAGCACGCATGTTCCTGAGGTCATTCAGCGAGTCGAACACCCGGAAGATATCCATCCCGCACTCCGCGGCGTGCCGGACAAATCCCGCCACCACGTTTGGCGGGTAGCTGGTGTAACCGACGGCATTGGCCCCACGCAGAAGCATCTGGAAGCAGATGTTGGGCACCTTCTCCCGGAGCAGGCGGAGCCGCATCCAAGGGTCCTCGTTCAGGAACCGCATGGCCGTGTCGAAGGTTGCGCCCCCCCACATTTCAAGACTGAAAAGCTCAGGCGCGCGCCGGGCAACGGCCGAGGCCACAGCGGCCATGTCATACGTCCGGACCCGGGTCGCCATCAGGGACTGGTGCGCGTCCCGGAAGGTGGTGTCCGTGATCAAAAGCCGTTTCTGCTTCAACACCCAGTCGGCAAACTTGCGGGGCCCGAGCTCCAGCAGGAGCTGGCGGGTGCCCCGCGGCGGATCCTGCTTCCGGTCCCAATCCGGCACCGGGGCAGGCGCCAGAGGCCCGGACGGCCGGTAGCCCTTTGCATGCGGGTTACCGTTCACAATCACGTTCCCGAGGAAACTGAGCAATTTGGTGGCGCGGTCCCTGCGCGGCTTGAACTCAAAGAGAGCCGGCGAGGTGTCGATCATCGTCGTTGTCGCGCCGCCTCCGCGGAAATCGGGATGGTGGATGACGTTCTCCAGAAAGGGGATGTTGGTTTTTACCCCCCGGATCCGGAACTCCCTCAGCGCGCGGTCCATGCGCTGCAACGCCGTTTCAAAAGTCTGACCACCGGCGGTAATCTTCACCAGGAGCGAGTCGTAGAACGGGGTGATCACCGCCCCCGCATCCCCCATTCCAGCATCGAGCCGAAGGCGGTACCCGCCTGCGCTGCGATACGTCACGATCTTGCCGTAGTTCGGGGTGAACTTGTTTTCCGGGTCCTCGGTCGTGACCCGGCACTGAACGGCAAACCCCATGCGCGGCACCCTGTCCTGTTCCGGGAGATCCAACTCGGGGCCATGCAGTTTGGCGCCTTGGGCCACCAGAATCTGGCTGCGAACAAGGTCGATGCCGGTGATCTCCTCGGTGACCGTGTGCTCCACCTGGATCCGCGGGTTCATCTCAATGAAGAACCAGTCTTCGGTGTCGAGGTCGTACAGGAACTCGATGGTACCGGCATTGTCGTAGCCGATCTCCTTGGCGATCCGGACAGCAGCATCGCACAACTCGCCCCGGACGCGCTCGTTCAGACCCACGGAAGGTGCAATCTCCACCACCTTCTGGTGCCGGCGTTGGACCGAGCAGTCGCGCTCGTGGAGATGCAGCACACCCCCATGCCTGTCCCCAAGGATCTGCACCTCAATGTGCTTGGCCCGCGCGATGTATTTCTCAAGGAACACCGCCGGATTCCCAAACGCGCGTTCCGCCTCGCCCTGAGCCTCGTCCAGCAACGCGTCCAGGTCCCCGGCCTTGTGCACCACGCGCATTCCGCGCCCGCCCCCGCCGAAAGCAGCCTTGATGATCAGGGGAAAACCAATGCGCGCAGCGGCCTTGAGCGCTTCACCGCGATCGGACACAGGATCCTCAGTCCCAGGCAGGGTCGGCACCTTGAGCTTCTGCGTGAGACCCCGTGCCGCCACCTTGTCCCCCATAAGCTCCAGAAGTTCCGGACGCGGCCCGACAAAAACAATGCCGGCTTCGGCACAGGCCCGCGCGAACTGGGCGTTTTCGGAAAGAAAACCGTACCCGGGATGGATCATCTGGACGCCATGCTCCTTAGCCACGGAAATGATTCCGGGGATGTCGAGGTACGCCCCAACGGGACCCTTGCCCTCGCCGACCCTATAGGCCTCGTCCGCCTTGAACCGGTGCATGGAGAACCGGTCTTCCTCCGCGTAGATGGCCACCGTCCTGAGCCCCAGTTCGGTTGCCGCGCGCATCACGCGGATCGCTATCTCCGAACGGTTGGCGATAAGAATCTTGGTGGGTTTGCCGGGGGAAGGGGTGCCAGGGTGCTTGCTCATAACAGGGACCGCCACCTTTAGATGAACCATATCGGACATGGCCAGTGCGGACTTGTCCCGCCGTGATTTCGACGCCGAAAACCATCGATTTCGAGGGCTCACCATGTCTGGATGCACATCCCATGCATGCAACATCCCACCGTGGCCGCCTTGTTGTCGTTGAAGGGATCGACGGGGCCGGCAAGAGCAGTCTGATCCGGCACCTTGCCGGGTTCTGCGAACGCCGGGGACGCAAGGCAGTCTGTAGCCGCGAACCCACTGCCGGACCCTGGGGCCGCAAAATCCGGGCAACAGCAACCTCCGGTCGGCTTCCTCTGGAGGAAGAACTCGCGCTTTTCATCGAGGACCGCCGCGAACACGTGGCTCAGACCATCGCGCCGGCTCTGGCACGGGGCGAATTCGTCCTGCTCGACCGGTATTACTTTTCGAATGCCGCCTACCAAGGTGCTCGGGGCGCCGATCCCAATGCCGTGGTGGCGGGAAACCGGGAGTTCGCCCCCGCCCCAGATCTGGTCCTCCTGCTGGACCTCGACCCTGGAACGGGACGGGGACGGATCACTGGCCGGGGCGACGTTCCGGATGCGTTTGAGGACCTTCAGAATCTGGCCCGTGTCCGACAGATTCTTCTGTCGCTCCGGGACCCCACGTTTCTGGTTCTGGACGCCACGCTGCCGGCCGGCCGCGTTGCGGCGCTTGCGGAGAAGGCCCTGGAAACGTTGCTTTGAAAGGGGCGCCGCGTTAGGCGTTTGGGGATGCTTTTGTGGAGGGAAAAACTGCCGGAGAGCTGGCTACCAAAGATCCGTTCGCGCCTTGCTGCGGTTTTAGTCGACCACGCGTACCTGGAGCGCAAGGCTGCCACCACGGCGCTCAACCTCGAGAAATACGTAGAACTTTACGATTGTCTGGACGAACTGAACGCGATCGCAATTGAGGAACTGCAGCACTTCTCACAGGTGCTCGCCCTGCTGCGGGAACGCAACATCCCGCTCGGGCCACCCATGCGCAGCCCATGGATTTCTGGAATGATGAGCCACGTCCGCCGGGGCCGGCGCCAGCAGGTGATCGACCATCTGGTAGTCTGCTCCCTGATCGAAGGGCGCAGCTGTGAAAAGTTTCAGATCCTGGCCAGTGGCGTCCGGGATCTGGACCCGGGTCTGGCTGACTTCTACGGGAGTCTGGTGCAGAGCGAAGGAAACCACTACGCAACCTACCTGATCATGGCGCGGCACATCGACCTTGCGGAAACCGAGGCGCGGCTGGATTACTTTCTGGATCTGGATGCGGAACTGATCCGCTGCCCCCACGACCTCCCGCTCCTGCACTGAGCGGATCTGAGGAATTGCGGATTGCCAACCCCGTCCCTCCCCCGTTCAATCCGGAGCCGGATGAAGCTCAGAAACCAACTTCTCGCCCTTTTCTGCCTGGCGGTATTCATCGCTTTCAGCGTTTTTTACGTCCGGTTCTGGGTGGTTCAGAAACCATTTGGCATCATCTTGGTGGTTGGGGACGGCATGGTGGCGCGCCACCTGACAGCGGCCCGGCTCTACCAGACGGGCGGCGAACAACCGCTGGCGGTCGAATCCTTCCCCAATGTGGCCCTGGTTTCCAACAGCAGCCGCGACTTTTCCGTTCCCGATGCCGCGTCCGCAGCGACCGCACTGGCCACCGGCACCAAGGTCAACCACCGGAACGTTGCCTCCACCCCGGAGGGCGCCCGGCTCAGCACCCTTCTTGAACTGGCCCGGTCGGAAGGCCGTTCCATCGGTCTGGTCACCACCGGGGAACTCGCAGGACCAACTGCCGGCAGTTTCTACGCACACGTTCAGGACGCCCGCGACCGGGATCAAATTGCCGCCCAACTCCCCACGGCCGGGCTGCAGGTTGCGCTGGGTGGCGGCTCGGCAGATTTCACCCCGGAAAAATCTGGCGGCACCCGCAAGGATCAGCGGGATCTTCTGGGTGAGATGGAGAAACAGGGGGCCGAAGTCGTTTCCTCGCGGGCCGCACTTGAAAACACCGACACATTCCGGACGCGTCCTTTGGTTGGGTTTTTCTCGAAGGGCCTGCTCGCCTACAGCAACCAGCCCGAATCGGGCAACCAGCAACCCTCGTTGTCGGACATGGTCCGGCGCGCCGTGGAAATCCTGCAGACCAACCGCAAAGGTTACGTGCTGGTGGTCGACGCGGCCCTCTGCACGCACGCCTCCGAGCGCAACGAGGCCGAGCTGACATTGAAAGAAACGCTGTCCATGGACCAGGCAATCGGCACGGCCGTCAATCAGGCCGGCCAGAAAAGCTTGATCGTGGCGGTTGGAAAACACGCCACAGGCGGACTCTCACTCAACGGGTACCCTCCCAGAAAAGACCGCGGCGTTGCGCTTCTGGGCACCTCCCCGGCCGGGTATCCCTACCTCGCATGGACCACCGGCCCGCATGGACCGTCCGCCAAGAACGAACCCTCTGCTTTCCAGTCCGCCGCGGCTCTAAACACAGCCGAGGACATGGTTGCCGCCGGGAAAGGCGTGGGAGCTGAGAAGATCCGCGGCTTCATGGACAGCACGGAAATCTTCAAGGTACTCCAGGATGCGCTCTGAGGCCCGAAAGCCGCGCGTCCGCCGACCGGTTCAGAGCGCGGGCTTTTTTTCCGTCACCGCGGCAGCAGCAAGGGCGGCGTGGTCGATTGTGCTGAGCCGCCGTTTCCGGGCTCCGAGACGGGGTATGCAGTCAATGAGCGCCCGGGTGTACGGATGTTGTGGACGGCGCAGCACCTCTTCAGTCGGACCGGTTTCTACCACTTCGCCCCGGAACATGACGGCGACGCGCTCGGCGATCCCGCCGATGATCCCAAAGTTGTGGGTGATCAGAAGGATCGCCATGTTCAGCCGCTTTTTCAGGTCCCGCATCTGGTCGAGGATCTGCGCCTGGATGGTCACATCCAAAGCCGTGGTGGGCTCATCGGCCACAAGAAGGTCCGGCTGACTGCTCAGCGCCATGGCGATCATGGCCCGCTGCTGCATCCCGCCACTGAGCTGGTGCGGGTAATCGTGCATCCGTTGGGCAGGATCCACGATCCCCACCATATCCAAATACTTGACCACCTCGGCATCCACGTCCGCCACGGAGGGCCGGTGCAGCCGGATCGCCTCGGCAATCTGGGTCCGGATCGTGAAAACCGGGTTCAACGAGGTTGACGGTTCCTGGAACACGTACGCGATCCTGCGCCCACGGACCGCCCGCAACTCGGCCGCGCTCATCTTCAAAACGTCACGCCCTGAAAGCAGCACCTCGCCGCTGCGGTACACGGCCGGCGGCTCCGGCAACAGCCGGGTGAGCGCCATGCCGGTGACACTCTTTCCGCTCCCGCTTTCGCCCACCACGGCCATGGTCTCTCCGGCACGCAAAGAAAGCGAAACGCCGCGCACGGCCTGGACCGTGCCGGTTTCAGTGCGGAAATCCACCGAAAGATTCCGGATCTCAAGCAGGGGCGGTTCGGTTTTCATAGGACGGTCTGTGGAGACAGGGCCGGATTTCAGCCGTGTTTGGGGTCGAATGCGCGGCGGAGGGCGTCGCCAAAAATGTTGAGGGAAAGAACCAGCCCGAAGAGTGCGCCTGTGGCAGCTGCAAGGTTCCACCAGACCACGGGATCCCGGCTCAACTCGCCCCTGGCCCCGTCAATCATGGTTCCCCAACTGGGTGTGCCCACTGGCGAACCCACTCCCAGATAGCTCAGAACCGCCTCCGCGAGAACCAACCCGGAGAACCCCAGCACAAAGTTGATGAGGACCAGATGCAGCACGTTGGGAAGAATGTGCCGGTTGATGATCCGCCAGTGGGACAACCCCATGGCCCGCGCGGCGGCCACATAAGGCCGCTCGGCCTGACGGAGGGTCTCTCCCCGGATGAGACGGCAGATTCCGACCCAACCCGTCACTCCCAGCGCTACGGCCATGGTGCCCAACCCCTTGCCTAGCACCATCAGGATCGAAACCAGCAGCAGAATCTCCGGGATAGAGGCCAGGGTGCTGTAAATGTACGTGATCAGATCATCCACCCAGCGCCGGTAGTAACCGGCCAGAATCCCGAGAAATGTCCCGAGGGGTAGATAGATGACGCTGGTCAAACCGCCGATCACCAGCGCCGTCCGGCAGGCGCGCATGGCCTGAACAAGCGTGTCATTCCCAAGCGCATCGGTCCCCAGAAGATGCCGACCCCGCAACGGCGCGGGTTGAGCCGTCGAAAGCGCCCGGGCGGCCATGGGTGCGCTGAAACTCTTTTCCTTGGGAACACCGGACAAAAACGCAGCCAGCAGCGTTGTTCGGACCCCATCCGCTGAACGCCACTGCACCATCTCCAGACCACCCAGAATCAAGTAACAGAGAATCACGGCTCCTGCCGCCATCCCCATCCGGTCCCGCCGAAGCCTGGCCCATGCCCGCGACCAGCGCTCGCTGCGAAGGCCCATCCGGACGAAAAAAAGCACCCCGCCAAAACCGAGGCCGGCAATCAGGTTCTGAAACCAGAGGCTGTCAAAAAGTGTCGCCATGATTTTTTAGCCCAACCGGATCCGCGGATCCGCGAGAGCGTAACACACATCGGTGAGCATCAGCCCAGCCAGATACAGGATTGACCCCAAGTACACCGAGGCAAACACCGTCGCAAAATCCGACTCCTGAATCGCCAAAACCAGCGTGTTTCCGAGTCCCGGGATACCAAAAAAGTTTTCGAGCAGTAGCGACCCCATGACCAGAAGCGGGAGATGGGCAACCACCAGAGTGACAAGGGAGATCATGCCGTTTTTGAGCACATGGACAAAGAGAAGCCGCGCTTGGCCGACCCCTTTGGCTCGTGCAGTGCGCACATAGTCCTGGCCGATTTCCTCGATGAAAACTGCCCGGTACAACCGGACATCGCCTCCGAGGTGCATGAGCACCATCAGAAACACCGGCAGCAACAGGAAACGCGCGGTCCCCAAGCCTGAGAGTTCGAATCCGTACACGGGGAAATAGTGGAGGAACAGTCCCAGCAGGGCCTGTCCGAACACGATGTAGACCATGGACGGCACGCTCATGAGCGCCACGGCCAAAACGACCCCAGCGACATCGAGCCCGGAGTTCCGGACATAAACCAGGTACAACGCGAGGCTCACCGAAACCGCCAATCCAAAAAGCAGGGCAGGCACCGTGATGAGAAGTGATGGGATCGCCCCCTTCAGGAAGACCTGCCGCAGGTCGCGGCCATCCTTGTCGGAGACGCCGAGTTCAAAGGTGGCAAGTTTGCGGACATGGTCGCAGAACTGGGAGTCGTGCCAGGGCCGGCCCGGCTCCAGATTCACAAACTTTGGCTTGTCGTACCCGCGCCGGTGAAGCCATGCGGCAACGGACTGCGGTGTGGCCCGCTGGCCGAGCACCTTGAGGGCGCGGGCCTGGGGGCTCTGGACCACGAAGGAGAGGAGGAACGTGAACAGGATCACCCCGAAGAGAACTGGCACTGCATAGAGGACCCGTCTGAGCAGGTAGTTAAGCATGGTTCCTCCTGTTGAATGACACGCCGTAGGCCAGTGCTCCGGCCAACGCAACGCCGACCGCCAAAACCGGCCATAGAGGCACTGGGTTCCATTCCCGTCTCTTTTCTTCCCGCAACGCGTGATCCACCCGGGCGTATTTGAGCCCTCCCTCCAACATCGGGTTGGACTGGGTCCGCGGAGCGAATGGCGGTACCAGCGAGTAGTAGGCCTTGTGGAATTCTAAGATGACCGGACAGTCCTCAGCCAGAATCTCGTTCATCTTCCTCACAATCGCGACACGTTCCGGCGTGTTTTCCATCGTCGCCATCGTCTCAAACAACCGGTCAAACTCTGCGTTCTGGTACCGGCTCACGTTCTTCCCCGCTGGCGGAACGTTTTTGCTGTAGAACAGGAACAGAAAGTTTTCTGGATCCGGGTAATCGGCGCCCCATCCGGTTCCGGAGGCCATCTGGAAGTTTCCCTGATCCTCCTTCTCAAGCATCCGGGCGAAGTTGTTTTCGATCACCTCCACCTCGATCCCCAGCTTCCGAAAGCCGGCCTGAACAAACTCCGCCGCCTGCCGTTCCTGAGCGCCGGTGGCGTTCACGTCCATGGTGAGCTTTAACGGCCTGCCGGTCCCCGGATCGCGCCCCTCGGGATAGCCTGCCTCAGCCATCAGCCGTCGAGCCTTGTCCAAATTGTATCCGTACGGGTTTGTGAACGCCGGGTCGTGTCCGGGCAGCCCGGGCGGCACCAGTTGCTGCGCCACGAGCGGCACTCCGTTTTGGAAAATGTCCAGCCACCCCTGAACGTCCAGCGCGCAACTGAGCGCCTGCCTGAGCTTCCGGTTCGGCCCGAGCACGGGATCCTGAAGGTTCAGGCTGAGGTAAAATGTGCTAGGGTCCACGTCTTTTTCCAGGCGCATTCCGCGGGCCTTGTACTCCGGGGAAAGCTCCTTGGACGGCGTCACCACAGAGTTGAATGCGTCTTTGCTGACCCCAACACCGTCCAGGTACCCCTGCCGGAACATGAGCCAACCCGGAAGCGGCTCCCGGAAAACGGTCAGAACCACCTCGTCCACCAATGGCAACCGGGCTCCTGCCAGCGGACGCAGTTCCCGTTCCCGCTCCGCAGACCAGCCCTCCGAAGGAAAAACCGTGGTCTGGTAATCCGGGTTCCGGACGAGCCGATAGGACTGCGCCGGTGTGTAACTCTGCAGGATGAAGGGCCCAGTACCCACGGGATGCCATTCAAACTTCGGCCGTTGCGCCAACCGACCGGCCGGACCGTCCGGATGCGGCTTCCCATCGTAGTAATGGACGGCTTCGCGGGGCACGGGCGAAGTGAAATGCATCGCCAGCCAGTACAAGATCTGGGGGTAAGGCTTCAGGAGACGGAGCCGGAACGTGTGCGCATCCACGACCTCCAATCCGCTGACCCGCTGGCTGTAATCCATCCGTTCACCGCGTTTCTGGGCCGCCTCGAAAACCTCGTTCATTCCCGCCACATACTCTGCCAGATTCCCGAACACCGGGCTGGCCACGGCTGGGTCACAGAGCCGCTGGAACGCGAAGTGAACGTCCTCGGCAACCAGTTCCCGGCCCTTGCCGCCGGAAAAACACGGATCATCCACGTACCGGATCCCGGGCCGCAACCGGCAAACGTAAAGCACCGTGCCGTCGGGCTGGGGTTCGGGATGCGGCACTTCCGCCAAGAGGGCCGGGGCGACCTCGTAGGGCGCGGTCTTGAACGGGTGGTATTCGAGAAGGGTTTCCACCGTGGGCTCAAGAATCCTGCGACTCATCTGGTCGTAAGCCCGCTGGGGATCCAGAGAACGCGGGTCGTCCGACATGCTCGCGTACCGGACCGTCCACGGCTGACCGTCTGCACGGCGCTCCCGCAGCGGTGCAGGCTGCGGGTTGTTCCCGCAGCCGGTCACGGAAACAACCATCAGACAAAGAATCAGCCAGCGGAACCTTTCGAACATGGGGGGAAAACTCCCGGACACCGCCGGGCCCTTCTCCCCTAACCCATCCCGGCCTGTTCCGCAAGAGGGGCCGGAAACGGGGTTCACTTTGAGTTCTCCAAGGCGCGAATCGCGTCCCGGAGTTCGGCCGCGCGCTCGTAGGCTTCGCTGGCGATGGCACGCTCCATTTCCTGACGCATCTGCTGCAACTCAGTGAGAGGCTCCATCCGTTTCAACTCCTCGAGCCATTCCTCAAGGAATTCCACCTCGGGACTGTGCTCGAGAAGTTCCGGCTCACCGCAGTCTCCATAAAACGCGCGGATTTTACCCAACGCCTTCTCCACCAGTTGGGCCGCGCCGCGCCGGTCACCGATGTCGAGGGCAACGGACGCCTTGGCCCGGGCGTTCATCATGAGCACATAGGGAGTGAACTGTTCAACCGACCACGCCAGTTCGTCGTCCGGCGAGTGTTGGCTGACAAACTCGAACATCTCTAGGTTGCGTTTGGTGTCGCGGATCACCCGTTTGAAGTCCTCGAGTTGGAACAGCGAAATGTACCGGTGATAGTACTGTACCCCCTCCTGCTGGAGCGCACCGATCTCCTCCGGGCTGAGCGTGTAGGATTCGCTGCGCTGTTGCGCCTCCTGCGCTTTTTCCCGGTGGTACTCCAGGAGCGACTCGCATCCATTGGGCTGCATGCCGTCCGGGCGGCCGTCCAGCTCCATTTGCAGCACTCCGAGATCAATCCGCAACTGCACCCGTTCCCGCCCATCGTTCCCGGTCACCTTGCGCACCTTGATCATCCCGGGTTCATGGGGCCATTCCTGCAGAAGGTCGTTCAGGTCGAGGCTCATGTCCGGATTATCGAAACACCGCCACCGGTTGTCAACGGAGGCCGCAACCTCTTTCCCTTCTGACCCCGGATTCGTTCCCTCCCGCTACTTTTTTGCCCCGCGCGTGGTCCGCTGCCGGATCCTCCGGGTCTCCTGCGCCTTCCAGAGCGGGGCGATTCTGGCTTCGATGTACGCGAAAGCGGCAGCGAGTCCGTCCCGCTGGTACACCAAACCAATCTCGGCCTCGACCCGGGTCGGACGCCCCAGAGCGGCAAGAAAAGCGTTGCTGGTGAGGTCCTTGAAAGCCCCCATGTCAATCCGGCCCAGCCGGCGGAGCACGTCTTCCCGCGCGTACAGACCGAGCACGGCGTCCCCCACCCACGCCAACTCCCGTTCCCGACTCTCATCGGTGGGCGGCTGTTCCGGAGTGAATCCCATGGTTTAGGCCTCGCGGAAGCTCTCCCGCAACCCGCGCAGGATCGGATCCAAAAGATACTGGATGAGCAGCCGTTTTCCGACGTGCACCTCACCCGAAACGGTCATGCCCGGGATGATTTTGCGGCTCCCTTTCAGCTCGGGAATCTGGGTGCTGATCAGTTCCACGGTGACCCGGTGCAACCCGCCCCCGACGGCGCGTTTGTTTGCGACCGACTCCAGATCCACCGGAGCAGCACCCGGCGCATGAGACTCATGGCTGATCGAACGCACGCGGCCTTCCAACCCCCCGTAGCGCTGAAAAGGGAACGCGTCCACCTTCACAATCACCGGGTCGTTGATCGCTATCTGGCCAACGTCGCCGGACCCCAACTCAATCTGGCACATCAACGGCGCCGAAGAGGGCGCAAGGATCACCAGCGGTTCGGCGTCCCTGAGCACCGAACCCGCAGACCGGTTGGCGATGTCGACCACCACGCCGTCCTCCGGCGCCACAATGTTCTCGAAGCTGCCGATTCGCGAGGACTTCGAAAGCGCGGCATCTGCCTGCGCCTCCTCGGCGCGCTGGCGCGTGAGCTCCTCTAAAAGGTTCCGCCGCCATTCCTGAACAAATCCCTCCTTCTGCGCACGGGCGGTTTCGATCTGGTGCCGTTTCTCCACAATGCCGTCCACCGCCTCGCGATGCTCTTTCTCGGCCCTGAGCCGGGCACTCTTTGCCCCTAGGAACTCGAGCTGCGAATTGGTCTTGGACCTCAGCAGGTTTTCCTGAATCCCCTCGATGGAAGTGGAAATTTCGAGTTGCTGCTCGAGAACCTCCTTCTGTTTCTGGAGCCGGTTCAAGCCGGCCTCGTGCTCCTCGACGGACGCGGTGTGGGCCCGGAGACGCTGCTCATATTCCACAGCGCGTTCGGCATGGATCTGCCTTTGCAATTCGCCCGTGAGCCCATCGGAAGGGTCTGGCTGATAGGGCCGCCCATACACTTCCGCCTCAAGCCGACGGACCTGCGCATGGACGGTCCGCCTGCGCTCTGAAAGCGCGGACAGATCCGCTTGGATGAAGGTGGGATCCAGAGTGGCGAGCAACTGCCCCTTTTTCACAATATCGCCAGGACGCACCGTAAGCGTCTTCAGGATCGCGCGTTCGTAGGGCTGCAGAATGATCGGCGGACTGTCGTAGGTGAGCTTTCCGCTTCCGGTCACCACCACGTCCACCCTGAAAAGGACCGACACCAAAAACGCGACAACCACCAGAGTGATGCAGTACCAGAGCGTGCTCCGGATTCCCTTTGGCAATGGTTCCTCCAAGAGATGGACCAGTTCGCCTTGGAAAGGCAGTGCCACCTCGAGGATCTTCGGCTTTGTCTTGAAAAAAAACACGGCGGTTTATCCGAAACTGATCGTGGGCGAAGACTGCGTCAACTTGCTGGCGGGAGCAGGCGCCGTAATGTTCCGCGTCTGCTGGTCCCAGAGATGCGCATAAATTTCGCACCGCTGCACCAGCTCGGAATGCGGGCCGAAATCGACCACGCGGCCCTTGTCCAGAACAAGTATCGCATCCGAAGTCACCAGCGACGAGAGTCGGTGGGAAACAATGATCATGCTCCTGCCCCGGGCGATCTCGGCAAGGTTGTTCTGGATGATGGATTCGCTCTCCGGATCCAGCGCGCTGGTGGCCTCGTCGAAGATCAGGAACTTGGGCTGCGGAAGCAGCGCGCGGGCGATTGCAATCCGTTGACGCTGCCCGCCGGAAAGGTTGGTGGCCCCTTCCTCCAGAATGGAGTCGTAGGCCATCGGCAGCTGGTCAATGAACTCCTCCGCCCCAGCCAGACGCGCAGCGCCGACAATCTCCTGCGCCGAAGCATCCGGGTTGGACGCGGCGATGTTCTCCCGGATCGACCCCCGGAACAGAAAGCTCTCCTGAAGAACGATCCCGACATTTTTGCGGAGATGCGTCAGGTCGATCTGCCGGAGGTCAACGCCGTCGAGCTTGATGATCCCCTCGGAAGGGGTCTGGATCCCCTGCATCATCCGGGTGAGAGTCGTTTTGCCTGAACCCGAGCGTCCGACCACACCAATCACCTGGCCCGGCATCACCGTGAAAGAGACCCGGTTCAGGGCAAGGTGCGCCGCGCCAGGGTAGCGGAAACTCACTCCCTCAAAATCCAAACGCCCCGTCACACGGGGCTTGCTTCCCCGGAACTGCGGGTCACGTTCCGGCGGATAGTTCATGACGCTGCCGAGCATCTGCACCGACATCGCGGTCTCTTGGTACTCGTTGATCAAGCGCACCATTTGGAGGAGCGGCGCGCTGACCCGGCCCGCGAGCATATTGAATGCAATCAATGCCCCGAGGCTCATTCCCCCTCCAAACACCTCGGATGCGCCCACTCCAAGGATGGCCAGTTGCATGCCCTTTTCCAAAAAACTGGTCATGGCGCCTGCCACGATTCCGAAGTGGCCCACCTGGCCCGCCTTGCGCACGGAGGAGACCACGCGGGACTCCCAGATGTCCTTTTTCTGCGGTTCAAGACACAGAGACTTCACCGTCCGGATCCCGTGGATGGTTTCAATCGAATGCGCCTGGCGGGAGCCCTCGGCCGCAAACAATTCGTTCAACCGGGATTTGAACATCGGAATCATGATCCCGATGATTGCCGCGATCGAGGCTGTGAAGATCAGAACCACCGCAGTGAGTTTCGCGCTGTAGCTCACCAGCAGTACGAGCAACACCGGCAGCGAGATCGACTGCAGCAAGGTCTGGAAAAGGCTGCCCGTTAAGAAATGCCGGATCCGGTCCGTCTGTTGGAGATGCCTGAAAATCACGCCGGACGGCATCCGTTCGAAAAACTCCATCGGCAGGCCGAGGAGCTTCTGGAACATTTTCGAGGAGAGCGTGGCGTCGATCTTGTTTGTTGTGCAGAGGGTCAGGTTCTGAATGAGGTACCCGAATGCGGCTTCAAAGACGGCCGCCAGAACCGCCACCCCCATCACCACGTAAAGAGTCTGATAGGTCCGGTGGGGGATGACCTTGTCCACAATGATGTTGAACAGGAGCGGAGTCACCAACCCAAGCGAGTTCAGCACAAACGAGGCGACCGCGATGTCCCGGAAATACTGCCGGTACTTCAGGATCTCCCCAAGAAACCAGCCGAAACCGAACGCCTGTTCCTTGGGCAACTCCCGTTTTCGCGGGGCGAAAAGCACCACCACCCCCGCCCAGTCCGATTCCATCTCTGAGAACGGGCGGTTCTGGACGCCGGCTGCCTCGTTCTCGATGTCCACCAAATATGCGCCGGGTACACCCTCGGCATGCATCCCGATGTCCACCACGATCATCCAGTGCCCGCTCTTCCGCTTGGCCAGAATCGGAAACGATGCCCCCAGCTTGGAGAGGTTCTCCAGCGGGCAGTCCTGAACCACCCGGGCATCCAGATCAATTGAGTGGAAAAACTTGAGCAGCGTGGCCTCGGGATCCTCCGTCCGCCCCTCATGCAACAAGTCCTCCGGAAACGAACGCTTGTAATGCGCCGCTGCGAGTATGAAGGCCCGGAGTGCTGAGTGGTATGGCTGCACGGCGCTCTATTTCAAACCTCGTTCTTTCAGGTTTCGATGAAAAACATCCCGGCGGGTTTGACCCCACCGGGATGTCTTATTTTTAAATGTCTCCTCCGGTCTGCCCGGCGAGTTTCATGGAGCTTAGTTGTTTCCGCTGTAGAGCGCGCTCAACTGGGCACCGGTAAGGTTCGCGTACTGAGTGGAGGTGATCACACCCACCTGGGTTCCGTTGAAGGCCTCGAGCGAAGCCGTTCCAAACGCCACGAACTGGTCGCTGGTCAGCGCCAACACTTGGCTCGTGGTCAGGCTCAGCAACTGGCCTGTGGTCAGCGCCACCGTTGCCCCGGTCGCCAGAGCGGCGATGGAGGAGGTGGTGAGAGCGGCCAGCGTCCCGGTGGTCAGAGCCACAATCTGGGTCGAGCTCAGCACGTTGGCGTCCTCCGTCTCCAGCCCCACAATCTGGGTACTGGTCAGCGCGCGGATCTGGGTCGTGGTCAACAGCGTCACCTCGGCCGTCGTCAACGCCGCAACCTGAGCGGTGGACAGTGCCCGAACCACGTTGGTGGTCAGGAAGTCCACCTCCGTCAATGCTTGGATCTGGTCGGAGTTCAACCCGATCACCGAAGTCGAGGTCAGCGCACGGATTTGTCCGGTAGTCAGAGCGAAGATGTCGTCCGTGGAGAACGTCACCAACTGGCTCGAACTCAGAGCTGCGACTTGACCGGTTCCCAGACCAATCACCGCATCGGAGGTCAGCGCCTCGGCTTGATCCGTCGTGAGAACAGACACCTGAGCGGACGTGAATCCTTGGAGATCGGTGCTGGTCAGGACTGCGAGCTGGGTCGTGGTGAACCCGGCAAGCGTTCCCGTGAGCAATGCCCCGAGTTGCGCGGAACTCAGTACATTCACAGAGTCCGTGGTAAGTGCACCCAACTGCGTAGAGCTCAGCACCCGCACCTGAGCCGTGGTCAGACCGGTCACCGCTCCCGTCGCGAGGTTCTGCAACTGCACCGAAGTCAGAGCCTGCAGGACGCCGGTAGTCAACCCGGTCACCTGGCCCGCAGAAACCACTGCGAGTTGGTCCGTGTTCAACCCGGCCACCACCGCGCTCGTCAGAGCTGCAAACTGGCTGCTGGTCAACCCGGTCACCGCGTCCGTCGTCAGCGCATTGAGCTGGCCGGTTGCCAGAGCCCCGAACTGCGCGGACGTCAAGCCCTTCACATCCGTAGAATCCAGCACCGAAACCCCGTCCGTCGTCAGTCCTTTCACCGCCGCCGTGGTCAGCGCACCAATCTGCGTTGAAGTCAGTGCAGACACGGTATTAGTGCTCAATGCCGCAACCTGAACCGAGCTGAGGGCCCGGACCAAGCCGGTGGAGAGTGTGACCAGCGTGTCCGTGGACAACGCTGAAACCTGCGCACCGCCCAGCGCCGCAACCTGTCCGCTGGTCAGCCCCAGCACGTCCGTGCTGCTGAGCACGTTCAACCCGTCTGTAGCGAGGCCAGCCACCGATGCCGTGGACAGCGCTCCGATCTGAGTGGAGCTCAGCACATCCACCTGATCGGTGGTCAACGCACCCAACTGCGTCGAGCTCAGAGCCCGGACTTGGGTCGTCGTCAACCCAGTCACCGCGCCAGTCTGCAGCGCCTTCACCAACGCGGAGTTCAGCACCAAGACCTGTGCTGTCGTGAAGCCCTTCACGTCCGTGTTCGTCAGCACGTTGGCTCCGTCGGTCGTCAGACCGGCCAGCGCTGCCGTGGTCAGCGCCCCAATCTGGGTCGAGCTGAGCACATCCACCGCATCGGTGGTCAGCGCACCCAACTGCGTCGAACTCAGCACGCGGACTTGGCCCGTGGTCAACCCGGCCACTGCTCCCGTTGCCAGGTTCTGCAGTTGCACTGAGGTCAGCGCCTGCAGAACACCCGTCGTAAGTCCGGTCACTTGGTTCGAGGAAAGAACCGCAAGCTGGTCGGTATTCAGTCCGGCCACCACCCCGCTCGTCAGGGCGGCAAACTGGCTGCTCGCCAACCCAGTCACTGCATCCGTCGTCAGTGCATTCAGCTGACCAGTTCCCAGCGCGCCCAACTGTGCCGTTGTGAAGCCCTTCACATCCGTCGAATCCAGCACCGAAACCCCGCTCGTGGTCAACCCCTGCACTGCAGCCGTGGTCAGCGCTCCAATCTGCGTCGAAGTCAGCGCTGACACGCTGTCCGTGCCGAGTGCCGCGACCTGCGCAGAACTCAGCGCACGGACCAGACCCGTCGAAAGCGTCACCAGCGTGGACGTCAGCAACGCTGCCAACTGGCCACTCCCAAGTGCCACCACCTGGGCACTCGTG
>CAIURC010000015.1 GCA_903901425.1 uncultured Spartobacteria bacterium | reverse complement strand
TTCCAAGTCCACGATTCGCCGGTATCGGAGAGCGTCCTGGAGACGAGGCGTCCGAGGACATCGTACTGGAGAAGTGTTTTTTTGTCTGGGATGGCGGGCAACCCGTCCTGAGCGGGGAGATCCGCCTCTCCTCCAGCAGCCGGCCTATCAACAACTCAGAAGGCGCGTTAACCGGACGCCTACAATCCATCGCACCCTACGACCAGAGCACTACGATCGGGCTGCAAAATCGGATCAGACCTCAGCCCAAATCCAAAATTCCCTTCGATCCCAATTCGGAAAATCTTACGATGAGAGTTAATTTGGCAACAATTAAGCTCGATTTCCCACCCTTCATTTTTTACGCCGCAATGTGTAACCCGAACAGAAATCCAAGTCTGTCCTCTCAAACAACTCAATCCCACTTGATCCCTTCGTTATATCCAACTCAGGCGCAATACGAGACTGATTAAAGATGAGATTTATTTTCCAGCGAAAACGAACATCCGCGCCACCTACTTCATCAAGACTCCAAGAACCGTGCTCGGTGGTATATTTCACCTTAAGAATAGGCAACACATCCATTACCATTGGAAAATTAGCCGCCTCAAAGGTGCCGTCTTTGCGGAAGGTCAGTGTACAGTCTTCTAATGGCTTCGGAGGTTGATGGTTTTCTGGAAAAGACGACAACACCCAAGTTCCGAGAAGCTGATCCTTTGCTAGATCGGCAGTGTAAAAGGTTCCCTCGCGGCATCCAAACACAAGGAGCAAGACAGCCAGCAATCCCGCAATGCGAAGGCTATTTTCGGCTAACTTCTTCATTCCAAAACCAGTAGAGGTTGATCGTATTTCCCAACGTGTTTGCCGAGTTTTTATCGGAAATGATTGAAATATTTGTGAAGGGTATTCTGGTCAAACTGCCCAATCTCAGTTTATCCCTTGCACTCATATCCACTTTGGCTGTGCATGACCCGCAAGCAATCGAGGTAATCGTGTATTGAAACGCGAAGCTACCAGTCGAGTAAACAGGGCTCCTCAGCCCGTGCGCAGCCAAAACATCGCTGAACAAGATTCGAGCGTTCGTGAGGATCGACTGATCATTTAATCTCCAAGACTTTGACACACGGACTCCGACAATTCCGGATCTCTGCCCACCGCAGTAGGCCTGTATTTTGCTGCGGATTTCATTACGGACTCTTATAACGTGCTCATGCTTCTGCATTTCTGCAGTCCAAGCATGGTCGGGTCCGTACTCACGATTCAAATCGCCTGATCCTGCCAAGAAGTCCATAATTGCAGCATACGCTGCTGAGTCAGCCGCATGAGTTGATCGTCCGTCAACATCCACAATGCTGACGGGATTATTGTTACACATCCCATACAGATTCACCCCGCCCCGTTCCCCGATGGGGTCCTTGCTCAGCCAGCGGCCCCAGCGGGGCGCGTAGTACCGGTACCCGTAGTACAGCAGGCCCGTTTCCTCGTCGTGGTACTTGGTTGAAAACCGGTACGGCTGCGCCCCCACGCCGCGCCGCGTGATCTCCTCCCCAAACGGCCCGTACTCGTACCGGGCCGACACTTCCCCGACCTCCGTCACCACACGTTCCACGTTTCCGTTGCCGTCGTACACAGGCGGTTCCCGCCGGGCACCCGCAGGCGCGCCGGGCTTTACCGACGCCACCAACCCGTGGACGCCTCCCGCGCCCGCCTCGGTTCCCGACAGATCCAATCCCCAGACATAGCGCCGGTCCAGAACCGGTGCCGCTCCGTTCACAGACACCGTTTCCCCGAGCACGTTCCACCCTTCGTCGTACACGAACCGCCGTTCCTCCACCCGGCTGTACGCCAGCCCGGTCCATCCACTGCGCACCCGTTTGACCACACGCCGACCCCACGCGTCATACACAAACTCCAAACGCCGCCGTTCCGCGCCCTTGGACACGTCGGCCGGATCGGTTTCCATGGCCGTCAACCGTTCCTGGGCGTCCCAGGTGTACGTCCAGCGCACCTCGGGAACTGACACCGGCTGATTCAGGGTCCGCAAAAACTCGGGTTGCCCCACCCCGTTGGCTCGGATTGACCGAAACTCCACCCGGTTGCTCCAAGCCACTGGGAGCTTCAAAGGGTTCCCCTGCCGGCCCCCAGTCACCCGGGCCGTGGTGTTCCCCTGGGGCACATCGGCTTCCACGCTCGGCACACCCGGCTCGGCTTCCACAAACACATGCGCGCCGACACGGGTCTCCGAGCGCCGGTTCACGATCCCACCATACCCGAAATCGTACCCGTCCAACGGGGTGGCGCCGTTCTTTTTGATGCCCCGGATCACTTCGTTCCTCCGGTTGTATTCATACTCCCATGCCTCGCCTGAATCAAGGGTACGCGTGGTGCGCCGGCCCTGTGCGTCTTATCCCCAGCTGTATCCGGCCACCACCGTGCCACCACCGTGCCACCACCGTGCCATCGCCGTGCCATCGCCGTGCCATCGCCGTGCCATCGCCGTGCCATCGCCGCGCCGGGGCCCAATTTCGCAATCCGTTTCTCAGACCACTCCTGGCGTTCCTAAAGAAAACAAAAATTCTATGCCGCCCCGACTCCCGTCCACTTTATAAAAGAATCACTTGTTGAAACCAAGGAAGAACCGCATACAGCGTGAGGCCAATCTGACTCACCCCGACAGCATGGATCGAAACACAAATCCAGTCGGACGGGAAGCCCCCCTGGCTGCACTTGTTATTTTTCCGGATCGAAAGAAACACCGGGATAGCTGACAGCAAAATTACACTTATGATCGGTAGAACCCATAACGCGATATTCAGCGCGACCATGGGGCATGGATAGTAGATTTTCTGAGTCTGAATGACGATTAAGACGAGAGTCTCAAGCACCCCCATACCACTGACGATCAAAGCAGACAAAACAACCGGGACCATACATTCTGTCTAATGGAGTGAGCAAGGAAGAACAATCGGCACTTCGCGGATTATTGTGGGCGAAGTTCAAGGCGGCCAAGGAAAAACAGAATGCGAGTCCGGTAGTTTTCGAGCGAGCAAAAGCCACGCGCGGTACTCTTGAGAGCTTGAATGGAGCCGTTGAGCACCTCGGTCACCGCGTTGGTGATCTCGTTCCGGAAATAGGTCAGAAGCCCGTGCAGATGGTTCTTGAGGGTTTCAGCCACTCGCTGGATCAGCCGGCTCCGCTTCGCCTCGTGATACCACTGGGCGAAAAACTTCTGCGCCGACTCAATGTCAGGCTGCTCCCAAAACTCGAGGAACAGGAACCTGTAGTAATATGCGCGGGCTGTCCGTAACCGGGAGAGGGCAAGTTTCTCAAACACCCTGTCGCGGGTGGGATCTTTCTCCCGTTTGCAAATCCCATCGGGAAGGTACAGCCAAACGTACCGGGTACCCACCAGACGCTTGTCGCCTTTGCTCAGCAACTCTTTGTTCTCCTCGCGCCGGACTTTGTCCATCGCTTCACCCATCAGTTTATTGATGTGGAAGCGGTCAAATACGACCTCGGCTTTCGGGAGCACCGCCTCCGCTGCGCCCTGATAATCCGCGCTCAGGCCCATAGCCACTGCCTCGACCCCTCCACGGACTGGTTCGGGCAGTTTTGCTCGATCGTATCGGGCCATCCCCGGTTTCTGCCACTGTCTCACCTCTTTTACCCACTGAAATGCGAGAAACGAGCTTCCACGCACAGATGCCGTGCCGGGCCAGACCAGCGACCAACGTTGAACTACCAAGGCGCGAGCGACGTCGCGACTCCTGCGGGGGCATTGTCGTCATACGGCGCATGCCGCACAGCGGGTGGTTTTCGACGATGCCTATTCACCCCTCGTCCCTGTAGTCCCTAATGCCAGTCAATATCGGGATTCAACTCCTCGGGAGATAACCAAGTCACCCCTCGTTCATGAAGCACCTGTTTGAGTTCCCGCCAAAACAATACCGCGCTGGGTGGGCGCCTGTTCCCATATCGCTCCCGCACTCTCGACGACGCAATTTTCGCTGCTTCGGCAACCGAGGCCCGCGTCTGGGCCCCAAATTCCTTGCTATCGACGCAATAGACGAGCGCTTCAACCGCTTCGCCCTGCTTTTGGAAGACGATCACGAACGAGACATCCTTGTCTTCGAAAACAAAGGACCGTCCGTCCTCGGTCCAAAAGATCGCGAGGCTGTCAGCAGCGCGAACTGGTCGGAGACGTTCGTATGGAAGCCACGGGGTTGCCCGTTTCAAAGCGGCCCCTTGTTCATCTCGCGGTGATACTCGGCGAACCGCCTCCCCGATCAATTTCAGGGCAGCTTCTTTCGATACTCCCAGCCATCGCAAGCGGGCAAATTCGGAGACGGCTTGGATTGCACGGTCAGGCAGTGACGTGGTTTCAAGAGCGTGTATCGAGACAGTGAACCCGGAGTCATCCCCACCGAGAACCACCGAAATAACAGCATCGGCGGCCTCTCCGCCCGCACCCTTGAGCAGCATTTTAATCAAGATCGGATCGCGCAGTTCGCGATAGACGAGTGCAGGAGTATTCGAGGCCAATGCCCGCCGCTGCACCACTTCCGTGCGTTCAATGGCGCGGTCGAGTGATTCACCACGACTAAAAGGCACTGACAACCCGAGCAGCAGCGTTAGGAGGAGGCCGCGATTCATAGACTCAGGGCGCACTGCGAAACTGCTGTTCGTAAGTCCTCAATTGGCCATCTAGCGTATCCACCTTGGCCTTGGCTTCATTGAGCGCGCCTTGTGTTGGCTTAAGGGGATCGCTGTCCTGATACTCATAGCGGTTCCCAAATTGGGGATGCTGACCGACATGCAGCGCAATGTTCAGGTAGCGCGAAAAATCTGGCACCCACCCCTGACGATTTCCAACAATGAACCGCGCACTGACAAGTTTCTGCCCGCCAAAGCACTTATTCAGATACTCGCTGATTTTGGTTTTTCCTTTCCGGTAAGCATCTAAATAACCCCACGCATGAGCTTCTTCGTGCCAGCCTGATCCGTTCGGGGCATTGAATAGTATATCCAAGTTTGGGCTACCTTCCTCCCACACGATCATCTTCCAGTTCGCGGTGCATGGGCAGTCCTTTTCTTTGGTCTTCAGGTTGTATCGAGGTGACGAATGGTCAGGGCGTTTGGCAAAGGGGTCTTTCTCCCCCGGCCTGAAGTGTTCATCTTCACCCCAAGTGACACCCTTTAGAGGTCCGCCTGGCTGGTAACGCTCTCTTCCAAGAACGTCAACCCAGTTACACGGATCATTCCCCACGAACCCATACAGATTCACCCCGCCCCGTTCCCCGATGGGGTCTTTGCTCAGCCAGCGGCCCGCGCGGGGGGCGTAGTACCGGTACCCGTAGTACAACAGGCCCGTTTCCTCGTCGTGGTACTTGGTGGAAAACCGGTACGGTTGAGCTCCCACGCCGCGCCGCGTGATCTCCTCCCCAAACGGCCCGTACTCGTACCGGGCCGACACTTCCCCGGCCTCCGTCACCACACGTTCCACGTTGCCGTTCCCGTCGTACACAGGCAGTTCCCGCCGGGCACCCGCAGGCGCACCGGGCCTCAACGACGCCACCAACCCGTGCACGCCTCCGGCGCCCGTCTCGGTTCCGGACAGATCAAGGCCCCAGACATAGCGCCGGTCCAGAACCGGTGCCACTCCGTTCACAGACACCGTTTCCCCGAGCACGTTCCAGCCTTCGTCGTAAACAAACCGCCGTTCCTCCACCCGGCTATACGCCAGCCCGGTCCATCCGCTGCGCACCCGTTTGACCACACGCCGCCCCCGCGCGTCATACACAAACTCCAGGCGCCGCCGTTCCGCGCCCTTGGACACGTCGGCCGGATCGGTTTCCATGGCCGTCAACCGTTCCTGAGCGTCCCAGGTGTACGTCCAGCGCACCTCGGGGACCGACACCGGCTGTTTGAGGGTCCGAAAAAACTCGGGTTGCCCCAACCCGTTGGCTCGGATCGACCGAAACTCCACGTCCACCCGGTTGCCCCAACCCACTGGGAGCTTCAAATAAAACTGGTTCCCCTGCCGGACCCCGCTGACACGGGCCGTGGTGTTTCCCTGGGGCACATCGGCTTCCACGCTCGTCACACCCGGCTCGGCTTCCACAAACACATGCGCGACATGCCCAGGGTTCGGTTCGCCGCCGCGGGTCCCCGAGCGCCGGTTCCCGATCCCGTCATAACCATACCCGAAATCGTACCCGTCCAACGGGGTGGCGCCGTTCTTTTTGATGCCCCGGATCACTTCGTTCCTCCGGTTGTATTCATACTCCCATGCCTCGCCTGAATCAAGGGTGCGCGTGGTGCGCCGGCCCTGAGCGTCGTATCCCCAGACGTATCCGGCCACCACCGTGCCATCGCCGCGCCGGGTTTCGATGGTTGCGAGTCGGCTCTCGGACCAGGTCCGGCTTTCCCGGAGAAGCAGGGATGAACCGCTTCGGACGGTCCGTTCCACGATACGGTCGGTGCCGGGTTCGTAGGCGTACCGGGTCTGGACGCCGTCGGGGAGACGGTCCTCGAGCTGCTGGAGCTGGTCCTCGGAG
>CAIURC010000014.1 GCA_903901425.1 uncultured Spartobacteria bacterium | reverse complement strand
GCGGTGGAGGCGAACGGAACCAGAGCCTCCCGAAGGAGGCCGTAGTTGGGGAAGCGTTCGGAGGCGGGTTTGGCAAGGCACCGGAGAACCACGGCAGCGAGGGCTTTTGGGATTTCCGGACGGACCGAGCGCGGCGAGGGGGCGGATTTTTCGAGGGCTGCCGCCATCACAGCCACCATGTTGTCGGCCGGGAATGGAGTCTGGCCGGTGAGCAGGTAAAAGAGGGTGGCACCCACCGAATAGATCTCGGAGCGGACATCGAGGGGTTCGGCGCGGAGTTGTTCCGGGGAAGAAAAAGCGGGTGTGCCCAGGAAGCAGTTGCCCGAGGAGAGCGTGGCTTCCGCGTTCGCGAGGGTGGAGATCGAGAGCCCGAAATCGCCTATTTTTACGAGTCCAGTTTCCTCGGTGAAACAGTTGGAGGGTTTGATGTCGCGATGCAGGATGCCGACCTTGTAGGCGGCTTCGAGTCCGGAGAGAATCTGGAGGATGGCATCGACGGCAGCAGGCACGCTCATGGGGCCCGAGGCTTTGACCCGGTCCTGCAGGGTGCCGCCGGGGAGGAGTTCCATCGTGATGACGGGTGTGTCCTCGATTTCCTCGGTGCCGAACACGTAGACGGTGTGGGGATGGTTGAGGGCGGCGGCGAGGCGGCCTTCGCGCAGGAAGCGGCGGCGGGCTTCGTCCGATTCGAGCGCATTGCCGAGCACTTTCACCGCCACGCGTCTCCCGTTGCCAAGGTCTTCCGCCTCGTAAACCGCGCCCATGCCGCCCCGGCCGAGGAGCCTGAGCACTCTGTACCGACCGAAGTCGAACGGGAAAAGCGGCGGCGGGACCATGCGCAGTTCTCCTGCCGTGCGGACCGGGTTTTGGGAGAACTGACTGGCCAGCCCCAGTTTGAGCAGGCAGCGGGCGCAGAGGCCGTGGGCCTCTGCGGGGGACAACGGGGCGGAGCACTCGATACAGGAGCGGGAGTTCATAGAAATGGTTTTCACCACTGCCATTCAGGATTCCCGGACAAAGGTTACAGGTTAACTGAGTGCTTCAAACAGGGCGCGAATTTCGGCATCCACCGCTTCGGGGCTTTCAACCGTGCGCGCCACCTCTTCCCGGATCAGATCCCTGTACCGGTCGCGCATCCTGTGGACGGCGACTTTCAGGGCGCCTTCGCTTTTTCCGAGTTGGGCTGCCAGATCGGTGTAGGAGAGGGAGTGATGTCCGGTGAGCAGGGGTTTCAATGCGTTGAACTGGGCGGTCCTCCCGCTTTGAGCCATCTCGGTGCCGAGTTGCTCAAGGACACGGTCCAGGAGTGTCAGCGCCCAGCGGCGTTCAAAAAGGTGTTCTGCAGTGACGGGGTCGGCTGGCTCGAGCGCGTACCGGTCTTCTGCGGAGTCCATCGAAACAAACGGGATGCCGTGTCCGCGTTTGATGGTTTGGGTCTTGCGCCATTCGTTGGTGAGGAAACGTTTGAGGGCCGTGAGAAGCCAGGAGCGGAACCGGCCGCGTGCGGGGTCCACGGACTGCAGCCAGGAGTTTTCGAGGAGCCTGGCAAAAAACTCCTGGGTGAGATCTTGGGCGTCATGGGGGGGATGTCCCTGTCGGCGCACGAACGCATAGAGAGGGTACCAGTACGTGGTGCAGAGGGCGTTGAGGGCGTCGCGGGCGTCTGGAGAGGAGTTGCGTGCGGCCAGCACCACGCTCCAGTGGGTGGTCGTGAAAACAGCCCGTTGGACGGCTGGAGACTCAGGATCTGAGGCCATGGAAGATCGGGTTTGGGGTGCCCGGTGGGAGTCGGGACTATCATCCCTAGCCGGCGCCCGGAGCGTGCTGCACGGTGGGTATCCCGCAAACAAACAGCGAGCTTTTTGTCCATGAAACGGGAAACCAGTGGGCCCAGTGGGGGCGGACGGGGGCTTGCCGGGCCGGTTGTGCCGGGGCAGTATGAGGCGAGGTATGAAAAACCTTCCTCCTGTCTTTTGTGCCGCCGCAGGATTCCTTGCGATTTGTGCCGCCGCGGCAGGTGCAGCTCCGGAGGTCCGCGAGATCACCCGTGAGACCACCGACCTCCTTCCCCGGGGAAAGGAGGCGGACGGGATTGTGGGAGATTTCCTGCTCAGAAACGACCGGGTGGAGGTGGTGATCAGCGGGAATCTCCCGGGGCGCCGCGCGAACATGTCGACGTTTTACGGTGCGGAAGGGATCACTCCCGGGTGCATTTACGACCTGAGTTTGCGCGGGATGCACAACGACCAGATCACGGTGTTCTGTCCGGCGGGGCAGCAGGGGCCGGTTTCATGGGTGCGTGTGCTGGAGCCGAGGGCGGAGGGCGAGGTCGCGGTGGAATGCGTGGTGACGCCCGAAGCAGGGGCCGGAGTGGGCCGGCGCCATGTGTACACGCTCCGGGATGGATGGCAGGGGGTTCGGGTCACCACGACCCTGACCAATGCCGCCGGGCATTCGCGGAGAGTCTCTTTTGGGGATCGGTGGACCAATTTCCTCCGTGCGGGCATTGCGCCCGGCGAAATCCACTGGGTGGATGCGGTCGATCCAGCGGACCAGTGTGGGTATGCAGTGGGCGCCGTGGAGGATCCGGCCGGCGTGCTCAAACGGTTTCCCGGCGAGTTGAAGTCCGGGGAGTCGGTCACATACACCCGGTTTCTGGCGGTGGCAACCTCTCCTGCAGAGGCCGTTGGGGGGGTTGCGGTCCAGCAGGGGGCGGCGGTGGGGCAGTTGAATGGCGAACTTGTGGACGGGGACGGACGTCCGGTTCCGGACGGTGCCGTTTGGATTCGTCCGC
>CAIURC010000013.1 GCA_903901425.1 uncultured Spartobacteria bacterium | reverse complement strand
CAACGGCAGCATCACCGCTGTTTTGCGGGGGGCTGCCCTGGGACAAATTTCGGCAGTGGAAGGGGATGCGGTCCTTCGGGTGTGGTGTGAAGAAGACCCGTCGAAAGTGGCAACGAAAACGGTGAATGTGCGGTTTCCGGTCCAAGCGCAACAGATCATCGGAACCGTTTTGGATCTCCAGGACCGGCCGGTGGCTGGTGCAGCGGTGATTTGCTCTACACACCTCAACGGTGGCTACATGAGCGCCTACTGTTTCGCCGACGCAAACGGAAAGTATGCCATACCGGTTCCGCCCGGGACGTACCGCTTGATTTACGCCGCACAGAACCATTGGCATGATCCTTTCAGGTCTCAATCCGTTGTGGATGTCAAGGCTGGCAAGAATGCCTACGTGAACGGGGTGGTGTGTGAATACACCCCGACGCGCACATTGAGCGGCCGTGTGATGACCAAAGACACGAACGAACCGGTCAGGGGTTTGATGCTGTACCTGGGGAACGCGAGTGGAAAGATCACGTACGTGTGCACCGGGCTGGATGGGTCTTTCAGTACGGGAGCGGAGGCGGAGCCGTTGGGCTTCGACATTCCGCAGGATGCATTCAGTCCGTATGGTCTGGTGTGGGCTCTGGACAGTTCAGTTCCAAGCAAGCCGGCGCCCGCCAGCTTCACTGTGGACCTGACCGGCGGGAATGTTTCGAATCTGACTCTGAAAATGGCGCAAACAGCCGATGCGCTGCTGGTTGGCACACTGCAGGGATCCACCGGACCGGATGTGGTGAGTCTGGCGGGGACGCACCTGCGTGCGCGGAATTATTTGGGGTACGACGACGAGGTGGGGACGGAGACGCGGGTGTTGGGCGATGGGAAGTTCTGGCTGGCGACGTACTCGGGAACTTTTGACCTGAACATAGAGGATGACGAGTGGGGCGTGTACGGGTTGATTTCCTCACCGAGTTACAACGGGAGCAGCCAGGTAAGCCTCGCCACCGGGGTTGGCCTGCAGGCGCTCAGCCCTGTAACTGCGGCTGTTGGGGGGGCGACAGTGCGCGGTTCTGTGACGGATGAGCAGGGGCGTCCGTTGGGAATGATGCGCTACGAGGGAAGCCAGAATTTCACGGTGCGCGCGGACGGGAGCTTCGAGGTGCGTGTCGCAACAAACTGGGCGTCGACGTACACGTTGGACGTGGAGAAGGGGTATGGTTTTGCGCCGGGAACGGGAACGATTGTGGTTCCAACGCTGCAGTCTGGAACCATTTGGAATGCCGGCACCATAAAGGTGAACGTGACGGATCCAAGCATCCCGAGGGTTTTGCTGCGAGCGAGCGCGGACAGCGTTGCGGTGGGATCCTCCACCGTGTTGACGGCAGATGCAGCCGGTACCGGAACATTGACCTACAAGTGGTATGTGGACGGGACGCGGATCGCTGGCCAGAGCGGGTCAAGTCTGACCTTGGTGGGAACCTTGAATGCGGGGGCGAGCGTTCCAAGCGGGCGTGTGGCGACCGTAGGCGGCAATTACGTGGTGGAGGTTTCCAACGCCGTCGGCCGCACGGCTTCCCAGCAGTACGGTATCGTGGTGAACGGTGTGGTGGTCCCGGGGGCGCCTGTGTTGACAAGCGGAACGGCGGCCAGCGCAACGGTGGGATCCGCGTTCAGCTACCAGATCACCGCGACAAACAGCCCGGGATCATTTAGCGCAAGCGGCCTGCCTTCTGGGTTGAGCGTCAATACGAGTACGGGGGTGATCTCCGGAACGCCGACAAAGGTCGGCACAAGCACCATCACCATTGGCGCGACCAACGCAGGCGGTACAGGGATCGCCTCGCTTGTGCTCAACGTCAGCGCGCTGGCCAACCGCAATTTGGCGCTCTCGACGGACAGAACCACGATGGCAGTTGACCTCTTTGAGAACGATCCGTTGCAGATTACGGTGAGTGGATTTTTGGCAAATGATCACCTGTTGGTTGGGGTGTATTGGGACGTGAATCGCAACGGGATCATTGACGCGAACGAACCTCTCGCGGCTTGTTACAAACTGATGGACGGGCTGCTTCCAAAAATCGGCGGCGTTCGCAACGGGAACGTGCCGGGAGACGAGGACGGAGTGGTCAACGGCAGCATCACCGCTGTTTTGCGGGGGGCTGCCCTGGGACAAATTTCGGCAGTGGAAGGGGATGCGGTCCTTCGGGTGTGGTGTGAAGAAGACCCGTCGAAAGTGGCAACGAAAACGGTGAATGTGCGGTTTCCGGT
>CAIURC010000012.1 GCA_903901425.1 uncultured Spartobacteria bacterium | reverse complement strand
CTGCAATACCTCGCCAGCAAGGCTCCGCACGATGGCATCTTTGGCGCGGAGAACCTGATGCTCGGCGAGTTCGGAGCGAGCGAGGACGGCTTCGAGAAAATCAAAAAGAACTACCCCGTTTACCAAGGCGACACCTCGGGCGCGGCCTTCTACGCGCTCCATCGCATGGTCGATGCCGCCCTGCGCGCCGGTGTGCGCTACATGATCCACTGGCAGATTTACGACAACGATCTGCGCATCGGCGGCAAATACGAAGGCAAAGGCCTCCCGCCCGGCGTCATGGCCACCGCCGAGCAATGCGTGGGCAACTGGCTCATCCGTCCCGATGGATCACGCGTGCCCACCTACGACTACTTCAAGGCCCTCTTCGACGCCGAGAAGAGCGAGGCCCAACGCTAAAGTTCGCAGAGATTCCCTTTTCATCCTAGCCCCGGACAACCACGACGCCCACGACTACGCCGAGCGTATCCGCGAGCGGCTGCCGAGGCGCTTGCCGGAACTCCGGGAACGCTGTGGACTGAGCAAATACGGCCTTGCTCGCGAAAGTGGGCTGAGTCGGGAATACATCGGCAAGCTGGAACGCGGCGCGGCCAATCCCACGCTGTGCATGGCTTTGACGACGATGAATAGGTGCGAGAGGAATGAATGGAGTTATTCTCGTATGCCCACTCCTTTGTCTCAAAAACCGTCTCAACCATGAAGCCACTCATCCTCTCACTACTCCTGCTCGCCAGCATCGCCCACGGTCATGAACCCGCTGCCCCCGCGCCCAAGGGGACCGGACTCAAAGTGCTGGTCTATTCCAACACCGGCTACTATCGCCACCCGGAGACGCCGAAGATCAATCGCTGGCTCGTGTTGCTCGGTCATGAGAATGGCTTCGAGGTGGACGTGACGGAGCATTGGAAAGACATGCGTGCCGAGGAACTCAGCCGCTACGACGTGCTCGTGCTCAACAACGCCAACGAACTCGACAAGGTGCTGCCCGAGGAACAGCGCAAATCCGTGGAGGAATGGTTCACCAAGGGCGGTAAAGGCATCGTCGGCCTGCACGCCGCGCTGGTGCATCAGACGAAGTGGCCTTGGCTGAACGCGCTCGGCGGATGCGACTTCAACAGCGACTCGGATTTCATGAAAGCGAAAGTCACCATTGATCCCGCCGCGAAGGATCATCCGTCCGTCAAAGGCCAGCCCGCCGAGTTCTGGATCGAAGCCGATTGGACCAATCACGATCGCGCCGTCACCGGCCAGCCCGGTTTCAACGTCCTCATGCGGGTGGATGAGACCACTTACACGCCTGTGCGTGATTACTTCAAAACTCGCAACGGCAAGCCCATGGGCGCGGACCACCCCATCGCCTGGACCCACGAACCCGCCACCGGCGGCAGCTTCTTCTACACCGAGTTCGGCCACGACCTGCGCTCGCTCAGCTCGCCCTTTGTGCGTCAGCACATCCTCGAAGCCATCAAGTGGGCCGCGAAGATGACGGTGAAAGCGCCGACGAAAAAATAACGAATCGAGCCATGAAACTCGCCCTCTTCACCTCTCTGCTGTTCTCGCAGTTGGCCGTTTTCGCCCAAGCCAAACCCGAAGTCGCCAACGCCACCAAAGCCGTTGGCTGCTCCATCCTCAGCGTGCGGTTCAAGATCAGCGAAGTGGATGAGATGGCGGCGAAGACCGCTTCGCGAGCGAAGCAGACCCCCTCTCTCCTCCGGCCCTAATCCGCTCTCCAACCGTTTCCCGTGACCCGGCCAAAAAAGCAAATGCCTAGCAATTAAAGACCTCCTCCATGTAGCCTTTCGAATCGGGTTCGCCCGTAAAACTAAGCGTTTTGCTGCAGATCCCGTATTCGCGCAGAAGCCGCGCCAGTTTTCCAGCGGGACCATTCAAATTGCCGTATTGAAGGTCTTTCGCCCAACGCTCAGCCCAGGGGCCGCCCAGCTCGACCAGTTTGGTGATCAGGGTTGCCGTGCTGATGCGCGTCAGCCCCGACTCCTCAAAGACCTGCCGGATGTCTCGCAATAAGCGGCTCCCATCGCTTTCGGTCACCGTATGTTCCACTTTGAAGAGTTCCAACAACCCGCGCCGCGTGAACTCGGGCCATTCGCCACCAAGGAGATCGGCAATGGCGATCAACGGCTCAGCGATGTCGGCCTGCCGGTCGCCCAGATCCTTCGGTATTTCGGGGCGCGCGGCGCTCAGGGTGTCGATTACACGACTGTCCTGCGCCCAGTGGTGCAGCGCCAGTCGCAGGGGTTCGGTGATTTGAGCCGCGTCGCGCCCCCGGAAACGCTCGGTCTCTTGGGACTTCTTTTTGCGCTCCAACCGGATGGGGATGCACCGGTCGGCGATGGTGTCGGGGAGCTCTCCAATCCCGGCAAGGACCTTGGGGCAGAAGACGGAGTAATCCTTCACTTCGTGTTGCGCCCCGTCGCAGCGCGGCACGCGGCCGTTGCGCTCGAACCCGCTGTTGACCAGTCCGCGAAGGTTCTCCTTGGTGGGATCGGTGGCCTTGCCCTGAAACACCGCATCAATTTCATCCCACAAGATGGTCGGACAATCCTTCTCAATCTTGCGGAACAGGGCCGCCTCGCTGGGGTTGGCGAGTTTCCACGGCTTTGAAACCAGGTGGAAGAGCACCTCCAACACCCTGCTTTTCCCACACTGTTTTTCAGGGGAATACACATGGAGGTAGGGCGTGTACTCGAACGCCTCGATCACATAGGTGTGGGCGACCCAGAGAGCCAGCAACCGGTACGCGGCCTCGGAAGGAAACACGATAAAGCGTTTCATCAGCAGGACGGTGTCCGCGAGCGTGCCCTGTATTGCCTCCGGGGAGATGCTTGGAAACGGCGGCCGGAAGTCCGGTCGAGTTTCCGGGAGCAGGGCGGCGGTGGTCGCGTGCTGCGGGTTTTGGGGGAATTCCCTGATGAAACGGCTCATGCGAACACCTCCTCCAAATCAGCCAGATCGCGCGCCGCAAGGTGGACGCAATCGTTGAGGTCTTTGACCGGGGTGTTGTCAGACCCCCTCTCTCCTCCGGCCCTAATCCGCTCTCCAACCGTTTCCCGTGACCCGGCCAAAAAAGCAAATGCCTAGCAATCAAAGCACTATTACGAATCGCCGTTGCAGCAGCGGTTGTCGCTTCATCGCCAGGAAAAAGAGCTGATCGCCCGTGAGGCGATCGAACTGATCAAACCGCAACAAACGGTCTTTCTGGATGGCAGTACAACGTGCCTCGTCCTGGCCCGGCAACTGGCCGCCATCCGGCACCCGCTTACGGTGGTAACCCACTCGGCAATGGCGTGTATGGAGTTGGGTGCCGCTGCGGAGCACACAACCATTGGGCTGGGCGGACAGTTCGATCCGGCCAGTTCGTGTTTTGTGGGTCCGACGGCCGAAGAAAGCGCCGGCCGGTTCTTTGTGGATGTGGCCTTTTTTTCTACGAAAGGGTTTCTCCCGGAGGAAGGTACTTTCGAATCGGCCATCGCCACGTTCCGCATCAAGCAAATCATCGCGAAGCAGGCGGCGAGAGTCATACTGCTGGTGGATCATTCCAAATTCGGCCAGCGGGCGCTGTGCAAGGTTCTGGACATTGGGCAGATCCATGAGGTGGTGACCGGTGAGGGGGCACCTGCGGATGCCTTGAAGCAACTGGAGGATCGTGGGGTAAAGGTGCGTGTAGCCTGTGGCGATCCGTCGCTTTTAGGAGGCGTGCCTCATGCCTCTTGAGTTTCTCCGGGATCTGGAAACCGGTGAAGCTGCGAGTGAAATGAAACCCGGACGGCAAACCTAATCAAGATAACCAACCGACTCTGAAACCACGCAACAAACAGCCACAACGATGAACCCCCTCCTCCCCCTCATCACCGCCCTGCTGATGCTAGCTCCGCTCGTGGTAAACGCCCAGCAAACACCATCGTCCGACACCGTCCGCGACCGTCTGTGGCTTTTTGGAGTGCCGGCCGACGGGCCTCGCCTTTTTTACGAGGGTGCGGGCTATCGGGGCGGCTCGCGGATGACGCCTACCGAGGGCGCTTTCTGGCTCGGCGTGCCGAACCTGATGTTCATCACGCAGCCCTGGAACCACCCGCCTGCCATGTCGCGGGAGAAGGGCTGGAAGGCGATGACTACCAAGGAGCAGTATGCCATTTCCTTCGAGCCTCTGAAACGCGTCCAGTGGGCCGCCGTAGGGTCGGGCGGGCTTGGTGGTCTGGCGGAGGTTCCCGACATCGTCACCCTGGCAAAGGGCTACCCCAACTTCACCGGCATCTACCTCGACGATTTCGTCACCAGACCTTACACAAAACGTGCCGACGGAACAAAGGTCGGAACGCCGGCGATGACCGAGGTGCAGTTGAAATCCATGCGCGACCAGCTCGGCACGGTGGGGCGTCCGATGGAGATCTGGACAACCATCTACACCGAAGAGTTCGACCGCAAGCACCCCGACTTCAGGGACTGCGAACCGACGCTGGTCGACCACATGAAGCACTTTGACGTGGTCGTGCTTTGGACAGCGAAGAGCGCGGATCTGCGCGACCTGGAGAAGAACATGGCCTTGCTGGAATCCATCAAGCCGAAGACCTGCCGTATCGCCTTGGGCATCTATCTCTGGGGCTACTGGGACAAGGATCCTGCGAAGGCGGATGACAAGACCTATGTGATGGGGCAGCCCGTGCCGCTGGATCTCATGGAACACCAGTGCAGCCTCGGCTTGAAGTGGCTCAAAGAAGGCCGTGTCTCCGATCTCGTCATCCTCGGCCTCGCCGGGATCGACCAAGGCATTCCCAGCGCTCCGTGGATGCGCAATTGGATCAAGAAGCACGGGGACGAGAAACTGAACCGATAAAGGAAGGCAATATTTATGAAACACACCCTTACACTCATCATTGCCCTGCTGCTCGCGCCCCTGGCTGTGCTCGGCGAACAGGTTCCGGAAGCCGGTGCGCTGATCGCGGACGGCAAAGCGCGCGGGGTGATCTATCTCGCGCCGGGGGCGACTCCAACAGCCCAATACGCTGCGGAGGAACTGCGCGACCACCTGAAGCTGGCGACTGGAGTTGAGTTGCCGATCACAAACGCGTTGCCAGAAGATCCCGCCACGTCCGTGGTGATGGTCGGCCCGTCGGCTGCAGCAGAGGCGCGGGGCGTTTCATCCAAGGGATTGGGGCTGGAGGAGCACCGGCTGGTGTCGGGCGCGAACTGGCTTGTGTTGCTGGGGGACGACATGACCAACAAACAAGGCACCCCTTTCATGTCGCTCAGCAGCTTCCCCGGAACCACCGTGCGCAATGGCACGTTGCTGGCCGTCTATCGTTTTCTGGAGGATTCCGTTGGCATTCGCTGGTATATGCCGGGCGAACTCGGCGTCGTGGCGCCCGCCGCCAAGCGCATTGCGATTCCCCGACTGAACATCACCGAGAAGCCTGCGCTGGAGTATCGCGCGCATGGTTTCGCCAATAAGAGACTGGGCAGCCTGCCTCCGGCGGACGGCGACGTGGCCCGCTGGTGCATCCGCGCCGGGTATGGACGCGCGGTTTCCACCTTCATTAACCATAGTTTTCTGCTGCTCACACAAAACAACCGCGAGACGTTGCGCCAAATAAAGCCGCAGATTTTCGCGGTGCTTCCAGACGGACGGCGCGATTTTGACGTCACCAGTTACGGCGCGGGTAACCTGTGCCTGTCAGAACCGGACACGCTGACGGAGTTCGTCAAAGAACTACGCCGCCAGCTTGATCGAGATCCGAACCTGCGTGTCGTGTCCGTGTGCCCGAACGACGTCTGGATTCCCTGTAGCTGCGACAGGTGTCTGGCTCGAGTGGAACCGCCGGAATTGCGCGAACAAGTGAGGAAGGGGCTGGGGATCAATTCCGAACGCGGCACCGTCCGGCTTTCCCTGTCGCCCGAGCTGACTGAGACGTTTCGCGCGGCGGCGGGCCGATTGTTGGCGGAATTTCACGTCACTGTGGCATGGGAAATCCAGCGCAGTCACCCGGGCCGCGAAGTCGCCGCGTTCGGCGACTATGAAAGCTACGGCAAATCCGATTATTACACGGCAATCGCCGACCTGCCTCCTAATCTGGCGTTTTGCTTCACCAAGACCCGATCCGATTTCTGGAACGAGCAATACCGTCAGTCAGTTTGCGATCGAGTTCGGGGGTTCCGCGCAATCACGCCGAATCTCTACGCATGGGAATACTACCAGACCCCCTCTCTCCTCCGGCCCTAATCCGCTCTCCAACCGTTTCCCGTGACCCGGCCAAAAAAGCAAATGCCTAGCAATCGGGTTCGTCCCATCCCTCGTGAAAAATCACGGTGCCTCGGGCGCAGCCGATAAACTCTGAGATGGGTGAAACGCGGTGCTCAGCGTCGGCCTTCAGTTCGTGGAGAATGGTCTCAATCTCCTCAATCTCGGCCGGCGTGAGCTTCTTCAACACGGATTTGATTTCCGCTAAGGACATGACTGGAATTTAGGCGAATCGAAGGTGTGCTGCAATTCCTCAGTGAATCGTGGAGAAGGACTCCGGAGAGGTGATGTGCAGGGCGTTGCCAACGGTGCGAGCGGGAGCGTGGTGAATCGCAGAACGGGCGCTTTCATCATGCAGGAGTCCGGCCGCAGTTTTGGGGGGCAGGGTCAAACTCTTGACACACAGATTCGGTTTCCGAGGATTGTGGGATGGCTGCGGAGCATTCGGATGGAATTTCCCTGTGCCTTTTACCAGTTGAGCGCGCGCACCAACCGGCGTGGACCGGTTTTTTGTGTGAGGAGGAGCATCGAATTTTTTTGACACCGTCCGAGGCAAGCCCCTCCAACTCCCCGCCGCCCCTCTCTCTTCCGACCGTTTCCGGTCCTGCTTGCACAAAAGAAATTTCCTAGCGGTCGCGGCGGTGCGCGAGGTGTTGTTCCTCGTGAACGGAGCAAGCAAATATCCCCGGGGCGAAGGAAGTGCTCGCCGGCGATCCGGCTTCTCCCGCCAGCGCGATCACCGCGGGCAAGGTCTGGTGGAAAATCGGCGGGTGACTTGCTGCTGCCTGACTGCTAGGAGTTTTCATCCCCTCGGCTCCCTTCCCGCCGAAGGCCCGGGGTCGGTGCGGGTTCGGAGTCCTCGGCCGGAGCCCCGCCGCTGGGCACCGAGGATCGTGCGCGTCCGGAACGGTCGCCGGTTCCGCTACGCGTATGGCGGAGGCGACAAAAACAAGCGTCGCATCCTACCTCAAAGGATTGAGAAAGCGCACCTTCGGAAAGCGACCGAAATCGAGATCGGCGGTGTGCACTTCGGCGTCGAGGCGCAGCGCCACTGCGGCGATCTGGGCGTCGCTGGTCAGGTTTCCGGCCGTGCCTGCCGCTTCCAGCAGACCGAGGGCGCACGCCACGTCCTCCGGCAACATCTCGTGGAGCTGGACGTGCCGCATCGCCAGCCAGGAACGGACGTGATCGGCCGCTTCGGAGACGGAGAGGGGATCTTTGAACACCCGGGGATGGGTGACGATACGAACGAACCCGAACACCACCGCCGGCAGCAAGGTGAGCGGAGACGGACCACTCATCACCTCCTCGCACCAGGCCTTCGCCGGTTCATGGAAGGGACTGCTCTCGTCGTAGGCGTAGAGCAGCAAATTCGCGTCAGGAACGATCATCGGGAGGCGGCCTGAAGTTTCCGCGTCGCTTCCAAAAAGGCCTCCGCCTCCAAGTCATCGGCGAGTCGGTTGAAACCGGTGGGGTCGAGACCGGCGCGCAGCCCCATGGGGCGGGCCTTCACCTCAAAACGTTCGGCGGCCAGAGGCTCCTGGGCATCGAGAGCACTGCGCAGGGCCTCGTTGAGGACGCGCTTGAAAGGCCGGCGCGTTCGCAGCGCGGTCTCGCGCAGGCGCTGTTCCACGTCCCGATCCAGCGTCACGGTCGTTCTCATAATGGCATCATGATGCCTAGCATACCTGATGTCAAGATGCCAACATGTAGAATCGGTCGGAATCCGGCCGATGGGTTTGGGGTCACTGGTTTTGGGGTCAGGGTGCAACTCATGACACATTGAGTCGGTTTCCGAGGATTGCGGCATGGCTGCGGAGCATTCGGATGGAATTTCCCTGTTCATTTTACCAGCTGAGGGCGCGCGCCAACCCTGCGCAGGAGTTCCCAGTCAGCCTGCCGGCGCTGAGCTGGGTTCGTGAGACGTCTTTGTTTCCGAACCGATCGGTGGCCGCAATCCGATCACTGCACTCCACCAGATGGGATGTTCAAAATTGACAAAATGCATCCACAATATGCATACTCATGCATATGAGGACGACGCTCAACATCGATGAGCCCTTACTAGCTCTTGCCGGAGAGTATACTGGCGAGACAGAAAAGACCGCACTGGTAAGAATGGGGCTTGAAGCCCTCATCGAACGCGAAGCCGCCCGACGATTGGCGGCGCTGGGAGGGGCGATGCCTTCTTTAGAGATCCCAAAACGCACTCGCCCTCAGAAATCCAACAAAGAATGATCCTCGCAGATACTTCTGTTTGGATTTACCACTTCCGTCACGGATTTCCTCATTTTGCGCAAATGCTTCAGAAAGGCCTGATTGTGATCCATCCGATTGTCCTGGGTGAACTAGCAACAGGAAATCTCCTGAATCGGCCCAAAACCCTTGCTGCATTACGTTGTCTATCCAAAACTGCCATGGGCACGGTAGACGAGTGCATGCAATTTATTGAAATACATCGCCTCTACGGACGCGGCATCGGATGGAACGACATTCAACTCCTCGTCGCAGCGCGCCTTTCTGGAAATTTCCTGTGGTCCAAAGATCGTTGGTTGGATGATGCCGCCAAAAAATTAGGTGTCTCCTATTCGCACCATTAAGTCTCCCGCTGGCGGCTAGCAATAGCCTTCAGTGAACTCCCACACGCCACAGTTGGGCGCCAGATTCGCTGCTGAGCTTGGGTAGTGCAGCGGATTTACAAGAATCTGGTGACCGAGTTTGCTTTTAAAGGCAGCTACTATTCGGTGAGGCCGCTCCATGCGACGCTTGGAGCCGGAGGGCCAAGAGTTGCCATTCCGGCGCATCGAATGCGCACCGGGCCAGGAGTTGCAGGCTGATTTAGGAAAGAAAGCGTGGGTAAAGAAAAACAGACGGCGGCGCGGGGCGCATATTTTCCGATGCGTGCTGGGATTTTCCTGCAAGGATGTCGTCGCAGAGGAGGCACCCCCGGTTCAACCGGATACCGGCAATTTCTCCGGGAGCGCAGACCGCGGCTCCGAGGATTTCCGTCCGGCAACAACGCGCCAGCCCCAGCCCAGCGCGTCCAGCACCGATTCGCCTCCCAGCGCCATCAGAACCATCCCGCACCATTCCACGGGGTGGACATATCGCGGGATCGAATCCCCCACCGCATACGTCAGGACCAGATAGAACACAGCCGGAACCCAAACGAAGGCCGCTCCGCGCCACCACACCCGCCGCAAAGTCGCAAGCAGCCCCAGCGCCACCAACCCGCCCATCCAGGTTGGCCGGATCCGCGGCGCTCCGCCCTCCACCCCAGGCTCGTACACAGTCCATGACAGCAACTTCTTGAACCGCGACTCCCAGTCCGAAACCCAGAACCGTTTTGCCGCACCCTCCGCCACCATCCGGTCGTAGCCAGCTCGGTCCGTGTTATAAAGGAGCTCCAACTCCCGACGCCGCTCCTCCCAGCGATCCCGGTTGAGTTCCTCCTGCTTCTTCCAAAACCGGGCCGGTGCAAATGCCGAAACCTGTTCATTTGAAAACGCCAGCAGGATTTTCCGGGTCACCATCCCCGCATATGTCCCCGGAGCCGAAAGCACCGCCTCCACCGCCAGACTCCCGGCCACTTTTCCGTACATGACCGGGTCTTTGCACAGGCGCACCCACTCCTGTCCGAGGGAATTTGAGCGGTCCGTGCTGTTGAGAGTCTTTTTATAGACCCGCTGCCGGGTCGCGTAGTTGAGCAGATCGCTTCGGCTCTCCTCCACCATCGGTCTGAGGATCTCCCGGTACTCCCGCCACTTTTCGCCGTCCAACTGCACCAGCGGCAGCGCCGAATTCAAAAACAACCAGGCTCCCTGCGAGTTGCTTCCACCGGTGAGCACCAGAAACGCAGACACCCCGGCAGCCAACGCATGCTTCCGGTTCCACGGGAACCCTCGCCAGCTCATCCACAGACCCAAAAATACGAGTGCCAGCCAGATCGGCCGGCCATGCGGTTTAAACGCCATGATCAAGGCTGCTGCCCACAGGAACCATAGAAACCGACGCCCACAACGCAGTCCCGCCACCGGCAAACTCAGCGCAACCGCCAGCACGAACATCGCCAGCACAAATGGCTCCGCCATCAACTCGTGCTCGTACCACAACATCCTCGGCCATACCGCTGCCAACAGCGTCACTGCCGGCACCCAGATCACCTTTCTCCGAACCAGACTGCCCGTCACCCAACCAATCCCCACCAAGGTCAACAACCCCACCGCGTGCTGCATCACCGCCACCGCCACGGCTGGACTCCCGGGCAACGCTGGCAGCGTCGTCATCAGCAAGGGATACAAGTAGCGCCGCTTTGCCGGCAGCGTGACCCGGTGCTCATTCCAGAGCGCAGAGCAGGTGTAAAAATACGAGTTGCTGTCCGACCCGTAGTATACCTGCGGCACTGCCGCCAAAAATCCCACCCGCAAAACCGCCCCCAGCACCAGCGCCGGCACACACAGCCAGAGACACCGTTTCAGGGTCCACCGCTTCACCGGTTCTTGTCCGCTCTGTAATCCCGTCTCCACAGGCCCCGCACGCTACCACCGACTCCCTTGCGCTCAAGCGGTTTCAAACCGGCCTAGGATCCGCCCCTGCAAGAGCAGCAAACGCCAACCCAAGCCCCCCGCACGCCTTTCCGCAAGCCACCCACGCCCCTTTTATTGATACAATCGATCGTCTTTGCTGTTTTATCGATTTGGTCAACCCCTCAGCCTGTTGTAGGCTTTTTCCATGAACCCCGATCTGCTTTCGGAAGCCCACAAAATCCAGTCCACCCAAGCCCGGCTCCGGGCCGACTTGGATGACCTCGATGCACAAGTCTACGCTTGGATCGGCCGCATTCAATCCGCACAAAAAACCCCACCGACTGCAACGGCTTCGATTGCCGCTCCCGCCGCTCCCAACGTCCCGCCCAAACTGCCCCCGCCGCTTCCCGCTCGGAACGTCACTCCCACCGCTCCCCAAAAAAACGACACCCCGCAATCGCGAGACCAGGCCGAGTTCCGGTTTGGTTCCGTCTGGATGGTCCGGATTGGGATTCTGCTGCTCCTCACGGGCCTCGTCTTCCTTGGCAACTACACCTATGAAGCCCTTTCGCTGCATGCCGGCCCACTCGCGAGGCTCTTGGCTCTTGTGACAGGCAGCCTCGGACTGCTGGGTGCCGGGTTGTGGTTCGAAAAGCGCCCGCAAAAACTGCACCAGTTCGGACAGGTGCTCGTCAGCGGAGGTGCCGCGGCACTTTTTTACTGTGCCTACGCCGCACACTCGGTTCCCGCGGTACGCGTGGTGGAGAGCACCGTCGCCGGACAGATTCTTCTTCTTGGGGCAGCTGCCGGAATTCTGGCGCTGTCGCTTTTGAAAAACTCGCAGCCTCTTGCAGTCCTGACGGTGGTCCTTTCCGGCTACACGGCAGGCCTGAATCCCGGCGGATGGTCTCAGGTATTCCTCGCGGCAATCGCCGTCCTGCTTCTGCTCCGGAAGGGTTGGTCGAGCGTGGTTCAGGGCGGCCTTTCTGCCACCTTCCTCAGTCTCGCCTGGATGCAGCACCGGTGGCCGTGCGCGCTCCAGCCCGGTTCGGTGGAGGTATTCTGGGCACAGTCGTGGCCGGTCATCGCCTGCTGGTGCATCTTTGCGGCTGGCTGTTTTCTAGCAAAGACCCCGGAGGGCCCGTGGCGGGTCCGGATGTTCACGGCAAACAACGCGGCGCTGCTTGCGCTGACCGCGCCGGGTGCTGCCGCCGTGTTCGAAAAAGGCGGTGCGCAGTTTGCTCTGAGCCTTGGCGTGGTCTTGCTGGGGCTCTGGGGCGTTGCCCGGAGAAACCGGCTTGGAATTCTGGAATCGGCGAGTCTCGCTCAAGGTCTATTGGCATTGAGCGCGGGGATCGTAATGTTTGTGGGAGGCTACCACTCGGCGCTGGTGCTGGCTTTTGAAGCCGCTGCACTGGCTGAACTGAGCCTGCGTTCACGCCAGGAGCGGGTGCTCAAGGCCGGCTCACTCCTCTGCGCCATCGCCGCAACTGGATCAGGCCTGCTGAACCCCTGCAACACCCCGGGCGCTGCGCTCTGGCTCTGCGTCCCCACCGCCGTGCTCCTGATCGGAACCGCATGGCGCTTCAAACATTCCCGCGGCCTGCTTCACCCCGGACACTGGAGCAGATTCGTGACACCGCTCACTGCGGGAGCCCTGCTGCTCAGCTTCCGTGCCGCCACCCACATCGAATCGCCCCTTGGATCTCCGGGTACCCTCGCAATCCTCGCCTTGGTTGCTGCCTGCTCCCTGCCCGTTCTGAGGCTTCCGGAACTGGCCGGGCCGGGCATCGGCTTTCTCGTCGTGGCACAGGGCATCCTCCTTGCATCCTTGGGATCCGCAACGCCCATGGGCATCGTTCCCGTGCTGAGCGTGGCGATCGTCACCCTCCTGTGTCCCATGGTGTTCCGCAAACAACAGGCATGGCGGTTCGCCTCCACACGGGCCGACTCCCTCTGCCTTCCCCCGCTCGCTCTTCTGACGATCTTCCTGCATTTTTGGATCCCACAGTTCCTGCCCCAACCGGAGGTGGGCACGGCGCTTCTGGCCACCGAGTGCGCGTTTCTCGCAGCCGGCATTTTTTCAAAAACCCTCTGGGCGACCCGTCTCAGCGTCAGCTTTGCTGCCGTTGGCGTGCTGAACCTCGCCATCGCCACCTGCTCCGTACCGCACGCGATGGGGATTGTTCCGGCACCTCTCCCGGTCGCTCTGGGGGTCGCGCTCCAAGCGCTGATTTCAGGAATCCTCGCCCTGACCGGCCCCGGCACGACGCCGGCTCCCGTCTGGACCCGGTTTTTCCGTGGACAACTCTGGGCAACAACGATTCTGGGCCTGCTGTGGTCTCTGTTTTTCCTGCAGCCCGGACTGCAGTTTCTCGCGCTCACAGCGCTCGCGAGCCTTGTGTTTTGGGCGGCTGCGTGGAAGCAAAAGGAACGGTGGATGGCATGGGCCGGCGGCCTCTTTCTGAGCGTCTGGGGCGCCATGCTCTGGCGGCATTTTGCCCTGGGCTTTGCCCATCAACTGCTTCCATGCGGCACCGTTGGCCGGGCAATGGCCGAATGGATCCGGGACTATCTCACTCCAGCCAACTGGATCGCGCCTCTGCTGCTCCTCGGCTGCCAGCAGCTTGCACGCCGGCGTTCCATGCCAGACCATCTCACACCCGCCTGGGCGCACCGGTGCCTGATGTGCGCAGGACTCGGCATGCTCTGGTGGAATGCCCATCACCTGGTCGGGGCCTGCCAGCTCCGGGGCTGGATCACGGTGGTGTGGTCGGTCAGCGGCGCCGCAATCCTGGCCGCCGGATTCGCCCTCAGAGAACGCTTTTACCGCCGGTCCGGCCTTCTTCTTCTCGGCTTGTCCGTGGGGCGCGCCTTCCTGGTGGACGTCTGGAGGTTCGACACCCTCTACCGGATTCTCAGCTTCCTGATTCTGGGCGGACTGCTGGTTCTCTTCAGCTTCCTCTACAACCGGCTTGCCGACCGCGAATCCGGAGCCCGCCAGACGGATCAGGCCTCGTAAAATGCGGGCGGAAGTTCCCGTCGGATTTCGTGGATCCGATAACCCATGCCGGGGCCGGTAATCGTGGAAAGATCCACGGCTCCCTTCCGTCTCTGGTAAATGCCGGGATGCACCACCGCCTCCGGAGCCGACGCCTCCGGATAATACTGCATCGAGTTGGTTTCCACCCCCATGATGGTCGGCAGATGCGCGGCCAGCAGGAGGTGCGGGATCTGTGCCAGCATGGGGTTGGTAAGATCCTGCACCATGAGTGTCATTCCCCGGGACTGAGCCCAGCACGCGCTCAGCAGCGCGCCGGTCAGCGTCTTGCAGGTCTTCAAAGCCACACCGTTCCAACCCAGCCCCCTCCCCAGACGCACATGCCGCCAGTCGTGCGCGCTTTCGTCCAAAAACAACGGTTTCCGCGCAGACACACTCCAGACCTCGATTGGATGCTCCTCCAGTTCGTACGGGAACGGCTGTTCCACATACAAAATCATCCCGTACACCCGCGGCGCCTCATCCCGGACCCGGTCCAAAATTTCCGTCACATAGGCCGGATCCCGCACCGTGCAGTTGAAATCCGTGCTCAACCATTCCACGCCCCGGGCGAGGCCCAGTTCCCCCACCTTTTTCAACCGGTCCAGATCCCAGGCCGCATCGTTCCCACGCAGCTTGATCTTCAGACACTGCAGGCCGTCTCGTTCCACCCAGTCCACCAGCCGCACGGGATGCGCGTCCGGCGATTCCCCGCCCTCCCCGGCATCCAGCCAGTCCAGCCCGCCCACCAAGTGCCAGGCCCGCATCCGGTCCCGCCGCTGCGGAAGAAGAAAATCCGAGGGAAACTTGCCGGCCAGCGCAGGGTCACCCTCGAGGAAACCTGCAAGGTCGCGCCCGAGAAACTCCGGAGTCAGCGTCTCAAAGGACGGCCTGCCCACCAGATGCCCGTACGCGTCGTGCAAGGCAATGTCGAAGGCGGAAAAACACACGAGCGCCGCCAGAAGCGGCATTGGTTCCGCCAACGGCATTTCCCGGTTTGCCTCCTCCAGAATCAGCGGCAGGACCTGTTCCTGAAAATCCTGGCTCACTTCCATCGGATGTCCGCACTGGCCAAACCCTGCCCACCGGCTGGCAATCCGGCGGCAGAAATCACGCATCCGATCCAACCGCGGCCCGTAGGGCAACGCGCCCGGCCAGACCCACTGGACGCTCAGCGGCGTCTCGCCCCAGCCTTCCGCGGATCGGCCGTCCCCGCCCCGGATTCCGACCCGGACCCGGAGGCATTCCACTTCGGTGAGGGTTTCCGTCCCGAACTTGAGCGGAACCCGTGTCCGCACGGGAAGCAAATGAACGCGGACATGATCGACTGCGGCCTGATGACTTTTGGGGATCATGGTTATTCGGGCAAAGGTTTGCCTTTGGTTTCAGGAGCCAGCCAGATCAGCGCCATTCCGAGGAGATACACCAGTGTCACCACGGCGCCCGCCCGGGAATAACTCCCGCCGAAATACCCCACCAGCTTGCCCTGGGTCAGCGCGCCCACCGCAGCAAAAATCCGCCCTGCGTTATAACACAACCCCTGCGCAGTGGCCCGGAGCCGTGTCGGAAACAGTTCCGGAAAATAGAGCGGAAACCATCCGTAAAAAGAGGCCGTGCACGCGCTGCTGACAAATGCCGCCAGCAGAAACACCCCGCCATAGGCTGTCACCAGCCGGAACATCGCACCGCACACCAGCAAAGAAGTCACACACAACAGGAAAAACGCCGGGCGCCGTCCCAGCCGCGCCCCAATCAGCGGCGCCACCAGCGAACCCACAATCGCCCCGAACGCTTGGGTCATTTGGGTGTCGGCCTTGGCGGCGGGATTCCCGCCGGCCACCAACTGGTCCGCCCAGAGCGGGAGCCACTGCACCGCACCCCAAGTCCCAATCAGCGAGATGGAAGCAAACGCAATTCCCAACACCGTTTTCCGCAGGAGACTGGGCCCAAAAATTTCCCCAAACACGTTCCCTGGGCTCGCGGGCTGGTTCTTGGAGGCTTTCCAGCGCTCGGATTCCGGCACAAAACTCACGACACCCACCGCGATCAGCGCGGGCAGTGCGGCGACAATCATCATCCAGCGCCAGGAATCCGGAGTCACCGGGTGAAGCCGGCCCGTGCAACCCACCAGCAGGAACCCCACGTTCGCCGCAGCGCCCATGAGTCCCGCCAACACCGGGCGCCACCGTTCAGGCCAGGATTCCATCACCAGCGCCACCCCCAGCGCCCACTGACCTCCCATGCCCAAAGCCGAGATCCCGCGGACCACAGCCAAGTGCATCGGGGTTTGAGCAAAATAACCAAACCCCGTCACCAGCGAATAGGCGAGGATGCTCAGTGCCATCGCGCGCACCCGTCCGATCCGGTCTCCCAACACCCCGAACACCACCCCGCCAAATGCGGCGCCAACGAGGAAAAACGCGGTGATGATCCCCATCCAGTAACCCACCTGAGTGTCACCCGCGGTGCCCAGAATATCCTGCAACGCGGGTCGCGCGAGAAGCGGGAACAGTCCAATCTCGTAGCCGTCAAACAACCAGCCGAGTCCGGCAGCAGCAAGCACCAGCCACTGGGAACGGCCTAAACGCACGGGTTCTGGGGAGGGATTCATGGAGCCCATTCCACCACATTCCACTGCCCAAGGTCATTGCAGAACGGGCAAATGAAGACGGTTTTTCAGGCAGCCTCACCGGTTTCCGCCCGGACGCGCCCCGTCCCGGCACGCCTTGGGCGTGCACCCGTAGGCCCGCTTAAAAACCCGGTGAAAGTTCGACACGTCCTCGAATCCCGCCTCAAACGCCACCGCCACCACCGAATTTTCCCCCTGCTCCAACAACCGGCGCGCATGCGCCAACCGCAGCCGGAGCCGCCGCTCCAGCCAACTCTCACCCGCCACCTCCCGGAACACCGCCGTGAACTGCCGCCGGCTCAACCCCACGGAACGCGCCGCCTCGTCCAACGTTTCCTGCCGGAAAAAACGTGTCTCCAACCCTTTCACATAATTCGCCACGCGTTCCGCAACTCCCCAGCCCGTCTCGGAAACCGGGGCGTTTTCCTCGCGTCGCGCCAGCATCCGGACCGAGCGCGCGGCAAGCGCCAGAAGTTTGCCCTGCAACACCGTCTCCCAGCCCTCCCTCTGGAGATGCTGCTCGTACAGCATCTCCTGAAAACACGCCCGCAGGAACTGGGTCACTCCAGACTGAGCCCGCGCCCCCGACCAGTGCTGCAACCCCGCTTCCTCCAGCCGCACACGCACCGGGGCCAGCAGCAGGCCCGGCTCGTAATGCACCGCATACAGCGTCACCGCGTTGCCCGCCACGTCCATTTGCCGGTGCCGCAGCCCTGCGGGCACATGCACAAAACTGTCCGCCGTCAGACGCACCCGGCTCCGGTCTGTTTCCCACACCGCTTCCCCGGCCAGCACCAGAAAGTATTTCGAAAATGCGTCCTGCAACTCCCCTCGAAACCCGGGCCCGTGCCGGCTCTCAAACACCCGGACACCGAACTCCGGAGGCGGCATCACCAGCGGACGCCGGACATCGCCGGATGGAATGTGCGGAACAAGATCCTGAACAGATTCATCCGCCGACACCGCGCCCTTGGGAGACTTGCTTCTTCGGGTTGGGACACCGCTCATCCTCGCTCAAGTGAAGCATCTGAAACAAAATTGACGAGTGCCGAGTCAGCCACTGTCCTTCCGAGTCCGCACTTTTATTTCCCGTGCGAGACCAGCTTCAAAGCCCGCCTTATTTTGCCTTCCCGCTCCTTGCCGGCCCGGCGCCTGCAGCCGGCCAGAGCGGATCGTCCACGTGTTCCCTCGCCATGAACGCCTCAGCTCGCGCCACCACCGCCTGCTCACGCCCTGCCACATCCGTCTGTTCCCCGGGATCCTTGGCCAGATCATAGAGTTCCAGCGGCTTCCCAAAAGCCGGACGCACGGCTTTCCAGTCTCCAAACCGGACCGCCTGTGTGAACCGGCCCTCGTGCAACTCCCAGTAAAAGCACTCTCGCTTCGGTGCCGGGCCGCCCTTGAGAAAACCCGCAAGCGAAAGGCCATCCGTCCGGCCTTCCACCGGAACCCCAGCCAGCTCCGCCGCAGTCGGCAGATAATCCCATGACGCCCACGGTTCGTGGGAAACCCGGCCCGGCGCAATCGTGCCCGGCCACCACGCGATCCCCGCGTTCCGCAACGCCCCCTCGTACAACCCCCGCTTGAATCCGCGGAGTCCCGCCGCCGCTTGGTCGAACCGGCGGGCCAACGGCGATTCCGGCGCGAAAGCCGAACCGTTGTCAGCCGTAAACAGAACCAAGGTGTTCCGGTCCAGCTTCAGTTCACGAAGCAGATCCGTCAAACGGCCCACATCCCGGTCCAGTCGGGTCACCATGGCCGCGTAGGTCTTCTCCTGCTCGGTCCACGGCTGGCTGGCATACTCGCCCAGATCGTCAATCTCATAGGCGCCATGCGGAAGCGTCACCGCGTAGTACAGAAAGAATGGGTGTCCCGCCTGCTGACGCACCCAACGCAAGGTCTCGTCCGCAATCCGGTTCTGCGCGTACGTTTTCCGGCCGCCCGCCGCATTCTCGGGAAACTCCACCCGCCGGTCGTCATCGTACAGATACTCCGGAAAATACCGGTGCGCGTGCCGCTGACAGTTGTACCCATAAAAATGGTCGAATCCCTTCCGCAACGGGCTTCCTGTGGAATCGAACATCCCCATCCCCCACTTGCCGATGCAGGCCGTTGCGTACCCCGCCTTTTTCAGAACCTCGGCCACCGTCACCGTATTTGCCGGAAGCGGCATTTGGCCCTCTGGCTTGATCTCGCGGTTGCCACGCACGGGAGCGTGTCCGGTATGGAGTCCGGTCATCAACGCGGTGCGGGACGGTGCACACACGGCGGTGCCGCAGTACGCCTGAGTACAGCGCAACCCTTCCGAGGCCAACCGATCGAGGTTGGGTGTCCGAATGATCTTCTGGCCGTAGCACCCGAGGTCGCCCTGAGCGAGGTCGTCCGCCAGAATCAGAATCAGGTTCGGGCGTTCAGCAGCCCAGACGTCTGCTGGAAGGAAACCAAGGGCCATCAGGGCAAGGAGGGAGAACAGGCGTTTCATAGTCTGTCTCCTGTTGAACCCCGCAAAAGAGCGCGGGTTGCATCGAAACCAGTGGATCCCGTCTTTACCTGCTCCGCGCCTTTCAAAGACGCAACTGGCCCAGCGCAAGTGGACGCGAAACAGAGAGGAAACTCTCTGTTCGGCACACCGTTTGCGTGCGGCCCAGGCGGACTACCCGGTCGGACTAGAGACCGGCCCCGGCCTTGAGAGTCTGGCGGCCCTCGTAAATCACGTCCTTGTAGGTGGCACCGGACGGGATCATGGGCAGGACGTGTTCGGTGTAGGGCACCATCACATCGAGCACATAGGCCTCCTTGGAAGCCAGCATCCGTTCAATTGCGCCCTGCAGGTCGCGCTTGTGCATCACCCGCTCGCATTTCACGCCAAACCCCTCGCAGATCTTGAGGTAGTCCGGGTAAATGCCGGTTGGGTCCTCCAAACTCCCGTTATAGATATTCTTCGGGTTCCCGAGGAAAGTGTGACCCCGGTTGCTCTTGTAGAACCGGTCCTCCCACTGCATCACCATCCCAAGCCACTGGTTGTTCAGGATCATGCACTTGGCCGCGATTCCCTCCACGTGTGCGAGAGCCAGTTCCTGAATGTTCATCAGGAAGGAACCATCCCCGTCGATGTCGATCACCTCGCGGTCCGGAAACGCCACCTTGGCGCCGATGGCTGCAGGGTACCCGTACCCCATCGAGCCCAGCCCGGCAGAGGTCAGGAACGTGCGCGGCTTGTCGAAGTCAAAAAACTGGCCGGCCCACATCTGGTGCTGGCCCACGCCCGTGGTGATGATCGCGTCGCCCTTGGTCAGCTCATACAGAAGCCGAATCGCGTACTGCGGCTGAATCACGTCGTCGGTGTCGTTGAACGTGAAGGGGAACCGCTCCTTCCACTCATTGATCTGGTCGTACCATGCCGGGAACGCCTTGTACTCGCCCGTGCTCCGCCGGATGCCTGCCTCCTCAAGGAGTTCGTTCAAACGGCCCAGCGCATACTTCACATCGCTCAGGATCGGCAGTTTGACGACCTTGTTCTTGTTGATCTCGGAGTTGTCGATGTCGATGTGGACGATCGTCCCGTGCTTCGCAAACTCGCTGATCTTGCCGGTCACACGGTCGTCAAACCGCACCCCGATGGCCAGCAGCAGGTCCGCTTCGTTCACCGCGTTGTTGGCGTACACCGTGCCGTGCATTCCCAGCCACTTCAGCGAGAGCGGGTGCGTCTCAGGAAAACAACCGATCCCCATCAGGGTCGTTGACACCGGTATCCCGGTGCGCTCTGCAAACTCCAGCAGTTCGGCAGAAGCCTCACCGGAAATGATCCCGCCTCCGCAGTAAATCATGGGCCGCCGGGCGTTCCGGATGAGATTCACCATCTCGCGCAGAGGAGCGTCGTCCGTGTGCTTGACCGGGTCGTATCCGCGGAGATGCACGCTGGTGGGGAACACCGGCTGGGTGGTTGCCAGCTGAATGTTCTTGGGAATATCGATCAGCACCGGACCGGGGCGGCCGGTCTGGGCAATGTGGAACGCTTCCTTCACGATGCGCGGGATGTCGTTCACATCCATGACCAGGTAGTTGTGCTTCACCACCTGCGCGGTCACGCTGAACACGTCCGTCTCCTGAAAGGCGCCCTTGCCAATCATCGCCTGGGGCACCTGCCCGGTGATCGCCACGAGGGGCGTCGAGTCCAGATAGGCGTCGGCAATCCCGGTCACAAGGTTCGTCGCCCCCGGCCCGGAAGTGGCCATCACCACCCCCGCCTTGCCCGTCGCACGGGCGTACCCTTCCGCGGCAAACACCCCGCCCTGCTCATGGCGCGGCAGAAAAGTCCGGATCTTGGTGGACCGCGTCAGCGCCTGGTGCATGTGCATCGAAGCCCCGCCGGGGTACGCAAAAATGGTGTCCACGCCCTCCCGTTCCAAACAGGCCACGAGAATCTCGGCTCCGCTCATGGTTTCTCCGCGTTCGGGTGCTGCAGCCTGGGCGGCTGTGGATGAAGAGGAACTCATAGGCATGTCAGATCTGAAATTGTGCAAAAGGCTGGGGAAACTAGTCGACTTCCCCCCTGCCAGCAAGCACGGAAACAAGCCGTCCCATTTCCGCTCGGCTCCAAGACCGCGAACCCTGTCCGTGCCATGGCCCGCCATTTTTTCCGGCAACTGGTCCATCCGTCTGGAAACACCCCTTGAAAAACGCCCGTCTCTGCCCCCCTCACCACGCACCATGAAATTTCTCCTCCCCATCCTGCTAAGCCTTTTGACCACCGCAATCTTTGCGGCCGAACCTGCCGCACCGAAGCCGGTCCCGCCCGAGTTTGCCCCCGTGGTGGACGATCCCAAAATGCCCCGGGTACTGGTGATCGGCGACTCGGTTTCGATTGCCTACACGCTGGGTGTCCGCAAGGAACTGGCGGGCGTGGCCAACGTGCACCGCCCCCCGTACAACTGCGGTTCGACCAAGACCGCCCTCGGCTCCTACGGACTCGAACGCTGGCTGGCCGGTGAAAATGCCCACTGGGACCTGATCCATTTCAACCACGGCCTCCACGATGTCTCCTACCGGTTCGCCGATGACCGCGACAAGAACGACAAGGGCGAGTACGCCTCCCCCCTCAACGGCGGGCGCCCCAACGTCTCTGTCGCAGATTACGAGAAGAACCTGCGCACTATCATCGTCCGGCTCCGGAAAACCGGGGCCAAACTGGTCTTTGGCAGCACCACGCCCGTCCCGGAATCGGATGCGGCCAAGTACATCAAGGACTCCGAGCTTCCCTACAACGAAGTCGCCAAGAAAGTCATGGCCGAGGAAGGCGTCGTCTGGAACGACCTCTGGGCTGCCGTCAAACCCGACCAAGCCCGGCTCCAAGGCAAACGCAATGTCCACTTCGAACCGGCAGGATCCGCAGTCCTCGCCAGCCACGTCGCAAAAGCCATCCGCGAAAACCTCCCGAAAAAGTAGGCCCCGGCGCGTTCAACGGACTCGGTCCGTGCGCCGGAGAAAGAGCAAGGCCAGCCCCAAGGTCACCACCGAACTGAGCGGCATCAGAATGGCCGCCAGCAACGGACTCATTTTTCCCGCAAGACAGATCCCGCCAGCCACCGCGTTGTAGACGATCGCGAATCCCAGTACCACCCGGATCGCCCGGCGCCGCTGCGCCGCCACCCGGAACAATTCCCCGATCCCGAGCAGGCCGCGCCCGAGAAAATAGAAGTCGGCCTTGTGTTCGAGCAGGCCGCGGTCAATCGCCGGAGTCCCTGTGCAAAGGCTCTGATCGAACGCCAAGCTGTCGTTCGCGCCGTCCCCAATCATCAACGCCTGCCGAGGGACATGATCCCCAATCCAGCCGGCTTTTTCATCCGGCGACAACCCGCCCAGACAGGCCCCGGCCTCCATACCGAGCCGCTGGCCCATGGTGGCCACCTTTTCCGCCCTGTCACCGCTCAGGATCTGCAACCGGAACCCTTGGGCGCGCAAGTTCTGGAGCTCCTCCCGGGCGTCGGCACGGGGCTGTTCGCCAAACCGGAACGCCGCCAGCACGGTGTTATCTGCGGAGAACTGCGTATCGCCGGCACCGAGGTCGGGCCCGGCCCAGCCGGGTTTCCCCAGACGCCACCGGGTCTGGCCGACCTGAAGCTCCAGGCCGCAGCCAATCTCCTCCACGGGACTCCGCCGCGTCCCCTCCGGAATCCCGGCGGCAAGGAGCAGTTCCCGCAGGGCGCAACTGACCGGATGCAGGTTGTCCCGGACCATGCCCAGCAGGATCGCCTGGGCGCCCGGAGCCAGCCCGTGGAGTTCGTCCGGGTTGAGCAACGCCATGGTTTCGAGGGTTAACGTACCGGTCTTGTCGAACACGACGGTCTTGACCCGGTCCAACCGGTTCCACAGGCCGGGTTCCCGGACAAAAACGCCCCGTCGGCGGAGCCTTGCGGCAGCGAGGTCCTCCACGAGCGGCAAAGCGACTCCGGCGGCGCAGGGACACGACACCACCAGGATCGAGGTCAACACTTGGAGCGCCCGGAGCAGACTCCCCCCGACGCAAAGCCAACCGCAGAACGCCGCACTGGCCAAGACAAGGACCGTCACCAAATACCGCCGGATGAACCGTTCCATCCCCGTCTGCAACTCCGATCCGGGCCGCGCCTCGGGATGCAGCAACCTTCGGAGAAGCGAATCCTGCCATGCCTCGAGCGCCTCACATTCCAACGCCACGGGACTCAGGTTGATTGCCCCCGCAGGCACCACCTGCCCAAGCCGAGCCGTGTGCGACTCCGATTCGCCGTTGATCCACTCCATCCCCAGCGTGGCTCCCGCCGAACACAGCTGGGATCGCACTGGCACCAGCGCCCCGGGCTCCACCCGGAACCGCTCTCCGGACCGGGGTTCGGCCACCTGCACCTTCAGTCCCAGCAGATGGTTGCGGTTCCTATCCACGGCAGCCTGCTGAAGCCAGCGGCCCGACAGCATCAGAAACGAAAAAACCGAGACGAAGTCGAAGTAGACAAAATCGGTGGCCCCGCGGCTCCAGGCAAAAAGGGAACCGGCGTACGCGGCAGCCAGCCCCAGCGCAATCGGCAGGTCGATGTGCAGGACTCCCACTTTCAAAGACCGGACAGCCCGCAGCCCGAAGTACGACCCTGCCGTGAGGAAACTCAGGGTACTGCATCCGAGCGCCACCTTCTGGAACAACGCCGAAAGAGCGGACCCGGACTCGAGCCCGAGGTATCCGGGGAGGGTAAACAGCATCGCGTTCATCGCCAGCGCACCGCAGAGACCGATCCGGAGCGGAAGGGCACGATCGCGCGCCTTTGTGCCGGTGGGCGGCCCGAGCAGATATCCGTACGACTGAAGCTCGGCGGCAAACCCCGGAAGATCGCAGGTGCCGGGATCGAACCGGAGCACGACTTGGCCGAGAGAGGAGTCGATGTGGAGGCCATGCGCACCCGTCCAGCGGTGGAATAGTTTTTCAACCAGCCAGACGCAGCCAAGGCAGGAAAGCCCCTGAAGATCCAGCCGGAGCCCCCGGATGCCTTCCGGAGCAAGCGCCTCCAACCAACGGTAGTCCCGTTTTTGGAACACCACGGACCGGGCGGGAGGAATCGCTCCCTCCTGAAACTCGTAGAACTGCGTGAGCCGGTTCTGCTGGATCAACCCATGCACAAACTCGCAGCCGGAACAGCAGAACTTCGTTTCCGGAAACGACGTGCGGAACGCGGAACCGCAGTGGAGACAAACCGGCTGAAGATCAGTGGCAACAGGCATGGGGCGTCAGGGAACGCCAGACAAGGACGCTGGCGGAAAGCACAAGCACGGCTTGCTGGAACCGTGGAAGAAAACGCGGAGACGCCATCCGGAGCGATTGCATCCAGCCGTGCTGCAGCAGCAGAAAAAGCGGGATTGTCCCTGCGGCAAATGCACCGCCCAGGAGTGCCCCGGCACTCCACCGGGCACTGACGAAAGCCGCTCCGAGAATCAGCCAGAGCGGCCCACATGGCAGCAGCGGCGTCACCCAACCCAGAGTGGTCCGGAGCCTGAACCGGAAAAGAATCCGGGACACCCAGAGCGGCTGCGGAATACGCCGGTCGAGACCGGCGGCAAGAAGCAGAAGGACTGCAGCCAGTGCCCACTGGGCTGCCTGCGGGAATGGATGGCGGGGGAGGCCCGGGATCAACGCCGCACACCCCCCGGCCAGCGCCCCGCACGCCGAGTAGGAAACAAACCGGGACGCGTGGTACTGGGCCGGGGCGGCTTTGACCGCGCACACCAACGGGGCACACATCCCGGCACAATGCACGCTGCTTCCGAGCCCGGCAGCAAACGCTGCCAGCGGCGTAAGGGTTTCAGGATCCATGCACTCCCCCTGAGAAAATCCCCCTCGAATCTGCGCTCGATTCGCGGCTCAAAACCGATCGGATCCACACCCCAATCCCGCCAAGAAGGAGCGCGCCACCGAACAAAATCCAGAACCGCTTTTTCATGGGTCGGTATAGGAAACGGGACCGGCAAAAGGCAGGGTGCGTTCCAAGATGGTCCGTCCGTCCATCGCCACCAACCGGAGGGTGAGAGGGAATTCCCGGGTGAACTCGGCTTGGGGCAGGGAGACCACCAGCGGCCGCAACGCCTCGCCCAAAGGCGGAAGCGTGACTGGTTCGTGGAATCCGGCCATTTGCAAGGCTGCGGGCATCCCGGGCAGCTCCAGCCGAAGTTGGATGGATTCGCTGCGCTTGTTCAGAATCCGGACTAGGAACTGGTTGCGCACCAGATCGTTCTCAAGCACGTACGGTGCACCTCGGACCCGGCCAAGCACTACGGTGACAGGTCGGAGTGTGGAGAGCGCCGCACACAGCGCGCTGGCGCCCACCAGGAGCAAAATCGAGTACAGGACGATCCGGGGCCGGATCCAGCGGGTGGCTTTTCCTGCAAACCCGTTGAGCGAGTCGTACCGGATCAACCCGGCCGGCCGGTGCAGTTTCTGCATCACTTCCGCACACGCATCCACGCAGGCGGCACATCCAATGCACTCCAGCTGCAGTCCTTGCCGGATGTCGATCCCGGTGGGACACACTTCCACGCACCGGCGGCAGTCGATGCAGTCGCCCCGCTGACGCATCGAAGGGTCCGCAAACGCCGGAGATCGCTTGGAACGGGGCTCGCCCCTGGAGGCGTCGTATCCGATCACCAGCGAGTTGGAATCCATCAGGGCCGATTGCAACCGGCCGTACGGGCAAAGAACGATGCAGAATTGTTCGCGAAACCATGCGAGGTTGAACCAGAGCGCACCGGTCAGCAGGAACACAAAACAGAATGCCGCCCAGTGCTCGCCCGGGGAGGCGTGCATCATTTGGTAGAGCCTTGGAATCGAAACAAAATAGGAGAGCCACGCATGCGCCAGCAGAAAGGCGAATCCGGCTAGGAAGAGGTTCTTGGCTCCGCGGCGCACTGATCGCCCAAACGTGGCCGGCTGCTTGTCCATGCGTCGACGGACAAGATGATCCCCTTCGATCCAGCGTTCAATCCGCCGGGCAAGATCCAGAATCACCGTCTGCGGACAGGCCCAGCCACACCAGATCCGCCCCAGAAGCGCTGTGGTGTAAAACAGGAGGAATCCCACTCCCGTGATCAAAAAAAACAGCAGCCAGAGATCCTGCGCGACAAACGTCAGACCAAACAGGTGGAACTGACGGGCTGCGATGTCGAGGAAAACAGCAGGCGCGCCGTTGATCTGGATCCAGGGCAGCGCGAAGTAGATGGAGAGCAGCACCGTTCCCACCCATGCCCGCATCCGGGTGTACGGCCCCCTCGACGCCGCAGGATGCAAAAACCTCCGGCTTCCATCCGCCCGGATGGTGGTGACCGTATCGAGATTGGGAGCGTGATCGGACATCGTCTGGGCAGGGTGACTCAGGGCGCCGGGTGATGACTCAGGATGAACGCCGTGACCTCTGTGATTTTGTTCTGGCCCAGCACAGGACCCCAAGTCGGCATCCCCTTTTCAAGAACGCCCCGCGTAATCAGGGCATGGATCTGGATCGGTTGTCCGCCGTGAATCCACACGGTGTCCTTCAAGTTCGGACCGATCCCGCCACCGAGATCTGGCTGGTGGCAGGACGCGCACAGTGCCGCAAATGTCGCCCGGCCCGCTTCAATCGTCTGCGTTTCCCGACTCAGCTTCCACAGGATCGGATCCGACACCTCGCCACTGTTCCTGGCTGCAGCCAGTTGGTTTTCGCGCATCGTTTCCAGAAGTGCCTCTTCCGGGGTGGACGCCAGTTCCATTTGAAACCCGAGGATCCAGTACAGAACGGAAAACACGATGGCGCCGTACAGAGTGAACAGCCACCAGTTTGGGAGCCGGTGATCGAACTCTTCGATGCCGTCGTAGGTATGGGGCCGCAGCGGCCCGTCAGAGGGAAGAGGCGTGTGGGACATGGTGAGGCTTGGTGACGGGTGGTTCCGAAAGAGGCAACGACCCCAGCCGCTGCACCTCTTTTTTTGGCATCCGCAAAACCCGGATCACGTTCAGGAGAAAAACAGAGAAAAAGAGGGTGAAACTGATCAGCGTCAAAACCCGCTGCCATTCCTCCACAAGAATCCGTCGGAACATAAATCAGTGGGCCTCCGCAGTTTTTGCAACCGGCTCTGAACGCCCAAGTTTTTGGAGATACGCAATCAGCGCCAGAATTTCCCGGTCGCCCGCAATCTGGACACCGCCCGGCTGGAGTTCCGCCACCAGCGCTCCCGCCTGGGCCTTTGCATCCGCAAGAATCTCCGCATCCGGTTTCTCAGGATACGGCACACCGAGCCGGCGCTGGACGCTGATCTTTTTGGGGAGCGCCGCAAAATCGGTGCGCTGGGTGAAGAGCCACGGGTAATTGGGCATGGTGGACCCGGGGCTGATCTGTCGGGGATCATGCATATGCTGGTAATGCCAGAGGGACGGATACCTACCCCCCTCGCGTGCAAGATCCGGTCCAGTCCGCTTGGAACCCCACTGGTAGGGATGATCATAAATGCTCTCGCCGATCTTCGAGAATTCCCCGTACCGCAGGACATCCCCGACCAGTGTCCGGATCTGCTGGGAATGGCAGTTGTAACAGCCTTCCCGGACATAGATATCGCGTCCGGCAAGCTCTAGGGGGGTATAGGGAATCTGGCGGACACCCTCCAGGCTTTCCGCCCGGTTGATCAGCACCGTGGGCAGGATCTGCACCACACCCCCGATCAACACAGCAACTGCAGTCAGAATCGAAAAGGGCAGCGAATTTTCGAGCAACCGCTCATACCAGTCCTGCCACCGCGCGCCACTCGCCTGCTGGTGCGTGAGGGCCGTCAGCAGAATTGCCAGGAGCGCGCAAAACCCCATGCCCGCGACCACGCCACGCCCGGCACCCCAGACCAGCACCGCCACAATCAACAAAACGGTGTAAACCACAGGCGCACTGAACACCCCCGCCCCGGAGGAAGCGGCCGCGGGTTCCAAGCATTCCACAGACCCGTTCACCGGCTCCGCGCCCCGCGCAGTCCGGAACAGGTTCCATGCGAGCAGAAAGAAACCCGCCAGATACAGGGTGCCGCCGAGGGCCCGGAGATGCATCAGGTAGCGGGTGGAAGTGACGGCATCCAAGAAGTTGGGATTCGCAAGCACGGTGCCCGAATCGCGTGTGGCGGAGAGCATCAGCCCCTGGGTGATTCCAGAGACGTACATCGCGGCGACGTACAGGAGGATTCCCACCAACCCGAGCCAGAAGTGCATGTTGGCCAGCGCCGTCGAATGCAGCGGCCGGTTCCAGAGCCGCGGCGCCAGCCAGTAAAACATGCCCGCTGCCATGAACCCGTTCCAACCCAGCGCCCCGGAATGGACATGGGCCACAATCCAGTCGGAATAATGCGCAAGCGCATTGACCGATTTGATCGACATCAGCGGCCCTTCAAATGTCGCCATCCCGTAAAATGTGACGCCTGCCGCAAAGAATTTCAGGACCGGATCCTGCCGGAGCTTTTGCCACGCTCCGCGCAGGGTCAGGAGCCCGTTCAGCATCCCGCCCCAGGACGGCGCCCAGAGCATCAGCGAAAAGAGAATCCCGAGCGACTGCAACCAGTTGGGCAGGCTCGTGTTCAGGAGGTGATGGGGCCCAGCCCAGATGTAGAGAAACACCAGGGACCAGAAATGGATGATGGACAATCGGTAACTGTACACGGGTCTGCCGGCGGCCTTCGGCAGAAAGTAGTACATGATGCCCAGGATGGGCGTGGTCAGGAAAAAGGCGACCGCGTTGTGCCCGTACCACCATTGCACCAGAGCATCCTGGACACCCCCAAACACCGGGTAGGAATGGGTCCAACTGGTCGGGATCGAGAGATGGTTGACGATATACAAAATCGCCACGGTCAGGATCGTCGCGATGTAAAACCAGATCGCCACGTACAGGCTCGGTTCCCGGCGCCGGGCAAGGGTCCAAAAAAAGTTCAGCCCAAACACCACCCAGACGACAGCCACAGCAATGTTCAGCGGCCAGATCAGCTCGGCGTACTCCTTGCCCCGGGACAAGCCGAGGGGGAGCGTGATTGCGGCTGCCAGAATGATGAACTGCCACCCCCAGAAATGCAGGGCCGACAAAACGTCCGACGCAAGCCGGGCTTTTACCAGGCGCTGCGTGGAATAATAGATCCCGGCAAACATCATGTTACCCACAAACGCAAAAATCACCGCGTTGGTGTGGAGCGGACGCAACCGGCCAAATGTTAGCCATGGAAGGTTGAAGTTGGCCTGCCAGGTGGCCAACTGCGTGGCCACCAGCACCCCCACCAGCATCCCGACAATCCCCCAGAATATGCTGGCGGTCACAAACTGACGGACCACACGGTCGTTGAACTCGATACGGATTTTGGATGTGGACGCGGAATTCATGCGGTCATTCAAAGAGTCGGCGGGCAGGCCTGTTCAGGCCGGATCCCTCGGGGTCCTGACAGGGACTCCCCGGAGGTTTGGGAGTCAGGCGGCCCAGACACCGAAACAGAGGGCAGGGCTTCCTCGCGCAGAGGAAGCAGGGCATCCGCAGAGGAGGTGGACGCCTGCTGGAAATAGAGCAGGACGAACAGGGCAACCAGCACCAGCCCGACAAAAGCGGTCAGAAAAAGAACGTTCACAGCACCGTCATGGGATGAGGGGGGTGCTGGGGGGCGTTCTGCTGGGGGTTGGGGGTGGTTTCCGGATCGGATCCCGGGGATCCATCGGAGGGACGGGGGGTATGGGATCCGTGTCCGGCGCGGGTGGCACCGTCGGCATGAAGCGCGGCGAATTCCGCCGACCGCTTCTGGCAACAGCACTGGGCACATTTCCCGCAGGACTGTGGTTCGGTTTCCGGAGCTGCCACTGGATCTGCCATACGCCGGCAGCATCGCACAAAAGGCCCACAGGTTTCTCCCCGCCGGTTGTGCAAGGCTCACCATGGGTTGTCCGGGTTCCCGTTGCCAGATCCAGCCCGGTCGGCTAAAAACCCGCCGTATGCCGACCAAACTTGGCCGGGATGTAGCCCGGATATTGTCTGAATCACAGATCCTCAGGGACTACCAACAGGCGTTCGCCGAGGTGGCCAATGTGCCCCTGAGCTTTCAGACCGCCGATGCGTGGCAGAAAGGCAACGCCGGCCACCCCAAGGGAAACGAGTTCTGCACCCTCGTGGCTGCAAAACTCCCGGAGTGCGCGATGTGCGTGGAGGCGCAGGCGGCCATCGCGGGTCCCGGTCAAACCCGGACAGCGACCACGGTCTGCATGGCCGGGCTGTACGAATCGGCGGTCCCGGTGAAACTGGGCGAGGAAATCCTGGGGCACCTCAAAATGGGACAGGTCGCGATGGAAAACCCGACCCGGAGCCAGTTCAAAGCAGTGGCACGGCATCTGGTTCGCTGGGGGCTAGAGACGGACCTCCGAAAGCTTGAAGAGGCTTATCTTCATACCCGGGTGATTGGAAGGGAGGCCTACGAGTCCATGCTCCGGCTTCTGGAGGTTTTTGCGGCGCACCTTGCCGCAGTCGCGCGCCAGATTCCTGCGGAGTTGATGCCGCCGAAAGATCCGCCTCTGGTGGAAAGAGCCAAGCACTACATCCAGAACCATCAGGACGAGCCGGTGGAACTGGCGGAAGTGGCCCGGGCGGTGAACGCCAGCGTTCATCACTTCTGCAAAGCCTTCAAGAAAGCCACCGGCCTCACGTTCACCGAGTACCTTGGAATGGTCCGCGTGGCGCGCGCCACAGAGTTGCTGGCGGATCCGCACGCACGCGTTTCAGAGGTCGCCTACAGGGTCGGGTTCAGTTCGCTCAACCACTTCAACCGGGTCTTTAAAAAGCTCCAAGGACAGAGCCCCACGGAGTACCGGCAGAAGCGGTGCAACAATTTCGCCCACCCCGCAGACTCCTAAAATGCCGGACGGCGCCATCATCCGGCAGGACTTCTCCTGTCTTTCCGCTCCTCGGTGAGCGTCGATTCGCGAATCGGCACCCTGCCTCCCACCATCCCGGTGGGATCGCAGGAAGAGGCATTCAGGCGTGCGCCGGGTCCTGATCGCTGACACGGGACAGAGGCGGAATCGGGGCCCCCATCGCGTCCGCTGCGGCCCGCAGCAGTTCGAATTCATCCTCGTTGACGCGTCCGTCATGGAGAACAATGCGCGCAGCCAGCTGCAGGACCGTACTCTTGACGGCTGGAGTGGCGGCCTCGAGTGCATCCAGTGCAGCAGCCAGTTTTTCAAGCGGCACCGGTTGTCCGGGAACGGCTGAAGGTGGTTCTCCGGCGAGCTTTCCATACTCCTCCGCTGCCGCACTGAACGACTCTGGTTGCCCTGAAGCTTGGGCCAAAGCATGGAGCAAAGTGGCGACCTCGAAACGGACCTCCCGCAGAGAGGCGTACCTTGGCAGTGCAGGCTGCCGGAGGCCTGAGCCGATGGCCACCTGGCGCTCGATCACTTTTTGCAGCATGAACTCAAAAGAACTCACGTGGTCGTCGGCATCGATGAAGACGCGCGTGAGTTCAATCAACCGAAACGCGCCCTCGGCGCCGATTTGTCGCAACCACGGCAGGGCCAGATCCATGAGTGCGATTTTCTGGACCGAAGGCCAGCCACGGATCTGCCGACTCCAATCGAGAGTTTGTTCGACCATGTCTTTCCCAAACGCCGTTTCAAGACGTTCAAGCGCGTCTTGGAAGAGGAGCGGGTCCGGCCCCATGAGCAGACCAAAGAGAGCCGCCCGAGCATCCGACTCCGATGCGATACGTTTCCGCTGGCTGTGCAGCAGATCCCGGACACCGGCCCCAACGGCCGGATGGATGCGTTCTGTGAACCCCAAATTGTTCACCTGCGGAAGCGGTGGCGGCACAGAACGCGGCACAGGCACCGCGTCAGAGAGCGCATCCCGTTTGTCCGGAAGCACCATCTCACCGTCCCACAACGGCTCGATGCGCCGGATACGTTCCGGCAGAGGCGGGTGCGTTGAAAAACCCAGACTCAGAAAGTCACTTGCCGCAAAAAAAAGGTGCCGGGCTTCGCCCGCCTCGCCGTTGCTCAAAACACCGTGCTCAGCATGTGCACCAATTTTTTTCAGGGCACCGGCGATACCGGACGGTTCACGCGTGAACTGCACGGCCGCCGCATCCGCCAGAAACTCGCGCTGCCGGGAAAATGCGGCTTGGAGCAGGCGGGCAAACAGGGTGCCCAGCGAGCCAACAATCCAGAGCGTGAGGCCTGAGGCCAACAGGATGGCCACGAAACCGCCCGAGTTGCGAGAATTGCCTGAGGATCGGACCCGCACACGGCGGAGGGAGTACAGGATCGTGCGCCCGGCCGTGGCCACCATGATCAGACCGAACACCCAGCCGATGAGCCGCTGGTTCAGGCGCATATCGCCGTTGAGAATGTGGGAGAACTCGTGCGCCACAACCCCCTGGAGTTCGCTGCGGTTCAGCAACTCGAGGCAGCCGCGAGTCACTCCGATCACCGCATTGGCCGGGTCGGTTCCGGCCGCAAACGCGTTGATACCCTGTTCCTCATCCAAGATCCACACCTGTGGCACCGGAACGCCCGATGCAATGGACATCTCCTCCACCACATTGATCAGGCGCCTTTCCGAGGGTTCACTGGTGCCGGGCGAGACCAGCCGCCCTCCGAGGTCGCGGGCCACGACGCTGCCGCCGCCCGAAAGCTGGGACTGTTTGTAGGCGCTGCCCAGAAGGATGGTGCCACCGACCGTGGCTGCAACCCAGCCCAGCAGCTGAGGATCCCACCATGGGCCAAAGACCAATTCATGGAAATCTTCAGACTGGCTTTTGAAGAAGAACGGTTTGAGCTGCACCGCCACCGCAAACACGGTGAGAATCACCCCCAGCACGCAGAGGCCAAACCCCGCGAGCAGCCGGCGGCTGCGCTTGTGCGCCTCTTCCTGCGCGGCAAAAAAATCCATGGAACCCTGCTTTGCGAAAACCGGTTCAGACGCCCCGTTCAGAACTGGACCTTGACGCCTTCGCGTTCTTCCCCGCGGGTCACTTCAAAGAGGCTCGCTGCGGCGAACTGGAAAAGGCCGGCCACCAGGTTGGCAGGGAACATCTCACGGGCATTGTTATAGGCCATCACCGAGTCGTTGTAGGCCTGACGGGCAAAAGCAATCCGGTTCTCTGTGCTGGTCAGTTCCTCGGTCAGTTGCGCCATGTTCTGGTTTGCCTTCAACTCCGGGTAGGCCTCAGAGACGGCAAACAGCCGGCCAAGCACCCCGCCCAACCCGCTCTCTGCCCGGCCCAGAGCCGCCATCGCCTCTGGCGATCCCGGGTTTGCCGCAGCGTTCGCGCAGGCTCCTGCAGCCTGGTTGCGCGCCGCGATGACGGCCTCCAGCGTCCCGCTCTCATGCTTCAAGTAAGCCTTTGCGGTCTCCACCAGGTTCGGGATCAGGTCATAGCGCCGCTTGAGCTGGACATCGATCTGCGAAAACGCGTTACGGAAAGCGTTCCGCGCCCGGACCAAGCCGTTGTACTGGCCAATGCCCCAAAACACGACCAGCAAAGCAAAACCGGCCACCAACAGCAGAACAAGAGTCAGGAGTCCCATGGCCTCGAACCCTAGAGGGATCCCCTGTTTCCCTCCATTCCAAAAGCAGCTGCGGTTTGGAACCGGTGAGCGCAGCGCACCCTGCCCTGCTCCTCGATGCGCGGTTCCGGCCTGCGGCCTGCGGCAGCAGTCCAAAATCCGACCCGCCCCGGATCCAGCATCGCATGCTCACGCCCCAGCGTTGTATCGTAGCCGGGATTTCATGAGATCGTTCCTCCCTGCGCTCCTCATTCTCCTGTTTTTGCGTCTGCTCCCCGCCAGTGAACCGCTCACCTGGCACGCCTCTGGCACCGGCGGGATCGTCGCCGCCGGCCCCGAGTCCTCCGCTCGCGCTGGAATTGAAATGCTGCGTCAGGGCGGCAACGCAGTCGACGGCGCCGTGGCTACCGTGTTCAACCTCGCTGTTTCGGACTACGGAATGTTCTGCATCGGAGGCGAAGTGCCCTTCATGTTTTACAATGCCCAGACCGGCCAGGTGAAGGTCTTCAACGGGATGGGCGGGGCGCCCCGGGATCCGGAAACCATCGCGTGGTACTACAAACACGGCATTCCCCGGAGGGGCCTCAAGGCCGCCACGGTTCCAAGCGCGATCAGCACCCTTCTCGCAGCGCTTGAACTCCATGGCACGTTCTCCATGGAACAGGTGCTCACACCGACCCTCGCACTTCTGGATGAGGGAAAGGTCCCCTGGCATTCCCGCCTCGCCGCCACGCTCCGGCGCATGATCAATACTGAGCAAAACACTGCCGGCACCCGGGAACAGAAGATCCGCGCGGCGCGGGATCTTTTTTACAAGGGAGCAATCGCCACAGAACTCGACCGGTTCTATGTCGAGAACGGTGGCCTGCTCCGCAAAGCCGATCTGGAAGCGCACTCGACCGTGGTTGAGGAGTCCGTGTCCGCGCCCTACAGCGGCTACGTTGTCCACAAGTGCAACACATGGACCCAAGGCCCGGTCCTGCTCCAAACGCTCCGACTCCTCGAACCCTTCAACCTCGCCCGGATGGGCTTTTTCTCCGCAGACCATGTCCACACCACGGTGGAGGCCATGAAACTCGCCTTTGCCGATCGCGACAAATACTACGGCGACCCCGCGTTTGTGAAAGTGCCGCTCAAGGAATTGCTCTCCGACTCTTATTCCCAAATCCGCTCTGCCTTGATTGATCCAAACCATGCCTCCCAAAAAATCCGGCCCGGCGATCCCGTGCGATTGATCGCGGATGCCGGCCCCGGCGAATCCTGGCCGGGCGAACCTGGCACCACCACGTGCGTGGTCGCAGACCAGTGGGGAAACGTGGTTGCGGCCACCCCGAGCGCGAACCCCGGGTACGGCGTCTGCGAGGAGCTTGGGATCGCGCACAACACCCGGCTGAGCTCCCTCAACACCCAGGAGGGTCACCCCAACTGCCTTGAACCGGGAAAACGCCCACGCATCACCCTCACCCCCACCCTCGTTCTCAAGGAGGGCAAGCCCATCCTCGCCCTCAGCGTGGCCGGGGGCGACATGCAGGACCAGGTTTCCCTCCAGTTGTTCCTCGATTTTGTGGAGTTCGGCAAAATGCCGAAGGAAGCCGTGGCCGCACCCCGGTTTCTCACCTCCCACTTTGAGGACTCCTTCAATCCTTCGCCTGAACCTCAAAAACGCCTCGGAAAAATCGGCGGTATCACGCTCAACCCCAGTGAATCAGATCCCGCTGCCGAGCTCGGCCGGCGCGGCCACGCCGTGCACACGGAGAATGGGTTCCTTGCCCAACCGGTGATGGTTTACATGGATCCTGCCACCGGCACTGCCCATGCAGCCAGCCAGCCCACCCAAACCTTCCGCGGCAAATGCTGTGCCGCTCTGGAGCGCGGACAATAGAATCCAGAATGTGCGGGGCAGCCCAACGCCCCTTTTTAAAAGGCCAGCTCCGACCAAATCCCACCTTGGGCGAACACCAGGGAGGATCGCAGAAACATCTTCATGTCTCTGTCCGCGGATTTCCACCCGGGCTAATCTGATCGTGTCCCATCCTCAGCACCCGTCCAAGGCAGTCGGATATCGCCTTGGCCCAACCCAAACATTCCCCCCGTGAAACCCAATCCCGTCTTGGCGGCGCTTCTGTGCCCGATGCTGGCCTCCCTTTCCGCCGCCGATCCGGGCAGGAAACCCGTTTGGGGCGATCAGGCGGATGGCACGTACAGGAACCCGGTTTTGTGGGCGGATTACAACAACCCCTGTGTGTTCAAGGCGGGTGAAACCTTTTACCTGACCTGCGCATCCCATCACTTCATGGGGATGCCGCTGCTGAGCTCCAAAGACCTTGTGAACTGGTCGCATGCGGGACGCATTTACTCGCGGCTGGGCCGGGTGCATCCGGATTTTGAGCACCCCGGGAAAGCCTGCTCGGCCGGGGCTCAGGACGGCGAGGTGGGGTTTCATAACGGCACCTTTTACATGTACAACTGGAGCACGCGGTACCGGGGATTTCTCTGCAAGGCCACCTCGCCTCTGGGGCCCTGGAGCGAACCCGTGCCGATTGCGGACTCCATCCACGGCGACCATGAGGATCCGTGTCCATTCTGGGACGTGGACGGAAAAGCATATCTGCTGCTCGTGGGAAACCCCGGCGCCCTCAAGATCTACCGGCTGAACGAGACGTTTGACGCCATCACAGACCAAGGCACAACGCTCATCAGCGACATCCCTCCCAAAGGACCCCAGATTTTCAACCGGAACGGGTTTTATTACATCAGCGTTGCGTCGACCGGAACCCAGCGGGAGAAAGCGCAGTACCTTTACCGCTCCAAATCCCTGTTCGGCCCCTATGAGGGACGCAAGGTGTTCCACTCTGGAACCGCCCATCCGGACATCAACGCGGCACAGGGGTCGTTGGTTGAGGTCCATGGGAACGACTGGGCCTTTCTCCATCACGACTACAACCTCTCCGCCCGGTTCGGTCGCCGGCTCTTTCTGCAACCAGCCCGCTGGACATCGGATGGCTGGCTCCAGATCGGCGTGGATCAGGACGGGGACGGCATCGGGGAACCGGTCGCGCTGGATGCCCCTTTTCCGAAACCTGAACTGCCGCTGCAACCCCTGTGTGCGGCCGACCCGTCCGACCCATTTGATCAGCCGGTCCTGGGCGGCCAGTGGGCGTGGAACCATGATCCAGACGATTCCCACTGGTCACTCACGCAGCGGCCCGGTTACCTGCGCCTCACAGGCCGGCACCTGAACACCGAGGGCGGCGTCACCCAATTTGGCCGGACCAAGGTCAAGCACGGGGAAGACCATCTACTGTTTGCCTACAACACCGTGGTCCAACGCCTCCACGGTGCAGAATCCGAGATTGTCACGAAACTCGACACCTCGCGTCTGATCGAAGGCCAGCGGGCAGGCCTCTGCACGATGATAGACGATTACACATGGATCGGCGTGGTCATGGAGCGCGGCATCAAACGACTCCGTTTTGCCAAGGGCACCGCCACTGCGGGCCAGACCGGATTCACCAACGGCCCGGAACTCCTCCAGAAAGCCGTCTGGCTAAAACTCAGCCACCGGAATTATTCGGGGACGTTGTTTTACAGTCTCGACGGAATCCGTTTTGAGCCTCTGGGCGACCTGGATCATCCATACCGCACGGCATGGTACGAGGGCACCAAGGTGGGTCTCTTTTCATTCAACCACTCCTCGCAGCCCGAAGGCGGGCACGCCGACTTCGATTTCTTTTCTCAAACCCATGATGGACCGCTCTCCGCTCCGGGAAACACCCCCTGACGGGTTTTCCACACGGCCCGCAATCCTGCCTCACCGGTGCCACGACGACAGCGCCGCCTCAAAACCCTTTCCCTCCAAGACGCACGCGGTTTGCAACATCCCTTGAACCAAAAACTTTCGTGTTTCTGAAGGGAACCCCCTGCTTTTGTCCCACCCTCGGGTTTATACTGCAGCCACCATGATCAAAAAATTCACGGTCTGCACAGTGCCGGACCCGGCACAGATCCAAACCGCAGTGAACAAAATGCAGGAGGTGCTCACCGGCCTTGAAACAAACCGAGTTCCAGGTGGCGACACCCTCTCCGCTGCGGATTTGCATGCGTATGTCGAATCCCTCGTCCGTGGACAACGCCCAGCTTTTGGAGAAACCGTTGCCGGAAGCTGGTCAGTGGCCGAGACAGATGCCCAGATGCCGCACGATGCCCGGGTGGACTTCATTTTTGTGCCGACCTATGTCGCGGTGGCTACCCTCGGCAGGTACCTGTGTGACTATCCAGAACCGGCTTCTCGGATCCATGGCTTTCTCGAGGCATTCAAGAGCGGCCTCGAATTCTGCACGCACCGCAACCTCTGTGGTGCAGGGTACGAGGCCGATGCCGGCCTGCTCACATCTCTCAAAATCCTCAATCAGGGGAAAATTCCCGAGCTCCTTGCAAAACATCCCGAGTACTGCCCGAAACTGAAAGAACGGATCGACACTCAAGTAGCCGCCTTGGCCAAGCAGGCAAAGGTCAACCTCTCTGGTTTTGATTCCGAGCCCTGGCAAGCACTGGGAACGATCCTTGAAATTCTCATCGAACTCCTTTGACCCCCAAGCACGGGTAGTTTCCGTTTACCAATCCAGGCACACCACCCTCTGGTCGCCAGAAGCCTCCGGTGCGGACACTCAGAGCGTTCCGAGAAAATCCAGAAGCGCCTTCCGCTGCGCGGGACTCAGGGCTGCATAGCGGTCCTTGGCCCCCTTGCCCTGACCCTCATGCGCACGGATCGCGTCCTCGACAGTCGCCGCACGGCCATCATGCAGATACGGCGCACTCGCCCGGAGCCCCCAGAGCGGCGCAGTCCGCATTTCCGCTCCCAAAGCCGCCCCCTGCGGCATCCCGTCCCCCAGTGGGCCCATGTCGTGCAGGAGAAGGTCCGAGTACAACGCCACCGGCTGGTTCGCCAATGCCGCCACCGGATGCGCTCCCGTCCGAAGAACCGGCACATGGCAGTCCGCGCATCCCACGGTTTCGAACAATCCGCGCCCGATCTGGGCGCTGGCACTCAGGGGCAGCGTTGGCAATGGCGCCAGCAGCCGCATGAAATCCGCTGCCAGCTCAAAGTCCGGTTTCTCTGCCGCAGCATCTTCGGGATCCAGGATCCGGTCAGCCTGCCGTAGAACCGCTCCATTGCCGTTGGGCGCATTCTCATTCGGAAATAGTCGGTTCGTGATTCCCATCTCATTCAAGTAGGCATCGGCCGAAAAGCTGCTCAGCGAGGCGTGCTGCGATTTCCAACCAAACCGGCCCACCCGCGTCTGCCCACTGACCGGATCGGTGACCAGTGCCGCTCGCCCCTTCACCCCATTTTTTGCCGGCCGTGCCGCCAGTTGCGTCAAAATCGAATCCGGAATCGCCTCCACCAGCCCCAGTCCGAAAACCGGCGTGGTTTGACGGCGCACCTGCAGCGTGGCTTCCGTCGGCACAATCTCCCGCACACCCGGGTGAATCGCCCGGTCCTGAAGGAGCGGCCCACCTTTCTCCACCATGGGATCAAACTTCCCATCCACCATCCGGCCAAACCGCGTCACGGACCGCGGACTCGCCCCGCCCAGCGCAGGGCCCCGGTGACACGCCCCACAGGAGTTGTCATTGAAAATCGGTCCCAACCCGGAATCCACAGTCTCCGCTTTCTCAAATTCCGCGCGTCCTGCGGCAAACAACGAAATGAGCGTTGGGTCCAGTCCAGGCAACGGCGAACCGGCAGCGGCCACTGGGGGCTTCTGTCCCGGGGCACCGGGCGGCTGGGGAGCGGGTGGCCGCGGGGGAGGCTGGGGTGCGTTATTGGGCGGAGGCGGTTGCTGGGGCCGGGGCGCCTGGGCGCCGGCTCCCACCGGAAACAGAACGGCGAGAGAGGCCAAACATGAGAGGGTTTTCATTGGGATTCTCCTTTTCTGGATGGAATCCAAACCCACCGGGGTAAATGCATTATCAGCCGCCGGGCCGACTTTGTGAAGGAAGGGTAAATCCCCAGGTCCAATCTGGGCATCCAAGCCTCTTGTACTCAGGCGCCGCGGCCGCTTTGATACAGCCCCATGAACCCGGATTTCCTCGTCCAACAACTCCGCTGGCGCTACGCCACCAAAAAGTTTGATCCCGCCCGCCGCATCCCGGACGCAACGTGGAAAGCGTTGGAGGAATCCCTTGTGCTTTCTCCATCCAGTTTCGGCCTCCAGCCATGGAAATTTGTCGTGGTGGAGTCGCCGGAAATCCGGTCAAAACTCCAGCCCATTTCGTGGAACCAAAGTCAGGTGGTGGACGCCTCCCATTTCGTGGTGTTCGCGGGCCGGCTCCGCCTGGATTCGACGGACATCGATGCGCTCATTGCCAAAACCTCCGAGCTCCGCGGAGTTCCCTCGGAAAAGCTGGAAGGCTACCGCTCGATGATGCTCGGATTCCGGCAGAAACTTGAGGAATCCGGGGGTTTGGATGCATGGTCCGCGCGGCAGGTGTACCTGGCGATTGGAGGCCTGCTGACCAGCGCGGCGCTTCTCGGGATCGACGCGTGTCCGCTCGAGGGCATTGATCCGGCCGGATACAACGAGATCCTCGGGCTCCGCGGCTACAGTGCGCTCTGCGCGGTTGCACTCGGCTACCGCTCGTTGGAAGACGCCACCGCGAATCTGCCCAAAGTGCGCTACCCGGTTTCCCAGGTGATTCAGCGGATCTAAAATCGGCGCCTCAGGATTGAGCCCCTCCGGCCTTGGGGCCGGGGGGAGGTTCTGGCGGGTCCAACCGGGAACGGATCTTTGACTGCCTGAGGCGGTTCAGGCGCGCGGATGCGCGTCGTTGTACACCTGTTTCATCCGTTCCACGGTGACATGGGTGTAAATCTGCGTGGTGGAAAGACTGGCGTGCCCGAGCAGGGCTTGGACGCTCCTCAGGTCCGCCCCGTGGTCCAGGAGGTGCGTGGCAAAACTGTGCCGGAGTTTGTGCGGGCTGATGTTCGGGGGCAGCGAGGTGTGGGCGAGGTAGCGCTTGAGCAGGAGCCAGACCGACCGGACGCTGAGCCGACGCCGCATCTTGTTCACAAACAACGGCCCCGCATGCACTCCGGCTGCCAGCCGGTATTTCTGCACCGCGTCCAAAGCCGGACGTCCCACGGGCAGGAGCCGTTCTTTGCGCCCCTTGCCCAGCACCCGCGCGGTTTCGCTGTACACGTCCAGATGCTCCACGCGGAGCCCGGCAAGTTCCGCGATCCGCATCCCGCTGCTGTAAAACAACTCCAAAACGGCTGCATCCCGCAACGGCATCCATTCCGGAGCCTGTGGCGCCTTCTTGACCCGCAACGGCGCGCCCAGTAGCTCGTCCACCTGCTGCGGGTTGAGTACAAACGGCAGCTTTTTCTGCAGCTTGGGCAACTGCACCTCTTTCAACGGGTTCTTTTCCAGCCCGTGCCGCTGCCCGAGAAACTTGTAAAATGTCCGCAATGCCGCGAAATGCAGCCGGATCGTGGGACGTGCCACGCCGCTTTTGCTCATCTCAAACAGGTGCCGCCGGAAATGGTCGGCGGTGAGCTGGCGCCACGGGGGCAGCCCGTCTTTTTTCCGGAACACCTCCAGCGCACGCCGATAGTTCTCCACGGTCCGGGGCGAAGCGTTCCGCTCCACTTCCAGCCATTGGTAGAAGTTTTCCGCGTACAAATCTCGGGGCGGGGTCGGCACGGTGAGCCGGGAGGAACCGGCTCTCCTTCCTTCGCCCTTTTCCCGGGAAACCGCTAGCTCTTTCTGCCGATCAACGGTTCCAGCTCGGCAGGCTGCGCCGTTGCCCCCACCTCGCCCCGCCTCTGGGTTCCCCGCACAAAACTCAGGGTTGCAGAGCGTTCCTCCACGCCGTCTGGGGAACGCGCCACGATCGGCACCGCATGGTCCCCGTCCGGCAGCAGGAAATGGTACCGGAACGTCCCGTCCGGCTGGAGCTGGATCTCCTTGCCGTCAATCCACACGGTCGCATCCGGATCGGTCCCGCCGTAGAAAATGATCTCGGCGTTGACGTGCATGAAGAACTTCCGTTCCCGTTTCACGCTGAACGGCTGCGCACTCCAGCTCGCCCCGAGTCCTCCACCCCAACTCGTAATACCGCTCGACAGCGTTTCCCGTGAAAACTCGGCGGCAGTCCAGCTCGCGAACGCCCCGCTGGAGAGCGCGCTTTCGGGCCTGAGCGTTTCCATGAGACGCGCCGCCAGTTCACTGGCGCTTTCGCTCTGGAGTTTTTCCAAAAGCTGTTTGCGCAGCAGTTGGTCGATCTCGGCCGACCCTAGCCCCATCCGGTCCACCAAACTTTCCCCCAGCAACGCCGCCAGCAACGCGCGCTGTTCCTCCGTCCATCCCGGTGTCGCTCCCGTGCCGAGCCCGGCGATCCGCGAAACCGCCTGCAGCAAACTCTCTCCCTGCTCCATCTGCGCGGCCACCAGTTCCCGCAGCCGTTCAAAGCTAAGCCGCGCGGGGACCGTTGCAAACTGCACTTCCGTGTCGCCTGCAATCGTGTCGGAAGGCGTCCATGCCCCACCCGATTTCACGATCCCGATCCAGCGTCCCTCCAGATCATAATACCCCATCTCCGCAAAATACTCCGTGTCCGGGTGCTGCACCGGCACATACCAGTTCCGCGCCTCCGGCTTGATCTCCACCGTGCTTTCCAAAAGCCCGCTGCCCGTGGTCAACCGCAGGAAAAACTGGGGCGACTTGAACCGGTGCAGTACGCCGGGATACCTGGAAAAATCGATGTCCCAGTAACTAAACACCCAGCGCGGATCCCGGGCAGTCAGGAACAGGGTGTCCACGTTGTAGGTCTCCGGCAACGAACCCAGATCCTCATAGGCCGGCACACCCGATCCACCGTTTCCGCCCGTCCATGCCCCGTCAACCGACGCTCCGACGGCCGGCTCCGGACTGACCCGGGATTCCACCGGCTTTGCCGGCTCCTGCACCCTCTGCGCCTCGCCCAAAACGGGTTCCTGGGACAGTGCGAAAGCCGCTTTCTTGACCTTGTCGGGACCTTCCCCGTTGGAATTGGCCGCCTTGGAAGTTGCAGGTTGATCGCCGGAAGTTTTGCCCATAGTGGTTCGCTCGTGCTGATTGTTTTTTCCCTGACTGACCGGCCTCTCCCTTCGTCGATATCCCCCCGGCGAGTCAACGCTTTTCGTTCCCCCGGGGTCTCCCTGATGCAGATTTGGGACTCCGCCCGGCCATTTTGAGTCAAAAACGTGACAAATTTACGGAATTTATGCTGACCAAACGCGTCATCCCCTGCCTCGATGTCCATGACGGCCGCGTCACCCGCGGCGTCCAGTTCGGACGCGCCGAAGAAGGCGGCCTCAAAAACGTCGGGGATCCCGTCGAACTCGCCCTCCGCTACAACAAGCAAGGTGCCGACGAAATGGTGTTCTTCGACATCACCGCCAGCGCCCACGGCCGGGCCACCATGGTCGACGTAATCCGTCGCACCGCCGAGTGCTGCTTCATGCCGCTCACCGTCGGAGGCGGGATCCGGACCCCGGAAGACATGCACGCCATGCTCTGCGCCGGCGCCGACAAGGTCAGCATCAACTCCAGCGCCCTCGCCACTCCGGACCTGATCACGGCCGGTGCCGACCGGTTCGGCAGCCAGTGCATCGTGGTGTCCATCGACGCCAAAAAAGTGGCGCCAGACCGCTGGGAAGTCTTCAGCCATGGCGGTCGCAAACCCACGGGCCTCTGCGCGGTCGAATGGGCCGTCCGCGCCTGCGCGCTCGGCGCCGGCGAAATCGTGCTGAACTCGATTGATGCCGACGGCACCAAGGCCGGGTACGATCTGGTGATCACCCGCAAAATCAGCGAGGAAGTTGGGGTTCCGGTCGTCGCCAGTGGCGGCGCAGGCCGGCTGGAGCACTTGGCCGAGGTGCTGCTTGAAGGCAAAGCCGATGCCGTGCTCGCCGCGAGCATCTTCCACTTTGGCCAGCACACCGTGGCGGAGGTTAAAGAACATCTCGCCGCCCGGGGTATCCCAGTCCGGTTGTTGTAGAGCGCAGAGGTTACTCGGGCCCCATTCGATCTGGGCCGCCTCAGCCCTCGAACATCGGCCGGATTCGGAGAAACCGAAGCACCGCGGAGTCCTGTTCCCGGGAGGCACCGAGGTCCGCCTCGAACTCGGCCACCCAGTCGTTTTCGCCCTCCGGATCCACCAGCGTCTGTTCGATCCGCCAGCACCCCTGGGCGCCCCCGGGCACCTCTTCCGCCTCCAAAACCCGCGTATGCCGCAAGTTACGCGCCTCGGGATCCAGACGGTACCGGCCCCGCGCCGCTTCGTATTTTTCAAACTCCACACGCAGCCGTTGGACGGCGTCGCTGCCGTCCTGAAAAAGCTCCGCGGCACGCTCCCAGTCGCCAGCCAAAATTCCACGCAGGCACCCGAAAATCACCTGCCGGATCTCGGCCACAAACCGCGCACGGTCCCGGGTCAGATCTGCCGGGGCCTCCGGTCGCACCTCCGCCTCCACCACCGCCACGTAGGACGGGTTCCGCATTTTTTCCCATTCCTCCAACAGGCTCGAATCGATCTGCCGGATCACGGTCCGAAGATAGAGTTCCATCTCCCGGACAGGCTCTGTCCGGGCGCTTTCCGGGACGGTCTTTTTGAGAACCTTGTACACTGCGGAAATGTGCCGGAGCAGCAGCCCCTCGGCCCGCTGGAGTTCGTAGATGTGGACGTAGTCGGAAAACGACAGGTACCGCTCGAACATTTCCCGGACCACCGATTTGGGCCGGATGTTTTCCTGGCCCACCCACGGGTGCCGGTCCGCAAACGCGTTGAACGTGGAGTAGATGAACTCCCGTTCCGGCTTGGGGTACTCGAGTTTTTCGAGTTCCTCCATCCGGGCTTCGTAATCGAGCCCGTCCTGTTTCATCTCGGCGAGCGCCTCGGTTTTCACCCGGTCCAGCTGCCGTCTCAGGATCAGTTCCGGATCCTCGACAATTGCTTCCACCAAACTGAGCAGCACCCACTCGTACCCTTCCGCAGCCGGATCCAGAGCCGCCAGCGTGTCCAACAGATACAGCGACAACGTCTGGTCCATGGAAAATGCGTCCTGCAGTTCCACGTTCAGGCACAGTTTGCTGCCCGCCCCTGGGACGCCGGGCTGCACAATCCCGCGTTCCCAGAGGGCCCGGAACAGCTGCCAGCTCCGCCGGATCAATGCCCGCCGCGATTTGGGCGGCTCATGGCACCGCCTCAGCAGGGAGCGCATCGCGGAACAGCCGTCGCCCGGCCGCGACAGCACATGGAGCAACATCCCGTGTCCCACCCGGAACTGGCTCGTCAACCGTTCCGGAGGCGCACCGATCAGCCTCTGAAACGTGTTCTGGTCCCAGTTCACAAAGTTCTTTTCCGGCGGCTTCCGCTTGACGAATTTCTTGCCGCCCTCGGCCTGTTTCTTCTCCAGCACCAGATTTTCAATCGCATGGGCCGGTGCCTGCGCGACCACCCAGCCCCGGTCATCAAACCCTTTCCGTCCAGCGCGCCCGCCAATCTGATGAAAGTCGCGCGCGGTGAGGATCGCGGTTTTCTGGCCGTTAAACTTGAACAACTGCGTGAAAAGGACGGTGCGGATTGGCACATTCACGCCGACCCCGAGCGTATCGGTGCCGCAGACCACCTTTAAAAGGCCGCGCTGGGCAAGGCGCTCCACCAGCACCCGGTACCGGGGCAGCAACCCGGCGTGATGCAGACCGATTCCGTGACGGAGGAGCCGCTTGAATTCCGCCCCGTACGGGCTGTTGAAGCGCACCCCCTCCAACTCCTTGGCAATCGCCGCTTTCTCGTCCCGGGTCGCCACTTGCAGGCTGGTAAAATCTTGGGCGCTGTCCGCCGCTTCCCGCTGGGTGAAATGCACCACATACACCGGCCCTCTGTTTGCCTCCAAAATCCCTTCCACGGTCCGCGCGAGGGGCGTTTCGGCATATTCGTATTCCAAGGGCACTGGCCGTTCCCCGGCACGCACGGTGACCGTCGGACGCCCATTCAGACCGGTGAGGGCTTCCTCGAAAAATGCGGTGTCCCCCAGGGTTGCCGAGAGCAGCAGGAACCGGCTTTTGGCCATTTCAAGCAGGGGCACCTGCCATGCGACGCCCCGGTCGGGATCGGAGTAGTAATGGAACTCGTCCATGACCACGTCGGCAAAGGGGGTGTTGGCTCCGTGCTGGAGGGCGAGATTGGCAAGGATCTCGGCGGTGCAGCAGAGAATGGGGGCATCCCGGTTCAGCGTGGCGTCGCCGGTGCTGAGACCGACATTTTCCGGGCCGAACTCCTTGCAGAGCGCCATCCATTTCTCGTTTACCAGCGCCTTGATGGGGCAGGTGTACACCGACCGCAGCCCCTGGCCGAGCGCCTTGAAATGGAGGGCGGCAGCCACCAGCGATTTTCCGGAGCCGGTGGGCGTGTTGAGGATCACGTTCTGTTCCTCGTACAACGCAAGGACCGCCTCCTCCTGAGCCGGGTAGAGCTTGAGCCCCTGCCCCTCCACCCGCTCCAGGAACCGCAACAGCAAATCGTCGGCTTCCGACATCGCCGGTTTACTCCTGCCTGCGCCGCTCCGGACGGCCGCGCTCCGAGCGGGCCCGGAAACACGGTTCACAAATCACGAACCGATGCAGGTCCGGCAATCCGCGTCCGCACCGGCGGCACCGCTTCACAATCTTGGCCCGCAACGAATTGGAAATGAACTGGTTGATGGTGCGCGACACTTCCACAGCCTTCTCTGCTTCCGGAAAAAGGTCGGGCAACCGCTGACCCATCCACCGGTACGCTGCCAGCAACTTCACACGCACCTCGGCGTCCTGCAGTTGGATGGCTGAAGCCGCGGTCTTGTCCGCCTCGTAACGCCGGCCCCGGGGCATCGGCGAGGGACGACCCTCCGCCACGTTTGCCACCCAATCCCGCCAGTGCCGGATGTGCTCCCCGCTCCGCGTGTCCACCGGACACGCGCACAATACAAACTGCGTCTCCAACGGCAGATCATAATCCCCGATCTCACCCGCCAGATCCCGCATGGAACTCACGTCCGCTTTGCAGAACAGATCCGTGTTGCCCGGGAGCGCACTGAAACAGTCCAGCAGCGACGGCAGATCCTGTTTCCCGGTTTCGCGGGATAGAAAATCCAACATTTTCATATGGGGCGCAATCGGCGCCACCAGCGGCAAGGGTTCCGGAGGCGCAGCCAGTGCCCGGCGGATGTGCTCGAGGTCCTCGTGATTCAAGGCCGTCACCACTCCGACCTCGTGCAGACCGTACCTTCCCGCGCGGCCCGCAATCTGACGGGTCGCGGAATCGCTCAGCGTCACCTCTTTTTCGCCGTCGAATTTGGTGAGCGTTGTGAACACGATCGTTTTCACGGGCAGATTGAGCCCCATCCCGATGGCATCCGTGGCGGATACAATCCGCGCCTCGCCCTGGTTGAACCGGCGCGCCTCCTCCCGCCGGACCTCGGGCGACAGCGCCCCGTAGATTGCGGCACAGTCGGTCGCGCCCAACGTCTGTTTCCAGGAAAGCACGTCCCGGCGGCTAAATGAGATAAACGCCGTGCCAGCCTCCACATTTGCGTCCGGATCCAGGGGCTCATCCGCAACCACCAGGGGCGACAGCCGTTCGGTGCGTATCACCTCCAGCGGTTCCCCCAGACGGGTTGCAATCTCCCGCAGCACCGCCTCCGCGTCCGGTGACCCCACCAGCACCACCAGTTCCGCGTTCACGCCCACAATCGCCTGGGTCCATGCCCAGCCGCGGTCCTTGTCTGAAATCATCTGGACCTCGTCGATCACCGCCACGTCGTATTCCGCGTCCGTGGCCAGCATTTCAATCGTCGAAGAAATGTGTTCCGCGAACGGGTCCACCACGCGTTCCTCCCCGGTGATCAGCGAGCAATGCACCCCGGCTGACTGCATCCGGTCCCAGAACTCCGCTGCCATCAAACGCAACGGCGCCAAATAGACCCCGCGCCGCGCTGCCGCCAGTTTCTGGAATGCCGTGTACGTCTTTCCCGAATTCGTCGGACCGGCCACAAAAAGCAGTTTCCGCCCCCGGGCACGCGCCGCCGGGAAGGTCTCGTGGTAGCTGTGTAGGGCGATCCCCTCGGCCATCCGGTGCCGCGCCGCGCGCAACGCCAGTTCCCGCGTGATCCGGCCCACCCGTTCTGGAAACTGGCGGGTCGACAGGTCCGCGTCCAACCGGGCCAGTTCGGTCCGAATGTCCTCGTCCGAAAGGCGCTCCCGGTGCTCAGCAATCGCCTGCTCAATCCGGGGCAACTGGGTCCGGACTTCCGCCTCCAAAAACGGACGGCGCCGGTCCGCTTCTGCGGACAGGTATCGGAGTTTCTGGGCGAACGCGGCGGGGTTTTTGGGCCGGTTGATCGGGAGAAAATCGTGCAACCGGACCGTTACCCGGATTCCGCCCAGTTCAGATTCCTCCCGGCACTGGCACATCAACATGACCACATCCCGCTCGATGAAAAGCTCGAGCCCACGCGCTTCGGGCAACTCTTTGAGCGCCGGCCACACCTCGGAAAGCCAGTTCTTAAAAAGATGCCGACCCTCCGGCAGGACCGCCTCCGGCAAACCTTCCTCCCTGCGACGATCCTGCAGCCACTGATCAAATTCCGGACGCTGAAACGAGGACCGACGCTGCGATGACATTCCCTGCATGATATTTACTTTCTTCCTTCTCGGAGGCTCACAACGGCTCAGTTGGATCCTCCCGGATTTTCGGCACAGAACCCGCATCCCAACGCACCCCCTTCCGGTCTGCACGCCATTGAACACTTTCTGGACCCCGCCCCGCCACGCACTCCGTCTGGAAATCGCGATTTGAGAATTGGATCCGTCGTTCTTCGCACCGCCTTCACAGGCGCCCCCGTCAACGGTGGGCACCCTGAGCCAATGTGAATCCTGTGTGTGCCCTATAGGAAACCCGACTTACCGGCAAGGATTATCCGTCCCGGGGGTTTACATCCCCGCCGCTTGCTGCCATGATTTTCTCCATGGCGGGTGCGCTATGCGTTTGGCGCGTCCTTGGGAAACCTGCCGGCATAGCTCAGTTGGTAGAGCAACGGTTTTGTAAACCGTCGGTCGTCGGTTCGAGTCCGACTGTCGGCTCCCCCCCGGGAACCCTTCACAACCGGCCGTTGGAAATCAGCGCCAAAAGGACCACCGGCAGAACGCCCTCCTGCTCAAACACGCGGCTGCCCTGGTACCGGGCCACGTATTTCCCATCCAACACAAACAGACGCCGGCCCTGGTACTCCGCCACATACAGGCCATCGATCTCCAAAATCCGCCGGCCCTGGTACTGGCTGATGTACCGGCCGTCCCACTCAAACAAGCGTCCCCCTTGGTACCGCGAAACGTACTTGCCGTCCCACTCCAGAATCCGCCGGCCTTGGTACTGGGAAAGGTAGCGTCCGTCCCATTCATACAAGCGGCGGCCCTGGTACTCGCTCACGTACGTTCCTGCCATGCAACTCACTGCAGACACAAACAGTGCCAAGATCAAGAGCCAGAAAGCGCGCATGCCGGAAACCATTACCACCCCAGACGCAACACGACCCGCCGGAATTCAAAGGAATCACGCAGATGCCGTCGCCCGGTCGCCCCGGCGGGTCAACCGGGCCCACAGAGATCTGGTCCCGGTCAGAATGGCGTCCAGACAGACTGCGGCCAGGAGGTAGCCGGCCCATTCGACGGGCAAGAGGTAGCGGCTCACGGCGTCGCCCACGGCGAAAACACTGAACAGATAGAAACCGCAGGGAAGCACCAGAAACCAGAACAGGGGCCGCCATGGTCGGAGAAGCGTCACAAAACCTCCGCACACGGCCAGCACTCCCAGCCATGAAAGCTCGGACCAGACGCCCGGATCCCGCGCATCCCCGTGCCGGATCGCCCAGCGGAAAGACTGGTTGAACGCGAGCAACGGCGCACTGATCCAGTCGTTGTGCGTCCTTCGTTCAGCCACCATCTGGCGGTAACCCGCCTCGTCCGCTGAAAAGTAGAGCGAGATTCCCGAGGGTTTCCGCCCGTAAAAACCGAGCGCCGTTTCGTCCTGAAGATCCCAGAACAGGTCCGGGGCAAGGGTCCGGTCTGAGGCGTTGTCCGTGGGAACGATGTACTTGTCGCCATTGTCGGACAATGTCACGAGCACCTTGCCGAGCGTGATCTGAAGGAACGCCCATGGATGCGCAAGGATTGCCTCCCGGGAAAGTGCGGTGGCGTTCTTGGCGAAATCTTTGCTGTCCCGGAGTTTGCGCCAGGCAGGGCCGGGGCGCTTTTCGGGCGACTTGGCCTTGAGGTCGCCCTTGTAGACCCGCTGGATGTAGCCGTATTTCCACGGAGTCACCGAGCGCGCCTCTTCGATCAGGGGCCGCAACAGGTCCCGGTATTCCCGGTGTGTCTCGCCTTCGGGATTCACCAGAGGCAACGCGGAACTCAGAAGCAGCCACGCCCCCTGATCCTTTTCACCGCTGCTCAGAATCAGGGCCACAGTCACACCGGCCGTTGCGAGAATCCTTCGGCTCCATTTCCAGGGCGGCCATGCGTGCAGGGCCGCCACGGCCAGCAGCGCCGCCCAGACCAGGCGGCCATGGGGTTTGAGCGCAGCAACCGTTCCGGCCATCAGCAGGACCAGAAACAACTGCCGCTCTGACAACGGGATTCGTCTCGGGAAAAAGAAGGCCACCGCCCAGACAAAAGCCGCCACAAAAAAGCTCTCCGCCAGAACCTCGTGCTCGTACCAGAGCATCCTCGGCCAGACAGCGGCGAGCGTCGTCACGACCGGCACCCACAGCTTCCAGTGCCTGGTTGCATGCGCCGTGATCCAGCCCACGCCCACCACCAAAAGCAGCCCCACCCCGTGCTGCACCACCGCAGTCGACTGCGCGATCGTGCCGGGCAATGGCCGCATCGCCACCATGAAAAGCGGGTACAACCAGCGACGCCGCTCGGGCATCGTCAGTTTTCCCTCCGTATAAAGCCGTTCCGAGGTCCAGAAATAGGACGAACTGTCCGTCCCGAAATAGGCTTCCGGGGCAATCAGGATGAAACTCGCTCGCAGCCACACTCCCACCAGCAACGCAGGCAGACAAAGAAGGAGAACCTGCCGCCAGGCCGGTTTCGGAGCAGACTCTTGGACATCCATTCGGCCCATCCTGCCCGGTCTTCACCTCACGACACAAAACGTTTTTCCGGCTCCATGCTGCTCGGGGTCAAAAACCCGTCCCACCAAGCCCCCCCCCAACCACCGCATCCCGCCTCCCCATGGAATCGAGCCCTCCTCGAAAGCCACATACTCTCGACCACTACCTCACGGATCGCTTCACGGCGCCCCGAGCACCAGCGCCGCTGCAGATCCCCCAAACCCAAGGTTTAGGCTCAGCGCCCGGCGCAGCGGCCGGGTTTCACCCAACCGGACAAGGCGGTCCGCCACGAGTTCCTCGGGTTCAACCAGATTGATCTGGGGCGGCAAACAACCCGTGTTCAACGCCTGCAGACAGAGCACCGCCTCGATGGCACCCGCTCCGCCCAGCGTGTGGCCCAGAGCCGACTTGGTGGAACTCAACCGCGCATCGGTTCCCGCAAACACCTGCTCCACGGCGCGGGCCTCGGCCAGATCGTTGAGGGGCGTCGCGGTGCCGTGCGCATTGATGTACCCAATCTCTGAGGGGTGCACTCCAGCAACCTTGAGAGCCCGTTGCATGGCTTCGATCAGCGGTTTTCCCTGCTGATCCGGCTGGGTCAGATGCCCGAGGTCTGTCGAATGCCCGTACCCGTCCACGGTTCCAACCACCCGCGCCCCGCGCCGGCGCGCGTGCTCCGCGCTCTCCAGCACCAGAAAAGCCGCCCCTTCGCCGAGCATGAGGCCGTTGCGCTTCCGGTCGAACGGCCTGCAGGCCTCCGGCGCAAGCGACTGGAGCCCGTCAAACCCCGCAAACACCAACTCGCACAGGGCGTCGTACCCTGCCACGAAAACAATCTCGGCCATGCCGCACCGGATCAGATCGAAGCCGTGCCCGATCGCGTTCGCTCCGCTCGCACAGGCGTTGGCCACGATCATCACCGGGCCTCCAAACCCGAACCGCTTCTGAAGTTCGCCAACCTGCTGCTGGGCTTGATATTGCGCCACCATCGCCGCACGCCCCCCGGGCTTTGAGTCCCAGATCGATCTCACAAACTTTTCTCCCATCTCCATCGCACAGGCCGAAGTGCTCACGCAGAACTGCACGGTTTTCAGGCTGCAACGCCCCGCCTCATCCAGCAGTCCCGCCCCGCTCAAGGCCTCAAACGCGGCCTCCTGGATCAGAACCGAGGCCCGGCTCCGTTCCCTTCCGGGAAGATTTGCCGTGCGCAGTGCTGAAATGTCGACCTCCGCACCTGCAGTCACCCGGCACCCTTCCACCGGGATCGCCGTTAACGGACGCCGGGCGGTTTCGCCGTCCAAAATCCGGCTCCATGTGGAAGCGACGTCCCCACCCAGCGCCGTCACGCAGCCGTATCCGGTCACCGCAACCCGGCTGACACCTTCTGAACTGAATGAAGACGCCGTGTTCATTGGAGAGTGTTCGAGGGTCCAGCTGGCGGATTTTCCCGGATCTGCCGGCTCAACACCAGGCGCCCCTTGCCCACTGGCCGGCCGGCTACCGCGCTTTCCACCTCAAACTGCGCAATCGACCCGAAATCCTTTGTCAATGTGATCCGCGACGTCACGGTTTCTCCAGGCAACACCGGACTCAACACCCGAAACTGTTCGACACCCGCAAGGAACAGCGGTTCCCCGGGATCGCCCCTGCCCTGCATCCAGAGCACACCGGCCCCCTGCGCCGCGCATTCCACCAGCAGCACCGCCGGGAAAAGCGGACGGCCGGGGAAATGCGCTTCAAACACCGGATGCCCGGGATCCAAATAAACCGTGGCCGTGCCGCTGGCCGGGCCGTCGCTTTGAAATGCGTCGAGGAACCGGAATCCCGGACCGTGCGGAGTCAGGCTGGTATTCATGGGGACTTTTCGGGTGGCGTCGCAGTTTGATGGCGCAACGAATGGAAGTGGTACCACTGTTTGGGATGCGCTTGGAAGTGCGGGAGCAACTGGGCTGCAATCTGGCGGGTCAGCTTTTCGAGCGATGCCGCCCGCCCCTCGGGCAACCACTCGGGCTGGATCACGCCGGTGGCCACCATTTCAAAGCGGCCGCCGGGCTCCTGAAGAATCGTCACGGGAACCACGGGGCACTTGGCCAGCAGCGCAACCAGAGCTGGCCCCGTTGAAAACAACATCTGGCCGTGTGGGAGATCCACCGGCACGGTCTGGGCATCCATCGGACGGTCCACCAGCAGCGCGACAAACCTTTTGTTGTGGATGGCGCGAACCACGTCCAGGGCTGCAAACGATCCGTTCCCGATCACGATCGTCTCCACCCCCCACCGGCGCCGGAATTCCGCCCGCCACTCGGTCAACGCAGAGGACGGTTCGGGCATGGTGATGGCCGTGACGGGAAACCCCATCTGGGAAAGCAGCAATCCGCCGAATTCGAAAAACCCGAAGTGCCCCGTGACCAGCAGACATCCGGTATCCTGCCGGAGCACCTCCCGGAGATGGTCGAGTCCGCTGGCGTTTCCGATCCATTTCAGGACCTCTTCCGGGGGATGGGTGGCGAGGCGCCCGTACTGGGTGAATCCCTCCGCGAGGTTCATAAACAGGCCGCAGGCGTCACCGAATCCTGCCGCAGCTGGGTTCACAAGCGCTAGGTTCTGCCGGACCGCCTCGACCGTTTTCCTGTGCGTGAGTGCGTAGCCCAACCCAATGACCCTCGCCACCTGACGGCAAATCCAGCCCCCACACCAGCGCCAGCCCCAGACGATGATCTTGAAGCCGATCGGGGTGTAGAGGGCGCGGTAAAACAGCCGTTCCCGGTAGTCCTGGGCAGGCCGCAGAACCGAGTAAAACGCCGGCAGAAAGACCAAGCACGCCGCAACCGCCGACAAAATCCCAAGGTCCATCACCAGCCCGAAATTGCGCATCGCAGGCTGGTTGGTGAGCATCGGAGCCCCAAATCCAACACTGGCGCTGAGTCCAGTCAGGAGCACCGGCGCAGCCAGATGCTCAAAAGTCTTGGGCAGATCTCCGCGATGTTCCTCCAGCGCCATCAACAGGTGGAGACTGTAATCGATCACCAACCCCAGCAACAGCGGCAGACTCACCACGGTGAGCGGTGTCAGACTGGTGCGGGTCACAAGCAGGAGCAGCGTGAAAATCCCCAACGAAAGCACCAGCGCAAGCAGGTTCAAAAATACCAGCCGCAGGCTCCGCTGCGCCACCCAGCACAGCAGCACCACCGCACAGAGCATCAACGAACCCAGCCACGCAAACTCCCCCTGCGCCAGTGCCGTCAACTCCCCCTTCAGACGCCCCCAGTTCACTGGAAACACTCGGACCCGATTGTCCAATGCCGACACACGGTCCAGCCAACCGGTGTCCGCTGCCCCCGGGCCCACCCGCGCCAGCGCATAAAAACCCCGTTCATCCGAGCCAGACTGCGTCCGCATCAGGGCCCGGGCCCCGTCAAACGCCCCGGATTCACCGCGGGCCGCCGCGTCCAGCGTCTCCACAAACTGGAACGTCGCCCGGCTCCATTCCTCGCCCAATTCGCTCTCCGAAAACGCTTTGCGAACCTCGCCAGGAATCCCGGTGCGCCACCGGCCAAGATTGGTGGAAAGGTTCCCAGAATCGGGAATCCCCCAGGCCCGGAGCTTCAAGCCTTTCCCGGAAAACTCCCGGTCCAATTCCCGCGCCACGCTGCGCAGTGCCGCGGCATCGTCGGACCTGAGCAGCGACACTGCATCGTCGGCAGCCGGGTCATGCTGCTGGAGCCAGCGGTGCCCTTCGAATGCGCTGATCCCCGAGGGCTGCAGCGTCTCCATGTCTGGGTTGTAAAGCGCCGCCGGATTTTTCCAGGGCTGAACCGCCAGCAAGGCCAAGCCTCCAAGGCAGACCGCCCAGCGCAGAGCGCGTCCATGCCGCCCCAGCAAGCGCGCAAACGCGCCGCTGGCTGAAAAGACGATTGGCGGCGCCGACGGCGGTTTGGCCGCAAGCACCTTGCTCAAAAGCCAGGTGGCGCACAGCGCCGTCGACAGCAAGCCCGTGCCCACCAGCAGTCCCATCTGGCGCAGCCCGGGGAACCCCGAAAATCCGAGGAGAAAAAAGGAAGCCGCTGTCACGAGGGCGCTGAACCAGATGCTCCGCCGCAGCGTCCGCCACACCGCAGCATCCCCGCGGTTGGGCGACCCGAAATGATGGTAGACCAAGATATGGTAATCCATCCCGACCCCCAGCAGAATTGAGCCAAACCCGATGCTGATCACATTCAGGTGCCCGAAAAACAGACGGGCCGCAACCAAGCCGCAGAGCAACGTGACACCCTGGAAAAAAAAGATCCACGGCAGCGGCACCAGGGTCCGGTAAAACAAGTAAAAAGCCGCCGCCAGCAGCACCAAACCCACCGTCACCATCGTGTGCACATCCCCGCGCGTCTGGCGGGAAATCTGGGCGTTGAAAATGGCGTCCCCGGTGAACAGCACATGCCTGCGGTTGTCCTCACCAAGGCACTCCCCTGCAATCCGCACCAACTCGTCGAGAAGCGCGCAATCGCCCGCCGTGCCCTCCTCCGGATGCGCATTCCGCCCAATCAAAAATGAAGCCTCCATCCCCTCAGGAAACCCGGCACCAGACTCGGTGTTCTCCGGCTGGAAATCCAGAACCCCCAGCGGATCCCACTGCGCACGGAGCAACTCCGCAGGATCCAAGGCGCCCCGGAGCCGTTCCGGGACACCGGCCAGCCGCGTTTTCATCCGGCTAGGATCCAGCGCCTCCAGCGCCTTTGAAAAAACTTCCGGATCGGCATTCACCAACATCCATGCCGCAATTTCACCGGGCTTCTTCAGAAACGCCTCCCCGGGCGCCTCCAATTGCACCACGCGCGGGCTCTTCTCCAAGGCGGGCCGCAGCCGGCCCAAAATCCGTTCCCGGTCCGGACGCGGCAGGGCAGGGTCCGTCACGACGAAGAATGTTTCGCGGCCGGCAGCGGCCTTGGCGAAGTCGGCGAGGCCCTGGACGCTGGGCAGGTTGCCCGGCAGGATCTGAAGGAACTGGGTGTCGAACCGGAGCGTGGCCGCGGCCCAGGCGCCCAGCACAAAAACCATCACCAGAAAGAGCGCGGAGCTCCGTGAACGCAGAAGCCCCATGGATCAGTGTCCCGTGCGGGCCTCGCGCGACCACTCGATTGCGGGGACAAGGCTCAAAAACTTCTGCACCCGGCAGAGCAGATAGAACGCCTCCAGACGCATCCGGTCGGCCAGACCCGGCCGGGCGAACCCACCCACCAACCGGCCAATGCTCGCCGGGATCTGGAAAAATTCAGAGGGCGTCATGAACACCTCGAACCCGGCACGGTCGTAGAACGCGCCGATCATCCGGGTGTACTCGCGCATCCAGCTGGATACCTCCCGGGTGTAAGCCATGCGTTCTCCGGGTTCCAGACAGCGCCCCGCACTGCACGCGCGCACCAGGAGTTCGGAGGCGCGCAGCGCCGACTTCAGGGCCAGCATGACCCCGGACGAAAAAATGGGATCTACAAACCCTGCGGCATCCCCGACAAGCACCACCCGTTCGGTTGCAAACGAGGCATGCCGCCAACTGTAATCCCCCGTAGATCGGAGCCCACCCACCGGTTCCGCCTCCCGCATCCGGTCCCGGACCTCCGGCGCCGCCTCGACAGCTGCCTCAAACACCGCCCTTGGGTCGCCCCCCTCCGACACCACCCCCACCGGCACCACCAACCCCACCGAAGTGATGCCGCCTGCCAGCGGGATCATCCAGAACCATCCCTCCCGGGACCGCACAATGGTGATGTGGCCCTCTGCTTTCCCCTCATTCCGGAACACCCCTCGGAAATGGCCGTAAACCGCCACCCGCCGCGTCGGCTGGGTCGCTTCCCGCGGAATCCCCAATCGGTTCGCCGCAAATGCGCCGCGCCCGCTGGCATCCAGCAACCACCGGGCCCGGAGGACTCCCCGCACCGGAGCGGACTCCCCGGCCGCAGCAGCTTTCTCGTATTCCAGACGCACCCCGTCCCGGTCCGTTTCCAGACTCACCCCCCGCGCCGGTTGGAGCACTTCGCAGCCCGACTCCCGGGCATGTTCAAGGAGGACGTGGTCGAACTTGGCGCGTTCCACCTGGAAACTGTACTCATGGGTCGGCCCAAGGTTCCGCCCAAACCAGAACCGACGCATCCGGCGCTTGTCTGCCGTGCAAAATTCCGCGCCGAATTTCCGCAAGAAACCAGCGGCCTCCAGCTTCTGCCAGACCCCGATCTGGCGGAGCAGATCGTTTCCATGGGGGAGCAGGCTTTCACCGATGCTGAACCGTGGAAACTGCTCCCGCTCCAGAATCACCACCCGTTTCCCGCGTTGGGCAAGCCATGCCCCCGCAGCGGCCCCTGCCGGCCCGCCGCCCACCACAGCCACGTCATGGGTAAACGCGCCGTCCATCCTCAGCCCTTCGCCCCGGATCCCGGGACGCGGTTCCTCAAAATCCAGTCCCGGAGCACCCCAAGACTTTGAAAAGCGTCCCGTGCGGTGTTGGAGTCCGAAAGCACCACGCCGTACCGTTTTTCCAAGGCCACGGCCATTTGCAGTGCGTCCAGCGAATCCAAGCCGATGCTGTCCGGCCCAAAAAGCGGGGTTTCCTCCCCGATCCCAGCCGGGTCCACCTTCACCATGCAGTTCTCTACAAGGATCTCCCTGAGAATCTCCAGTGACACTTCCGGTGCGTTTTGAATAGGTGCAGGTTCCATGACGGCTAGGCTAATTCTTTGTGCTTTGGCCACAGAAGAAAACCCTTTTTTCCCCCGATCCGCACCGGCTCAGCCGCACGCCCCCTCTCCACAGGAAAGCGTCCCTCCCCGGCGGCACTGCGATCCAACGCCCAAAGGTGAAATTCCCGTTCCTCTCCGGGAATCGCAGTTTCAAACGGCGGCGGCATCGCAACCGGCCGGTGGAACTCAGCGACACCTGCGCTCACCCGGCTCGAACCGGGATTCGCCCGGCCAGAAGATGAAAGATGCGGATGATTTGCCCAAAACGAGCGGGATCCCTCCACTCTTCGGCACTCTCTTTGCCCTCGAACGGACTCCCAATTTGGCCGAGAATATCCCTCCATTCGGAGCGTCCGCCCCGGCGCGAACCTTTTTCTGGGGTCCAGACGGCGGCTCAGGACGATCCACCCCGCCAAACTTTCCTGACCCATATTTTAAGAAAAACGCTTACCCAGCCACCGATCCAATGGGGTGCCCCCATATTTGTCCCACCCCTTCCTGTACCATGGCCTCGTTCCCTGAGAAATTTGACTCAATCTCAGGAGCGAAACACGCACAGAAACCCAAAATGAACGACCCTGAACCGATCACAAATTTCATCACCCAATTGCTCTCCACAAAAGCGGTTCTCAAAGCGATCCGCAAAAGCTACGGCGAAGAGGCCTCCGCGTGGATTCAGGAAGCAAAGGATGAAGACCCCTCACTCTTGGAAGATTTTATTTCAGACAACCAATATGACATTGCCCCTGAACCCGTGAAGGTGCTGAAGGCAACGGGGGCATACGACGAACCCTTTGAAGTGCGGATCTATAAAATCGGCCCCATCTTTTGGGTCGCAGCCAACGAATTTGAGGACGCCGGCTATTTTCGATCCCTGAAAGACGCAGTGAGTCACGCCGAGATCGAATACAGCTCATTCCTGAACCGGCCCGACGACGAGGATTCCGAGTAGGCTGCCTCCTCCTCGGTTTTTCATCGTCTCCTGAAGCGCCACCGCTGATCTCGCTCGGATGGCCTACCTTGAAGACCTGCAGCCACCCACCCGGCGAGAAAACTCCGTTTGATGTTTATCCAAGCGCACCACAGGTCTGTTTGGAATGATCCGGCGGCATGCAGTCCCGCCACGAGCGCCGCGATGGGACAGGCTGAAGGCAGTTATTTGGTCACGAAAAGTTGACTCAGCACGATGGATTCGATCAGGGAACGGATACCGTAATTGCAGGCCTTGGTGCGTTCGAGGATCTGCGCAATTTCCCGGCGGTCTGAATAGTGGGGCTGTGAACCGGTGCCGTACATGAGCAACTGCCGAACCAGGTTGGCCGCCAGTGCCTCGGGCCGGCTCACCAGCAGAGCCTGGAATTCGGAAATGTCCCGGAAAGCTTCTCCCGAAGCGAGGTGACCGGATGCGTCCACAGGCTGATTCAGGAGAATGCGCGGGGTCCAACCGGAAGCGAAGTGGAAGGAGGCTGGGGCACCCCCTCCGGAAACGGACCGGTAGCGGTCCCGGAAACCACCGATCACGTCAAAACTCTCAAGAGCGAACCCTGGGGGATCGATTTTGGCATGGCACCCTGAGCAGCTTGCATCAACTCGATGCTTCTCCAACTGCTCCCGGATGGTTTTGGCCCCACGGGTATCAGGATCGATGCCGGGCACGCCGGCAGGCGGCGGAGGGATCTGGGTTCCGAGAATTCGTTCGTTGATCCATGCGCCCCGCGTGACCGGGGATGTCGTGGTTCCATTCGCCGTGACCTTCAGGACGGCCGCCTGAGTCAGGAAGGCCCCGCGCGGACTCTCGGGAGGCAAGGAGATCCTGCGGACCTCAGAGCCGGTCACATCTGCGATTCCATAGTGCTCGGCGAGGCTTTGGTTGAGCATCGCGAAATCGGATTTCACCAGGTGCGTCACGCTCAGGTTCTGCGTGATCAATTCCCGCAGATAGGCGCGGGTCTCTGCCACCATGCTGTGTTTGAGGTGGTCGCGAGCCTCTGGATAGAACTTTGTGTCTGGCTGCGTCGTGTCAATTTTGCGCAGGTCCAGCCACTGGTCCGTAAAATCGGCGATAAACCGCTCGGAACGCGGGTCGGCAAGGAGCCTGCGGGCCTGATTCTTGAGCACCTCAGGGAGATGGAGCCGGCCCTCATTTGCGAGCGTGATCAGTTCGTCGTCAGGAATGCTGTTCCAAAACCAGAGCGAAAGGCGTTCGGCAAGGGCGTGATCCTCGAGCCGCCGCGCACGGGTTGCGGGACCCGTGGTGTCTCCCACGAAGAGGAAGTCAGGCGAGCAAAGCGCCGCCTTGCATGCCTCCTTCATCGCGTCCTCAAAACACGCTCGTTCCTCCAATGCGTGCGAGACAATTTCCACGTAACCTTGCACCTCGTCCAAAGGCACCGGACGACGGAATGCGCGCGGGAGAAATGCGGCAAGCAGGCGAGCCGCATCCTCGTTTGGATGTTCAGAAAAGACGGTCTCCACCACGGGGGCTTTTTCGTCCTTTGCGAGATCCCGCGTGCTGGGGCGGGTCCCGGCATTGCGCGAACGCTGCCTGACAGGCTCCCGGATCGGGGAGGCCACCCCGCTTTCGGCTGAGATTGGCCGGATGGGCAGGTCACCAAAGATCGCGGCATGACTGCGCGGCGGCCATTGATCGAAGAGCGGGCCTTCGACCTCGAACCAATCCAGTGCAATGCCGGGACCGGAATAGGCAGCGCAGGAACCGGGCGCTTGAGAGGCCCAGCGGCCGGTATTCCGCTCATACCCGGTTGGAGTCCCCATCTCAAAAAGAAGTTCCTCGTTCACATCGAACCAGCCGGTGTATTCATGGATGCGGCTCTCAAGCGATGGAACGTCAAACATCCCGAGCCGGCGCGAAGGCGAATGCGCAAAGCGAGGCCCATCCGAAGGCAGCCACACCGAAAGCATGAAAGACTCGTTCCGGTGCGGGGCGGCCACCGCGCCACGATCCCACCAGAAACCCCATGCGGAGGTCCGGATACGGTATTTTCCGGCGTAGACAGGTGAGAACTGGAGGGTGAGGCTGAACGTGCGTTCAATCGGTCCGGTAAAGTAACCGATCGCGCCATCGTACTCGCGGAGTGTGTTTCCAAGCGCTTCGTTGCGCTTTTTCACGTCCGCCGAACCCTTCGCCCCCCAGAGATCCTGATCAGATGCCGGCAACGGCAGAACCGGGTCGAACTGTTTGTTTTTCAAAAGCACGGCGTCTCCCCGTGCCACCCAATTCCAGCATTCCGATCCGGTGGCTCCACCAAAGCGCCTGCGCAGAACAGGTGGAGGCGTGCTGTGCGTTGCAATCGCGCTGGTCAATGCCAGATCCGCGGCATCCATAAATTGGCTGAGATGGACGTTCGAAAAATTCAATGCATCGCCAATCTTGGTGTACCCATGGCGACGCTCGTCTTCGGGCAGCAAATGTTGGATTCGCAATCCGGGCAGATACAGAAGGTCACGCAACGCGTTTTCGTATTCCTGTGCGGAGAGGCGGCGAAACAATGTTCGTCCCGTCTTCGCGATGCGCGCCGCATCGGCATTGTGAAGCTGATCGTCGAGCTGCTCGAGCGCGTCCGCGTTCTCCTTCTCAGAAGGCCGTTTCTTGCGCGACTTCGGAGGCATTTCACCGGCGGCAATCCGGTCGTGAACCTTGGCCCACACGTCGAACCGATCCTCCGCATCGAACTGCAACGGCAGCGCTTCGAGATCGAGCCCACCTTTCTTCGTCGTCGAGTCGTGACAGTCCAGACAGTGGGCGTCCAGATAGCTGCCAAGGTTGAAGGTCTCCGCAGAAAAGAGTGCGGAGACGGCCGGGAAGAACCCAAAAGCGAGACGCAGAGCCACCCTTTTCATGCGATCTCCAGTCCCGTGAGTGTTCCGGTGCTCGTGGAGAAAACAGGGTGCTCGAGCCCCATATGCTGGAGCATGGAGAGGTAGAGGTTACAGAGCGGGGTGTTGTTTTTCAGGTCAAACTGGAGGTGCCGTCCGTGTCTGAAGCGGCCGCCGGCAAGAAGTACCGGGAGGTTCACATTCGAGTGATTGTTCCCGTTCGACATGTTGGAGCCAAAGAGCACGGCGGTGTCGTCCAAGAGACTTGCCCCCCCCTCATTGACCGCGGCGAGCTGCTGAAGAAAACGCCCTAGATTTTTCATTCCGGCCTCCTCGACCCTGGCGAGTTGCTCCAGTTTCTCCGGCTCGTTGCCGTGATGCGTGAGCGTGTGGGTGCGGTCACTCACCCCGGGCGTCTTCACCGTGACCTCAAGGGGATTCAGATAGAGCGTAATGATCCGGGTGCTGTCGCTCTGAAGTGCGAGCAGCGCCATGTCGTACATCAACCTCGCACGATCCGTGTCCTGCGTGGCGTCCTGGATATCCTGTGGCGGTTGCACGCCTGTCTGCGGCTTTTCCCGGTGCTGCCAGAGCCGCACCTGTTCCAACCGCTGCTCCAAATCCCGGACCGACGTGAGATACTGGTCGAGCCGGGCACGATCCTCCGCCCCAAGTTGTTTGGAGAGCCGCCTCGCCTTTTCATTTACAAAATCCAGGGTTCTCGCGCGCTGGCTGATCTCGCGGATCCGCTGTTGGCTTTCCTCCGGAGTGTCCGGGGTGAAGAGCTTGCGGTACACCGTCGAGGGGCTGAGGTCCGGCGGGATGAAAACGCCGTCCCTGGATACGGACAGGAGTCCGTCATGCTGACCATTCACGCCCAATGCCAGGTAAGGGAACCGGGCGTGATGTCCGAGCGACTCAGCGGCGAGTTGATCGACCGAGATGCTGTTTTTGAAAACTGTGGAGGAAGGAAAACGGGCGCCCGTGAGGAAGCTCTTTTCCACCACATGTCCCCCGGAGTTGTCCGGATGCGACAACCCGCTCATGACCGAGTAGCGTCCGCGGACCGGTTCAAGGTGGGCCAGATACCTGGAAGGCTCGTACTTGAACCCCGTCTGTTTCGGGAAAAAGTTTTCCGCAATGAGCCCCGTGTTTGTCATGATGCAGACCATCCGTTTTGGGGGTATGGCCGCCGGTCCCCCGCATGCAGGACGGGGCGCGAGTGCCTCAAGAAATGGGAGTGTGAGCAGGGCTGAGCCTTCCCGCAAAAAATTGCGGCGGCTCAGGCCGCGACCTTGCCGGGAGGAGATGGGGTTCTTCATAGGGGGAGGTGGGGAGAAGTGCGGAGCCAACGGCGCTCAGAGGCCGTCCAGAATCGAGACCTGAACATCGTCCACAAAGTGGCCGGGGAAGTTCACAGACCCGGAACTGAGTTGGGGCTGATCCTGCGCAATAGCGAGGTGGAGGACGAGGTACCGCGTTTGGGGCGACAGAGGAACATCCACAGCGACCTCCTTCCATGTGCCTCCAGAAGACAACGCAACTTTTCTCGAGGCCGAGGCGGCACTGTGACGGAGGAGTTCGGCAATGTCCGCACGTTCCGGCAGGGCGTTGAGCTCTTTCTCCAAAAGAATCGCATGGACGCTGCACGAAAACTTGCGGTCGTCTGCCTTCGGTCCTTGCGCGAACCACGCGGAAACCCGGACCGCGCGTTTTCCTGAATCAGCGAGTGTAGAAAGATCGATGACCCGATAGATGTCCCCCCAGAGACTTCGGGGAGAGTTTTCGTTCGGGTGCGTGGCACTCAAGAACTGGAGCATCCGCTGGCCACTGTGCGGCTGCACCGCACGTGTGGACACTGAAACTCCCGCCTCGTCCCCAGACCACGTCCCTGGGCTGCGCGGAATGCCCGGAGTTGTTTTTTGGGGTGCGGATTCGAAACCCTCGGCAAAAATGTTTCTGGCTCGGTGGCGGGCCGGAGCCACGTAAGCGAATACCATGGAACTGCACAGGATCCCAAGGATCACGCCGGCTGCGGCCGCTGTCAGGGGCAGCGTTTTTTGGGAAAATCGCCGTGCCCGTGTGAGATCGGTTTCAGCGTGAGGGGATCCTGTGCTTCGATGGATCCAGAGACCTTCGTCGACGGCGAGGCAGGAGTGGGTATCCGTCAGTTGGAGATAGAGGTCGCGGGCTTCGGAATCTGCGCGGAGCTGGGCGTTGAGGGAGGCCGCCTGCTCGGGGTCGAGCGTTCCGTCGAGGAATCCGTGAATCAGTGGGATAAGTTCGTGCCGCGGGATGTTCATGTCTGCGCGTGGATTTTGCGCTCGATGCAGTGGTGGAGCGTCTGCCGGATGCGCTGCAGGGATTTGTATACCGCCTCCGTGCCACGCCCGATGCGAGTGGCGAGGTGCTCTATTTTTTCGTCGTTGAAATAGTAGTCGCGCACCAGCTCGCGCTGATCCTCCGGGAGCCGTTCCAGACAGTCCCGAAGATGTTCACGCCGTGTATCCAGAGGCTTCGCGAGCTCCACCCGGCGCGCATCCAGAAGTTCGGCGACGTCCTCTTCGAGCTGCACCCGGCGCCGGGCTTCCGAGCGAAGATGAAGCCGGGCTTCATTCAAGGCAAACCGGCAGGCCCATGGCCCAAACGGCCTCGAGGGATCGTACTTTTCAACGGCCCGCCAAAGCGCCACGGCGGTTTCTTGGACTACATCCCGGGCGTCACTTGGGTTTGGGATCAGCGCCATCACATACCGGAGGAGTTCCCGTTCGGTTTCGAGAAAGAGCCGCATGAATTGCTCCTGCGTCAACGGCTGAACGGGTGCATTGGAGTTCATGGGATCCATCTCTTCTTCTCTGCCGGAGACGACCGGGTTTGGACAAAAAAAGAGAAATATTTTCCACCAATCCTTCCGGAAGCCTCCATGGTGAGGGGAGTGCCAAGGGCGCCGGTGCGGCCGTCCATGAGGTCCATCAAGTCCATCAAGTCCATCAAGTCCATGGACGGGATGGACCCGATGGACAATATGGACTCGCCCGGCGACAACTCATCGCCATGGACCCCGAGCCGCTCCTCCCAAAGCACGGCGGCTACCGAAATCTCAGAAGCTTCCAACTGGCCCAGCTTTGCTACGATGTCACTGTGCGGTTCTGCCACCGCTATATCGATCCGAAAAGCCGGACCCACGACCAGATGGTGCAGGCGGCCCGCAGCGGGGTGCAGAACATCGCCGAGGCCAGCCAGGCAAGCGGCACCTCGAAGAAGTTTGAGCTAAAGCTCACGAATGTGGCTCGCGCCAGCCTCGAAGAACTTCGGCTGGATTATGAGGACTTCCTGCGCCAACGCAACCTGCCCCTCTGGCCAGACGCCGACCCCCGCCGAAAGGCCCTGGTGGCCCGCCGCTGCACCACGGCTGACGCCGTGGCACATTGGGTGAGAGAGGTGCATCAGCACAATGGACTCAATGGACTCAATGGACTCAATGGACTCAATGGACTCAATGGACTCAATGGACTCAATGGACTCAATGGATCGCTGCAGCCGAGCCCCCGGTCCATAAAGTCCATATCGTCCATAAAGTCCACTTACCCGGAGATCGCGGCGAACGCCGCGCTGATCCTCATCGGAGTGGCTTGCGCGCTGCTGGATCGGCAGATCCAAGCTCAGGTGGCGGCCTTCACAGAGGAAGGCGGCTTCACTGAGCGGTTGCACCGCATCCGCACCGAAAGGAAAAAGCATGGACCTCGATGAATCCATCCTCCAGGACGGAGAAACGCTACCCGCATCCATCGTTTGGTGTTTTCGCAAAGGATCCCCCTAACACCCAGTGGCCCCGCTGGAGCCGGCTCCAGCCCAAAGCCGACCTTCCTCTTTCCATTCTAAAACCAGATCCCGGAACCGTTCCACCGCAGGGCTGCGATCGTCTTCCTGCCAGACCAGCGCCAGCGGGACGGTGGCCGCGGGGGTGAGTGGCACAAACCGCAAGTCGCCCTGGACGGGAACCACGCTGTCCACCACCACGCCCCAGCCGGCCCCGGCTTCCACATAACTCATCACCGCCCCGACCAGGCTCGGGGTGTGCGCCAGGCGCGGCGCAAAACCGGCTGCCCGGCATCCCGCCAGAACCGCGTCGTGCAACCCGACCCCCTCCCGCCGAGCCAGCACAATCAGAGGATGCGATTCCAACTCAGCCCACCCCAGCTCCTTGGAACCCCGCAAAACCGGATCCCGTTTCCGACAGACTATGCCCAATCTTTCCTCGCGCAGAATCACCATCCGCATCCCCTGCTCCTCGCCAAACCGCACCGGCCGGGTCAGGCCCGCGGAAAACCGGCCGCGCGCAACCATCTCCCAGACCCGTTCCGGAGTCCGTTCTTCGAGATGCAAACTGACCCGGGGAAAACGTTTCCGGTACTCCCCCAGCAACCGGCCCAGAAACGGCTGCGTGGGCGGTCCAATGTAGCCAAGCCGTAGCTCCCCTTCCTCCCCGGCCGCAGTCCGTTTCACCCGGCGGATGGACTCCTCCCAGCGTTCCATCAACAACCCCGCCTCCCTCAGCAGGACTGTGCCAGCCTCAGTCCGCCGGACCCGGCTCCGGGTGCGTTCAAGGAGTTGAACCCCAAGATCTTCCTCCAGTTCCTTGACTGCCCGGCTCAGGGCGGGCTGGGCGATCCGGAGCCGGAGGGCCGCCTTGGAGAAACTGAGTTCCTCGGCCACGGCCTGAAAATAACGGAGATGCCTGAGGTCCATGGGATTCTTTATACCGGGAAGGCATAAGAACAATATCCAGAGTCTATTTCCGTTACAAGCGGTTCCCGGCTACTCTCCGGCCTCATAGACCCCGTATGGGCGGACTCTGACCCCAATGAATAACCTGCAGCTCGCCATCCACTTCTTCCTGCAACTCGCCGTCATCCTGCTTTTTTGCCGGGTGGTGGGCACGGTGGCGGCCCGGTTTGGTCAACCCCAAGTGGTTGCTGAAATGATCGCCGGCGTTCTGCTGGGCCCCTCCCTGTTTGGAATGCTGTTCCCGGAAATTCAGGCAACGCTTTTTCCATGGGACAAGGCGCAGAGTCTGCGTGACACCCAGAGTTACTTGTTCCCGGCCTCCCAACTGGGTCTGGCCCTTTACATGTTCGTGGTCGGACTCGAGTTCCGGACGGATGTGATCCGGGCAAATTTCCGGACATCGCTGGCGGTGTCGATGGCGGGCATGGTCGCGCCGTTTGTGCTGGGAGCGGGGCTGGGCTGGGTTTTTCACGAACACACGCATCTGTTTCCGGCCAAGACGTCTTTGATGGAAGCGATGCTGTTTTTGGGTGCGTCGATGTGTATCACGGCGTTCCCGATGCTGGCGCGGATCATCCATTTCAAGGGGCTGAACGGGACGACGATGGGGACGGTGGCGATTGGGGCCGGGGCGATTGACGACGCCACGGCGTGGTGCCTTCTGGCGGTGGTGCTGGCCAGCTTTGATGCGCACTGGGAAAACGCGCTTCGGAACGTGGGGGGCGGCCTGGCATATGTGGCCGTGGCACTTGGGGCGGTCCGTCCGATCCTGGCCCGTCTCGAGGCCCGACTCTGTGCCGGAGGGGCGCTCTCGGAGGCGGGTTTGGTGGTGGGGCTGGCGCTGATGTCACTCGGTGCCTGGTTTACTGACCTGATCGGGTTGCACGCGGTGTTTGGCGCGTTTGTGATGGGGGCGGCGATGCCCCGGACAGTCATGAGCCGCGAATTGATTGCGCGGATCCAGCCGCTGACAGTGGCGCTGTTGCTCCCGCTGTTTTTCACCTACTCAGGCCTGAACACCCGGATTGGGCTTTTGAACAGCACGTTCCTCTGGCTGATGTGCGGAGCCGTGCTGGTGGCCGCGGTGCTCGGCAAGGGGGTGGCCTGCTGGCTGGCGGCACGCGCATCGGGGTTGCCGAACCGGGAGGCGCTCGGGATTGGGGTTTTGATGAATGCACGGGGCTTGATGGAACTCATCATCATCAACATCGGCCTCCAGCGCGGGATCATTTCGGAAGGCCTGTTTGCGGTCTTGGTGATCATGGCGGTGGTCACCACCCTCATGGCTTCGCCTCTTTTTGAACGTCTGGTCGGCTCACAATCTCCAACCCCCAACACCCCATGACACCCGAATACGACGCCGTTATCATTGGAGCCGGTCCCGCCGGCGCAAGCACCGCCGCCATCCTTGCCGAGGCCGGACGCCGCGTGCTGGTTTTGGAACGCGAACAGTTCCCGCGGTACCACGTTGGCGAGTCGCTGATCCCGTTCACGTTCGGACCGCTGCAGCGCCTCGGGATGATCCCCAAGATGCGCGCCTCGCAGTTCACCAAGAAATACAGCGTGTCGTTTGTCCAGCCGGACGGGCACCGGTCCCAGCCGTTCTATTTTTTCACCCGGTACGACAAGGAAACCGTTGCCCAGACGTGGCAGGTGACCCGGGCCGAGTTCGACCAGATGCTGCTCGATCATGCCCGGGAACGCGGCGCCGAAGTCCGTGAAAACTCGAGCGTGACCGGCCTGATCAAGGAGGGCGAAACCGTGGTGGGCGTGGAGGTTGCGGAAAAATCCGGCCGCCGCTACACGGTGCGGGCGAGGATGACGGTGGACGCCTCGGGCAAGGAAGCGTTTGCCTCCCGGAACGCCGGGTGGCGGATGAACGACCCGTACCTGAACAAGATCGCGATCTGGACGTACTACGAGGGGGCCCGGCGCCAGAAAGGCATTGACGAGGGCACGACCACCATCGCGTTTCTGCCGGAAAAGGGGTGGTTCTGGCACATCCCGCTGCATGACGACCGGATCAGCGTCGGGATTGTGGCGGAGGGCAAGTACCTGACCCGGGACGGAGTGAAGGACCCGCGCGCGATGTTTGAGCGGGAGATTGCCGAGAACGCGTGGATCCGTGAGAACCTGGCAGACGGGCGTTGTACGGGCGAGTTCTGGGTGACGAGCGAGTACAGCCGGCATTCCCGCTACTGTGCGGCACCGGGCCTGTTGCTGGTGGGGGACGCCTTCGCCTTTCTGGACCCGGTGTTCAGCAGCGGGGTGATGCTGGCCCTCAAGAGCGGGGTGCTCGCGGGTGAAATGCTGGACCAAGCCTTGGAGGCGGGAGACGTTTCGCCCAGTCGGTTTGCGGAGTACGGCCGCCAGATGCGGGAAGGCGTAGAGAACATGCGCAAACTCGTGTACGCATTTTACAACCCGGGCTTTTCGTTCAAAGACATCGTGATGCGTCATCCTGAGGCCAAGGACCTCATCACGGACTGCCTTTCTGGAGACTTGAACCGCGACTACTCGCAGCTCTGGGACTGGATCAGCGAGTTTGCGCCGGTGCCGGACTCCCTTCCGTACGGCGCACCACTGGTCTGACGCGCCCTGCGGGGAGGCATGCCCTTTCCCGCGGCATCTGTGCCGCAGTTCGACTCAACTGCCGCCGGGAGGCTTGAGGGAATCCAGTTCGTGCCACCGGCGGAGGATATCCCATGCCCTTTCGGAGGCTTGGGCAAAATCCGGTGCCGGTGCATGCACTTGAACAATCACCTGTTTCTCCGGGGTGATATTCAGGAAAGTGATGCTCTCGCCCCACTCGCCGGTGTGGGTTCTGTGTTTGAACACGAACCGGAGGCTTTCCCATCCATTGATGGGCATAGGGTTTTCCACCACGGCCTCGAGTTCGACTTGGGTGGAGGTGGGTGGCAACAGCTTTCGAGCGGTCTCCCGGTAGAGATTGAGGGATTCCGGCCTGAACTTGGTTTCGACACGGAACGGAGACGGGCGTAGGCGCATGGAGGCTTCCCGGAGTGTAACAAAACGGAACAGCGCCCCATCCTCATAGGGTTCGAGTGCTGTCTCCATGTTCAGGGTGAGCGCATACTTCCGTGCGCCATCGGCAAAGAACGGTCTGCGGATGGAAACGCCATCGGACAGCGTCGTGACAAACCGCGGGGTGAGATCCAGAGCGGAAGCCTGAACGGCGCCGAGGAACAGCAGGAATGGAACGCGTGTTTTCATGGGGCAGAGAACTAGAACTTGGACCAGGACCCGCGGGTGTAGACGACGGCGTTCAGTCCGCCCGGGGGGGACGTGGTGGAGAAATTGGTGTCGTAGTTCCAGCGACGCGCCGGTGGCGAATAGATGTTTCCCGTGTCCCAGGCGCCCGTGAATGTCTTGCTTTGAAACAGTTCGACCATGGACCCGTAGTAGGTGCAACTGTCACCGGACCAGTTCTCAAGAAACCGTGGGAAATTGTTGGCGCCACCGGAGTACCCGTACTGGGCCCCCGAGGGGGGCTTATACCCCGAGGGCATGAATCCCGCCATGACGGCGGTGTTGTAGGTGGTGTTGCTTGCGTTGCGACTGTTCAGGGCGCTGGCGGCGTTCGCATCGTTCCATGCGTTGGAAAGAAAGACGACGGCGTCTGCAAGGACGGCGGAAGGTTTCCGGGTGTAACCAGAAACGGTGGGGCTGTCGTTGTTGGCGGGGTTGCCGGTGGCATTCGCCGGAACGCTCGTCGGGGAGTTGGTCGTACCGGTGTTGTAATCGCCTTGGATGTAGACAGGGTTCTGGCTCGCAATGGTCAGGCCGTTGTTGGGAAGCACGCCGCCCTTTTGGAGCCGGATGGTCTTGGGGTTCGGCGAAGGAATCGGTCCGCCCGTGGTCACGGGCGTGTTGTCGACGATATACAGGACGCCGTTGAATCCGGTGACGCCGCCGGTATTGAACACGGTGGTCAGCTTGGAGACGTCGATCGTGGCGACATCCACCATTTTCCCCTCCCGCTGATCATACATCGCTTTCTTGTTGGTAAACGCACTTTGGATCTGGGAGATCTGGCCCTGCGGAATGCTCGTGCCGTTCTGGGCCGTGACCGTGGCCGTGCTCCCGTTGATCGACAACACCACACCGGCCTTGTGGAAAATTCGGCGGGACGCGATTTCCTGAGGATCCGGGAACCCTGCCACGGGTTGCTCGATGATTTCGCGGTACCCGTCGTTGTTGGGGTTGGTGTCGGTGGTGTTGAACACCGACCCGAGGCTGACTCCCATCGGGTAAGCCGCCGGCACCTGCGTGACCTGACTGGATTGTCCGTTCGGAAAGGTGGGCGGGATCTGGGCGTTCGGGGACCAACCGCTCCAGGCGCTGGCGAAAGGCGGATCCTGAGTCTGGGAATAGGTGCCGGAATGAGACACGTTGCCGCTGAAGGTGAGCGTCCCAGCAGAGGAAGAACTGGCCCAGAGGTTGGAATTGGTGTGAACGAGACCGCCGACAATCATCGTGGCCGGCTTGTAAAACTCCATGTTGTCCTGAAAGAAAAACATCATCTGAAAGATGGGCACCTCGACGTACTGGAACTGGCGCCGGATCCCGACCACTTCCTCGGTGCCCGCAGGGCCGATTGACTTGACCTTGGCACTCGCCACGTAGCTGGAGGCGAATCCCCGCCATCCGGGATAATCCAGCAGACTGACAGGAACTCTGGCCGGGGCGCTTGCGGGATTTGCCATGGGAGCCCCGTACTGGTCGGTTGCCGAGATGCTCAGAGGCCCGTTGTTCGCAGCCGACTCGTAGGTGTAGCCCGCGATCGCCGGACCCGTAAGTCCAGCCCTGGCCGTGTCCGTGGAGATAGCCCCGTTTGCAACAAAGATCCTGCGTTTCCAGAGGGCGTACCCGTACTCGATGGCGGCTTCCGCGGCACGCTGCGTGGCGGCGTAGTCCCTTGCCCGGCTGCTGAGCCGGCTGACTGCGTTGGTGGAAACCAGGGTGAGTCCAACCAGCGAGGAGACAATCAGAACCCCCAGCAGCGTGGCAAGCAGGGCGCTGCCCCTCTCCCTTCGCATTGGGACGGAGGAGCAACGGCGTTTAATGCGGCCGGCAGCAGGCTCTGGGATTTGGGCGGTGACCATGGGCGGCGCTTATTGTCTGGGCCGGAGCCGCGGCGCGAGGGAAGCGTTCAGACGGACGTAGGTGTTAAAATTGTTCCCCTGTTTGTTTGAGAGCCAGAGGTTGTAGTCGGTTGACCTCGCACACAGATTTGCGCGGACAATCTTGTCCGCGCCGATCGTGTCGATCGAAAACGGCGTTGTTTCGCCAGGTGCCGTGCTGAGTTGGTTGGAGACCACACTGTAACTCGCCGGCTGCGTCAGATTTGGAACCGGCTCGAAGTTTTTGAAAAACCTCAGCTCCGCCTTGTTGCCCGCGGGAACCACAAGAAAGGCTTCCCGGTGAACCAGTTTCGCGGTGCGGATTTCGGGGGCGGACCAAATCACCGCTTTTCCGAGCGGAGCCGACAGGGTGAGGCTGAGGGTCTGGAGCAGCGACGCATTGGCTGGTCCGGCTGTGCTGGAGTTGACCAATGCCCGGACGGTGCCATTCGGGTCGTCGATGAGTAGTGCATCCCCGGCAACCGGGACCGGCGGGGATGCCAGTGCGGCAGTGGAACGGGTGAGGGTGAGGGTTGTGGTTGCTGCCGAGAGACCGGTGCCGCTGGAATTCGTGATGACGTAGGGGGCTCCCAAAAAACGGTCGTAGAAAAGGCCCGCTGCCGGGGCTGTGCTCGGTGAACCGTTGGCGTTAATCAGAACCGGGAGACTGTTTGTTTGCTGAATGTTGTTGGATAAACGGTCCAGAGCGCTGCGCAGCTCGGCATGGGAATGAACAATCGACATGTTTTTGGAGAACAAAACCGTCGCACTCCTCAGGAAAGAATACCCAATCCCGGCAATGACCGCTGCCACCGCCATGGAGATCAGGACCTCCACCAGCAGCGCACCGGACTGGTTTTTGGGAAAAGCGCGCATTTTAGTCATCCACGCTCCGCATGGTGGTCATCGAAAGGGAGACCGGCCGGCCCCGGTACTGATAGTCCAACCAGAAGGTGACCCGCCGGATGTCGGCGTTGTCGGGATTCGCCACCGCAGTCACTGTCCGGGTCAGGACGCCGGACGCGACCACCAGGCCGGGGCCATCCTGAACCGCAATCTGAACCGTGTTGTCTGAGCCGCCATCGTCATCCCACACTTCACCGGCCCCGGAAGTGAACGCCAGAATCGGTGGGACCGATGTCTGGGTGAACGTGATGGTGAGGGCCGTGTCCAGGTTCCGCTGGACCACGGCGCGTGCGGATGTCCACACCCGAGAAGAAGCCGCGAGTCGGTTGGCCGTCAGAAGGGCGTGTGTGGCGCCCACGGCCACCAACCCGAGGATGGCCGCAGCCACCATGGCTTCCATGAGCAGGATGCCGGCACAACGTCGGGTCCGATGGACCAGATGAAAACCGCGGGACACCCCGAGGGGATGCCCGGAAGACTGGGGAAATGCTGGGGGCATGGTTCCTTACGATTGATAATTTCAGCAACTTGCGTGCCTGCATTGCTCCCAATGCTCTTCCGGACCCAGCTTCCCCAACTGGAGTGGGAGGCGGGCGGCATTGGGTGGCCTCGGGGGGACAGGGCCGTCAGGCGGGGTGCCCTGCACGGGATCCGGCCATTCTGCCGGGGGAATGCCGGGGGGCATCCGGGAATCAACCCCAAACCCCTGTCAATCGGGGGGCGTTTTCAACTTTCCACCCGGCATCGGCGGAGGATAGGGTCCGCCCGCGCAGATGATTTCGATCACGATCCCCATTCATAACGAGGCGGGAAACCTGCCCCGGCTTTATGCGCGGGTGAAGGAATCCATGACGGAGCTGGGTCAGCCCTGGGAACTGATCCTCGTGAACGATGGGTCCACCGACGGCAGCGAACATCTTTTGGACGGTCTGGCGGCCTCGGATCCGGCGGTGAAGGTGGTGCATTTCCGGCGCAACTTTGGGCAGACCGCCGCGATGATGGCCGGATTCGACCATGCCGGGGGAGACATCATTATTCCCATGGACGGGGATCTGCAGAACGATCCCGGGGACATCCCGCTGATGCTGGCCCGACTGGAGGAAGGGTACGACGTGGTGAGCGGCTGGCGCAAAGACCGCAAAGACAGTGCGCTGCAAAGGAATCTTCCCAGCATCCTTGCCAACCGGCTGATCTCGTTTGTCAGCGGGGTGGAACTCCACGACTTCGGCTGCTCGCTGAAGGCGTACCGGCGGGACGTCCTGGCCGGGGTCCGGCTTTACGGCGAAATGCATCGGTTCCTTCCCATCTACGCGCACTGGCACGGGGCGCGGATCTCGGAGGTGGAAGTCCGGCATTACCCGCGGACCAGCGGACAGTCCAAGTACGGTCTCGAGCGGGTGCTGAAGGTGCTTGCGGACCTGATCACGGTGAAGTTTCTGGACCGGTTCCAGCAGAAGCCGATGTACCTGTTTGGAGCGGTGGGGCTGTGTTCCTGGCTGATTGGCGCGGTGAGCGGCGTTTCAGCCGTTTACCGGAAATACGTGTGGAACGAGCCGTTCATCCAGAACCCGCTGCTGCTTCTGGCCGTGCTGACGGCGGTGACCGGGGTCATGTGCATCTTGATGGGGCTCCTTGCCGAGATGATCATGCGGACGTTTTTTGAGAGCCAGGGCAAGCGGGCCTATCTGATCCGCGCCACCCGCAACCTGGACGTTTCCTAAACCATGTGCGGGATTGCGGGCTTCACGGGCCACCATGACCCAGAGCTCCTGGAACGGATGACCGGGCTGCTTTCCCACCGTGGCCCGGATGCCGCGGGCCACTGGTCTGACCCTGCCGCCCGCGTGGCGCTGGGCCACCGACGGCTTTCGATTGTGGATTTGAGCGGGGGCGCCCAGCCCATGTGGACCCCGGACGGCGGGCTCGGCGTGGTGTTCAACGGGGAGATCTATAACCATGCGGAACTGCGCGCCGACCTGGTCCGGCTCGGCGCGGAATTCCAGACGGATCATTCCGACACCGAGGTACTGCTGCATGCCTACCGGCAGTGGGGCGATTCCTTTGTGGAACGCCTCAACGGGATGTGGGCATTTGTCCTGTTTGACCGGGAACGGCGACGCCTTTTCGGGAGCCGGGACCGGTTTGGGAAAAAGCCGTTTTTCTACTTCCACCGAGGCGACCAGTTCGGATTCGCCAGCGAACTGTCTGCCCTTCGGGCGCATCCGGCGTGCCCGGGATCGCTCTCCACTCTCGCCCTGCGGAAATACTTCGCATACGGCTACGTCCCCGCGCCATTCACCCTGCTGGAAGGGGTCCGGAAACTGCCGGGCGGCCATTCCTTCTCCTTGGATCTGGACAGCCAGAACCTGGCAATCCGGCCCTACTGGCAGTTCACCCTTGAGCCGGACCCCGGCCTCGCTGAACCCGGCCGGCTTGAAGCCCTGTGCGAAGAACTCCGGGCCACGCTCGAAAATGCCGTCCGCCGCCGGCTCATGTCCGATGTGCCGCTGGGAGTGTTCCTGAGTGGCGGCCTTGATTCCTCCGCTGTGGCCGCGCTGGCCGCTCGCCATCTCCCGCGGATCCACACGTTCAGCGTTGGATTCACCGACCCGAGCTTCGACGAAAGCACCCATGCACGCCGCATGGCACGGCACTTGGGTTCCGAGCACCATGAGGAAATTCTGGATCTTGAGCGGTCCTCCAGCCTGCTTCCGGAGATTGTTTCGCGGCTGGACGAACCCATCGGAGACAGCTCCCTGCTTCCGACCTATCTGCTCTGCCGGTTCGCACGGCAGACTGTCACCGTGGCACTCGGGGGCGACGGCGGCGACGAGCTGTTTGCCGGCTACGACCCGTTCCGTGCCCTGGGTCCTGCCATGCTTTACCAGCGTTGGATTCCGGCCCCGGTCCACGCGGCGGTCCGTGCGCTGGTGGGCAAACTGCCGGTTTCGCATCGGAACCTGAGCTTGGATTTCAAACTCAAACGGACTCTGGCCGGTCTCAGCCATCCCCCCCCGTTCTGGAACCCCGTGTGGATGAGTCCTCTGACACCGGCGGATCTGGACGCAGTGTTCGGCTCCCGGCTTGCCCCTGAGGAACTCTACAGCGAGTCGCTCACGGCATGGGAACAATCCCCCAGCGGTCATCCTGTGGACCGCTCCCTGAACTGGTGGACCCGGCTTTACCTGCAGGACGGCATCCTGGCCAAGGTGGACCGCGCCAGCATGCTCAACTCGCTCGAAGCCAGATCGCCGTTTCTGGACATCGAAGTCGCCAACCTCGCCCGCAAAATCCCCCATTCCCTCAAACTCCGAAACGGGTGCACCAAGTGGATCCTGAAAAAGGCGCTGAGCCCGCTGGTGCCGGCGGACATCCTGAATCGGCCAAAAAAGGGATTCGGAATGCCCATCGGCCGCTGGATCCGATCCGGCCGATTCAATCCGGGGCCGCTGCCGGGGCCAGTCAGGCCGGAATTGGTGGAAGAAAAGCTGCAGGCGCATCTCCAGGGCCGGGTGGACGAGCGACTGTTTCTGTGGAGCGCGTGGATGCTGAGCCGGTGGCCAGCGCCCTAAACGAAACCCGGGCGACTCGAAGCCGGCGCGCAACCCTGCAAACTGGCATTTAACAGGGCGCGCGTGGGGTTCTAAGAAAAACCTCGTACTGGGGTCCTTCCTTGAGTCATCCTCACGCTGGGCATGCCTGCATTTTTTGCCCAAATTTCATTACTTAGCTTACTCCATGCCAGAAAAAAAGAAATCGCGTCCAATTTTCCAGAACCCGAGCGGGATCCGCCGGGCCCTGGGGGCCGCGCTTTCGCTGCGCCCCGGCCGGAAACCTAGCCGGAAGCGCAAAATCCGGTCGTCCCTCCATTTTTTCTCCTCGGCAGTGACGGTCGCGGGGGCGTTTTGCGTGGGAGCCAGCAAGGCAAAAGCGGCTTCCGTGGAGTTTGCTCCCAACGGTTTCCATGCCGGAAACCCTTCCGGCACAGGGGGTTCCGGCGTCTGGAATTCAACCACCCCTGCCTGGTGGAACGGGGAAGAATTGGCAGCCTGGACTCCCGGGGACACTGCAGTTTTTGCCGGGACCTCCGGGGTGGCGGCGCTGGAAGGGCCACTCTCAGCCGGCGGCCTGACTTTCCGGAGTCCCAGCACCACGCTCACCGGGGGGTCACTTTCGCTGACTGCCACAGACACCGCGCTCCCTCCGCTCATTGCAGTCCAAAACACCGGGTTTGGAACAAACCAAGCCATCCTCCAAAGTCCGGTGACTGGCTCTCAGGGTCTGACCAAGACTGGAGACGGCACGCTGCGTCTGACCGAATTTTCTGCAACCGGCCCGCTGCTCATCCAGTCCGGAACGCTTGTTGTGGAAAACCCGGGCCAGATTGGACCCGAACTGAGCCCGGTTTCGATCTCTGGCGTGGCGAACTCGGGCAACCCGGGGTTTTCAGGGGGCGCACTGCTTCTGGCCGGCAACCTCAGCTCGGTCTCTGGCCCCGGCATGAACTTTACCCGCTCCATCACGGCCTCCGGCCGCGGCCCGGGTGCTGCCAACGGCAGCGGGGCGCTGGTGAGCCTCGGATACAACACCCTTTCTGGCGGGATCGCGCTTTCCTCGTCTGGGAGCGTGGAGACCCGGGCCATCTCGGTGTACGGCACCACGCAGGTGAGCGGCCCGCTCTTTCTTGGCTCGGGCGGGGCTCAGGTGCTGATGGGAAACGGCAACTGGGTGGTTTCAGGACAAGTCACGGGCTCTGAGTCGGCCGCGGACCGGTTCATCAAGTCGGGCAACCTAGTTTCTTCGACGCTTTGGCTGCAGAATCCGGCAAACAATTTCGCGCAAAGCATCCGGATCGATTCCGGCACCGTCCGCGTATCCACCGGAAGCGTACTTGGGATAAACAGCGGTCCGCAGGCCATTGATTTTCTGGGAGGCACTCTGGAGGTCCGGACCGACAATCCCAACGCGTTTGCGGCGAAAAACCTGTTTGTCCGGAACAGCACCGCTGGCGCGCTTTTTTTGGACCACTCTCTGGAGGGACCGCTCGGGATCGGCGCCCTGCTCCAGAACCAGACCGTGCAGTTTGGACAGCTCTCCTTTTTTGCCAACTCGACGTTCACGTTCAACTCGCGGAACGGATGGTCGGCGGCGTTTTCCGGCCAGAACGGTATCCTCGGCGGCGGCCAGAACGGGTTTTCCACCCTCCAAAACTCGGGCTCGGGTCTGCTCAGTCTGTCTGGAGACCTCTGGGGGACGCGGGACAGATCCGAACCCCGCACGTTTACCCTGCAGTCTGCGGGCGACACGCTGGTCACTGGCAAGATCCAAGCCACCGGCAGCTTGCATCTCTTTCAAAAGACGGGAAGCGGAACCCTGACGTTTTCCCAAGCCGTTTCTGGGGCGCCATCCACGCTCTCGGGCAGGCTCATTCTGAACGATGGCACCACCGAGGTCCGGACGGGAGAAATCTTCGGCTCAAGCCGGATTCAGTTGAACGGCGGTGCGCTCGCATTCCTGGGCGCCTCAGGAACCGGCGAAGGCGAGGACTGGAACCGGAACACCCTCGACCTCTCGGGCTCCAACGCCTACCTGCTCGCACAGCAGTCCGGCTCCAGTCCCGGGCCACTCCGGATCTCCTCCAACTTCGCCGCTTCCAATCCCGGCACAAAAACCCTGCACCTGGGCGGGGATGCCCTTGGCTCCGTGGCGAACCAGATCGCCGGGCTGATTCCCAACTCCGGGTCCCTCACGAGCCTGGTCAAGTTTGGAACCGGGACTTGGGAACTGGCGGAGCCGGCATCCGGAATGGGCGCGCCGACGACAATTTCTTTGGACGCCGCTGGCGAAACGGACTCCACGCTGGTCACACTCCCTGTGGAAGATGGGACTGCGGGCTTGGTTGTGGGACAGCCCATCTCCGGGCCTGGGATCCCGGCAGGAACGCTCATCTCGCAGATTGTGGACGGCAAGACTCTGGTGCTCAGCCAGAACCGTACGGCGCTGGCGCCTGCAGGCGCCGCCGAAGTCCACCGGGCATCCGGCATGGAGGGGATTCAGTCCACCACAGCTGCCAGCACCGGCACGGCCAATCCGGTGCTGACGCTTCCAAGCACTGCTGGACTCGTCCCAGGCCAGCGCGTGGTCAGTACAAGCCTGCCTGCAGAGGAGGGCTGGTTCATCCGTTCCATTTCCGGCCCCAACTCCGTCACCCTCGCCAGTGCCACTGGGGCCTCAAAAACTGTGGGCGCAGTGCCAGATGCCGAGTCCCTTTCATTCACCCCGGCTCCGAATTTTGCCGGAACACTCACCCTCACCGCAGGCACGCTCAGAATCCGGTCCGGATCGGTGGTGGGCCCAACCACTCCGGTGATTTTCGATTCGGATCCGGTCACGCGCCGGGGCCTCGCCGGCGGGATCCTGGAATGGACCTCAGGAACGGCGGACTCTGCGTCGTTCGGCAGGCTCTCTGCACTGGCTGGCCACGGTGTGCTCCGCATCGCCGATGGCACCGGCACGCTGAACTTCCTCGGCCTCGCGGCTCGTTCCCCTGGTGCCACCCTCGATTTCCAGCCCGGCTCGGGTTCCATCCAGTTCTCGACTCCGCCCAATTCGGGAGTGTTGCCAGGCTACGCCACTTTCCGGGGAACGGACTGGGCGGCACTGGACGGCACGCGGATCGTTGGCTTTACCGGGTACACGCCCGGCCTGCCGGGCAGCGGTGCGGCGGCGCATTCCCTTTTGACGGGGGACACCGTCACCACGGCGGCGCAGACCGTGCAATCGCTCAAACTGGCAGGCGCGCAGACCATGACTCTGGGGGGCGCGCTGAGTTTTTCTTCGAGCCCCGGGGGCCTCCTTTTCGACAACTCATTTGGTCCAGCCTCCATCACCGGCCCTTTTTCTGTGGGTACTGCGGGGCAGGAGCTGGTGATCACCACCAACGGGAGCAGCCCGGCGCAGGCACTGACGGTTTCTTCACCCATCGGTTCAGGCGGATCCAGCCTCACAAAAACGGGCGATGGTCTGCTGGTGTTGTCCGGCCCAAACGCCTACACCGGCAACACCACCGTGAACCAAGGCACCCTGCGCCTGTCCGGTGCGGCAGCCACTCTGGGCGCGATCTCCAACCCGGCCAACACCACCGTGGTCCGTCAGAATGCCGTGCTCGATCTCAACGGCGCCGGCTCCCGCCTCCCCGTTTTCCCGGGTGGCCCCAGCCTTCCCACCGTGGTCACGGGAACCCTCTCCGGAGCCGGGACCGTGACGAACCTTCATCCGGAGTCCGGTGCGGCGCTCTGGATCGGGCAACCGGGCGTGACGACAGCCAGCAGCACTTTCGGCGGAACACTCGCGGACGGAACCCAGTCGCTGCACATCGTAAAAAACGGGACGGGCACTCAGGCCGTGGTGGGCATGCAAAGCTACACCGGTGGAACGGTGCTCAACGGCGGCACTCTTGCGGTGACCCGTCTTGCCGATGGCGGCGCACCGTCCGGCATCGGAGCCTCGAGCAGCGCCCCGGAAAACCTGGTGTTCAACAACGGCACGCTTCTGTACACGGGGGCTGGAGCCACGGGCGGCGGCATCTATCAAACCTCGCAAACGCCCTCTGTTTCGACGAACCGCCTCTTTTCTCTCGCAGGCAACGCGGGAATCCAGTCGTCCGGAACATTTGGGAACGAATCAGCGACGGCGGGCTCGGGAGCGAACCATGCCAGTCTGGTGTTTGCCAACACCAGCCCGCTCGTTTTCCTCACGCCGGGCTCAAAAACCCTGACGCTGGGCGGCTCGTCTGCCGGAGACAACGTGTTCCGACCGCTCCTCACCAACAATCCGCTGGACGGTTCCACCACCGGCCTGACCAAGGCCGATTCCGGGCTCTGGATCCTTCAACCCGCCACCCCCAACACCTACTCCGGAACCACCACGGTTTCCGGGGGCGCACTCCGCGCCCTCGACGGCGTGGGGCTTCCAACCAACAGCCTGCTTTCGCTGCAGGGTGGCGTTCTTGAATCTGCCGGTTTGTTTTCTCGGGAACCCGGCACCGCTCCCGGACAGGTTCAAATCCCCTCCGGCTCTTCCGGCTTTGCCGCAGCCACCCCGGACAGACTTCGGGTCCGACTCGGCTCGGCCGGTCTCTCCTGGGGCACTCCCACTTTCAACCCGGGCGCCCTCGTGCTCGGCTCAGGAACCGCACTGGGCGAGACGGAATTGCTCAACGATCTCGCGCTCAACGCCGCCACTCGGACCCTCACCGTCCAGCCCAACTTCAACACCGGCACCATGGTAACGGCTGGAATTCTTTCCGGCATCCTCAGTGACGGCTCCGTTTCCTCGGGGATCACCAAAAACGGGGCCGGCGTTCTGACTTTGGGCGGCGCAAACCGGTACACCGGAAACACCACGATTCAGGACGGCACGCTGGTGGTGAGTTCCATCGGCAACGCCTCCGGCACAACCGCCAGTTCGCTCGGGGCCAGCGGCGGTTCCTTGGTTCTTTCAAGGAACTCCGGGGACCTGAATGCGCTGCTTTACGTGGGACCCGGCGAATCGGCGACCAGGCCCTTGAGTCTGGAGGGGAACCTCGGGACAGCGGACCGGACATGGCGCATCGACGCCTCGGGCAGCGGACCTCTGGAACTGGCCGGTGCGTTCTCCAACACCACACAGCGCGACGCTTCGCTCCGGACACTCTTCTTGGAACTGCGCGGCTCGAACGTCGACAACAACACCGTCCGGTCCCTGCTCACCGACAGTTCCGCCGCAACCAACCCGGCCCGGCTCGGAATTAACAAAACCGAGGGCGGCACCTGGATCCTGAATCCGCAGTCCCCCAACCAGTTCACCGGACCAATCCGGGTGTTTTCGGGAACGCTCGGACTGACCGAGGCGGGCATCGGCTCCAGCCCCATCCTCAGCCTGAACAACGGAAGCATCTTCGGCTACGGCGGCCCGCTCACTGTCCGGGCCGTGGTCGAGGGCAACGGCTCCACCGCAGTGTTTGCCGGGCAGAACCCAATCACCCTCGCCGGCACCGACGGCGTTGCGCTCCGCAAAACTGCGGGCCCAAACTCCTGGATCCTCAGCAACAATCTGGAGAACGGGGCCGCGCTCACCATCCAAGGCAACTTCCAAAATCTGGAGTCGTCCACCGCGCCCGCTGCCCCCCAGACCCTGTTTGTCCGAGGGTACGGAACCACGGTCTGGAACGGTTCCATCACCGAGAACCCGAATCCCGGGGGACGGATCGGGCTGGATGTGGCGGTGGCAGCTTCCCTCACGCTGTCCGGGCCCGCCAGCACCTACACTGGCCCCACAACCCTCTCTCAGGGTGCGCTCATCCTCAGCAAGGATCCGGGCTCGAACCCGCTCGGTGCGTCCTCCCTGTTCACGCTGGCAGGCGGCACCGTGTCCGCCACCACGCCTCTGCTCGGTGCAAGCGCCATCCTGACCCCCGTGCAGCTTTCGGGTTCCCCGGCCGTGTTTGAAGGCAGCCAGAGCATCGAACTGGCTGCCACCCTCACCAACTCAGGCGGCAACCGGCTCCTGTTCAATCAGATCGCGCAACCCGCCTCCCTCCTCCTCTCCGCTCCCGTCGCAGTCAACCTCTCGGAAAACAACAGCGCCCGGACCTTGACCCTCGCAGGACCGGGAGACACGCGGATCTCCGGTAGTATCCAGAACGGCGGCACGGCCCCGGGCAATCTCGTATTCTCCGGCTCTGGCCGCCTCACCCTCTCGGGCGACAACACATTTTCAGGCTCCCTCACTGTCAACCGCGGCACCGTTCTCCTCACTGGCATCGAGGGCGGTCTCCGGTCTCTCTCCTCCGCACCCGGCACCGGGCTTGTCCTGAACTCGGGCGGCATTTTTCAACTGGATGCCACAGCCCCCAACCGGCTCGAAGGCCGCGCCCTAACCCTCCAAGGCGGCACATTCTCCGCGCTCAATCCCGCACCCGAAACCCCCATCGCCCTCGGCCATCTCCGGGTCGGCACAGGACTCGGCAGAATCCTCCTCCCAGATTCCGGCGCCCTCTCGTTCACCTCCTCAGATTTTCCAACTGCCGGTTCACTTCTGGATCTCTCTGGAATTGCCGAACTCGGCTCCAGAGCCCGCGTTTTGCTTGGCTCAACGCCCCCAACCTCCGCCCAAGGAATTTCGCCCCGCATTCTGATTGGGGAAACAGATTTCGCAGGATACGACCCCGCGCTGGGTGTGGTCCCATTCAACGCCTACGCGTCTCTCACGGACGTGAATTCTGCGCTCCGGACAGACACGCTCAAGCTGGGCACGCAGTTCTCGAACCTGCAGTTTTCCAACGGGCGCACGGTCAACGCCCTGGCCCTGACAGCCTCGACCCCGCTCGAGGTTTCGGTGACGGGCGATACCCCGGTGCTCACGCTCGCCTCAGGGGCCGTGCTTGCGTCTGGAGGAACCGCCCACCGTATCACCGCCCCCCAACTCCACCTCGGCGCCCATGGGATTTTCCAAGTCGGCGCACAAACCACTCTTGAGATCGCGGGTTCCATGGTCGCCGGAAACTCCCTCTCCAAGGCGCTCCCAGGCACCCTCCTCCTCTCGGGAAAACAGTTCCTCAACGCCCCGACATCGATCCTCGACGGCACCCTCCGCCTCGGTGCCGGGAACTCCACGCTCTTCCCCGGCACCTCCGGACTCGTTCTAGACGCGGGCGCCACGCTCGATCTCAACGGCACCCTCCAACAATTCGCGGGACTTTCCTCGCCCGGACTTCTGCCAGGAACCGCCGGCCGGATCACCAGTTCCACCGGAACCGGCACGCTCCTCGCAGGAAACGCCGAGGCTGTTTTCGCCGGGTCCATCTCCGGAGATGCCGTGCATTTTGTCCGGACACCGGGCCAGAACACCACCACGTTTGAAAGCCCCCATTCGTACGGCGGCAGCACCACCGTCCTCGGCGGTTCGCTGGACCTCAGGGACGATGCCGCGCTGCTCCGGACCTCTTCCATTTCGATCCAATACGGCCGGCTCCAGCTCCAGAACAACGCCGGACTTTTCACCCAGAACGACAACCGCCTGCCCGATACGGCCCCGGTCACGCTCAGGGGCGCTGATCTCCGGCTCAATGGGCGGTTCAACAGCGCCTCCCGCGAAACCCTCGGCCCCGTCACTCTGGCCGAAGGCGCCAACACTCTTGTCGCAGCAGCCGGCGGCGGTGCCTTCTGGTCCACCGAACTCTCCCTCGCCCGACTCGACCGGTCTCCGGGAACCACCCTCAACATCCTCGGATCCAACGTCGGCCTGGCCGGAAACAGCTCCCGGATTCTACTCCAGAACCCGCCCACGACGCAGAACGGGTTCCTCGGGGCTTGGGCAATCGTCAACTCCACCGATTACGCTGCGTTCAATCCGGCCACGGGCATTGGAACCGTGGGTCAGGGCGGTTATGTGCCGTACGATGCCGTGTTTGGACCGGGCAGACTCACGCAGATCCCTGCCACGGCACCCTCTGTCACCACGCTTCCCTCCGGGACCACCAGCGCCGCCGTACTCCGTCTGGCTGGAGCGTTCCAGAACGATGTGGCGTTCGCCAACGCAGGCGACACGCTCAACCTGGAGCTCGGCGGCCTCCTCAGAAGCGATAACAACGCCCCATCTAGCCTCGGTTCACCCGCTGTCCCGGGCGTGCTCACCGCAGGCGGGGCCGAATCCTCCGGCCTCAGGGAACTCGTCGTTTACGGGAACCAAAGCACCCTCACCGTACACGCGCAGATTGCTGACAATGGCTCGGGAAACCGGGTCCAACTGATCAAATCCGGCGCCAACACCCTGGTCCTGACCGCCGCCAACTCGTTCTCAGGCGGGACCGTGGTGAACCAAGGCACCCTCCAGCTTTCGCCCGCCATCGCCGGCGCCTCCGTCCTGCCTGCAGGCCTTCTCACCCTCAACGGGGGCGCAAACTTCACGGCAGCCACCGTGAACGTCCAGGCGTCCAACGCCATTGCCCCAGGATCCGCCGTGCTCCTCAATGGACGGGCCGTGCTCAATCTGGCGGCAAACACCGCGCATTCCCTGGACTCGCTCCAGTTCAACAACCGGGGCGGGGACGCCAGCCCAACCGTCTCTCTGGGATCCGGCACCACGCTCACACTCACCGGCGTCGCCCCTCTGAGCGCCGTCTCCCAAAACCCGCTCTTTGTTGCAACCGTCTCCGGCGGCACCCTCCTGCTCCCCAACGGCGCCACCCCGGTGTTCACGGCTCCCGTGAGTCTCCAGGCCTCGGGCGCCGTATTCAACGAGTTCGCGCCCTCCCTCCATCTGGCCTCCACGCTCGCATCCGCCCCAAACGCATCCAACTCCAGCCTGACCAAGACTGGCACAGGCCTGCTTCTGCTTTCCGGCGCAAACACCTTTACGAACGGCGTGCAAGTGCTTGAGGGCGGTCTTGTCCTCGGCCGCGACACCGCCACCTCGCTCAGTGCCGGCCTGTTGTCCGGTCCGCTCGGCACAGGGACCGCGGCGTTTGCCCCAAACACCCGGCTCCTGGTGAACAATGCCAGCCGCGTCCTTCTCAATCCGGTGGTGTTCGCAGCGGACCCGCTCATCGAATCCACCGGCCTGTCGCCAGCCACGCTGCAACTGACTGGAACCGTGACGTTCCAAAACCTGCAGACCACCGGCACCCAGATTCTTCTGCCCAACCCCTCGGTCAGTCTGGCGCTCAGGGGAACACTCTCCGGTATCGAGTCGATCACCGCGCTCGGATTCGGCTCCGGTCCGGGATCCCTCCGGGTGTCCGGGCCAGGCAATCTTTCGGCGTTCAATTTCACCCAGCTCAACCCCGCAGTTCCGGTCCAGATTTCGGGCCTCACATCGGCCCCGACCTTCTCCCTGCTGCACGACGGGGACGGCACAGGTGCACCCCAGATCCTTCCGCTGGGGAACCTCTCCTGGGCTGCGCCATCAGATGCGCTGCTCACCCTCACCGTGGACCGGGCAGGCGCCACCTCGTATTTCGCAACCGCAGCCAACAAGACTCTTGCACCAGCTTCCCTCTCCACACCGGCTCTGGCCAACGGTCTGACTCTGGTCAACAACAACGGATTCGGGCTCAGGCTCTCCGACAATATTGCGCTTGCAGCTTCGCCCACGTTCTCTGTCGCAAACGCATCCGCCTCAAACGTGGTCCAGGGACTCACCCTCACTGGCCGGCTTTCTGGCGCAAGCTCTCTGGTCAAGACGGGCGCAGGCACGCTCGTCCTTGCGAACCCCCTCAACACGTTCAACGGCCCCATTCAAATCACACGCGGCGTTCTTGCCGCCGATTCCGATGCCGCCCTCGGCAACGCCGCCAACCCAGTCCTTTTGGCGCCCTCGGCCGGCACGTCCGCTTTCCGCGCCACCTCGAGCTTCGAGACCGCCCGCTCGTTTGTCCTCGCCAACACCGCCAATACCCGCGCAATCGAGGTCGTCTCCGGAAGCGTGCTCCGGCTCAATTCGCCCTTTGCGTTCTCCGGCGACTCCAGCGCCAGCCTCGCAAAAAACGACACCGGGATCCTGAGCCTCGCCGCCGACAATTCGACGTGGTCCGGCACACTCACCGTGAACGGCGGCGCCGTCCGTGCCCTCCACAATGCCGCATTCGGAACCGGCACGGTTCAGGTCGCATCCAGCCAGCAGGCGGCCGTCCAACTCGACGGCGGCGTTTCGGTCGCCAACCCGCTTGTGCTCAACTCGGGCACCGCCAGTCTCCCGCTGGGCGGCATCCAGTTTGGCGGCCAGCTCGAGAACGTCTCGGGCGACAACACTTGGTCGGGTCCCATCACCACCCTCGGCGATGCAGCCATCGGATCCACCAGCGGCACTCTCACCCTCTCCGGCGGCCTCCAGATGGGGAGCGCCACCCCGCGCGCCCTCTTTTTTACAGGCGCCGGCAACATCCGGATCACCGGCACTCCCCTGTCCGCAGGCGCCGCACCTGCATGGAACCGCGCTGAAAAATTCGGCTCGGGTTCGCTCCAGATCGAAAACGTCAGCGTCCTTCCCCTCGCCGGCGATTCGTTCAAAATCAACGCCGGCCGCCTCCTTCTCTCCGGAGAGGGAGCGCTCACGATCACCCCGCCACCGCCTCCGGCTGTGGCGCCGTCCTTTTCTGGATTCCAGCTTTTCCAAGGCGCAACTCTGGAGCTGGACAACTCCTCAACCACTGTCACCAACCGGCTCGGTGCCAGCTCGGTTCAATTCCGCGGCGGCCATTTCCTGCTCCGGGGCGGTTCTTCAGGGCCGACCTCGGAAACCATCTCCAACCCGCTGTTCACCCGCGGCTACACTGTGGTGACGGTCCAAGCCGATCCCACGCAACCCGCCGCGCTCCTCTTCAGCATGGGCGCGACTGCAGCCGCCTTTGCCTCCGCCAACAACGCTGCGTACTCGAATGCCGGAGCCACGGGTGCCTCCGTCCTTTTCCGAGGTTCGCAACTCGGCTCAACCGCGGGTCCCGGTGTTGCCTCGATTGCCGGAACCGACGCCGGGTTTGCCTACACAGGCCAGTCCGGCCCGGTCGGCAGCCGCAACAAGGGGATTCTGCCATGGGCCCTCGTGGACCGGACAGAGTCCGGTTCCGGCGTCTCCTTTGCAACGTCCGATGGGGTCTCTGGCCAGACCGGTGCATTCGGGCTCCGGCCTCTGGCAGCCTCCGAATACGAGGCGCCCAATGTCGCCTCATCCAACAGCAATCTGCTCCTGAACTCCGGCTTCACCAGTGCCGGCGCCGCCAATCTCACCGTCAACTCGCTCACACTCGAGTCCGGCGCACAGCTCGGACTCGGCACCCGACTCGCACTTACCAACTCCAGCGGCGGCATCCTGGTGCGAAACGGCGCATCTTCGATCTCCGGCGGCATTCTCAGCCAGCCGGCCGGACAGGGCGTCCTCAATTTCTGGACTCTGGGCGATCTGACGGTCTCCAGCCTGCTCCATGGTGGGAACGGGACCCGGGCGGGCAACATTTCTCTGGTGAAAGCCGGGTCAGGCACGCTCACGCTTGCGACGCCCGCGTCCGCGATACCGTTCCTGTCTGGCATGAGTGCGAACACGTTGACCGGGCAGTATGTCCTCAACCAGGGCACGCTCCGTCTGCAAGGAGGCACCAACACACTTCCGGCCAACAACTACCTTGCGCTGAACGGGGGCACTCTGGATTTGAACGGGAACATCCAGTTCACCTCAGGGCTCTTCTCTGACAGCGTTGTCACCGGCGGCCTCATCACCTCCAGTTCGGGGCCGGCAACCCTGGTTTTGAACAACGACACCGCTTCCCGGACCTTCGCCGGAACTTCCTCCGGCCCGCTGTTCTTTGCACGCACCGGGGACGGGGCCCTGACGTTCACCAACGCCCTCGCCCACACCGACGGCTCCCTGTTCAACGGCGGGACAACCACATTCACGGATGCCGGGCGCATCTCGGGAACCGGTCCCGTCTCCGTCCAACACGCCACGATCCTCTTCCGCAACGACGGCACCACCGTGTTCGAGGATCGCCTCCCAGACTCGGTTCCCGTCTCGCTCCTGGCGGGAACGCTCCAGTTCGTAGGCCGGCCCCAAATGGATTCACGGGAAAATGCAGGGCCGCTTTCGCTGGTGGCCGGACAAAACAACGTGTTCGCCGCCACCCCGGGCACGGGCGTCAACTCTCTGGACGTCACGTTTGCCGACTTGTCCCGGCCGGTAGGTTCTACCGCTCTGGTCCGCTTCAACGACCAGGGCAGCAAAGGCCTCATCGGAAGCCGCGCCCGGACATTTTTCACCCGGATCAATGGCACCCTCACCGCAGGCTCAACGCCCGTGCTTCGGCAGAACCTGATTGGTCCCTGGGCCTTTGTGGACCGCGAATTCGCCTCCTATCAGCCCGGATTCGGCGTTGGCCCCATCAACGGGCAGGGCTTTGCGGGAAGCAGCTCTACACCACTGAACGCTTTCCCTGCATCCACGGAAAACATTCGGTCGGCCGTCTCAGGCACCACCCTTCTTGGCGGCAACACCGTACTCAACACGCTCACATTCGCCTCCCCAACCGCCAACAGCCTTTTGGATCTCGGCGGATTTACACTCCGTTCCGAGGCCGGCGGGATCCTGTTTGCCCAGTCCACCAACAACACCTCCCTCCAGATCGCCAACGGTTCCCTCACCGCAGGCGCGCCCGGTGTTCCCGCTGATTTCTACCTCATCCACGCCAACTACGGAGGCGTGAACCGCACAGTCCGGATCTCGGCAAACCTCACCGACAACGGCCCAGGCGGCTCCGTCCGGGTCGTCAAATCTTCGGGCGACACGGGTGCCAGTGTGATGACCTGGGCGTCCCCAGCCAACTCCTACACAGGCGGCACGGTGGTCAGCCTCGGCACCCTCGTGCTGGACGGACCCGGCGTCACCATCCCCGCCGCCGCGGATTCCCGGCGCGGCCTCCAGATTTACGGGCCGGCCACCGTCACCATGCTGAACCGGCCGGGCCAGATTGCGGCGTCCAATGTGGTCTCGCTGATCGGAAACGCCACGCTCAATCTCCACGGAGACAACACCCTCGAGGGCCTCGTTTTCGACAATGCCGGCGGCGGCTTCGCCACCCCGCTCGTCAACACCTTCGGACTCCTGCCCGAGAGCGGCCCTGGCGCCCCCGGCGTTCTCACCATCGGCAACGCGGGCATCACCGCCTCCAGTTCCAATCCCAGCTTCACCACCCAACTCGGCGCCGCCACCTCCGCCGGAATCGCCGGCCGTGTCCAGTTCGGTGACAGCCAGAAAACGCTCACCATCCATCCCATCCTCGTCGATGGCCGGTCAGTTGCCCCGCTGGTACCGACCTTCCACCTCCAGGGCGTTGTCGGCTCACCGGCTGGATTTCTGAAGGCCGGGGACGGACTGCTCCAACTCTCCGCCCCCCAGATTTTCACGGGTCCACTCACCGTCGCCGCGGGCGGCATCGCACTCGGCTCGCAGAATGCGGGCTCCCGCTTTTCCACGCTTGATCTGGGTACCAACACAATCCTGAATCTAGCCGGCTACTCCACGACGCTTGGCGGGCTCGCCGGATCCGGCGATGTGTTTTCCGACCGCGGCGCCGGCACGCTCAGCATCGGATTCAACAACGCCGACTCGGTCTTTTCAGGCCAGTTCAGGCGGTTCAACGACGCCCTCCCCGGTGGTGTTTCGCTCGCCAAGGTCGGCTCAGGCACCCTGACCCTTTCAAGTCCGCAATCCAGCGCAACAGCGTCCACCGGCACCGTCTCGGTCCATGCGGGCACCCTCGCGTTCTCCGGAGCCGGCGCATGGTTCCAAGGCACCCCGGCCACACCCTCAGCCGGCGCACTTTCAGGCGCGTTCGTCATCAACAGCGGCGGCACACTGCTTCTGGACAACACCGTATCCCCTCTGGACAACCGGCTCGGTCTCCGGGACACAGGCTCGCTCACCCTGCAGGGCGGTGAACTTCGGCTCACAGACGGCGCAGCGGGGTCCGTCTCAGAACAGGCTTCCGTCCTCACCTTCCAGAACGGGGCCGGCACCGTGACGCTCCTTCCACATGCGGCCACCTCGCTTTCCATCGCAACCCTGACTACCGCCGGCAACTCCTCGGCCGGGCTCTTCCGGGGGATTTCCGCCGAAGCCGGTTTGGGCCGCGCCACGCTCTCCATTGCCACCCCCAACCTCCCGGCCAACCAGGGCACAGGACTCAACGGATCCAAAACCCTCCCCATCCGGCCCGATCTCCTCGGAGACGCCAGCCCCACCGGTCTGGGCACCGGATTTCTGGTCCGCGATTCCAGCACAAGCTTCTGGCGGCCGCTGGCTCTGGCAGAAACCGAAACGTCGCCGGCGCTCTGGGGCGACAACGTCAACGCCAGCGTTGGCTCAACCTCCGCCATCCTTTCCGCAGCCACTCAGGCCAACAGCCTCACCCTTTCCGGCACCGTGAACATCGCCTCCGGACTCGACCCGGCATTCTTCGGGCGGTTCGGAGGCGGTTCCGGACTGCTTGGACTCCGTTTGAGCGATGCCGCCGCGGTGCTGGCGCTGGACGACACCAGCGCAACGTTGGACTTGGGTTCACTCACCACTGCCTCTGGAAACACCGGGTACACCCATGTCCTTGGCAACGCCTCCCTAACCCTCAACGGGTATCTCGGCATCGGCAGTACCGGCGGCTGGAACAAGTCCGGTTCTGGGACGTTCCGACTCAACCAGCGCGCCCTTTACACCGGCGCCACCACGCTGAACGGCGGCACACTCGAACTCAACTCGGGCTCTGAAAACACTCTGGCCGTGGTTCCCGGCCCCACCGTTCCCACACTAACCGCCCTCCAGATCAACGGCGCTTCCACTGTCCTCGATCTGATGGGCAGAGACCAAGCCGTGGCTTCCCTCCAGAACAACGCCGGGGCCAATCCGCTCCCAGGGGCCGGCGGGTTCATCCGGAACTCTGGCGCCTACGCTGTTTTCACCAGCACAGGCGGCGGCACATTTGCGGGCGTTCTCGGGGGCAACCTCGGATTCACCCGCGCCGGAAACAACACCACGCTCCTCACCGCCCCACAGACTTACATCGGACCCACCGTCATCCGCGGAGGCGCCCTCCAACTCCGGGACTCCGGCTCCCTGCTCCAGTCGTCGAGTGTCTCCGTGTTTGGCGGCTCGCTGGTTCTGGATTCCAACGGGTTGAACCCGGCCGGAACCCCAAACCTGCAACGGATTTCCGCCACCGCGCCTGTCCAGATCCGGGGGAGCTTGATCCAGACAGTCGGCACAGGCTCAGCGGATGTCACCACGGAACTGGGTTCGCTCACCGTGCTCGGCGGGTCCAACACCCTCGCAGCCACTCCCCTGATCAACGCGGGCTCCACGGTCACCATCACCGTGAATGACCTTGTCCGGAGCACCCCGCACTCCATGCTCTCCTTTCAGGGCTGGGCCGGCTCGGTGAGCGGCAACGCTTACAACGTCGAAACTCTGGGTGGTCAGGGCCTCAGCCGCGCCAGCAGGATCTTTGTCCGCAACCTCGACAGCACCCCGTTCTCTCAAGCCCGACTTTCCAACAACCTCATCGGGGGCTGGGCCGTTGCGGATGGAAACTCGTTCGCCACCTACCGGGACGGCATCGGCGTCATGGTCATGGGCTCCACCGTGCAGGGGATCGCCGCCCCGGCATTTGACGGCACGGACATCAGCGGCGCCGTGCTGCCCACCCACAACATCTCCGACACCACCACCACTCGCACACTCGCCTCCAGCCGGTCGGTCAACTCCCTCCGACTCGCGGCCAGCAGCGCACAAACCATCACACTGGGCAGCGGCGCATCCCTCGCCCTGAATGTGGGTTTGATCACCAACAGCGCCGCCGGCGCCTCCATCACCGGCACCGACGCCACCTCCACCCTTTCCGGCCCCGACAACGGCCTGCTCTATATCTGGGTGAACCAGCAACCCCTCTCCCTCCTCACCGTCCTCAGCGGTTCCTCCGGCCTCGTGAAAGGCGGCGGCGGCAACCTCACCCTCAATCCCGTGGGCGGCTCCAACACATACTCCGGCCCCACCTTTTTTCTGGGCGGCACCGTCACCCTGAACGGCGATGCCGGCGAGGTGCTCATCCCCGGCAACCTGACCATCGAAAACACCGCCGTCACCCTCGGCTCACTTAATCCCGGACAGATCGCCGCCTCCAGCTCGGTCGCCATCCATGCCGGCGGCTCCCTGACACTCACCAACTACAACACGAGTGTCACCCAGAGCCTCGCAAGGCTTTCGTTCTCCAACTCCGGCGGAAACGCCAACCCCACGCTGAGCTTTGGCACCCCCACGGGCACGGGCACCGTCAGCACGCTCGTCCTCACCGCCGCGGACGCCATTACTGCCTCCAACGACTCCCTTGCCACCACCCCGCTCCTCTCCACGGGGGAGGCCACACGCACCGGCCTCCAGTTCGCGCACCCAGACGCCGTCATCCACACCAGCGGCATCTCCACCCACGGCCTCGACATTCAGGCGCCCATCACAGCCGCCGCAGGCATGCTCACCAAGTCCGGCCCGGGATCCCTCACCCTGCGCGGAGCCAGCACCTTTCAAACCGGACTCAGGCTCTCCGCAGGCAGCCTCATCGTGGGCGCAAACTCTACCTCCACCACAGGCACTGTGACCGCAGGCCCCGTCGGCACCGGAACGCTCACCGTCGAGGACGGCACCGCACTTCTGAGCGATGGCACCGCACGGACCATCGCCAATCCTGTCACCGTAAACGGGAACTTTAGTTTCAGCGGCGTTACTGCCGGCAACAGCCTCACCCTGAGCGGCCCTGTCCAACTCGGGAACACCACGCGGACGATCCATGTCTCCAGCCCGGCCGTCACAGGCGCGCTTTCCGGCGCCCTCACCAGCTCTGCTCCCGGAGATGCCATCCTGAAAACCGGTCCCGGCACGCTGACTCTCGGCTCCAGCCTTTCCGCCGGATTCGGCGTGCAGGTCGCGGAGGGGAATCTCCGCCTCACGAGCGCCACCTCCCTTCCGACCCGGGTGAATCTGGCGACCGGCAGCGCCCTCGACCTCAACGGACTCACCCTCGCCAGCCCCGCGTTTCTTTCGGGCACAGGATTTCTCACCAACTCCAACGCCGCTGCAGCCACGCTGGTACTCGGCGGCAGCTCCGTGTCGGATGTCAGCTCCAACACTTCTCTTTCTTTTGATTTCCCGCTGGCGGACTCGCTGGGTTCGCTCCTGCATCTGACCAAGTCGGGCCTCGGCACGCTGACGCTCAACCGCGCCAACGCCAACTTCGGAAACTTCACCGTGGTTGGCGGCACACTCCGGGCCGGAAACGCCCAGGTATTCTCACCCAACGGCACCGTGATCCTCGGCAGTTCAGCCACCGGCGCACGGACCGTGACCCTCGACACCGGCGGAACCAGCCAGACCGTGGGCGGCCTTCAGGCCGCGGTTTCAAGTGCCGGCGCGGACGCACAAATCCTGCTGGCCAACGGATCCACCCTCACCGTTTCCGGGCCCGCAGGCTTCAGCGCATTTATGGGGTCCAGCAACGCCACATCCCGGCTCCAGTTTCCGACCCCGGGCGGCAACCTGGTGGTGAGCCACCCCAGCGCGAACTTCCTGTTGAACGGGTTTTCCAGCGCGGCAGGGGCGACAGGAACGCATCAGGTCGACTTCAGCGGCCTAGCCAGCCTGACCGCTTCCGTCGCCCGGTTCGCGGTGGGCGAGGGCAACTCCAACCTCACTCTGAATTCCAAACTGACTCTGGCTACGGCCAACCAGATCACAGCCGCATCGGGCCTCTTTGTCGGTCGCAGCCAGAACGGCGCTGGAGGAACAACCGCCACGCTCGAACTTGGCCAGTCCAACTCCCTGTTCGTCGGCGCCACCGGTCTTGCCATCGGCACCGACAAAGCTTCCGGCACCCTCCAATTCAAGGCCGGCCTCTCCAATCCCACCCTCCTTCTCCGCGGCACTGCCGGACTCAACGCCCGCACCGACTTTTCCATCGGTACCCAGGACAACCCCAACACCACCACTACTCTCACCGGCCAGGTCCTGCTCACCGAAGGCGCCGGACGCAGTGCCGGCTCCATTGACGCACTACTCGGCGCCCTGAGAATCGGCGAAGGCCCCCGTGCCGGCACCGGCTCAGGCACAGGTCTCCTCGAGTTCGACCGCGGCGCCATCGACGCCACCTCCGTCCTCATCGGATCCAATGCCTCCGGCGCCGGCTCGGGCTCCGGCACACTCAAAATCGGCGGCGGCTCCCTCTCCGTCGGGGCCGGCGGGCTTCTGCTCGCCTCGAAGCCTGCCGGGTCAGGCAACGCCTCCGGTTCACTCCTCATTTCCGGCGGCACCGTTTCCATCCAGGGCACCGGCATCCGGGCCGGAGGCGCGGGTTCAGGCACTTCCACCAGCCTCCTCAGCCTGGACGGCGGTTCCCTGGACCTGAATGGAACCCCCATCGGCTCTGCCAGCGCGCCCGTCACCCAACTCCAGTTCCTTTCAGGCTCTCTCCGAAACCTTGCTGAACTCAATGGCGGCGCGCCCCTCCGGAAGACCGGTGCGGGCACTCTTGAACTCGGCGGAAACAACAGTTTCACCGGCCAGACCCTCGTTACCTCGGGCTCCCTGCTGGTTTCCTCCTCTCAAGCACTCGGCAGCCCGCTGGGAGGCACCGAGGTGGCTCCCGGCGCAGCTCTGATCCTCAGCAAAGACGTCCAGATCCCGCTGGAATCGCTCACCCTCGCAGGCTCCGGGCCGGGAGGTTCCGGCGCACTCCGGAACCTTTCCGGATCCAACACGTTTGCCGGTCCGGTCACGCTCAGCGCCGATTCCCGGATCCAGTCTGATGCGGGAAGGCTAACTCTCTCCAGCCTGCAACCCGTGTCCGGCTCTTCGGCAACACTCACTCTGTCGGGCATCGGACAGACAGCGATTAGCAGCGACCTCAACATCGCGGCCCTTTCCAAGGAAGACTCCGGCATTGCCTTTCTGAACGGCAATCAAGGCCCCAGCTCCCTTCTGCAAGTGCTCGGAGGCGATGTGATGATCGAGGGCTCCGTCAACAATACGCCCTCACTCTCCGTGCATTCGGGCGGCTCCCTGCTCCTTGCGGGAACCCGCGACCGCATCTCTGACTCCGCTGCACTTTCCCTCGGGTCTGCTACCGGCACGGGCAGGTTCGGGTTCACCGCAGGTCTCAACAACGCCTCGGAAACCGTCGGCACGCTGACCCTTCAGGCCAACTCCATACTCGATTTCGGCTCCGGTTCCGGCAACACCCTCACATTTTCCAGCATCTCCCTCGGCTCCGCCTTTCTCGACGTCTACAACTGGTCCGGATCCGTCTACCGCACCCCCATTCCCGATACCGGCGACCCCGCTCAGGACCGGTTTCTATTCTCAGGCGCCTCCACCGGACTTTCCCCCGCTCAGTTCACTCAAATCCGGTTCTTCTCCGATGCGGGCCAGACGTTTCTTGGAACCGCTGGCCAGATCCAGTTTGGGTCACGGCTCGAACTGGTGCCCATCCCGGAACCCGGCTCTTGGGCGGCGGGATCCCTCCTCCTTGGCCTCCTCGGGTTCCGGGAACGGAAAAGGCTCCGCCGTGCCTGCAGGCGCCCGGCATCCAAGGAACAAAAGGGGTGATATAGAAAACGGTTCGTGTTAGGGTTGAGCGATGCCCTTTTCGTCGCCCCACCACGTCTCACCCGAACGTTTGGAGCCCCGGATCGCGCCCGCTGCTTCTTTTGTCAACTCAAGGACGGTGACCTACACGGACTTGGACGGGGACATCGTTGTGGTTTCGTCCAGTGTCCCCATCTTCAGGTCTGACAACCTGAACTCCTTCTTCACGTTCTCAGACGGGATCTTGGCGGAGATAGACCTCACCACAGCCCCCGGAAACCGCTCCGCTTCCGGAACCTCACTCTCCATCCAGTCCAAAACCCCACGGGGTGGTCAGGGCGACGGCCTGGTCAATATCGGGTACATCAACGCCACCGGGGTTGATCTCCGCGCCGTGGCCGTGGACGGTGACCTCGGCCAGATCGACGCGGGTGACGCCATCCTCCGCACCCCAGCTCTCGGGGCGCTGACCGTCCGCTCGCTCGGCGTTTTCGGAGCCCGCTACGGCGATCCGGGCTCTGAAAACTTTTCCTCGGATTTCCGGGGAAGCGTCGGCCCTGTGAAAATCCTCACTGACATGCGCGGGGCTTCCATCATCGCCACCGGCGACTCTCTCCGCCCCGCTCTCATTTCGCGCGTTTCGATTGGAGGCTCTCTGGTTGGCTCCAGTGATCCCGATACCGGTAAAATCCAGACCGACGGTTCCATTGGATCCGTGGCAGTCGGGGGTTCCATTCTGGGGGGCGAAGGCGATCGCTCCGGCAGAATCTCCGCGGGCGGCTCCATGGGCAGCCTGTTCGTGCGAGGCAGCATCCTCGGAGGCACCGGTGAATCCAGCGGCTCCATCCAAGTGGGCACCCACCTCGGCAGCACGCGTCTCCGACAAGATCTGGTCGGAGGACAGGGCGCAAATTCCGGCTCCATCCAGTTCGGGTTCAAGGCCAAATCCCTGATCGTCGTCGGCAACGTTTCCGGCGGTTCCGGCGATTTCTCAGGCCGAATCGCCAGTGGGGACGACATCGACGTGCTGAGCATCGGCGGCAACCTCGAAGGCGGCTCCGGAGACGCCAGCGGCACCCTCGATTCCGGCGACGACATCGACGTGCTCCGAATCGGCGGCTCCATTCTGGGCGGGAAAGGCGACGATTCCGGCGGCGTCCGGGCCAGTGGCAACCTGAAAAACACCCGGGTCTTGGGAAGCATCGTGGGGGCAAACATCGGCGCAAATGCCTCCGCCTCGATCGACACCTCCGGCTACCTCAAGGCAGACCATTTCGGGTCACTCGCCATTTTTGGTTCCATCGTTGCAGGTGAAAACAAAATCCCGGCAGCTTCAGTCGCCACAACGGGTCTTTTCACCCCAAGCTCAGCCACCCTTTCAGGCCTCGCGGACACCTCCACCCTCCGACCCGGGTTCAAAGTGGTTTCCGGAGCGTTCACCTCCAAGATCCTCTCCGTGGATTCCCTGGACTCTGTGACCCTCGAAGATCCATTTCCCGGGACAACCGCTGGCACCCAGAATGTCTCCTTCTCCTCTCCGTCCCTCTCCAAATCCGGGCTCATTTACGCCAGAAAAACGTTCGGCTCCGTTGCGGTCTACGGGGACCTCCGGGGCAACCCCACCCAGCAGGTTCTCTTCGTCGCCAAAGGTATTCCTCAGGACGAACTCCCTCTTCGAGCACGATCCAGTGTCGCCCTCGGCAAACTGTTCGTTGCCGGCTCCGTCTCTCACTCCCTCATCGGAGCGGGGTTGGATGATTCAGGCACCGCGCTCAATCCCGATGCCCAGATCGGCGCCGTTCAGGTCAACCGTAACTGGGTCTGTTCCAACATGGTGGCCGGCATCGCCCCCGGCCCAGACTTCCTCTACGGAAACTCCGACGATTCCGTGGCCACGCCCAGCGTCAACTACGTCAACCGCTCCAACCTCATCTCCCAGATCGCTTCCATCCGGGTCGGCGGCCAGATCCTCGGCAGCCCCACCCCGTCGTCCAACTCTGATCTGTACGGATTCGTGGCATCCAAAATCGGCAGCCTCAGAGTCGCAGGAGTCCCCCTCCGACTCACCAACACCTCCGTTCCCGACGCCCTCACGCTTTCGCCGAGCACAGGCTCGGATGTCAGTCTCCGGGAAATTCTTCCGACGCTGTAAGCCAATCAAATCTTTATTAATCCTCCCACCCCGGTTATTCCTCTCCCATGCGCACCTCCTTCCTCCCTCGCTCCGGCCCTGAATCCCTCGAATCCCGAATCGCGCCCGCCGGAGTTTTTGTCAATTCCAAGACGGTCCGGTATACGGATGTGGACGGCGACACAGTCACCCTTTCCTCCAGTGTTCCGCTTTTTAGCTCAACCAATCTCGATGATTTTCTCACATTCACCGACGGCAAGCTTTCGCGTCTGGATCTGACTGCGGCCGATGGTAAACCTTCGGCCGCCGGGGCGGTAATCTCCATTGTCGCTGCGCCAGGTTCGAATGGACTGGGCGATGGCTTGGTGAATGTCGGCTACATCGAGGCCTCTGGGGTTGACCTCAAAGGAGTGACCGTGGATGGGGACCTCGGACAGATCGACGCCGGAGACGCCAACTTCGCAACGCCGGGACTGGGCAGCCTCACTGCCAGTTCCCTCGGAGTTTTTGGCGCACTTTACGGCCCGGGGGCTGACCCGGCCACTTACAACATCTTTTCCAACATCGCTGGCCACCTGGGACCGGTCAAAATCCTCCATGACGTCAACGTGGCGTCCATTCTCGTCGCCGGAGATGTCACCACCCCAGCCAAGATCACTTCCGTCTTCATCGGAGGCTCTCTTGTCGGTAGCAGCGCCAACGATTCCGGAAAAATCCAGTGCGATGGCGCCATGGGGGCCGTGACCCTCGGCGGATCTATTTTTGGGGATGATGGAAATGATTCGGGCCGGATCCGGTCTGGAGCATCCATCGCCTCCCTTACCGTTGCCGGATCCGTTCTGGGCGGAGACGGCACCTCCTCTGGCTCCATTCAAGCCGCCACCACCATTGGCAGCATCAAAATCAACCAGAACCTGGAGGGTGGAGACGGCAACGAATCCGGGTTTATTTCTGCGGGGGGCTCAACCACCACCACTGCTGGCATCTCCAGGGTCACCATCCTGGGCAGCGTCCTCGGGGGCGACGGCAATTCCTCCGGACGGATCGAGTCCGGCAAAAGCATCGGCCCGGTGACGATCGCCCGGGACCTGGTTGGCGGAGACGGAACCCGAAGCGGCACCGTGAGTGCTGATGACGCAATCACCTCCGTCTCGATCGGCGGTTCGCTTTTGGGCGGTGACGGAGACGCTTCCGGCGGCATAAAGGCGGATGCCAACCTCGGCACCACGAAGATTGGTGGTTCGCTGATTGGCAAAGGCCTCGGAGCCAACTCCACCTTCTCCATTGACGCCTCCGGCTACATCAAGGCCCTCAACATCTCCAGTCTTCAGATTTCCGGCTCCTTGATTGCTGGCCTGAACAAGGCGGCCGCGCCGGACCAGACGCTGAACGGCGATTTGACCAACCAGAGCACCACCGTTGCTCTGGCCGCAACTGGCACCCTCAAGGCAGGCCTCCGCGTTACCATCGGCGGGTTTACCTCCAAGATTCTCTCCGTCGATGGACCGAACCAGATCACGCTTGCCGCCCCATTCACTGGAACCACGGGAACCGGCCTCTCCATTGTTTTCAGCGCACCCACCCTCACCCAGTCCGGCTTTGTTCATGCCGAGGAAACCATCGGCGCTGTCACCGTTCTCGGCGATGTCCGCGGTTCTGCCACCAACAATGCCATTATTTCCGCAGGTGGCATTCCAGATGCCAAACTCGCACTCAACGCCAAGACTAACGTTGCCATTGGAAAGGTCTCTGTTTTGGGTTCCGTCCGGAACTCCTTGATTGCGGCTGGGCTGGATTCAAACAACTCCGCAGTCCATCCCGATGCACAGATCGGTCCAGTCACGGTCTCCCATGACTGGGTGGCCTCCAATTTGGTTGCAGGAATCTCTGCAGGTGCCGATGGAAAATATGGAACCAACGACGACACCATCGCCACCGCAGGCACCGGCTACGTCAACCGGACCAACATCGTCTCCAAAATCGCTGCCATCACCATTGGCGGCCAAGTCATCGGCACCTCCGCTGCCGGTGACAGCTTCGGATTCCTAGCCTCCAGCATCGGTGGCCTGAAGCTCTCGGGGCTCGCACTCAAAATCCGCTCCTCGACCCTCCTGCCAGCCAATCTCACGCTCTCCACCGCCACAGGCTCCGAAGTTCTCCTGAAGGAAATCAATGTCGGCACCTGATCTGGAATCCATGGATTGAAACCAACACTGCTGCATGCAGTACCTTGTGTCCTGACTACAACACACCCTGCCAGGCGCCGCGTTGCTACCCGTCAGGTCCGGCAGATCCGGATTGAGGGAGCTTTCCTCACCGGATGCGTCTCTGCCCCCCCGGCCATTCTCCGTTTCTTGCGCCCGACCGTCCCACGCAGTTCGGCTGATTTCCCCGGGTCTGTCCCCGTTTTGGGCTGATTTTCCCGGGTCTGTCCCCGTTTTGAAAGGTTCTGAGAAAGGTTCTGAAAGGTTCTGATCTGGCCCCCGGTCAGAAACGCCAAGTCCCTCTGAAAACGGGGACAGACCCGGGACAGACTCCGGCGGACCCCGCCGCAGTCCCAGCAGCGGCAATCCAGCAGGATTCAAAGACTCAATCCGGTTTGTGGGGACAGACCCCGCGTCTCGCCCACAACTTGGGTGTTGGGGACAGACCCCCGGTTTTGAAAAGGCTTGCTCAGCAACGACCCTGCGGAGCCTTTTTGCGCACTTTTGCACTTTTGGATTACCGCTTTGGAGTCCGTTGTCTTGAGACGGCCTCGCCCCATCGTGAAGCGTGGTTTCACGCGGGAATACGCGAAAAAGGGGCCGAAAACTCACGCTCGAAGCCTTTTCAGTCCTCGCGGGCGCGGCTCAGCCAATTGCCGGGCAGAAATCCGGGCAGCACAAAGAGGCGAACCCCGTTCGCCTCGTCCAATTCTTCTTCAGTCGGCGACCGCCAACTGACTTTTCCCGGAAAAACTCCGGGCCTACTCTCTGTCCCCCCCACCCCCCCCTCAGGACCTACCGGGGACTCCCAGGACCTACTGGGAACAGGCGATTGCCTGTTTTCTCACGGGCCCCAGCACCTTCACCCCCG
>CAIURC010000011.1 GCA_903901425.1 uncultured Spartobacteria bacterium | reverse complement strand
CTTCCTACTCAGCTTTTCTGCCGGCTTTCCCGCTTCTCAGCGGACCAACAAACCTGCTTTTCAGAACCACCGGCCTTTCGACCGGCAACCCGCTTTCTCGCGGCGGGATGGGCAACATAGCCCAGAATTCACTGACGTCAACGGGTTTCATCAAAAAAAATCAGTTTTTTTCAGAGCCCCTCGGAAATGCCCTCAAAAATTGGCCACCTTGAGGGATGACCCGGAAAGTTTTGCGCTGTGCGCAGACAGGCGGTAATCTCCGCGGGTGCCGAATCCGTTCGAGCGTTTGCGCAAGCCGCGTGCTGAAATTCGGAAGGCTGGCAAGGATGCCGGCCAACCGCCCTCTCCCCTCCACGCGCGGAAGGTCAGTCTGAGACCGTCCTCCGGCTGGATGAGGAGAAATTTTCTGACCGAAGTTTTGATTCCCTCGCTTTTCGCGAAGCGCGAGGGCCAGCCGCAGGCCCCTGTGTTTCCCCAGCTTTCCGACTCCGATGTGGGGCTCACATGGATTGGCCACGCCTCCTTTCTGGTTCAAACGAGCGCAATGAGTGTGCTGATTGACCCGAACTGGGCGGGCTGGCTGAAGGGAATCAAGCGGATCCGGCATCCGGGCCTCTCCATGCAGGATCTCCCCTCCATCGACTTGGTGCTCGTGACCCACGCCCACTTTGACCATCTGGACCGGAAGAGTTTGCGTGGAGTTGCCGCCAACCAACCGATTGTAGTGCCGTTCGAGGTGGGAAATCTGGTGCACGACTTGGGTTTCCACACCGTTCATGAACTGGGCTACTGGGAATCCCACAATCACAGCGGGGTCTGCGTCACGCTGACCCCCTGCCACCATTGGGGCGCCCGGCTCCTGCACGACTCCCACAGGGGTTTTGGCGGATACCTGATTCAGGCAGCGGGCCGGACCGTGTTTCACTGTGGCGACACCGCATATTTCGATGGGTTTGCTGAGATCGGACGCCGCCATCCCATTGACGTGGCGCTTCTCCCGATTGGCGCCTATGACCCCCCCAGCGGCCGCGAGGTGCACATGAACCCGGAACAAGCCGTGCGCGCGTTTCTCGAACTCGGAGCCCGGTACCTTGTGCCCATGCACTACGGAAGTTTTCGCCTCAGCTACGAGCCGCTGGATGAACCCCTCGAGCGCTTTCTCACCTGCGCCCGTGCACACGGGATCGAGGACCGGATCCGGGTGATGACCGAGGGCGTCCCGTTGGTGGTGTGAACCGCGGGAAGGTTGATCTTCGCGCTCCAATCCCATAGCGTGCGGTGTTTTACACTATGAAAATTCTTGTCATCGGAAGCGGTGGACGCGAACACGCCCTCGCATGGAAGCTCCGCCAGTCGCCCCGTGTTTCTCAGGTCTTCTGTGCACCCGGAAATGCCGGGATCGCCGGGGTGGCAACCTGCGTGCCGATCCCCGCCTCAGACCACCGCGCACTCTCGACTTTTGCGCGCTCCGAGGGGATTGGCCTGACCGTGGTCGGCCCGGATGACGCTCTTGCGGGCGGGGTTGTGGACCACTTTGAGGAGGAAGGTCTCCGGATCTTTGGCCCCCGACAGGCAGCGGCGCGACTGGAGTCATCGAAATCCTTCGCCAAAGACTTCATGTTCAGGCACGGAATTCCCACAGCGGATTCCCGGACCTTCGAAACCAGCGCTGCCGCGCGCGCCCATTGTGCGAAAGCCAATTACCCTCTGGTAGTGAAGGCAGACGGACTCGCGCTGGGCAAAGGCGTGGTTATTGCCACCCGCTATTCAGAGGCTGAGCAAGCCATCCGCGAGATCATGGAGGAACGGCGGTTCGGAGAAGCCGGGAGCCGCGTGGTTGTGGAGGAATTCCTTCAGGGCGAGGAATGCTCGATCCATGCGCTGGTGGATGGCGATTCGTACCTGCTCTTTCCTGCCGCGCAGGACCACAAAAGAATCCATGATGGCGACCAGGGTCCGAACACCGGAGGAATGGGCACATTCAGCCCTCCGTCCAAACTTCTCTCCCAGGAAATCGAGGAACGCATCCGCACGGAGGTGCTGGAGCGGTTTTTGGCGGGGTTGAGGGCGGACGGAATCGACTTCCGTGGCATGCTCTTTCCGGGCCTCATGATTACGGCCTCAGGCCCAAAGGTCCTCGAATTCAACTGCCGGTTTGGGGATCCGGAGACACAGGTTCTCCTCACGCGTCTGGAATCCGACCTGTTGGAACTGCTTGAAGCCACGGCAGAAAGGCGGCTTTCCAAGGCAAGCGCCCAGTGGTCGCCGCTGTCCTCGGTGTGCGTGGTCCTTGCTTCTGCGGGCTACCCTGGCTCGCCAGCCACAGGGTTCCCCATCTCGGGGCTGAACTCGGTACCGACAGACACTCTGGTTTTCCATGCTGGCACGCGGATGGAAAACGGGAGCCCGCACACGTCCGGCGGACGTGTGCTGGGGGTGACTGCACTGGGAGACACGTTAGAAGTCGCGCGTAGAAACGCCTACGGCGCTGTGGCCCTGATCCAATTTGAGGGGCGCCAGTTCCGCACAGATATTGCTGCCAAAGGGCTTTGAGCGTAGGGTGACGGGACCATGAGGCCCATTCCTCACCCGCCCCGCAGCTCCTCGGCATTCCATCCGCCATTTGTACGGGCCACCGTTTCTTCGGTCTGCGCGGCCGGCCTGTTTGCGATTTCAATTCCGTGGTCTGCAGCGGCCTCTGAGACCCGTTCCGACGCGGATCCGCGGCCTTCGGTTCCTCAGTTCCGGGCCACTCCGTTTCCCGCTCCAGCAACTACCGCCCCCCCCCGCCTCTCGCGGGCTGCGTTCCTCCGGATTTCCCAGTGCCCGGATTCTGACCTCGCACCGCTTGCAGACTTTGTCCTCAACAATCATCCGGCTCCGGGCGATGCGCCCGCTGGAGACAGGGAAACCGTGGGCCGGATGCTCCGGGATCTGGGCGAATCGGTGCAAATCCTCGAAGCTGCGGAAATCCGGGATGAACAGGAAAGCCCGTTTCACGCAGACCTCCCCGAGGAACGCGTGGGGTACCTCCGCCTCGGATGCATGACTTCCGACCATGTTTCGGAACTGGAGACAGCCTTGGGAGGGATGTTGGAAAGGAAGGTTTCCGCTCTTGTGCTGGACCTTCGCGCCACGGGTCCAGCGGCCGCCCCCGAAGCCTTGGCCCAGCTCTGTCGCCTGTTCTGCCCAAAAGGCAAGATCCTGTTCCGCCTCAAGAAACCCCGGCAGCAGGAGGATTCGATTTTCACGGCGCGTCAGGAACCGCTCTATCGGGGACCCATTGCAGTTCTGGTCGGACCCGAAACGGAGGGCGCAGCGGAAGCCGCCGCCTCCGTGCTGCGCCGGGAGGGACACGCGCTGCTGGTGGGATCTAGGGTGCCCGGGACCCGCGCAGCGTTTGCGGAGACCGTCCTCCCAGGGGGACTTACCGTGCGGGTGACCGTGGGTGCATTTGAGCCGTCCGGCCCCGCCAAGGAACCCGGGCCAGACCTGGCCGTGCCCGGGTCTGCGGCCGACACGCGGGCCCTTCTGGCACTGGGGCTTCGACACAGCGCCGCGGCACTGATTGGCGAACCGGATCGGCCACGGCTCAACGAGGCTGCGCTGGTCGCAGGGCTCAATCCCGAACTCGACTCCGGGCGACTTACCCCAAAAAAAGGGGGCCCGGCACTGCCAGTGGACACCGCCCTGCAGACGGCCATTGACCTTTGCTCCACGATCCGCGCGTTTGACGCCCCGGCACCTGTCCGGAAACTAGACCGTCCACGAAGCCGCTAAAACCGCTGAGGCCCGCACACATTCACGCTTCCGGATCGGGGGCCATGCATTTAGGTTTCAGGAGATGGACCTTTTGAACCTTGATCTGCCCGGTATCCCGAAACTTGCCAGCGGCAAGGTCCGGGAGATCTTCGACCTCGGGGAACACCTGCTGCTCGTGGCCACAGACCGGATCTCGGCGTTTGACTGCATTCTGCCGGACCCCATCCCCGGGAAGGGCGGCGTTCTAACGCGGCTCTCCAGCTTCTGGTTCCGGAAGTTTGACTTTGTCGAGAACCACATGGTGACCATGGACCCGGCCCGGTTTCCGGAGACCCTCGCCCCTTTCAAAGAACAACTTTGCGGGCGGTCCATGGTGGTCCGCAAGGCCACCCCCCTTCCGGTGGAATGCGTGGTCCGGGGCTATCTGGCCGGATCGGGCTGGAAAGAGTACCAGCAGTCCAGATCCATCTGCGGAATCCGGTTGCCGGACGGACTTCGGCAGGCGGAGAAACTTCCTGAACCCATTTTTACTCCCTCCACCAAGGCCGTGTCCGGACATGACATGAACATCTCCTGGGAGGAATGCCGGAATCTGGTCGGGACGTCCGTCGCCGAGGAAGTCCGCGCCCTCAGCCTCAGGATTTACGAGGCCGGACGCGCATTTGCCGAAACCCGGGGGATCCTGGTTGCGGATACGAAGTTTGAGTTCGGAATTTTGGATGGCCGCGTCATCCTGATCGACGAGTGCCTGACCCCGGACTCTTCCCGGTTCTGGCCGGCAGACCTGCACCAAATCGGGATCAGCCCGCCCAGTTTCGACAAGCAGTTTGTGCGGGACTATCTGGAGACCCTGGATTGGGACAAGACGCCTCCGGCCCCCCGGCTGCCGGACAGCGTGATCCACAACACCTCCCTGAAATACCTCGAAGCGGTTTCCAGGCTCGGCGCGTGAGCCTGCAACTCCAGCTTCGTGAGGCGATTGAGGGATTCCTTCTCTTTCTCGCCACAGAGCGCGGACTCTCCGACAACTACCAACTCTCCACCCGGATTTCCTTGGAAGGGTTTGCCGGATGGTTGGAACGCAGGACAACGCCCCCGAAGGCCGAGGCACCTCCTGACCCTGTGCCGTGCACCGAGATTTCCATTCCCCTGATCTCGGAATACCTCGCATTCCGGAAAAACTCGGGGCTTTCGGCCGCATCAATCAAACTTCTGATTGTCGCATTCAAAATTTTCTGTCGCTGGCTCCACCAGCGGGGTCACCTTGGCGCGGACCTCGGCGAACTGCTCTCCCTGCCCCGCATTGAGCGGTTCCTCCCGGAAACCCTGAACGAACTGGAGGTGCAGACCCTTTTGGAAGCCATTCCCGGGAAGCGCCCGAATGCACTCCGGGACCGCGCCATTCTGGAACTCCTCTACTCCAGCGGCCTCCGGGTCTCCGAACTGGCTGGCGCGCGCCTGGAGCACCTCGACCTTGAACACCAGATCCTCCGTGTGACGGGAAAGGGCGACAAAACGCGCCTGGTTCCGGTGGGATCCAAGGCAGTGGAGGCTCTCCGCGCCTACCTTGGACGCGAACGGCCGGCCAGAGTCTCCCGGAAAACCAGCAGCGAATTGTTTCTATCCGCCTCCGGCACGCGCCTCACCACCGTGCGGATCTGGCAGATTGTGAAAGGCTGCGCCCGCGACGCCGGGCTCCGGGCCAATGTGTATCCGCACCTTTTGCGGCACTCTTTCGCCACGCACCTGCTGTCCAACGGCGCGGACCTGCGTATCATTCAGGAGATGCTGGGGCACGCGGACATTGCGACCACCCAGATCTACACCCATGTCGACCAGCAGCGCCTGAAGTCGGTCCACCGCAAGTTCCACCCCCGCGCCTGACCCCGCCTCTTCCGGGGGCACTTTTCCCGACCTGCAACCTTTTCCTTCCCCCGGCACGTCCGGCCCCCCGCCCGTTCCCGATTTCCCTTGTGCAGGGGGGGAAACGGTGCTGGGGCCTCCCGGGGGGGGCGGCCTCCCCCCCCTGCCCTCTCCGGGGGACCGGAGTCAGTCCGGGCCCGGGAGGCCAAACCCCGCACCGTGCAGAAAGGAGTCCCTACTATGGCAATCACAGATATCATTCCCTGGCGGTCGCAGCGCTGGCCGACACTCCGGCGCGAAGACCCGTTCAACTACATCCAGCAGCAGATGAATCGGATGTTCGACGAAACCCTCGGATTTCCGCTCGGCACCGCCTGGCGCGCCGAGGCGGCGTTCACGCCGCCAGTTGAAATCAGCGAAACCGACGAGGAGGTCCGGCTCCTGGCGGAACTGCCCGGCATCGAGGCCAAGGATCTGGAGGTGGATGTGACCGCGGAATCCATCCTTCTCCGGGGAGAAAAGCGGGAGGAGCGCCAGAGCGCGGAACAGGGGCGTTACGTGGCGGAACGCTCCTACGGGCGCTTTGAGCGGCAGGTGGCGCTGCCGGCCGAGGTGGACGCGGAAAAAGCCCGCGCCAAGTTCAAGGACGGTGTGCTTGAGGTGACGCTGCCCAAGCTGGCCGGGGCAAAACCCAAACACCACAAGGTGAAGATCGGCTGACGGATCCGCCCTTCGGATTCGCCCTTCGGGGCCGCCTCAGAGGCGCCCCGGAGGGCACCGCCCCTTTCTGGGACGGCGCGGCGCGCTGCGCCGGCAGGCTGCGCGTTGACTTGCCGGGGGCCGCCCCCGTATTCTTCCCGGGCCGAAACCCGACGCCGTGAAAAAAATTGTCTTTGTCTGCACCGGAAACACCTGCCGCAGCCCGATGGCTGAAGGACTGCTCCGGCACGCCCTGGGGAAGGAAGCCGGCGTGTGGGTCGGATCCGCCGGGGTGAGCGCAGCCAGAGGCCAGGGGCCGAGTCCCCACTCCGTGGAGGCCCTCCGGCGGCTGGGGATCGACATTTCGAGGCACAGGAGCCAGCCCCTGACGGCGAAGCTGGCTGCGGAGGCGACCCACCTGTTTGCAATGACGCGCGGCCATCTGGACGCGATCACCACGCTTTATCCCGAGGCGGCCTCCAAGGCGCGCCTGCTCTGCGAGTTCACCCCTGAACTGCGTGCCAACCCCGAGGTGCCCGATCCCGTCGGGCTGGGGCTGGAAGCGTATCTGCGCTGCCGCGACACCCTCCGCAAGGCGCTGCCTGGAATCCTGAACCTGCTGAATCACTCCATGCCCACCACCCAAACCCAGCCCGTCCTCTCCACTGCAAACCGGCCCCTGCGCATCGCCATTGGCTGCGACCACGGCGGCTTTGAACTCAAACAGGCCATCCGCGAGCATCTGTCGCGGAAGGGGCACATGGTCTCGGATCTCGGGGCCCACTCGGCTGAGAAATCGGTGGACTACCCCGATTACGCCGCTGCGGTGAGCCGGGAGGTGGGGTCCGGCGGGGCCGACTTTGGGATCCTCGTATGCAGGAGCGGAATCGGAATGAGCATTGCCGCCAACCGGCACCCGAAGATCCGGGCCTCCCTGGTGTCGAGCTCCGAGGATGCGACGGTGACCCGCCAGCATAATGACGCAAACGTGCTCTGCCTTCCGGCGAACCATGTTTTGCCGGCACAGGCAGGAAGCATCGTGGACGCGTTCTTGAACACAGCGTTTGAGGGTGGCCGGCACGGGCACCGGGTGGAGATGCTGGAACAACTGGCTCCTTCCCGCACGGAGTCTTTGGCGGAAGCGGACCCGGAGGTTTACTCGGCAGTCCGGGAGGAGGCCCGGCGCCAGTTTGAGAACATCGAGCTGATTGCATCGGAAAACTTCACCAGCCGCGCCGTTATGGAGGCGCAGGGATCCTGTCTGACCAACAAGTACGCGGAGGGCTACCCGCAGCGCCGCTGGTACGGGGGCTGCGAGAATGTGGACCGCACTGAACAACTGGCCATCGACCGTGCCCGGCAGCTTTTCGGAGGTGATCACGTCAATGTCCAGCCGCACAGTGGCAGTCAGGCCAACATGGCGGTGTACTTCAGCGTCCTTCAGCCTGGGGACAAGATCCTGACCATGGACCTTGCGCACGGGGGACACCTCACTCACGGCAACCGTGCGAATTTTTCTGGGCGATTCTTTCAAATCTCCCACTACGGGGTCAGCCAAACGGACGAACGGATCGATTACGAAGCGCTTGCCAAGCACGCCTCGGAATTCCGGCCCCGGATGATCACGGCGGGAGCCTCGGCTTATCCGCGCCTGATTGACTTCAAAAAAATGCGGGAGATTGCAGATTCTGTGGGGGCCTATCTCTTTGTGGACATGGCGCACATTGCGGGCCTGGTTGCGGGGGGCCAGCACCCGAGTCCCGTTGAACTGGCGGATTTTGTGACGACCACCACCCACAAAAGCCTCCGGGGACCGCGCGGTGGCCTGATCATCTGCAAAGCTCAGTACGCCAAGGGGATTGATTCCCAAGTTTTCCCGGGAATCCAAGGCGGGCCGCTTGAGCACGTGATTGCAGCCAAGGCCGTCTGCTTCCGAGAGGCTCTGCAGCCCGGATTCAAGACCTACACTGCGCAAATCGTCAGCAACGCCAAGGCGCTGGCGGCTCGGATGCAGCAGAACGGGTACCGTCTGGTCTCTGGGGGCACGGACAACCATCTCATGCTGGTGGATCTCCGGCCGCGCGGACTGAACGGCAAACTCGCTCAGGAGTCCTTGGACCACGCCGGGATCACTGTGAACAAGAATGGCATCCCGTTTGACACGGAGAAAATCACGCTCGGCGGTGGGATCCGGATCGGGACACCTGCGGTTACTTCGCGTGGGATGAAGGAGGAGGAGATGATGGAGATCGCGGATCTCATTCACAAGGCGCTCACGCACCACGATCAACCCTCCGAACTTGCCACGGTTCGCAGCGAGGTTCTCAAACTGACCAGCAGGTTTCCTCTTCCGGGATAGCCTCTATTCCACGTTGCACCTACCCGCCACCGCCAAGCATTTTCTCATTTGGGCTTCTGGAGGATGGATCGCACTTGCGCTGGCGATTCTTCCGCTGAACGGTTGCACCCTTTTTTCGCGCCCTCGTCCCTTCAAGGGCGTCCCATTTCAAGCCTCACAGGGGAAGTTCGGCACGATCATTCGCATCAACTCCGCCCATGGTTTTGTTCTGATACAAAAAGAGCCGACTGCGCTACTTCCCGAGTGGGAAGGGGTTGACTCCGCGCCGGTCCTTTGGTGTGGGAACCCCAACCACCCCAAAGCGTCGCTCCGACTCAGCCCTGAAAGCCGGAGGAACTTGGTGATTGCGGACGTGCTTGAGGGGAAACCGACCCTCGGAGACTCTGTTTTCTTTCCGGCGGATCCCGGAAAAACGCCGGAACAAACAAACCCTGTGGCGGAAACGCCCTCGGACAGCACATCCGAGCCATCTGATCAGGAGGCCTGATTGCCTCCCATGGCTTCATTGCTCGACCAGTAAACCGTGTTCACGAGCCGCGAACTGGTCTGCCTGAGGCGCCGGGCCATTTCGGTCATCATTGCAGACACGATCTTGTAGCCCGCCGCAGGGTTATTGGACATGAACTCCCTCATGATCCCGTAGTCAATGACAGCCAAGGTAACGGCCTTCATCGCGTAAATGCTTGCCGTCGCAACTCCTGGATCGAACAGGTTGATCTCACCAAAAAAACCGCCCACCCCGAGTCTCCCGAGAAGCATTTCCCTTTTCTGGGCGAGCCTCCGGACATGAACTACGCCGTCGCAAACAATATAAAGCGCAGTGACCTCGGTACCCTCCTCCAAGATCCTTTCTCCCGCGCGGACATGCACCACCTGCAAAATCCGTTCCAGCGTCTCCAACTCCTGATCGTTCAGCGACTCCAAAATCGACACGGACCTGAGTATTCCGAGGGACATGCTTCCATTAGCCACTCAGCAGCCAAATCTGGAAGAAAAAACGATGCTTACAGCCAAAAATCACGCCCTGAATCGTGATTGACCCCGCCCACCACACCCTTAGGCTTCAGATGCCTTGCCCCCAGCCATTTGCTCCATGCGTTGTCCGATCTTCAAGCCCGCAATCCTCGCCCTCTTCGCGGCGTCCTCTCTGCAGCCCACAGTGTCGGCCGAGACCGTTGCTGGAAGAAGAATCGAGAAGAGCATTGCCGGCGATCTGTCTCTGGATCGCGCTCTGGAGATCGCTCTGAAGCAAAACCCGGACATTCTCCGGGCGCTCCAAGACATTGAGCGGACCAAGGGTCAGGTGATTGAAGTCCGGGCCCAAGCGCTGCCGAGAGCTGCTGTGACAGCAACTTACAACCAGTTGGATCCGAACCTCCTTCAGATTGGAGGTCAGGGATCCCAAGGAAATAACTTCGGAGCCGGGGACGGATCCGCCAACTCCGACCTCATCAATGCGCTCAACGGTCTGAACCGGAACCGGTCTCAGATCGTCCTGAACGACAAGTCTTGGCGTGTTGCATTCGAGGCCCGGCAAATCATCTATGCGGGTGGCAGGGTGGCTGCGTCCATTAAGGTCGCCCACCTGACCGCAGACTCGACCTACTGGACGCTCCGCGACACCGTCGACCGGATTGTGGCGCGAATCCGAACCCAGTTTGTGAACGTTCTTCGCACGCGGGCCCTCATTCAAGTTCAGGAGGAATCCATCCAACTCCTTTCAAACCAGCTCAAGGACCAGCAGAACCGTTTCGATGCCGGAACCGTCCCCCGTTTCAACGTGCTGCGGGCCGAGGTGGCACTTTCCAATGCGCGCCCCGAGCTCATCCGGGCACGCAACAACAATCTCATCGCGCAGTTGGAACTGGCCAGAAGCCTCGGACTGGATCCTGGCCCGGATGGAAAACCGGCGTTCCACTGTGTGGGCTCCCTCGACGTGCCATCGCGCCCCTCGGATGTTCAGGAGGCACTTCGGATCGCGAAAGAGCGGCGTCCCTTCCTGAAAGTGCAACGCCAAAGCATCCTTCTTGAGGCGGAACAACTCAAAGTCGCAGTTGCGGGCTACCTCCCTCAGGTGGAAGCCAGCGGCGGCTACGAGTTCAGGAACTCGAGGCTCACGGACGACATCGAATCCTCGATTGACGGATGGTTTGTTGGGCTTTCAGGCCGCTGGGACATTTTTGACGGACTGGCCACGTACGGTCGGACCAAACAGGCCCAAGCACGCCTGAAGGCCGCCAAAGTTGGGTACGACGACAGCGTTCTCCAAGTGGAACTTGAAGTCCAACAGGCCCACGCCCTTCTCCAGCAAGCCCGCGAGACCATCCAAAGCCAGCAGAAGGCGGTCGAGCAGGCGCTCGAATCTCTCCGACTTGCAAATGAACGCCTCTCGGCAGGCGCCGGCACCCAACTCGATGTGCTCGATGCGCGCGTCGCTTTAACTCAGGCCAGAACCACCGAGCTTCAGGCCCGTGCCGACTACAACTCCGCTCTCGCCGAATTCGACCGGGTCACGGCCACCACCACCCTTTACGAAGAGTTGTTCAACGATCCGCTTTCCAGAAAACGTGGCACCCCCACCGCCAAGACCACCCAGCAGAAACCGGCTTCCACCCCGGCAAATTCCAAGTCCCGCTGAACCAGCCCGATTTCATCCACCTCTTCCCGGAACTCAACGCCATAACCGGCGTCCAACACGCGTTTCTGGGAAGGATACCGGGAATCCCGGTTCAAACAGACCGCGCTTCCGCCATGGAAGCTCTGCGTCCGATTCACGACGAGACGCTTGAACACCTCGATCTCGCCGCCTCCCCGCTTGCAACCTGTGAGCAGGTCCACGGCGCAGAGGTTGCGGTTCTCTCCACTCCTCCCAGATCCCGCCGCCTATGTTTTCCCGGGGCAGATGCGGTAATCACCAATCTCCCGGGAACCGTCCTTGGGATCTATGTGGCCGACTGCTGTGCGGTGTACCTTGTGGACCCTGTGGCGCGCGTGATCGGATTGGCTCATTCAGGAGCGAAAGGCACCACACTGGGCATCGTACCCCGGACCATCCAAGCCCTCTGCTCCGAATTCGGCGCTGTTACTTCCAGACTGATTGCAGTGCTCAGCCCCTGTATCCGCCCCCCATGGTATGAAGTCGATTTCGCTGCCGAGATCCGCTCCCAGTGCACTTCCGCGGGAGTCCGGCAGGTGTTCGACTGCGGAGCCTGCACGGCTTCCAACCCCGACCGCTTTTATTCCTACCGACGCGAACTCGGCAAAACGGGACGAATGCTCGCCTTGCTTTCCTTTGATTGCGGGATTCACTGAACGCGCTTCCCTCGCAGCGCTTCGAGGAAGTGCAGGAGCCCGATCTGCACAAATGCGGTGGACTCCGGGTAAGCGTTCCAGTGGATCGCGTCCTCACAGCCGTCCCCATCTTCGTCGCTGACCCGGTTATACACGGCACCGATTTCGTTGATCAACCGCACCGAAAGCGGGTTTGCACCGCAGTAGTACCCCAAAACCTGCTCGGCACGCTCCTTGTAACGGACTTCTCCGGTGGCCGCGTACAGATTCGACAAAGCGTGCAACCAGTGTCCCCCCACATAGAGCGATACATGCGGCCGCTCCCCCTTCCCAAGCACGAACGTCATTCCACCCCCAGCGGTCATGTGCCCAAACATCGGCGTCGTCCATGAAGCATCCAAGGCCTTCAATCCGATCCAGTAATCCGCCTCCCGCACCGCCACCTCACGCCACCGGGACGCCTCGGGGTCTCGGGGAAATACCAGAAGCCCCTCCGCGAGTGCCGCAAGATTCATCGCCGTCGCATTCGAATACCGTGTCCGCCCATTCCCGGACCCGATGCTCTCTGCCAACGCCTCTACCCCGTCCAATGCAATCCTTCTCAGCGAGACCACGCCGCTTCCCAAATCGAATTCCAGATCCGGTTGCGCACGGTAGGCAGCAAGCGTTCCCAAAAGCAGATACGCATGCTCCCCGGGAGTTGTGGGATTCCAAAGAACCCTCCCCCCCGGCGTCTCCTTCAAATACTTTCTGGCGTCCTTGAGACAGAAGCGCAGCCCGAGTGCAAGCGCTTCCCGGATAGCCGCACGCCGCGGACCGTCCGGCTCCCGCAGCAGACACTCCCCAAGCGCCCAAAGACACCGCCCGTTGAACACGCCCCCCCTTTCAAAATCGCGGAACCCGGGATTTGCAAACCACCCGCGCCCCTCGACCAGCCATTCCCCGGTTTCAAACAGCCCGTACCGGAATGCACCCGCAGTATAGAACTCTTGCCGGCCGCCCGGTTCTTTCAGCGCAAAATTTTCCGGGGACCGATGCTGCAATGCCAATAGGTTTTCCAACACCTCGCCAGCCAACCCCCGTTTCTCCTCCCACTGCTCCGGAACCTCCGCGCGGACCATCTGCAGTAAAATCAACAGATCCGCAAGGTCGTTCGCAAACGTGTATGGCCGGTAGTTGGATGGGGCCCTATTGGCTGGATCCCCATCCCAAGGGTGGTCATTCGAACTATTGAACCATCCGTTCCACATTGCCTGCCAGAACCCCCGACTCACCCTGTTTCCCAAAGGCAGCGTCCAGTCCCGATCCCGGTGCTCGAAATCGTACAGAGCCGCGTTCTGCTTGAACCACTGGAAATCAGCCTCCTGAGCGAGATCAAAGACAGGCTTCTGGATGCCCATCAAGCCCGCCGCCCGCCCCTTCATGAACTGGTTGATCAACGCACGGTGTCGGTTCCACTGCCGGGATCTGGAGTCCTTGTTCCCAGCAGCATCCACAAAATCCTCCAGAAATCCCAACGGCAGGTCGGGCACAGACTCACCGGTTCCGCGCACCACCAACAAGATCTCCGCCTGATGCTCCCGGGCAGCAGCACCATCCCACTCGGCATCCGTAACATCCACATACAGCAGACCGGCAGAAAGGGGCGGCGCCCCCTCGAAATCTGCCGGATACCGACAGGAAAAAGCGCCCCCTTGAACCTGCGGCCGGGAGTGATGGGTCACGCCACCGGAAGTTGTGACTCGAACATGAACCGGCAGACCGGCCCCGGAGCGCCCCTTGATTTCCACCCCAGTTGCAGTAGGAAACCGGACTGCACCTTCCGCAAGCGTCTCCCGCACACTCACCGATGTTGAAGGCAAAGGCCGGGCATCCGTCTCCCCGCCTGGCAACGCCAAAAGAAGAGCGCACAGCCCTTTGAACCAGTTTCTATTCATAGTGATTCACGCAAATCTGGGAACTGCCCCCTCACATTCCTGTGTCAAGGGCACACCCCGCCGGCATAGCATCAGTTCTGTTTTTGGGGATACAATCCGAAATCCGAGAATGTCACTTTTCCACACTGGAAGCCTCTTCTGGGAGAAAGCGCGCTGGAACCTCCTGATGCCTGAGGGTGCCATGCGCACCCTACAGAACCGGCTGAACTGAGCCAGAGAACGGCCGCCTCAATCCGCCCAGATACAGGGCAGGAGGATTTACAGGAGAATCTCACGGAGGACACGAGGATCCTCAGCGGGCCCAATCAACCTCTGATCCAGCCCCTGAAACGCATAACTGAACCGGAAAGGATCCAGTCCCAACTGGTGGAGGATTGTGGCCTGGATGTCCCGGAGACTCACTGGATTTTCGACCGGGTAGTATCCGAACTCATCAGTTTTCCCGAAGGAAATGCCGGGCCGAACGCCGCCCCCGGCCATCCACAGGGTGAATGCATGCGGATGATGATCCCGGCCAACAAACCCTTTTTTAAGTTCGCTACGGACGTTGTTCTGCATCATCGGGGTGCGTCCGAACTCCCCGCCCCACACCACCAGGGTGTCCTCCAGCATGCCGCGCTGCTCCAAATCCCGGAGCAAACCGGCAATGGCGCGGTCGGTCTGATGGCACTTGATTGGAAGCGTCTCATCAATGCTTTCGCCAGGCGAAGACCCGTGATGATCCCAGCCCCAGTCGTACAACTGCACGAACCGGACACCGGCCTCCAGAAGGCGTCGCGCCAGCACGCAGTTGTTGGCAAACGTGGGGTCACCCCCACGGTAAAAGGCGCGGGGATCGCTCTGGGCTTCTGCCTCCGCCCTGCCGCCGGGCACAGCCCCATACATCTCCAGCACGTGCTTCGGCTCTTTGGAAATGTCCATGACCTCCGGCACTGCAACCTGCATCCGGTAGGCAAGTTCGTACTGCTCCACCCGCGTCAACGTTTCTGGATCTCTGCTCCTTGCATGCTCCGCCGCGTTCATCTCAGCCAGCGCATCCAGCATCCGCCGCCGCATCCCCCGGCTCATCCCCTCCGGATCGCCAAGGTAAAGGACAGGGTCTCCCTCGGTCCGGCACTGCACGCCCTGGTATACGCTGGGAAGAAACCCAGACCCCCACAGAGATTTGCCGCCATCCGGCGTTTTGCCCCCGGAAAGCAACACCACGAATCCGGGCAGATCAGTGTTTGTGCTGCCCAAGCCGTACGTGACCCAGCTTCCCATGGACGGACTCCCCAGCCGCGCCGAACCGGTCTGTACGAAAAGCTGGGCGGGCGCATGGTTGAACTGGTCGGTGTGTACGCCGCGCAAAACGCAAAGTTTGTCTGCGACTCCCGAAAGATGCGGGAGAAGCTCGCTCATCTCCTGCCCACTCTGGCCGTGCTTCCCAAACCGAAACTGGCCGGCCAGCACTTTTGGAACCCCTCGGATAAATGCAAACCGTTTTCCCTCGAGAAAGGACGGCGGAGCATCTTGGAGGTGCAGCTTTGCCAACTCCGGCTTGTTCTCAAACGTCTCAAATTGGGACGGCGCACCCGCCATGTGCAGGTAAATGATGCGTTTGGCCCGCGTGCTCCCGGCCACGCTGGGCTTGGTTTCTGCCCGGGCCACGCCCTCGAAGCTCCGGAGTGCCATGGCCCCAATTCCCAGCCCCATGCCTCCCAGCAAATGACGCCGTGTCAACTGCCGCTGAATCCAAAGTTCCGGTGTGAGTGTCATAGAGCTCAGGGATGGGTTAAAAATTCGTCCAGATTCAGAACGGCGTTCGCCACAACTGCAGCAGCAGCCAATTCCGCCGCACCCGATCCAAGACCGCCAGCTGAGCTGGCGGTTTTGCCCGACTCCGGCTGGACCCGGCACGTCCGCACCAGAGCCGCAGCTTGTTCCGGAAACCGCCGCATTTCCTCAAGTGCGTCTTTGTACAACGCGATCAGGGGTCTGGCTTCTTCCATCGAAACCCTTCTGCTCAAAGCGCGCTCCATGCCCCTCCGGACACACTCTCCGGCGCTTTCTCCCTGACCACGCATCCACTGGCCGAGCGCACCCGCCGCCTCCAAATACACCGGGTCGTTGAGCGTGACCAACGCCTGAAGCGGCGTGTTTGTTCTGATCCTGCGAATCTGACAGACCTCACCGCTTACCGCGTCAAACGTAAGAAAGGAGGGATACGGCGTAGTCCTCTTCAAATAAGTGTAGAGCCCACGCCGGTAGCGGTCTTCACCTTCCGCATCCACCCATTGGCGTCCGCTGTACGCCGATCGCCACAGGCCCGAGGGCTGGGGCGGCATCACGGATGGCCCGCCACGCTTGCTGGAAAGCAGGCCACTCACCGCCAGCGCCTGGTCCCGAATGACTTCCGCCGGAAGCCGGTGCCGCCCGCCGCGTGAACCCAGTTGGTTGCCAGGATCCGCACTCCGGACGGTTTTATCCACAGCCGACTCCTGTCGATACGCCTCGCTCAACACCACCGTTTTCAACAGATGTTTCAGGGACCATCCCCCGTCCCGGTACTCTGCGGCCAGCCAGTCGAGTAGGGCTCGGTTGGAAGGAGCCGCCCCCTGCGCACCAAAATCTTCCTCCGTCTCCACAATCCCGGTGCCAAACAACCGGGCCCAGACCCGGTTCGCCCACACCCGGGGTGTCAGCGGATTCGCTGGGCTTACGAGCCAGTCCGCAAACTTCAAACGGTCCACGGCACCGTCAGGCTTCGGACCAAATCCCGCCAGAACCCCCGGCTCCACAGCAGCGCCCGGTTCAAGAAAGTTTCCCCGTTGATGGACCCGCGTTTTCCGGTGTTTGGCCACGGGCAACTCACGCATGACTGGGATCGCCAGAATCTCCGCATCGGCACGCCGTTGCTCCTCGCGGGCTGCCGACAGCCGCTTCTTCCACTCGCTCACTTCGGCCGGATCGTCAGGGTCCGCTGCTTCAAAGCCCCGGCTTTTCGGGTCGCGCCCGCTCACCCGCGCCAGCGCCGTCCTCGCCTCCTCGACTTTCGTCGCGGCTGCCGCGGATGCCGCCGACTGGTCCGGCGTGGGTTTGGAAAGACGGGGCGCGTCATCCCCGCGATCGGCATCCTCGGTCTGGTTGAAGACCGCGTAGACAGCGTAATAATCGTGGATCGAGATAGGATCGTACTTGTGCGAATGGCACTTTGCGCACCCCATGGTGAGCCCCATCCACACTTGGAGGGTCGTGTCCACCCTGTCCTTGACCGCCGCGACTCGGAACTCCTCATCGTCCGTTCCGCCCTCGTCGTTGGTCATCGTGTTTCGGTGAAACGCCGTGGCGATGATTTGGGACTCTGTTGCCCCAGGCAGCAGATCGCCAGCCAGTTGCTCCCGGGTAAACTGGTCGAGCCGCATGTCCGCATTCAGCGCTCCCACCACCCAGTCCCGGTACGGCCAAATGGACCTTCCCAGATCCTTCTCGTACCCCTTGGTGTCTGCATAACGGGCCAGATCCAGCCACATCCGAGCCCAGTGCTCCCCGAATTCAGGCGCCCCCAAAAGCCGCTCCACCAGTCCGCCATACTCCGACTCGGAAAGACCGCCTTCAGCCAGCGCAACCATGTCAGCGCCCGGCGGCAATCCGGTCAAATCCAGAGCCAGACGCCGAACCAGCTTTTCCCCAGAGGCGCGCGGCTGCATCCGCAGCCCCTTTGAGACCAGTCCCGTCCGGACCTGATCGTCCAGCGTCCCTTCCGGACGGCGCACGGGTTCAAATGCCCAGTGCACGCCCCAAGGCGCACCTTCCGCGATCCATCGGCTCAAAATCTCCCTCTGTTCCACGGTCACCACCCGGTGGGCCTTCGGGGGCGGCATCACCTCGTCCGGATCTTGGCTCAGGATCCGTGCGAGCGCCGTACTTCCCGCAGGATCCCCCGGCTTCACGGGAACCCCGTCTTCGTAGGGCCGCTTCGCCTCTGCCTCCACATCCAACCGGAGACCGGCTTTCCGGTGGCTCTCATCCGGTCCGTGGCAGGCGTAGCAGTTTGCGGAAAGAATGGGCTGCACATCCCGCGCGAAATCCACGGTCCCGGCGAAGGCCGCCCCTGCAGGGAGCACTGCAGCGATGAAAATCCGGAGTCCATTCATGGGTCCAGCGTGCCCGGGCATCGGGCCTGCGGCTTGTAGAGAGCCGTCCGTTTTGTGTAAAAAAACGGCGTGCCTGCAATGCCGGAAACCCGCCCTTTTCTTCATCAGATCGCCAACCTCGAACAACTGGTCGCGCTCCTGAGCGTCCTGCCGGACGTCTCGTTCTTCATCAAAGACGCCAAGGGCCGTTTCCAAGCCCTCAACCGCCGCGGCTGCGATTACTGCGGAGTCGCCTCCGAGAGGGAGGCGATCGGAAAAACCGACTTCGATTTCTTCCCAAAACGCCGGGCCCGGGAGTATGTCGAGGACGACCGCCAAGTGCTCAATTCCGGCATTGCCATCCTGAACAGAGTGGAGCCGGCACCCGAATCCGAGGGATCTCCACACTTGGTGGTGACCAACAAGATTCCGCTCCGGGACGCCTCCGGAAGTGTGATCGGGGTCGCGGGCCTCTCCCGCCGGGTGGAACAACTCCGCGGCGAGGCGGATACGCTGCGCAGGATTGCGGCCGCGGTAAACCACCTGCACCAAAATTCGGGACATCCCCTCCAATCGGAAGACCTCGCGCGCCAGAGCGGCCTCTCCCTGCGCCAACTGGAACGCACCTTTCACAAACTTCTCGGAACCTCCCCCCATCAGTACCTCCTCCAGATCCGCATCGAACGCGCCTGCAGGCTTCTGACCGAATCCGACGCCACCGTGGCTGCAATTGCTCAGGAATGTGGGTTCTACGATCACGCACATTTCATCAAAACCTTCAGGACAGCCATGGGCACCACGCCATCCAGATTCCGGTCAGGTCGGCGTTCCAAACCCTCTGCAGGCCCGGCAAAACCTCTCACCCCCTGACCGTTCTTTGCTTCTGCACCGCCCAGTCGGACGGTTCGACTTGCCCTCTCCACAGTTCCGCAGGAAAAGACCGCGGAGTGAAGTGTTCAAACCATCTCCGCCCCCCATGTCGCCTCCCATGCCTCCCCCCATGCACATCCTCCGCGCTCTGACCGTCTGCACACTCTTTTTCGTCGCCCAGACTCCCGCATGGGCGCAGGCCCCGGGAGTCCCAGTCCAAGAGGACGAGGTTTACAGAAAAACCGTGTCCACGGAGGCGGAAACGCTTCTCAAACAGGGGAAACTTCTCTCCCTGGACTCCTTCCAATCGAGGCTGACAAAAACTCAGGCGCGGCTCCTGGCACCGCTCCCCCCCGCCTCCTCAATCCCGCTTTCCCCCTCGCAGGTCTGCGAGCGGGCACGTCGGTCCATTCTTTCCATAGGGACATTGTACCGGTGCGGCAAATGCGAACTCTGGCACACCAACCTTGCCGGGGGATACGCCATTCAAAACGGCGGCGTGGCCGTCACCTCCCTTCACGTGTTGAAGAACACGGAGCATCCAGAAGCCTACGTGATTGCCGCAGATGCCAAGGGACGCGTGTTTCCTGTCCTCGAGATCCTTGGCGTTCATCTCTCCGCAGACGCCGTAATTTTGCAAACAGGCGCCTCCGATCTGGATCCGCTCCCGCTCCAACCCCATGCCCGCCCCGGCGACCCTGTGTTCTGCCTGAGCAGTCCCGGCGGTGTGCGCGAACTTTTCACGACAGGGATTGTCAGCCGCTTTTTTGCAAAGTCCGGTGCGGTCTTTCTCCATGTCACAGCCGACTGGGCCTCTGGCTCAAGCGGATCGCCCGTTCTGGACCAGTTCGGGAACGTTCTGGGACACGTGGCCAGCACGCGCCCCCTCAAAACCAGCGGGCCGCCGGAAAACCGGTACGTTCAAACCGTCCTGAAGGAGGCCACGGCCTCCGGGGAAATCGTCCGGCTTCTTACCCCGCACTGACCGTCTTCCGGCTCGAAACCGCTCCGAGGCCGGAACGCGGCGGCATTCCACAGACCAGAAGTGCAGACACGCTTCCGACCCAGATTCCAGCGAGCACATCGGAGAGGTGGTGCACCTTATGGTACATCCGCGACCAAGCCATCGAAAGGGTCAGGATCAGGGCAAGCGTTGCAGCCAACCGCATTCGGCGCCTTCTCCTGAGCATCACCAATGGGAACAGGAAACCCGCCAGACACGCCGTGTGAGCGGAGGGAAAAGAATGAAACTTGTGCGCGCTTCCTCCCCGGAACGCCGCACGAGGACCATACCACCCGGGTGCGACCTTCGCCACCGGCCGGGCTCGACCGGTCAAGTACCGGACTCCGTTTGTCACCCCTCCGGAGAGGACGCTGGCGATGAGCATGAGACGCATCACCCGGCACGCTCGCCGCCAGCCCAGTTTCCAAAAGCCTGACATCCCCAGAAGGCTGACGCCCACCAAGACTGGAAAATCGCCCACTCGGCTGATCGCCTCTGCAAGCACCTTGAGCCCCGGCGTCTCCCGCCCCTTGAACCATGCTACCAGGGAGGCATCCACGCCAAACGCCAGAAATACGAGAATGGCAATCCCCAGGCACCACACCTTCCACTCGCTCACACGGCTCAGGCGCCGCCTTGGCTCCGGCAGTTCTGGGATCCCTGTTCTCACGCCCGCACGCTAGCAATTCCCCTTGAGCCGTCCCGGAAATTTACTGGGTTTTTAGATGACCCTCTGAAATGTCTGACCCTCCGCATCCTTCCGCACTACCTTAGACACCATGTTTGCCAAGCGCCTTCTGCTTCTTTTTCTGGCCGCCGTATTTCTGCTCAGCCTTGGCAACGGCACGCTCCCCCTGACCGACCGCGACGAACCGCGCTTTGCAGAGGCCTCCCGGGAGATGTTGGAGCGCGCAGATTGGGTCGTGCCCTATTTCAACAACAAGTTCCGTTTCGACAAACCCCCACTCATTTACTGGCTCCAAGCCGCCTCCTACTCCGTGCTGGGAGAGACCGACACGGCAGCCCGGCTCCCCTCCGTCCTCTGCGCCGCCCTCGCTGCGGTGGCTCTCGCCGCGTGGGGAGCCCGCCTCCAGAATCCTACCACCGGCCTCCGCGCCGGGCTCATTTTTCTCCTCAATCTTCAGGTCTTTGCCCACGGGAGGGCTGCGGTGGCCGACATGGCCATGGTTCTTTTTGTCCTTCTGGCCGCGTGGACCGGCTGGGAATGGATCCAGTCACGCCGCGTCGCATGGGCGCTTGCGTTCTGGACCGCCCTCGGACTCGGTTTTCTGGCGAAGGGCCCGATCGCACTTGTCCCCATCGCCATGGCCGGAACGCTTGCCGCCGGGCTTCCCAGAGAATCCCCGCCCCACTGGGGCCTCTGGCCCGCCGGCCTTCTCCTGACCACCACACTCATCGCCCTCTGGGGAATCCCCGCCCTGCTCAAAACCAACGGCGAGTTCGCTGCAGTGGGCTTGGGCAAACATGTCGTCTCCAGAACAATCGCCCCCATGGAGGGACACGGCTCCAAAACCTGGGCCACCTACCTCCTCACCCTCCCCCTTTATCTGGTCACCCTGTTCCCAGGATTCGCCCCGTGGTCTTTCTGGCTCCCTGCCGCCCTCCGAAACCATTGGCGGGAAAAAACTCCGATCGCACGGTATCTGCTCGTCGGCAGCGGCCTGGTTTTTGGCATTTTTACGCTGAGCCGGACCAAACTCCCCCATTACACCCTGCCTGCGTTCCCTTTCCTCGCGCTCCTTCTTGCCCTCTGGTGGCCCAGCCAGCTCTCGCAAAAAACCTTCACCCGCTCGGCCTGTGCCGCCGCTTTCCTCGGAATCTTCCTCCCCATTTTGGGATTCCCATTCGCAAACCGCCTCTTCCTTTCCTCCCAACTCCGGCACCACCTTTCCCCTCATGTCTCCGAGTCCACGGCCTTTGGCTCCGTGGAATACCACGAGCCTAGCCTCGTCTGGTATCTCCGCTCCAAAACCCGCCACTTCCATGAACCCCTCAAGGAACGAGAGGCTGTCCGCTGGATGGAAAAGGACGGGCCGCGGCTCTGCATCCTGCCCACGCCGGTCGCCCGGAAACTCTTTCCCGCACTCGCGCCGGACTGGAAACAGGTTACCGTGGAGGGGCTTCACGTGGTGAAAGGAAAACGCTTGGAACTGACCGCACTGATCAAACCGTCCAAACCGAACTCCCATCGCAACACGCCTTTGGAAACGTCAGTCCAAGCCCCACACTGATCATATTCCGCCATTTTTGCGCCATTACTCACGCAAAACTCTTGCAGTCTCCCCACCCGTATCCCCATAGTCCCATGATGAACTTCCCCTCCCGGCTCCCTGCTGCCCTGATTCTGTCGTGCTGCGCCCAGCTAGCCTCCCAGGCAACCGCACAACAACCCTTCCCCATCGAAAACTCGGACCGCGTCCTGTTCATGGGCGACACCCTGCTCGAGCGCGAAAACACATTCGGCCATCTCGAGTCCTGGATGCGGATGGAATTCCCGGGCCGGAAATTTACCGTGCGCAACCTCGCATTTAGCGCGGACACCCCCGCCGGGGTCTCACGGGCGAGTTTCGACCCGGCCTCGAAGGGAGTGGACCGGATCCGGGAACAACTGGCGCTCGTCCAGCCGACCGTGGCGGTTCTGGGATACGGAATGGCTTCCAGTCTGGAGGCCCTGTCGTTTGTGAACCGGGATTTTGCGCTTGGGATTGATCCGGTCCGGTACGGAGAGGACCACAACGCAGCTGCGTTCAAAAAGCAGTTGGCAGCCCTGATGGACCTGATCGTGGAGTCCAGTCCGGACAAGAAAGTGCGTTTTGTTCTGCTGAGCCCGATCCCGCACGAAGATCTCCGGGGTGAACGGCCGGGCCTGCCTGATCCGGCGGAGCACAATGCGCTGCTGGCCGCCTACTCGAAAGCCATTGAAGAACTGGCGTCTGAACGGGGTGCTCAGTTTGTGCGCTCCCACTGGAAACCCGCCGCCGGCCAGGCCCCTGCGCGCGCCACGGACAACGGCATCCATCTGAACTCCGAAGGCTACGCTGGCTTTGTAGCGAATCTGGCAGAGCAACTGGGCTGGAAAACCGCCACGCCCCCCTGGTCCTCCCCAAAGGCGGAAGCCATCCGGCAATCCGTCCTCCGCAAACACGACCTCTTTTTCCACCGCTGGCGCCCGGCCAACCACACCTACCTGCTCGGATTCAGGAAACGGGAGCAGGGCCAGAACGCGGCGGAGCTTCCGAAATTTGATCCAATCGTGGAGAAGGCGGAAGCAGAGACGGTTGCGCTGGCCTCAGGCCAACAGCAGGCACCAGCCCTCAAGGCTGAGCCGCCCGCAAAACTCGCTCAACTCCCCTCACTGCCGGCGCCCGACTTTTCTATTTCCGAGGGCATGGAGATCTCCCTTTTCGCGGAAAATCCGCTTCTGGAGAAACCGGTCCAAATGAACTGGGATGCCGCGGGCCGGCTCTGGGTCGCCTCCTCCAACACCTATCCGCAGGTGAATCCCGAGGACATGGCCGCAGCCATGGCAGGGGATTCGGCAAAAGCGGGTCCCTCCACGGGAAATGACAAGGTCCTGATCCTTGAGGACGCCAACCGGGACGGCAAAGCGGACTCTGCCAACATCTTTGCGGACCGCCTCCTAATTCCGAGTGCCATTGCCCCGGACAACCGGGGGGGCTGTTATGTGGGCGCCTCGACCGAGCTGGTCCATCTCGAACCCGGCCCAGACGGAAAAGCGAGCCGGCGACGGGTCGTACTCAGCGGGTTTGGGACCGAGGACACCCACCACACTCTGCACACGCTGCATTGGGGCCGGGATGGCCGCCTCTATTTCCACCAGAGCATCTATATTCATTCCCACACCGAAACCCCGTGGGGCGTTGTCAGAGCCAACTCCGGCGCGGTGCTCGCCTATGACCCGGACGCCGAACGGGTGGAGATCTGTTCCCGCGGCTTGGTGAACTCCTGGGGCCAGCAGGAAAACACCGCCGGCCAGATGTTTCTCACCGATGGCGCGGGCAGCAAGGGAATCAACTGGGGCTTTCCCGGTGCCGCATTCACCACCGCCGAGGGAGCACGCGCCATCGTGGATTCCGTCAGCCCGGGCTCTTACCCGAAATTCTGCGGCTTGGAACTGGTCCACAGCCCGCTTTTCCCTGCGGACTGGCAGGGCAACGCCATCACCTGCGACTTCCGGGCACACCGCATTGTGCGCTTCTCGTTCACCGACCTGGATGCCGGCGAGAAACCCGCTTCCGGTTACGTGACCAAAGACCAGCCGGACCTGATCCGGACCAGCGACATGGCGTTCCGCCCGATCGATGTCCGCATGGGGCCGGATGGCGCGTTGTATGTGGCAGACTGGTCCAACCCCGTCATCAACCACGGTGAAGTGGACTTCCGAGACCCGCGCCGGGACAAAGTCCGCGGCCGCATCTGGAGAATCGCGCCGAAAGGTTCCAAACCGCTCGCGTGGAACAGCCTCTCCGCTCTTCCCGCATCGGAGCTCCTGAAAAAGGTGCTTTCCGGAAACCTCTGGGAACAAAGCCAGTCCCGGCAACTCCTTCAGCAGCGGCCTGCCTCTGAGGTCGCAGCAGCACTGCCCGCCTGGCTCAAGTCCCAAGAGAGCTCGCCAGAAGCCGCTGCAGCCACCCGGGAAGCCACCTGGATTCTCAGCGGGAAATCCCAGGCGCTTGAAAGCGCCGCCCAGCTTCTGAAGAACCCGGACGCCGCCTCCGTTGCCGCTGGAATCCGTGAACTGGCCCGGCAATTGGCTGGACGCCCCCAGCTTTGGGACTCACCCGCTGCGGCGCAGTTGCCTGAACTGCTCAAACACGCCAGCCCGCGAGTCCGCCTCGAAGCCGTGCGCGCACTGTCCGTCATCCCGAGGGCTGCCAGCGCCTCTGCAATTCTGGCGAACCTGCCCACCGGTTCGCAGGACGGCTTCCTTGACTTCGCAACCCGCCTTTCCATCGGGCAGCTTGCCAAACCCTGGCTGGCCAGCCTCGAGAAGGGCGAATGGAAGGTCGAGGGGAACGAGACGGCGCTCACCTACGCGCTCGATTCGATCGAGCCGAGCCTGTCCGTCCCTGCCATCACGGCCCTCCTCCAAAACCGCGAGTTCTCCGGCGAAGCCCAGGGACCGTGGATTGAACTCGCCGCACGGGGCGCCTCCCCAGATCAGCTCCAGAGGCTCTTCACGGCTCTGGTCCAGCAGAAGCTCAGTCCCGCAGCCCAAGTCCGGGCATTGAACGCTCTGGCCGCCGCTGCCCGGGACCGCAACGCCAAACCCACCAGCGACTTGGCCACCGTTGCCCAACTGCTGGACTCCAAGAACGCCGAACTCCAGTCGGGAACCGCCCGGTTGGTCGGTCTTTGGAAACTCCAGAACACGGCTCCCCAACTCGGTGCACTGGCCCGCGTCGACCAGACCAGGGCTGCGGCACTGGAAGGCCTCCGCTCCATGGGCGGACCTGCAGCCGCAAAAGCGCTCGAGGAACTGGTGGCGCCGTCCAGTCCGAAACCGCTCCAGCGGGCTGCCGTGGGGGCTCTTGCCAAAGTCCAACTCCAGGCCGGTCTGACCCAGTTCAAACGGATCTTGGCGGAAACTGAAACCGAGGCGGAAGCCGCGGCCCTCTGGCGGGATCTCCTCCAAGTCGGCGGCGCCGCCGCGGCGATTCAGAAGGATCTCGCCAAGGACCTGCCGAAATCCGCTTATTCCGGTGGCCTGAAGGCCGCACGCGAGATCGGGCGTTCCGGCGCAGAACTCGCCAGCTTCCTTGCCCCGTTGGCCGGATCCACCACCGCTTCAACGTCGGACACAGCCAGTGCGATCAAATCCATCATCGGCCTGATCGCCGTCGGCGCGGACCCGGCAGAGGGCGAACTGGTTTACCGCCGGATCGGATGTGCCCAATGCCATGCCATCGGCGGCGCCGGCGGGAAATTGGGCCCGGACATGAGCAGTCTGGGAGCCAGTGCCCCTCTGGATTACATCATTGAAAGCGTCCTGGCTCCCGCAGCCAAGGTGAAGGAAGGTTACCATGCGTTCTCGTTCGCTTTGAAGGACGGCAGCCAGATGATCGGCATCCCCACCCGGGAAACCGCCACCGAACAGTTCATCCGGCCCGGCCCGGTGCCGGAAATCGCGGTGCAAAAGTCGGCGATCGTCCGCAAGGAAAACGTGGGCAGCCTGATGCCCCCCGGCCTCTCCGATGCCCTCAAAAATGTCGAACGCCGCAACCTGTTTGCATTCCTGGGTGAGCTCGGCAAACCCGGCGCATTCGATGCCAGCAAAGGCAACGTGGCCAGAGTCTGGTGGCTGCACGGAGACAGAAACGCTGCACTCTCCGGCGCGGACAGCCCGATCAATGCCCAGACCTTGGTGGACGGACGCCTTCTCCGGGACCTGCTCTCCACCCCGGCACAACTGGCCGCCTCCGGCTCCGAACTGTACGCGACAGCGAAACTCGACGCCGCCAACGCCACCACCAAACCCTTGGTGATCTCAGGGGCGAAATCCGCATGGCTCGATGGCAAACCGCTGAGCCTGACGGCGGAAGGACAAGCCACCGTCTCCATTCCTCCGGGCGCACACCGCCTGGTGGTCCAACTGGATCCCAAATCCCTTCCAGAGACCCTCAAGGCGCAGTGCGACGATGTCCGGTTCCTCGGCGAATAAATTCCGGACCCCGCAGAGTTAGACGCAGTGCACGGGCCCTGATGCAAACTGCATCAGGGCCCGTGCCTTTTCCGGCCCGAATCTGCCAAAACGGGAAGGCCACTCCCGCCAATCCTCGCGCCTAGCCGGAACCGCTCCCCGGATTTCGCCGTCCTCAAATTGACTCCGGAACAAATGAGTCACGTCCACCGCCCATGACGAGCGCCGGCGATGCCAGACAGTTCTCCCAACCAGTTTGGCCGGGTGGACTAGGACGCTTGGGATGGCAACGGGGCAACTGGATCGGATTCCGCCTCGTAGTTCACGCCGGGAAGCCCGAATCCGAACAGGCGCAAAAACTCCTCGCGGTACCCGGCAATGTCGGAAACCGAACCCAGATTTTCGGTCGTGACCTGGGGCCAGAGCCCGGCCACCGCAGCCTGAACCTCGGGTTTCATTTCCCAGTCGTCCAAGCGGATCCGTCCTTCCGCGTCCAGTTCCGCACCGGCGGAAATGCGCCCTTCAAAGAGCCGATAGATCTGTTCAATGCAGCCCTCGTGCAGCCCCATGGGTTTCATCACCTTGTAGAGCAGCGAAATATAAAGGGGCACAACCGGGATCGCGGAACTGGCCTGAGTGACCAGGGCCTTGTTCACCGACACCAAGGCGCGTCCACCGCTGGCCGCCATTTTTGCCGTCAACCGGCCCGCCGCAGCCTCGAGGTCCTCCTTGGCTTTCCCGATGGTCCCATTCCGGTAGATCGCCCAGGTCAAATCCGGCCCGATGTAGCTGTAGGCCACCGTGACTGCGTCAGGCGCCAGAACACCGCCTTCTGAAAGCGCTTGGATCCACATCTCCCAGTCTTCCCCCCCCATCACTGCCACGGTGTCTGCGACCTCCTGCTCGGAAGCAGGCTCCAGAGTCACCTCGCTGACCACCCCACGGTCGGTATCCACGGTCTTGGCCGTGTAAGCGGACCCCAGCGGCTTGAGGGTGGACTTGTGAACCGCACCGGTCTTCGGATGCGCGCGCCGTGGCGATGCCAGGCTGTAAACCACCGCATCCACCTGCCCAAGGTCCGCACGGATGGCCTCCACCACCTGTTGCTTCACCGCATCCGAAAATGCGTCCCCGTTGATGCTCCGAGCATACAAACCCGCCGCCTTTGCCTCCCGCTCGAAAGCGACCGAATTATACCAGCCCGCCGACCCGGTACGGCCCTCCTCTCCCGGCTTTTCAAAAAACACCCCCAGCGTCGCTGCCCCGGCGCCAAAAGCCGGCACAATCCGGCTCGCCAGACCGTAGCCAGTCGAGGCCCCGATCACCAAAACCCGCTTGGGCCCTCCAGGCAACGCCCCCTTTGCCCTCACATACTCCACCTGTTGCCTGACATGCGCCGCACACCCATCAGGATGCGCCGTCACACACACGAACCCGCGAACTTTCGGTTTGATGATCATCCCCCCCAAAATGCGGTCTCATTTCCCGCAGCGTCGAGGATTTTTGCGCGCCGAAACAGATCCAAGGACACCCGGGATCTGGTCAACCCCCGCGCTAACGCAGTGCTTCCCGGGCCATCACCGGGTCGTCCGTGGTGATCCCCTGCACCCCAATTTCGGCGAACTTCCGGACAGACTCGGGATCGTTCACCGTCCACACATACAGTCCAAGCCCCGCTAACCGGACCTGTTCCACCATCGCCGGGTCCCACGGAAAATCTTTGGTCCCGAGATCCAAACCGTCCAAACGGTCTTCCCGTGCCTCGGCGATCAACCGGGCAAGGTCCGTCGGCTTCCGGTCCCGGGTCTTTCCCGCCGCCAACCTGTATACCTGCACCCATGGCAGCGCTTTCTTGGATGCCGCTGCCACCTTCCGATCAAACGCGATGACCACCAGTTGGGACGCCCGGTGTTTCATCGGCTCCAGGATCCGGACCAGTTCCGGCACGATCTCGGGACCGCATTTCACCTCGATGAAAAAACGGTGTTTCCCCTCGGGCATGGTTTCAAGCGCCTGCTCGAGGGTTGGTATTTTCTGCCCCGCCCACTCCGTTCCTTTCCAAGCCCCTGCCTCGAACGCGGTCAACTCCGCCTGAGTGGCGCGGGAGACCGCCTGTTTGATGCCCGTGGTTCGCACCGTATCCGCGTCATGAATCACCGCCGTTTTGCCGTCTGCGGTCAGGTAAACATCCAGTTCGCAGGAGTCGGCACCACTTTTCCATGCCAACTCAAATGCACCCACCGTGTTCTCGGGGGCGCGTGCCGAAAAACCGCGGTGCGCGACAATTTCAACGGCCTGCGCTGAAACCGCCGCCATAGTCAGGGCAATCCAAGTTTTCATGGGGGGTGGGGGAGATGTGGGAAACACGAAAAAACCAGCCCCCCCCAAGGGCTGCAAGCCGCTTCCCCCCTCCTCAGTACGGCTTGACGATCAACCGTTCCTCGGGATCCAGCGCGCGCGAACTGCGGAAAATTGCGCCCGGCTCCTCCGACTTCAGACGGTAGTTCTGGAGCACAAACTCGGGGTAAAAGCGGTTGCTGGCCGGTTCGTAAACAGTGTCCCCGGAAAAATATCCCTCCAGACGGTACTCGTATCCGTTGTCGAGTCCCAGCTTGCCTTTCTCCCGGTCCGGGGCGAGGAGGCCGTGTTCATTGAGCATGACGAGTTGCGCCGTGCTCCAGGGCTTCCGGGGGCTTCGGACATACCCCCAGAACCGGAAGTCGCTCTTGTAGAAGCGGCGCCCTACGTAGTAGTTGCCAGCCGGCTCCGTCTCGATCGCCCGGATCATGGCCGGCCGCGCCGCCACGGCCCGCCTCCATTCGGGCGTCTGACAGCCGCACAAGGTGAGCAGGAGAAGAACCGCCAAAAATCCGGAGAACGTGGAACGCATAGGTACAGGGTGCCTTGACTACCCGATGTTCACTCCCTCCGCCACCCCAGAAACAAGTTTCCTCCCCAATGCCTGGTGGCTCGAATATCCCACCGCCTGCCGGTCCGGCTCTACTGCTGGGCGGCTGTTCGCACGCGTTCAAGAAGGGCGGGTTGACGCTTCAACTGCTCGGTGAGCGCCTCTATGGCCCGCACCGTCGGAGCGCTGATGTGGTGTTCCATTCCCTCCACATCCCGGTAAATCACGTTGTCTTCGAGTCCGAGCAATCCGAGGAAATCGGTGAGGAGTTGATGGCGGCGGGTGATGTTGAGAGCGAGGGTCTGCCCCGCAGTGGTCAAGATCATCCCGCGGTAGCGTTCGTAGTTCAGCAACCCCTCCGCATCCAGCTTCTGGACCATGTTCGTCACGCTCGCCTGCGAGATCTGGAGGGACTCGGCAATGTCCACCACCCGGGCGTAGCCCTTGGTGTTGATCAACTCCAGAATCCGCTCGAGGTAATCCTCCACAGTGGAGGAGTGCGCACGGTCGGAGTCCGGCCGCCGCGGGGGCGTTTTGGTCGTTTGTTTGCGCGGCATGGAGGACGTGCTCACCTGTCCCCCGAACCCTACGTCTGGAGGCAGCAGCCAGTCAAGGGAAGGGTGCACCGCAGAGATTGACGGATCGACACTGCGCAAATAATCTTAGCCCCGTCTAACTTTCTTTTTCCCGACATGTCACTTCATGAGAACGCCCGGCAATCGACCCATGGAGATCCCTTGGAACATGCCCCGCTTGCCTCCATCCCTGTGCCCTCGGCCGGCGGGCGCTGGCGCAAGGCCCTCGCATTCGCAGGCCCCGGTTTCCTGGTGTCGGTCGGCTACATGGATCCCGGAAACTGGGCCACCGACCTCGCCGGAGGCGCGCGTTACGGGTACGCGCTGCTCTCAGTCATCCTTCTTTCAAACCTCATCGCCATCCTCCTGCAGCACCTCTGCGTGAAACTGGGCGTTGCCACGGGTCACAACCTGGCTCAGGCCTGCCGGGCCCATTACTCCCGGCCGGTCTCGTTTGTCCTCTGGCTTCTGTGCGAGGCGGCGATTGCCGCCTGCGACCTGGCAGAACTGGTGGGTTCCGCGATTGGGCTGCAGTTGCTTTTTGGGATTCCGCTGGTCTGGGGTTGCCTCCTGACCGCAGCCAACGCACTCCTCCTGCTTCTGCTCCAGCGCCGGGGATTCCGGGCCATCGAAGCCCTGGTTCTCTCCCTGATCCTGCTCATCGGCACCTGCTTTGCCGCCGAACTCTGGTTCGCCAAACCCAGCCTGACCGCGGTTCTTGCCGGGATGATTCCCTCCACCGCGATTTTTCACGACCGCGAAATGCTTCTGGTTGCCGCCGGTATCTTGGGCGCAACCGTCATGCCGCACAACCTGTACCTCCACTCCGCACTGGTCCAGACCCGGGCTTTTCAACGCAGCACAGAGGGCCGGGCCCAAGCGATCCGTTACGGCACGGCGGACTCTACGCTGGCCCTGATGCTCGCCCTGTTCATCAATGCCGGCATCCTGATCCTTTCTGCCGCCGCCTTTCACTTTAACGGCCATCAGGATGTCGCCGAGATCCAGAAGGCCCACAGCCTTCTCAGCCCGGTTCTCGGGGTCGGCGTCGCCAGCACCCTGTTTGCCGTCGCCCTGCTCGCCAGCGGCCAGAGCTCCACCCTCACGGGCACCCTGGCCGGGCAGATTGTTATGGAAGGCTTCCTCCAGTTCAAGATCGCCCCGTGGAAGCGCCAACTTCTGACCCGGCTCATCGCCATCGTGCCCGCCGTCGCAGTGATCGGCATCTTTGGGGAAAGCCGGACCACCGATCTTCTCGTCTGGAGCCAGGTGGTGCTCAGCCTCCAGCTCAGTTTTGCCGTGGTACCGCTTCTCCAATTCACAGGAGACCGCCAGAAAATGGGGCAGTTTGCCAACCCGGTATGGATCCAGATCCTTGCCTGGATCTCAGCAGCGGTGATCATCGCCCTGAACCTAAAGCTGCTCGTGGACTTCGTGGTCCCTTGAACCGGAAACCGCAGTTTCGACGGCTGCCGTGCAGTCGTACTTTCCTCGGCCGCTGTTCTCCCCTATTGGAGCGGTGAATCATGCACGCACCTGCCACGTCTCCTGAACCTCCCAAGCCGCCCCGGAGGAACCCGCTTTACACCCGGCTGTTCTGGTTCATTGCCGGGGCGGGGTTGAATTACCTGCTCATTTCAACCCCGTTCAAGTACCTCCGCGCTCATTCCGGTCTCCCACCATTTGCCATCTCCGCCCTCAGTGTCGGGGTGGCCAGCGTGTTTTTCTTTGTCTGGAACCTCCTGGTCAACTTCCGCACGGACAGCCGGAAACGCGATGCACTGGCCCGGTACTGCGCCGCAGTCTGCCTGATGTGGCTGCTGTCCTCCTCACTCCTCAACTTCCTCAAAAGCTTTGACGCCCGCCACCAGTTCCATTTTTTCGGCATTGCCTTGGATCTGGATGTGGTGGCTACCCAGTTCTTTCTGTCCGGCCTCAAGTTCGCCCTCTACCATCTCTGGGTGTTTCCGGTTCCCAAGAAAGCTTCGCCAACCGGGGGCAACAGCTCCGTGTCTTAACCCCATGGACAGTCTTGCGCTTGATTCAAGCGCCCATTAGCTTCCCGTGCCCTGTGCCATGACGGACCAACCGTTCATTTACCTCGACAACAACGCCACCACCCGGGTCGACCCCGCCGTGCTGGACGAAATGCTGCCCTTCCTCCGGGAATCCTACGGCAACCCCTCGAGCGGTTACCGGCACGGCAAACGGGTCGCCGAGGCCCTCGAAAACGCACGGGAACGCGTCGCAAAACTCCTCGGATGCGAACCGTCCGAGATCCTTTTCACCAGCTGCGGAACTGAATCCACCAACGCCGCAATCCATTCCGCCCTCGCCCTGGACCGGGACCGCCAGCAGATCATCACCACCCGGGTCGAGCATTCCGCGACCCTCAAAACCTGCGAGATTCTGGCCAAACGCGGCTGCGAAGTAACCTGGCTGGGCGTCGATTCCACAGGCCAACTCGACCTCGCACAGCTCGAAAACGCCATCCGGCCAGACACCGCTCTGGTGACGGTCATGTGGGCAAACAACGAAACCGGCGTGCTCTTTCCCATCGAGAAAATCGCGGAAATCACCCGCCGGAAGGGCGCCCTCCTCCACACCGACGCCGTTCAGGTCATCGGCAAACTCCCCCTGCGACTCGCCGATTCCGGCATCCAATTTCTTTCCCTTTCCGGACACAAACTCCACTGCCCAAAAGGCGTGGGTGTTCTTTATGTGAGCCGCCGCACCAAGTTTGTCCCGTTCCTGACCGGAGGCGGTCAGGAAAAGGGCCGCCGTGCGGGCACCGAGAACGTCGCTTCCATTGTTGGCCTCGGAAAAGCCTGCGAACTGGCCGGTGAGAACATGGCTCACGAACAGCAGACCGTTCGCGCGTTGCGCGACCGTTTTGAACAGGGACTTCTGGCAAGGATCCCCGGAGTTCAGGTGAATGGGGATCCTGTAAATCGTCTCCCCAATACGTCCAGCCTGGCATTCGACGCCATTGACTCCGAGGCAGTTCTCCTTCTTCTGGATCAGCACGGCATTTGCTGTTCCTCCGGATCCGCCTGCACCACCGGCTCCCTCCACGCGTCCCATGTCCTCAAAGCCATGGGCTTTTCAGATGACCGCGCCCGGTCCAGCCTCCGGTTCTCATTCGGCCGTTTCAACACCGAGCAGGAGGTCGACCTGGCGCTCGAGATCATCCCTCAGGTCATTTCAAAACTCCGCCGGGCCTGACCCCACAGAAGTCCTGCCCACCCGCTCTGCCCCCGCTCCCACCTTCTTTCCGGCGGGCACGCGACCAAGGACCAGATTCAGTCTCCAATCTCCTGCCGGAGGTGCTCCGTCTTTCCTGATTCACCCGGGAAATCGTCGAATGCCGCGTCAATCATCGCCGGCAACACTCGGCTGATCTCCGGAATCCCGCCCGTGCTCTGGCAACGGAATTGGAAAACCTCCGCCCCGTTTTTGCCGCGCGCAGTGATCTGCAGCCGCCGGTCGTATACGGTCTGGCTCACCGGCACCGCCCCCACCACCCCGTAGGACGGCGGCGAGTAATAAGTAACCGTCCCATACCTCCGGCCGCCCCGTCCCACCGTGTGTACCGTGCCAAATCCGACCACCGGCCCAAATCCAACCTGCCCGTACACAGGCGCCATCCCGTGAACCTCCCGCGGCCCGGAGGCCTCGTAGTCGTAGCTCACCAGATAATCCGCCGCACGCGCCGTTGTCCGGCGCCAGCCGTAATCGACCAGATGTTCGGCAATCTTCTTTTCGTACACCTCCGCCTCCAACTCCCCCGCCTTACGCGGGGACGCAATCTCAAAAGTCCGATTCTCGCCCGAGGAGGGCAGCCTGTGAAACCGGGTGACATGCGTCAGGACCCTTGGCTGGGCACAAGCCGAAAGAAACAGCGTGCCCAATAGCAGAAAAAACCGGAACCCCGCGCTCATGAGACGACCTCGCCAGAGTCTGGCGCCTCTGGCAAGCCTCGGCTCACGGCGGTCCTCCCCTGGGAATGCGTCAGGGCGGGACACACCGCACAGCAAGCTTCCGCTCGTGCCCGCACTTTCCCTAGTCTTCACCCCATGAGCCTCCTCGTCGTCCATGTTCATGTCCGGGTAAACCCCGGTTCGGTGGAAGCCTTTCTGGCCGCCACCGCCGAAAACTCACGGCAAAGCCTCCTGGAACCCGGGATTGCCCGGTTCGACGTGGTCCAGCAGATGGACGACCCAACTCGCTTCGTTCTGGTGGAAGCCTACCGCACCCCGGAAGCCCCCGCGCTGCACAAGGAAACCGCCCACTACGCGCTCTGGCGCGATACCGTGGCCCCCATGATGGCTGAACCACGCTCCAGCGTGAAGTTCCTCAGCGTTGCCCCCGGCCCAGACGCATGGTGACCTTCGAGTTTGCCACCGCCCATCGGGTGATCTTTGGGTCCGGCACCGCCTCCCAACTCGAGGCCTTGGCGCGCCCCATGGGCCGTCGCCTCCTGCTGGTCACTCACCGCTCCTTCGCCTCCCGGGATGACGCATTCGCGCAGTCACTCGGAAAATCTGCCGCAGCCACTCTAGAGGTTTCCGGAGAACCCGACTTCGATCTGGTCCGGCGGGGCGTTGCGGCAGGCCAGGACTGCGACCACGTGATCGCGGTGGGGGGAGGAAGTGTGATCGACACGGCCAAAGCCATCGGCATGCTGCTTGGGAATGGCGGCGATCCACTCGACTACGCCGAGGTGATCGGGGACGGGCGGCCCGTGGAAAAGCCGTCCCTGCCCTGGATCGCCGTACCCACCACTGCAGGTGCCGGAGCGGAGGTGACCCGGAACGCCGTTCTCCGCTCCCCGGAACACGGGGTCAAGGTCAGCCTGCGCAGTCCGCGGATGCTGCCCTCCGTGGCCCTGATAGATCCCGAACTCACCCGGTCCCTGCCACCGGCCGTGACGGCTGCCACCGGATTGGACGCGCTTTCCCAGGTGCTCGAGCCGTTTGTCTCAAGGCGCGCCAACCCCCTCACCGACGCCCTCTGCCGGGACGGGCTGACACGGATCTCCCGCTCCCTTCTCCGCGCATTCAACAACGGCGAGGACCTCGTCGCCCGCGAGGACCTCGCACTCGGCGCTCTTTTTGGCGGCATGGCATTGGCCAACTCCGGACTCGGTGCCGTGCACGGCTTCGCCGCACCGATTGGCGGCTGCCTCAACGCTCCGCACGGCGCGGTGTGTGCGGCCCTGCTCGCGCCTGTGATGGAAGCCAATCTCGCAGCAGCGCCTTCGCAGACCAAAGACAGATACGCGGAAGTCGCTCGGATCCTGACTGGAAACGCCGACGCCAGACCCGAGGAGGGCGTGATCTGGGTCCGGTCCCTCACAAAGACGCTTTCCATTCCCGGACTTGCCGCATACGGCCTTGCGGAATCCGGGCTGCCCGCAATTTGCGAAAAAGCCGCACAGGCCAGCAGCATGCAGGGCAATCCGGTGAGTTTCAGCAAACCAGAACTCGAGACCATCCTGCGAGCAGCGCTCTGACGCCTGATTTTTCCGCGCCAGACATCCCCCACCTCGCGTGCGCGCCGCAGGAGGACTGGCGCAGATCGCTCCTGAATCCTGTGAGGCAGATCCCCATTCATTGGCCGGGAATTCGCGCGTCTCCGGCAAAGACTCCCTAAGGCGGATCACGAAGCAGGGCAGATCTTGGCCCTGCGTTTCTCTGAGTGAAAAATTTCCGCAAATCACCCGTTTTGAGGTAGCCTGTCCTCCTGCCATTCAGAATCCGCTGACGGATATCGCGAACACACGACATCTTCTCTGCCCGCAATGAACCACAGCCCAGACGTCTCACCCTCCCTCACGATCTCTTTCGACCCGGCGATCAACTATACCTTCCAGCAGAACGCGATTCCGGTCATCAAAGAACTCAGGGTCCTGAATGGGGATGCTCCGCAAAAGGACCTTCTGGTTCGCATCTCGACCGAGCCGGCATTTGCCGCTCCCGTCGAGCTTCGCATCCAATCCCTGGATGCCCACGGGGAGTTCCGCGTGTCACCGCTCGATCTGAAGCTCAGCCACGACTTTCTGGCCGGGCTCAATGAAAAGGTCGCCGGCCTGCTCAAGATCGAGGTGATCGAAGGCGGCACGGTCATTTCTGCGCGGACCGAATCCATCGCAGTGCTCGCCCGGAACGAATGGTGCGGCCTCGTGGCCCTCCCAGAAATCCTCGCCGCATTCATTCTGCCCAACGATCCGGCGGTCATGCCGATTCTCAGCCGCGCCTCAGAGATCCTCCGCGAGGCCACCGGGCGCGGCGCGCTCAACGGGTATCAGGACAAAAGCCGAAAGCGCGCATGGGAACAGGTCGCAGCCATCTACAAGGCAGTGGCCGAACTGGGCATCCGTTACATCAACCCGCCCCCCAGCTTCGAAAACACCGGCCAGAAAATCTATTTCCCCTCCCAGATTGTCGCTGACCGCTTTGGTACCTGCCTCGACCTGACCCTGCTCTTCGCCGCCTGCTGTGAACGCGCAGGCCTCCACCCCCTCGTGCTGATGCACGAGGGACACTCTTACGCGGGGTGCTGGCTGGAGGAACGCACTTTTCCCGATTCGACTGCCGAAGGGGAAGACGCCCTCCGTCAGGTCCGCAAATACGCAACGGACTCCCTTATCACAGCCTTTGAAACCACCCTTGTCGCCACCGAATCGCCGGGGCTGCTCGCGGATGCTGAACGCTCGGCCAAGGACAACCTCCACACCAAAAAACAGTTCTGCCTGGCTCTCGACGTGCATCAAGCCCGTCGGAACCGCATTCTGCCGCTCCCCATCCCGGGCCAAGCAGGCTCCCTGCCCGCCGGGGAACCCGCCGCCCCCATCCTTGCAGGCGGCATCGGCACTCGAACCTTTTCGGATCCGCTCGAACTGGCCGCGCCTCCAGAACCCGGGCCTGTCACACGCATAGACCAGTGGAAAAGCCGGCTCCTCGACCTCAGCCTTCGCAACCGACTCCTCAATTTCAAGGAAACCAAATCCACCATCCGCATCCTCTCAGCCCAGCCGGAACAGGTGGAAGACGAGTTGGCGGCTGAAAGAGAAATCGCTCTGCGCCCAAAGCCAAAACTGATGGGCACCAAGGATCCGCGCGACAACATCCTCCTTTCCCGACAGTCGGACACCGATCCTTTGGCCACGCACCTCGCGGATGAGTTGCGGAACGGGCGCCTGCACACCCATCTCGACGACGCCGAACATGCGCGGCGTCTGACGGAGCTGTACCGCGCTTCCCGCAATGCGCTGGAGGAAAACGGAACCAACACCCTCTTCGCAGCCGTCGGCGTGCTGGAATGGCGCGAAACCGAGTACACCGAACGCGTTCATCGCGCCCCCCTGCTTCTCGTTCCCGTCGAACTCAAACGGAAGTCTGTGCTCGAAGGCTTTTCCCTGCGCCGCATCGACGAGGAAACCCGCCTCAACTTCACCCTGATGGAAATGCTCCGGCAACAGTTCCAAAAAGAAATCGCCGGACTCGACCCCCTGCCCGAGGACGAAAACGGCGTCGATGTTGGCCGTGTGCTTCAGATCTTCCGGGATGCCGTTCGCAACCTCAAAGGCTGGGAGGTCAAGGAGGAGGTCTGGCTCGGCCAGTTCTCGTTCACCAAGTTCCTGCTCTGGAAAGATCTCGCCGACCGTCTGGATGACCTCACCCGCAACCGGATCGTCAATCACCTCATCCACGGCGCCGGCTCCCCTTACGAGAACCCGCCGCACGACGTCAGGCCGCCGGACCTGGATGACCAGTTCCCTCCCAGCCATATCTTCTGCCCGCGCAGCGCGGACTCCTCCCAACTCGCCGCAGTCATGGCCGCAGCAGCCGGCCACGACTTCGTCCTCGAGGGCCCGCCCGGCACCGGAAAATCACAGACCATCACCAACATCATCGCGCACTGCCTCGCACACGGTAAACGGGTGCTGTTTGTCGCCGAAAAGCGCGCGGCACTCGACGTGGTCCATCGCCGTCTCCGCGAGGAGGGACTTGAGCCCTTCTGCCTTGAACTCCACTCCAATAAAATCGGGAAAGCCGACGTGCTGGCTCAGTTTGAGCGCAGCCTGAAGTTCGGAGAGCACCCCCTCCCGCCAGACTGGGCACAACGCACCGCCGAACTCGAACGGCTCCGGGCAGCCCTCAACGGATACATCCGCGCCCTCCATCGCCCCTCGACCTGCGGCCTGAGCGCTCACGCATGCTTTGACTACCTCCTCCCCAGGAAAGACCTGTACACCCTGCGCCTCCAGCAGTGGCCAAAAATCCTCGAGACTACCCCGGCGAAACTTGAGGAAACTCGGCTTCTCGCCCGCCGGCTCCAGGACTGGGCGCGCACGGTCTTGCCCTTGCACGACCATGCCCTCTCTCCCATTGCCTGCGAGGATTGGTCCCCTGCCTGGGCGGAACGTGCACAGGATCGTATTCACGATCTGGCTGCAAAGGCACAGACCGCCCACGACGCAACACGCGAACTGTGCACCTGGCTGCGGCTCCCTGAGGGCCCTGTTCCAAAGATCCAACTCCACCACCTGAGTATTCTGGTGCAATGCTTGCTCGCTCCTGAGCCCGTCGGGCCGGCCTTTGCCACAAATCCCTGGAACCGTCTCGCAGCCGATCTGGATCGGTGGACCGCACTCGTCACGGAACGCACCGGACTGCGCGCCGGGCTTCGGCGAGCCCGTGCCTCGCAGGGATCCGAATCCGCGCCGGTCGCGTCCGAGACATGGCCCAAGGACCATGCCGACACGAACGTCGCGCACGCTCGTGATCTCTTGGCACTCACAAAAAGAGCCTCCGAGACAGAACGCGCAATGCGCCTGTGGCTCAAACACCCACGCGCCACCTCCACGCGCACCGAGATTGGCCAGATGCTCGCTCTTGCCGACAGCCTCGCCTGCGCACCCCCGTTACCTTCGGCGTTTGCAACCACGCCATGGCTTGGATGGGTGGACCGCTTCGACCTCTGGATTGCATTGACCAAAGAACGTGCTGAGCTGCGCGCCAAACTCGCCGGCTATGAGGAATCCCGACTCCTCGCGCTGGATCTCAAAACACTCAGGCAAAAATGGGACACCGGCCGCAGCGCTTGGTTCCTCATAAAATGGATCCGGACCGGCCATGTCCGCCGGCTTCTGCGCAAGGCGCGGACCCAGCAGAGCCCTCCGGAGGCCGGCACCGAGGAAACCGTCCTTGCCGCCGCGGAACGCTTGCGCGTTGTGACCGAACAACTGACCGGTTTGCGCAGCGAAGCGGAGGCCATGCTCGGCAGCCAGATCTGGAATCAAGGAGAGCCCGACCCGGGCGGTCTCGCTGCGGTCCGCCACTGGGGCGCACTTCTGCATCAGCAACTGAATGTGCTCACGGGGGAGCACACGGATTGGCTGGCCACACTCCGGCAGTTGATCGCAGACCTTTTTGCGAAAGGCTGCCGACATCGCACCCCGGGAACACCCGCCGACCATCCCCTCGCGCTCTTCACGGAGGCCATCGGCCCATTTTTTGCCGCGTATGAGCCTGTGGCGGTTTCCGCCGCATTGCATCGCGAAGAACTCGACACGGCTCCCGATCACCTTGCTGCTGTGGCCGCCGCACTGGAGTGGTTCGTTCAAGCCACGCCCCGGCTCCGCACCATCCACGCCGAACTGGTTGCAGCCGCTCCAGCCGCATCCACAGTCCTCGGCCTGATCTGGGCCAATGGTGAACCCACTCCAGAATCCTTGGCTCGTGTCCGGGCATGGGGTGAGTCGTTGCACTCCAGCATGTTTGCCTTTGCCGGCGACAATCTCGTCTGGCTTGGCCAACTCCGGCAGTTCTTGTCCGCACTTTTCACCGAAGGTCCGGACGCTTGGTCCTCGACAACACCCTCGGGGACCCGCCTCGTGGGTTACCGGGAGACCATGCAGGGCTTTGATTCCGCCCTGGACTGCTTCGCTGCCGAGGTGAAGCTTCGCCGGGCAGCGATTGAGGCTGCTCCGGATTATTTTGCCGCCGTTCGCTCCCTCACAGACCACCTTCCCGTTGCATGGCGCAACATCCGCGAGTGGTGCTCATGGCAGAGAACCCGCCAGGAGGCCATCGACGCCGGTCTGGATCCGCTGGTGGCCGCCCTCGAATCCGCCGACGGCGCCACGCTCGATGTTCCGTCCCTGTTCGAACGGAGTTTCCGCAGGGCACTGCTGCATGCCCTGCTCGAACACGAACCGCTCCTCCGCGACTTTTTTGGCCATGAACACAACGAACGGATCGAGCGGTTTCGCACTCTGGACGAAACGGTGTCCGCACTTTCCCGCGAACTCATCCGGGCGCGACTTGCGGCCGGGATTCCCCGGGACCATGGCATCGGTGACGTGCTCAAGGCCGAACTGGGTCTGCTCCGGCGAGAACTGGGAAAACGCATGCGGCACATCCCTGTGCGGAAGCTTCTCGCGGGCATCCCAAAGCTTCTTCCCCGGCTCAAACCCTGTGTGCTCATGAGCCCGCTCTCTGTTGCCCAGTATCTCGAAGCCTCGCACGAGTCCTTTGACCTCGTGATTTTTGACGAGGCATCGCAGATCCCCGTGTGGGACGCCGTGGGGGCCATTGCGCGCGGGAAACAACTGGTGGTGGTTGGCGACCCAAAACAGCTCCCCCCCACCAGTTTCTTTATGAACTCCAGTGACGAAGAAGGCGACTCCGAGACACCCGAGACGCAGCAGGATCTGGAGAGCGTGCTAGATGAATTGATGAGCCATCAGGTGCGACACAAACGCCTCCAATGGCACTACCGCAGCCGCCATGAGGCCCTCATCACGTTCAGCAACAGGCAGTACTACCAGAACGATCTGCTGACCTTTCCCTCCCCAGAGACCGGCCACGGCGGCGTCCGTTTCCACCACCTGCCCGGGGCCCGATACGACAAGGGCAACTCCCGCACCAATCCCGATGAAGCCAAGGCGCTCGTGTCCGAACTCGTGGCCCGGCTTCGGACAGCAGACGGCCCACGGCGCTCCTTCGGCGTGGTGACATTCAGCCAAGCACAGCAGCACCTCGTCGAAAACCTGCTGGATGAGGAACGGCGCAAATACCCCGAAATCGAGACCCACTTTGGCGACACTCCACCGGTTGAAGGCGAACCGGTCTTTGTGAAGAACCTCGAGAATGTGCAGGGTGACGAACGCGATGTGATTTTCTTTTCCATTTGCTACGGGCCGGACGAGTCGGGAAGGGTCGCGATGAATTTCGGCCCACTCAACCGCGAGGGCGGCGAACGCCGGCTCAACGTGGCCATCACCCGGGCCAAGCACGAGTTGTTGGTTTTCAGCGGACTGCGCGCCGATCAGATCGACCTGACTCGCACCCGCGCCCAAGGGGTCCGCGACCTCAAACATTTCCTGGACTATGCGGACCGCGGACCGCGGGCTTTGCCCGCCAACGGCCTGGCTTCCGCTGCAGGGGATGCCGTGTCAGAGTTTGAAGGAATGGTCGCCAACCGCATTCGTGCGGCGGGTTACGCGGTGCACCACCACGTTGGTTGCTCCGGGTACCGCATTGATCTTGCCGTTGTGGATCCGGCGAGGCCCGGCCGTTACCTACTTGGCGTCGAATGCGACGGCCCGACCTACCACCGGGCCGCAACCGCACGCGATCGTGACAAACTGCGCGCCGCAATCCTGGGGGGGCTTGGATGGAACTTGCACCGCATCTGGTCCACCGACTGGTGGCATGACCCGGAAAAAGAAACCGGAAAACTGCTGGACGCGTTGCGGGCGTTGAAGCCGCCTGCGCACAGGGTGTGAGGAGCGAGTGGTTGTATCCTTTGACCCCGACTGTTTTCCCCGGATTTTTAGGCCTGAAATCTGGCTTCCATAGAACAGACGCGCGAAGACACGCGGCAGGTGCTTACCCAGATCCTGCCAAGGTCGAACGCGCTCCGCGTTCCAGCTGATTGACAGATCGCAAGCAGCTCTGCTCCTTCGTGGAAGTGTAATTCCGTAAGCGGCATCCAGCGCGGTTTTTCCCGCAGTTGCCCGATCACAACTGCGATGGGTTCACCCCATTTTGGGGCCTTGGCTGCGGACGCTTACGTCCGATGTTGTTCGTTCCCTATGGAGCAGTAGTTCCCACCGTGACGCTTTTTACCACTGTGGTGCTGTTTCCTTGAGAGTCTACAGCCACGAAACTGAGTGTATACATCCCCGGCTCTAATGTTGGATTGGCCCCCAGATAACCCACGCCCTTTGAATTCACCTTTGGTGTGCCAAGCGGCAAGCCGTGACCGTAAACCGTCCGGTAATCTAAGGTAAAAAACGCACCGCTGCCCTGCGTGGGCACAGCACCAAGATGTGCTGCCACATCAGGTGCCTGAGGATCGTCCAGACTCACTGAATCCCAAGAAGGCGGCAGACGATCTGAAAGCGTTGCAAAGACCGGAATCGCAAGACCTTCCACCCACTTTTTTGGCAAGCGCACGGCCAGTTGCGGCCCCCGCGTATCTGCGCCGCCCGCTAGTACAACACTTGTCGTCAGATAAGGTGCCTCCGCTCCAGGCACCTTGACTAGACGGGTCCTCGTAACTCCTGTCACAAAAGCATCCCGGGTTCCCTCGCTTGGTCCAAACCGCATGGAGACGCCCGCCTCGTTTTGGTTCGCAAAGCGGCGTTCTCCGCCGTGGGGGATCTGCTGGCCAAGCCGCCCAAAATAAGCTGTGGCAATCCCGGTTACACCTGCCACGTCTATCAGTCCCCCGCCCGGAATCACTACAGCAAGCGTCACCGTTACCGTTTTGCTGGTTGCGCTCCATGCCCAAGTCAATGTCCCCACTTTCACCACTGAAAACAGTTCCTTCCCTTCTCCGTCCACCTTGGCACCACCGTCCGCATCGAGAAGTGGCGTCTGGTGGTTGAACGTAAAAATTGCGTTTCCAGTCGCTTGCAACTTCCGGCTTCCTGCCTCGCCAAGGGTTCCCGAAAAACTGAAGTCTCCAACCCTCAATGCCACTTCGGTGTCCGCGTTAATGGCCCCAAAATCGTAATCATCTTCGAGCAATGCCACCACTTTCGCCGAAACTTTCTCGGCCCCCGGTTGCACCTCGTACACTGGCCCTGAGTCGGCATCGCCAGCAAAGGTGCGGACCACTTTCTCCGAGTAGGAGTTTGCAACCGTAACGACCGGCTTGCGTTTACCTTGGTTAGCGAGAATTCCGGTTGGGGCAGCAGCGGAAGCAGAGACAGCAAGGGCGAGCAATGGAAGCAGTGGTTTCATGTATTAGTGTGGTATTGTTTTCCCATCTGGAGAGCAGCCTGAATTTCTGACAAAGACTGCGCCTGAAATCTGGGGCGGAGCTCTGTCGTGGTGCCATTCTGGCCCCTGCCATCCAGGCCGGTGACAGAGGAAATCAAATCCATTTCTCTGAGCCGGATTCAGGAACATATGGTTCTCGGTGCAACAACACTTTTCCATTTTGGCAAGGGATGCCGGCTGTTTAAGAGGTATGCAGGCGAGGACTTCCACCGCACCCGAAATGGGGTCGGGAACGCCGGCTGGGCTAGTCTTCCTGCGCAGGAGCTCTCCCATTGCCTCGCCGCGCTGCTTCGCCCTGAGGCAAAAAATGCCCCCTGAGGCGCTCAGGCTCAGGCCCAACGCTGTGATCTTGTCAGCAGCTTCGAACGGAGCTCCACGGAGGCTGACCGTGGTCACGGCCCCCATTTCTCTCGGACTCTGGGATCGCCCCACACACACTCCTCCGTCTCCTGTGCCGCTCTCTCGGCGTTCCCACTGCACCGCTCGAAAAAACACTTTGCGTCTAATCCAACGGCCTTTTTCTATGGCCGGAGGATGCCGCGTTCGAATGCCCGGCCCACGGCCTCAGCGCGGTCGGTAGCATCGAGCTTTTTCAGAACGGAAGCCACATGGGCTTTTGCGGTGTGCATGGACACATTCAAAAACCGGCCGATCTCGGCGTTGGAAAGCCCCTTGCGCACATACTGAAGCACCTCCAGTTCGCGGGCGGTGAGAAGCGTCGACCCCTCCCGCTCTTCCAACCGCGCCCGCACAGCGGCGCTGAGCACACTCCGACCCTCGTGCACCGCACGGATCGTCTCCAGCAATTCCTCGGGACACGCCGTCTTTAAAACATACCCCAAGGCCCCTGCATGGAGCGCCCTGAAAATGTCCTCCTCGGCCTCGGAGGACGTCAGCATCACGATGCGGCTGCCCGACGCCGCTTGCAAAATCCGTTCCAAGCAGGCGATGCCGTCCTGATCGGGCATTTGAATGTCCAGAAGGGTCACATCGGGGTTCAGTTCGCGGTGCAACCGTTCGGCGCTCTGGGCATCGGCCGCCCCCCCCACCACCTCAAAAGCGGGATGGGCGTTCAACACGCTTTCCAATCCCACCCGCATCACCGCATGGTCATCCACCAGAAGCAGACGGATCTTTCGGGGCCGGTCCGGAACATTCTGAGGTGAATCGGTGCCATTCATACCAGTGCTCCATCATACTCATGGAGGGGTACCTCGATCAAAACCGTAGTTCCCGCTCCCAACCGGCTCTGGATGGAAATTTTTCCCTTCAGCCGCTGGGCGCGACCCTGCATCCCGCTGATTCCGAAATGACCCGGACGCGAACCCGCGCCGCCCTCGTAATCAAACCCGCTGCCGTCGTCCTCAACCCGGATCGAGAGAATCCGGCCCGAGTCCCCGGCCTCCACCCGGACCCGGATCCTAGTGGGGCGCGCGTGCTTCACCGCATTATGGATGGCTTCCTGAACCAGCAGCAGCAGGTTTCCGGCTACAAAATCAGCCACCGAAGGCAAGGATTCGCCCTGGATCACCTCGACGGGAATGCCATGGCTCAGCAGAGTTTGTTGCCCCAGTTTTTCCAGCGCCTCACTCAAGGTCGCCTCCCGCATCGGCAGCGCGTTCAGCGCCCAGACAGAATTCCGAAGGTCTTCCTGGCAGCTCTGGGCCATTTTCCATGCCACACCCAACGTTCGCTGCATTTCTGAATCCCCGGCCTGATGCGCCCGCATTTCGCCCGCCTTGATCTGCAGGCTGAGGCCCGTCACCGCCTGCAAAACGGTATCATGCAGGTTGGCTGCCAGTCGGGAGCGTTCCCGGAAAGCGGCGCTGAACTCGATCGCAGCATCCCGGCGCTCCCGCACGGCCTCCGCGAGCTCCTTGGTTTTCTGCCGGACCCGCCGTCGGAGAGCGAACCCCCAAGCCAGAACGGCCAGTGCGGACCCCAAAAGCACCCAAACCGCGGTCCGGACCCTGGCGAGAGTCCACCAAGACGGCTGCTCCAACACGCTCAAGTCCCCGGGGGATCGCACAAGAAGATCGAGCCGCGTGGGACGCGGGAAACGCGGTTCAATTACCCAGCGCAATTCGGCAACCCCGGTTGCCTGAATCCGGGCGTCGATCGGGATGGATGCACGGGGTCCGCGCAGGAAAGCCGTGGTGACCCACTGCCCGCAGTCCAGTTCCAGAGCCTGCACGCCATCAGAACGGATCTGTTGACTCAAAACCCTGCCTTCGATGCGGACCAGAAGGCCCTCGTATCCGGAGGGTTGTCGGAGGATCTGGCCGAATGTCAGCCGGGTGAAATCAGCCAGCACGTCCTCAAACGTCACACTGACGGGTTCCACCCGCACAGAAACCCCGATGGGCCTCACTACCGCCCCCGCCAGATCCGCCTGCTGTCTTTGAACCGTGATAAACCCGCTCGCTTCCACCCGCGCACCCACCTCCACTCCCGCTGGAATCTCAGAATTCAAACCCACCCGGACCGCACATCCAGCATCCTGAAGAACCAAAAACTCAGGACTCAGATAGGTCACAACCCCCTCCACCCGGCGACGGTGCCTTGGTCGCCCCTCCGGCACATAGGTGTCCAGATGGTTCAACGGTAGTTTCTCTGCCGAAAACGGATCTTTGGGCGGCATTTTCTCCCGCACAAAATCCGCTTCTGTCGAAGGCATGATCCGCATCGAAAGAAACTCCCTCCGCCAGTTGGCGAGCACCACCGCCGCTCCGGTGACCCGCACCTCCGCATCCAACAGCTGGTCAGGCCCCAACCCACTGGCCTTCGGTACCCAAACCCATGCCGGTCCCGACTCCGTCTCCACTTTCGCCGCCCAAAGAGATCCGTTTGTCCCCGGTGTCATCTCCTGCACCACCCCTCTCACCTGAATCCGCCGAGCCCGGAGTGCACCATTGCGAAGATCGCCAGGCCCCGGGTGGATCGGTGTCGGCAGGCTCGACTCCCCAAGCACCTTGATCCTTCTCACCCGAAGCCGCGGCGCAAAAAAACCGGGGGAGAGAACCCCTTCCACCTCCACCGCCTGTCCCTGCCGCAACGCTTGAAGCTCCTCCTTGGAACCCGAATAGATCGAATCCTCGCTCGGAAACCGGATCACAGCCCAAATCGCGCCCAGGCCGTCATCCAAGTAAAAATACTTCGGGACTTCGCCGGCTTTGAGCGGCCTGCCCCAGCCCTCCTCCAGCACGGAAACAACCCCTTGGACCCGGACCTCCTGGGGCTCCGTCACATCCCGTCGGGCAAGCTTTTGGAGATCCGCGAGCTGAGTCAGCGGCGGAGGAGGTGCAGTTTGCGCAATGGCTGCGCCGGACAGAATTGCCCCCGCCAAAACAAAGACCAGAAGAGACCTCCCCCACCTCCCGTGCCGCCCGTCTCGAATCCATCCCTCAACGCCAACGTTAATTCCTCTCGAAATTGCGTTTTCGGGACATTCTCCCTTTTCCTCCTGCACTCGCCTGTCGCTCACGGAACGCATACGGTACAGATTCGGGACTCAAACAACGACGACGATTGCCTGAAAGGGAGGCGATGGAATCGGGGGGGGGTGAATTAGACCAGATTCCGCCGAAACGCTCAAGCGACTCGGTTCCAGCACACCAGCGAACCTACGCTCGCACTCTCAGGCTGTCGAGTTTCATGCCCGGGACTCGGCCTCGAAAATCCGAACTGAATCCAAAAAACGGGTCCCGCTTTCCCGGCTGAAACCCGTTCCATGCAGGTTCCTTGAGGCGCACGCTCCCATTGAAGAACCCTGCGGCTTCGGGCGTGGCTCAAAGAGAAATCGGAGCGACCGAGGAAGGAATTCCGCAGAATTTCGATAAAGTTTTTAAAATCTGGCGGGTTCCCTGCTGAAAGGAAGTAAAGCGGGTGAATTTCACTCCACCACCCCACTCACGAGCCATGCACTCCCAAGAGCATTCCCGAACCCTCTTGGCATTCATGAATCCGCGGAATTCCTGCCACAGGCGGCGGCGATGGAAGAAACACGCACCCCACGGACACCAACCGTGAGGCGCATGGAAACCGCCCCCCGGCCTCGACTCGCCCGAAACCACCCCAATTTCACCCCCAAACTCCATGAAGCTCGCCCTGTTCCTCACCCCGCTCCTTGCCCTCACCTGTCTCGCATCCGACGGCAATTTCTGGCCCAACCGCCTCAATGGCGTTGTTGAGAAAGGCACCTCCCCAAAAACCAGAGTCGCCCCGCACAAGATCACCGCTATCTACACCAACGCCGGCTGGTGCAGCCCTTGCAAATCCTTCGCACCTCACCTGCTCTCCTTCCGCGACAAGTACTCCACCCAGTTCCAGTTCGTCGTCCTCCGCAGGGACCGCTCCGAACAATCCAGAAAACACCGGGAACCCGAGTTGCCCGCACCCGCCATTGCCCAGGGAAAAGACCCGGGCCATGAGCCGTTCTGGAACGAACTGCGCGGCGGCGGTGTCTCACAGTTGCTCGTCTTCGGACCGGGCGGGGAACTCATCACCCGCGAGGGACGCACTCTGCTTGAAAAAAAGCAGGATCCTTCCAAACCAAGGAACTGGGGAAACCGGAAGGCCGCAGGGTACCGCGAATGGGAACAAATGCTCCTCGACTGGCATCAACTTGGAGCCGTCCCCGAAGTCACACCTCAGGATTACTTTAAACAACTCAACCTCAAGCACGGCACCTCCGCATTCTGGCCGGTTTACGAGGCATTG
>CAIURC010000010.1 GCA_903901425.1 uncultured Spartobacteria bacterium | reverse complement strand
CTTCCTACTCAGCTTTTCTGCCGGCTTTCCCGCTTCTCAGCGGACCAACAAACCTGCTTTTCAGAACCACCGGCCTTTCGACCGGCAACCCGCTTTCTCGCGGCGGGATGGGCAACATAGCCCAGAATTCACTGACGTCAATGGGTTTCATCAAAAAAATTCAGGTTTTTTTAAAATCACCTTGGATTTCAGAGGGGAATCCAGCCCCCCCCCCCGATCGAGGCCACCATGACGAACCACTCGGGTTGTTGCCGGCGACCGACCAACGCAGGATGGGGGTGAACTGGCCTTCAGGGTGGATCCAGCGGGATCTGAGGGATTTCTGGTGGATGTTTTGGGGAACCGGCCGGCGGGGAAAAAGGGAGGCACAGGCATGGATGGGAGACACACGGGGAACGCTGGGTATTCAGAGCGGGTTCAAATTTCCGGGAGGAGTGGGAGGGATGCGCCGCCCTCGGGGCGGGATGAGTTCCGGGCCGCTGATCGGGTTTGGGTGTTTGTGGCGGAGGATCAGCTGATTGTGAGGCAGGGACTGTGTTTGATTTTGGAATCCGACAGGCGGCTAGAGGTGGTGGGCGAGGCCGAGAGCGGCCGGTGCGCTCTTGAGAAGCTCCGTGCTCTGACATTGAAAGACCGATCAGGGGTGGTGTTGATGGACATTGCGATGCCATCCATGAATGGGATTACGGCGACGCGAGAGGTTCTCCGGGAGTGTCCTGGATGGCGTGTGCTCGTGCTCTCGGGCTACTGCGGGCCGAAAGAACTCGAAGAGTCGGTTGCCGCAGGTGCCTCCGGGTGCATTCCCAAAGAAAGCAACCGCGGGGAGTTGATTGAAGCGATCCTAACCGTTTACCGGGGGGGATCGGTTTTTGGTCCAGAAATGCTTTCCCATCTCGTGAAGTTTTTCCAGCGGGGCCAAGGCTCCACCGGCGAAGCGGGAAAGCGATGCCGACTCACCGGGAGGGAAACGGAGGTTTTGCAGCTTGTCGCGGAAGGATACGCCAACAAGCAGATCGCCGCCGAGCTGCGGATCAGCATTAAGACGGTCGAGAAACACCGGCAGCATCTCATGGACAAACTCAACCTCCACGAGACTGCGGGCCTGACCCGGTACGCTCTTGAGCGCGGCTTGGTGGAATGCAGTCCGCGGCTCACCTTGCCTTGAAGCCCATCCGACAGCCGATGGCTCCCAGCCACGCCAGAAATGGAACACGAAGGTGCCCGAAACGAAGAGTCCGGGGAGCCATTGCGGACGCGTGGGGAATTGCGCCCAAAAGATCGGGAAGCCATTGGCGGAGCACGGCTTCTGGCACCACGGCGGCGTCCCGCAAGTACCTCCCGACCAGTCTTCCCGGTTCTTGAACCATGCGGAACGCCCATTCCATGCCACAAATTTGGACAATCCGTGGGGCTCGCCGGAGCCGGCCTGAAAAAAATGCGATCGCAGCTCCCACTCCAACGGCGACTGGAACCCCGAGTTTTCGGGCGTGCCTGTGGATCCAAATCTCTGCATATGGGCATCCCCAGGAAACCAGAAGCAGATCGGGTTTCGCCTCCGCAACCGCTCTTCTGGCCTCCCGAAGCGAGGCTGCGGAGGGAGGGAACTCGAGGCAGGACTGTGCATGAAACCTCAGTTCAGGCATTTCACGCCGGAGTTTTTCCCGGACGGCTTCGGAATCCGCGGGGGGGCCGCCGAGCCAGAAAACAGTTTTCCCCGAATCGGCGCAGGACCGGAGCATGAGCGGTACAAGTTCCGCCCCGGAGACGCGCTCGGGAATTTTTTGTCCCAGCAGACGGGCAGCCCAACAGAGTGGCCCGCTGTCGCACAAAACCAGGTCGGCTGACCTCAGAACCGCGCGGAGGCGCGCCGACCGGAGTGAGAGCCTCAAAAACTGGGAGTTGGCCGTGACCACTTGGTGGGATTGACCGGCTTCAAGCATTCTTCGGATTGCATCATGCACCTGAATCCGGGGCATGGCGTCGAAAGGAATCCCGAGCATCCACACCTTCGGGGCAAGCGGAAAACTCCCTACCCCTCGGCTCGCAACCAGATCCCCTGCCCGATTCTGGGCTCCCGCCTCCATCGCAGCACACCGTTTTTTTTTAACGCCCTCCCGCATCCCGGAATTGAACCACGCATGGAGGCTTTGAGCCAGTGGGGCAAAACGCGTCACTCCCCATGGGGTCAAAATCCGCCGCCGGATGGGGCAAACACCCCCCAGACACAATCAAATGCCGCACGCAACAACCCGCCTTGGGACAGACCCACTCCTGACCCCACGCCGTTTTTCTGTTCTGTCGGGCGGACCGGTAGGCACATTGCAACCCTCCGTGTCAGTGGAGACTCTGCAGGTAGGATACCAAATCCACGAGATCCCGTTCACCAAGGGCGGCATCGAGTCCCGCCGGCATCAGGCTCTCGGAGAGCATCGTGTCCGAAAGGATCTTGTCGTGCGGAATCGAAAATTCCTGCCCTGCAACATCCACAATGAGCAGGCCTTCGGCGGAATGTCCACGGATCACGCCCGTCACCGGACCGCCGGCCGTCAGTTCGATTGTATGCGCCTCGTAGTCACGCGCCAGCGTGTTGCTGGGAAACAGAATGCTTTCGAGCAGATCCCGCCCCATCCGAATCCCACCGATCTTGGAAAGGTCGGGACCGATGCGTTGGCCTAGGGTTCCGATCCTGTGACACCCCATGCAGGCCCCCTTTCCAGACTCAAACACTTCGCGGCCCCGCTCCGGATCGCCCGTCGGTAACCGAGCCGAGAGCGGACCGAGCGAAAACCGTTTTGCCTCCTTCTGAGCACTCGCCCGTTCCAGGGCTGGCAACAGCACCGTTTCGAAAATTTCTGGGGGATGCGCGCTCAATGCCGTCCGGTAGGCGCTTTCCTGCTGGCTACCCACGGAGGGATTCTGCGCGAGAGCTTTCGCAAGGGTTCGCGCCACCCCTGAGTCCCGCGTCTTTCCAAGCATGCTGATCAGCGCCTTTAGTTCCAGCGGCCCTGCATTTTTCAGCACTGGTCCGAGGCGCCCAACCTGCTCCGGGGCCGCCTCTCGGAGCAGAATTGCTGCCTCGATCCGGGCCGAAACCGGCGCATCCGTGCCCGACAAGGTCCGGACCAAGAGCTCAAAGACATGATCCGCGAGTTTCACGGTCTTCATTGCCGCTAGACTCCGGAACCGGATTGATAGCGGATACGTTGCATCGCCAGCGATCGCCTGAAGATCCTGATCCAGCGAGGGGTCACGGACCTTTCGGATCGCCTCTAACACCGCGGAAACCGGCACCCTTTCGTCTTTCAACGCGGCGCGCAGCGGCTCTGTCCACATGGGTTCGGCGCCCACAGCGCTCTGTTCCGCCACGGCGCGCACCCCCGCAAGGCGCAGCGATTTCCTAGGATCCGCGAGCATCCGGGCGACAAGCACACGCACCCCGGGATCTGCCATCAAGCGCGTCACCGCCGCCGGCAACATCCCGGCTGGCACGAGCCCTTCCTCGGTTCCGGCATCCATCCAAGCCTCAAGACGTTTCCGGGTGATCTCCGCTTTTTCCGGGTGCCGCGCAACAATGCCCAGCGCGGCCCGGGCCAGATCTGGATCCGGATCGTTCAGGCGCTCCAGAGCCTGCTCAAACGTCCGCTGTGGCGCCGAGGAATCGCCTCCGAACTGGTCAAGAACGACGAGCATTCGACGCAGATGATCCGGTGATGAAGGACCGTCAAGGTCCGTGGTCCGGATGCTGCGGGTCACACCTGCCGCGTAGAGCGCCGCGTGTTCGAGGGCGGCATCCATGGGTTGCTCGAGAAGTTTTCTCAGTGCGGCCGCCACCGGTTCTGAGGGCACCCCATGGACTGCAAGCCATTCGCAGGCACGCCGCTGGAGATGCATATCCTCGGATCTGAGCAACTCCGCGATGTGCTCGGCCGAAAGCGCGAAGACTGACTGATCCCTTTCCGCCTCGCCTTGATTCCGATCCTGACTGGTGTGGGGAGTTATCCGGGCAATGCGGTAAATGGCGCCGGTGACATCTGGCTTAGCCATGAGGCTTGAGGGACAGCCGATCCGGAACCATCCTCCCGTGTCGAGCAGCAGCAGAGAGCCGTCCCGGTCTTCGAGCACGTCAGTCAGATGGACGTCCGGGTCCTGCAGTTTGACGAACTCGTTTTCAGCCGCTCGATAGGTGGAGCCGCTGCGGGTGAGTTCCATCCGGACCAAGCGCCCCGTATTGAAGTGCGTAACCAGCATCTGAAGGGGCCCCCAAGTGTTCTTACGCCAGAACGCGCAGCCACTCACCGCCACGTGTCCGAAGTTATGCACAACGGGCATTGTCTCGCGGGTCCGAGGCAGGCCCTCAACCGCCTTGAGCATGTCGGGCCGTTCATAGACGCCTCCAAGTAGGAAATGCACCAAGGTATCGCCCCGCGGATTGGAGTGGTAAAGGTTCTGAACCCCGAGCACATCGCCCTCTGGAGTGAAATCGACCTCCACCGGGTTGTCACCACATCCGAGCGCATGCCAGCGGAGGCCGCTCCCGTCAGGTTTGCAGCTCCAAATCCCGCTCGCCAGGCCCTCATGCACCAGCGCGCCATCCCGGCTCGCCACCCGGTGCCCCTTCCGACCATGACACCAGTACAACCGCTGATGGGCCGGGTTCCAGAACGGGCCGTGCACGTCCGCCGCGTTTCCGGTGTAATCAAAGCCCTCCACGAGCATCTCACGGTGATCCTCGACACCGTCGCCGTCCCGGTCCTGAAGCCGCCAGAGGCCCGGGGGCGAACACACATACAGCGCGCCGTCCAGCCAGCACGCGCCCTGCGGAAAGGTGAGGCCCGAGGCAAAGACCGTGCTCCGATCAAACACGCCGTCCCCGTCCTTGTCTTCCAGCATGAGGACCCGGTTGGGCGGGTTGGCCTCCAGTTGCGCCTTATTCCAGTTGACGCCGATGCAGTCCCCCACAAAAAGGCGCCCCCGTTCGTCTAGGCAGGCCATCGTTGGATGCGTTACCAGCGGCGCCGCCGCAGCGAGGGAAATGCCCCACCCCTCCGCAAGAACCGCCTTTGGCACCCTTCCCACCCCACCGCCCGCCGCCTCTACCACACCGGGACGTTCCGCCAATTTCGGCACAGATTCCGGCGTCTGAGCGCGGACCGGGTACAGAAAGATCCACGTGCACGCCGAAAACAGGGTAGGGACGAACCTGAAAAGGCCCCGGCCGGGATTCGGACCGCCAGACCGCTTATTTTGTGCCCAGTGCACGGGTGAGAAGGTTTTTTGTGATGGTTTGCACCCGATCATCTGGGCCGTGGGGCCGGGTCCAGTGAGACCACGGCAGAACGTGACCGGGCGGCGAGGAAAGGCCCTGCGCCCAGAAAATCGTTGCCGCATTGAACACAAAGTTGCCCTTGGGGCCTGGATAAACCGTTGCGGTCCATTTCTGGGGGCGGACACCACCGACCCAGGCTGTTCCCTCGCCTACGACCTCGAGTCCCGGGATCTCGGTGGCCGGAGAACCATGGTACTCCCACCCAACCAAGCCCGGGATGGATTCCCCCTTCCTCATCCCGGTCCCCTCAAAAATCCAGTGGCCTGGCTTCGAGCAAACCCAGTCGCCGCCGCCGTTGACCGGCTCGACATTGCGCGCCCCCATCAGCAACCCCTCATCGGGACCGTGTTCGGGGAATGGGCCGTTGTTTTTCTGGCGGTTGGCGGCGTACTCGTTGGGACCGCCATAGGGGCCACCGCGGTAAAAGATCCGGTTGGGCTGACCGGATGCGCCCTCCCGGAGCGGGCTGACCCAGCAAACGGAGTTGCCCGACAGAAAAAGAAGGCTGACGCCCTCGTCCCGCATTTTCTCGACGCTGCGGAACTGGCGGAGGTCCCAGTACTCGTCATGGCCCACGCTGATGAACGCTTTGCAGCGCAAGCCGCGTTCGGGCGTCACCATGTCACTGTTGGTGCAGTAGGTGACATCGTAGCCGTTCTCTTCAAGCCAGTACGCGAGGGGGAATTCGAACGGGAGAAACTCTCCGGAACCGACGGTCAGGGGATCATTGACCACCCCCTGGTGCTGCGCTTCTCGGCCATAGGGCCGATCGAAACTGACCTCGGCCCAAGGCCCCTGGTTTCCCTTGGGATGCGTGTAGACCGAGTAATGGTCCGGCCATCGGTTGTAAGCCTGCCAGGTATTGTCGCTGCATTGGAACAGGATGCCTGCCGGCCGCTCGTCGCGCACTACCAGCACCACGTAGCTCTGCCAAAACGGCTCGTCCGGCTTATCTGGCACCGTGCTCAACCGGCCCAGATAAACTCCGCTCAACCAGTCCGAAGGCACCGTCAAAACTGTGGTGGGCGTCCACCGGCATTCGTGCAGGTTCTTTTCCCCCGGCTTTGGCGTCTCCTGTGGCCCTGCCTGAAACGGTCCCTGCTCAAGGACCTTCCGCGCACCTCTGCCGTGGTAATACCCCATGCGGAACCATTCGATCCGCACCGGGCGACCGGGATTCGCCGAAACAAACACATCCACCCGGTCCCCGGCCTTTGCGCTCTGCCGCGAACAGTACCCCTCCACCCACGGCGAACGGAAACCGGCACCATCCACGCGCACCCGGGTCAACTGCCAATCCCGCGTGCCGGGTTTCGCATTCTCTTCGCGGATCGGGTCGGCAATGGAAAGCGCGGACGCCGTACCCAGATGAAGGAAGAGCGCGGTGCGACAACACCGGATGAAGCGGGCGTGCATTTCAGGGGGAACTGGGGGTTGGGGGGAGAGCGCAAAAACAACCGCTTCAGCGCAGTCCTGAGCATTACACCACCCAAACGCCCCATTCCAGCCCCCGTTTTTTGCCAAAACCTAGTTGTTTGGGAAACTGCGCCGCTGGGACTCAGCACCGAAAAGACAGCCTACACGAACGGCAAGAGTTCCAAGGCAAATACGCCCCACTCCAGACGCTCCCGGGACGCCCTCTGCAACCACCTCCATGCGCCACTTGCCCGCGCTGCTGGCTATTTGCGCTTTTTCTTCGGCACCGGCACCTTGGCTGCCGCCACCTCGGACTCGGAAAGCTTGCCGTCCCTGTCTGAATCGAGGGCGACCAGGGCGGAATGGAGGGCCAGCACGCGCTCGGATTCAGCGCTGTCAAAGGAACCGTCATGGTTGCGATCCAAAAGGCCCAGAGCGCGCGCGGTTGCACGATTGCTGGCAGAACTCCGGGCTTTTTTTCCGGGCTTGGCTTGCGCCTGAAACCCGAGAACCAAAAGCAGAGACAGCGAGGCGAATAGGACACGCGAGATTTTCATAGGAACGATTCGAATATTTTTCTGGGGCAGCGTCCGCGACCGATCCGCAGAAGCGTCCAGAGTGAACGCTGCACACCGGGGAACAGCCGAGCCGGGCCGGATTGGGACATCCAAACCCCACGGAAGAGCAAAAATTTTGAGGCATTCACCCAAAAAACGCGATGGAGCCGCAAATTTTTTTCCGAAACCGCGTGTCCGGTGTTGAGAATAGGAGAAGACGCTCTTCCTGAGTGATGAAAACCACCGCTGATTTCGTCCGGCTCTGGACACGGCACCAAACCGAGGTGGCCCGTTACCTTGCCACGCTGGTGCCCAACCCACATTCGGCAGCAGAAATTCTGCAGCAGGTCTCGGTCGGTCTCTGGGAAAAGTGGGCCGACTACGACCCGGATCGGCCGTTTGTGCCGTGGGCGATTCGGTTTGCATATTTTGAAGTGCTCAAGTGGCGTCAGAAACAGGCTAGGGAACGCCTGATTTTTTCCGACCAGACTCTTGAAAACCTCCATGCCGCTTTCGAGAACGAGACCCCGTTGCAGGAGGCCCGGCGGGCTGCCTTGGAGGGCTGCCTGAAAAAGTTGACTCCACAGGAGCATCGCTGGCTGGAACGCCGGTACGGCCGCGGTTCCCTCCGTTCAAATGCACAAGAGGAGGGTTTTTCGATGAACCAAGTCTACTACGCCATGGAGCAAATCCGTTCCCGACTCCTGCAGTGCATCCAACTCTGTCTGAAAAAGGAGGGCTGGAGCGATGTCTGACCCGCGCCTGAACTCCCTGATCTCGCGTGTGATAGACCAGACCGCCACGCGCGAGGAAACCGAGCTTCTGGACGAGCTCCTGAATCTGAATCCCGAGGCCCTAACCCGGTACGTTCAGGCGGTGGAACTCCACTTCAACCTCGAGTCCCTTGGCTCTGCGGGATCCTTGGAATCCCCACAGTCTCCCGTTCTCACCCCCCAAAACTGGAAACGGTGGATTTCAACCACCTCGATGGCGGCAGGAATCTGTGTCGGCCTATTTGCAGCGTCCCTCCTTCAGGGCTACGTTCAGCCACGCCTCCAAAAAAACTGGGTTCTTTTCACGGAAAACTTCGAATCCGACCCGGCACCGATCGCCTCTGGAGTTCCTCAGGAACCGGACCACTGGAGTGGGGATGAAACCCGCAGAACGGGTTCCGGGCCGCGGGTAAGCCCCCTCAACGGGCACTCGATGCTTCAACTGGTGAGCGCCGACTATCAAGGCAAGAACGCCGCGGCACCGAGCCGGACCAGCAGCATCTGGAAGCTGATCGACCTGCGCCCCTACAAATCCCTGTGCGCCACCGGAAATTTTGGCGTCCAGCTCTCCGCCCATTTCAATGCGGAACCCTTTGAAGCCCCGCTCCAATACATGGCGTACGTCTCCATTCACGCGCTGGACTCTGAAACGGTGCGGAACGGCACCCTTCAGGACTGGAAGAAACTCGACTCCAAAGCGCTCGCATTGAACCGGGGTAACCGGGCAGTGCTAGACCGTGATCCCCGCACATGGCAACGGCTGAACGCATCGCTGGCGCTCCCAAGCCCCACCGACTTCCTGCTCCTTGAAATCGCGCTCAAACAAACCACCCCGCCGGACGTCCCCATCCAATTCGGAACACAGAGCATCGACGGGATCCGTCTGATACTCGGCCGCAACTCCCGACTCGATTAACGCCCCAAAAAACTCCCATGGACACCGCCCCCCTTAGATCCACGTTCCCCCTGCTCCTATCACTGATTTGCAGCGCGGCGCTTCCCATGCCCGCACGGTCGGACATCACGCTTCCCGCCTATTTTTCAGACCACATGATGCTTCAAGCCGATGCGCCGGCTCCAGTCTGGGGCTGGGCCGATCCGGGCGAAGCCGTTTCAGCCAGTTTTGCGGGCCAGACCCAGACCGCCCAAGCCAACGAGAAGGGCGAATGGCGCGTCACTTTCACCTCCCTCAAACCCGGAACCAACTCCCCCCTCGTTCTCAAAGGAAAAAACACCCTCACTGTTCAGGACGTGCTCGCTGGTGAAGTTTGGCTCGCCTCAGGCCAGTCCAACATGCACCTCAACCTTTCCCAAGTCCATCGCGCTCCAGGTGTGTCGGAAGCTCTGGCCACCAGCGCCGATCCCTGGGTCCGCCAGTTCACCGTCATCCGCAACGACAAGGCCAGATCCGCCAAGGAACTGGCCGGATTCTGGCGCATCGCCAACAAGGAAAACCTCACGGCCGACCGACTTCATGGCGATTCCGCCGTCGCCTATTTCTTTGCCCGCGAAACCCGGCGCCGCCTGAACCAACCGGTGGGCATCCTGCACGCCTCCATTGGCGCCACCCCCATTGAGACCTGGTCGAAGGGCGGCGGCGGCTTTGAAACCATGGTCAAACCCTTGGCGCCGTACGGGATCCGCGGTTTTCTCTGGTACCAGGGCGAAAGCAACGTCCATCGCTTCACGGGTTCCCGCTACACGAGTTTGCTCAGCGAAAACGTCGCCTTCTGGCGTTCCACGTGGGGCCGCAACGACCTGCCCTTCCTCTACGTTCAAATCGCCCCGAACCGTTACTCGACAAAGAACGCGGCCCCCAGCAACGGCCGTCCCATCAGTCCGCTCGAGTTGCCTCTGTTTTGGGAAGCCCAGTCCGCGGCACTGAAGACCATCCCACACAGTGGAATGGCCGTCATCCACGACTCCATCACCGACCTCGACAACATTCACCCCGAGAACAAGCGGGTCCCCGGGGAACGCCTTGCGCTGCTCGCAGCCAGCCAAGTCTACGGCGACAAGAGCGTCGTGGCCTCCGGCCCGTTCTTCCAATCCGCACAACCCGAGGGGGCGCAGATCCGCATCCGGTTCACCTCGACCGGCTCCGGGTTGGCCACGCGCAACGGCGCCGCACCCGACGGATTCCAGATCGCGGGCGAGGACCGTCAATTCGTGCCCGCCGAGGTCACTCTGGAAAAAGACAGCGCGCTCGTGCGTTCGCCGAAGGTGCCCAAACCCGTGGCCGTCCGGTTCGCGTGGCACGAAGAAGCCCGCCCCAATCTCATGAACAAGGAGGGGCTCCCTGCAGCCCCCTTCCGCACCGACTCCTGGCTCATGGACGACCCGCGCACCAGCGATCATTCCACTGCCAAGTAATCCGTCCCCGTTCTCTCTCACGCCCTCCCATGAAAACCTCTGCCTCCCAGAAGACGTTCGTCGCCGCCCTCGCCCTGCTTGGGCTGTCCATTTCTCCTTCATGGGCCGCCGTCACCGGACGCTATGTGCGCCTGGAAATTCCTGAGATCCCCTCCTTTGGTTCGAACGAATACGGCATTTCGCACATGTCCGAAATCGAGGTCCACAGCGGCGGGAAAAACGTGGCCCTCCAGTCCACCCCCACTTCCTCGGCCGGCAATTCCAGAGGCCTTGAAACCCTCGTCAATGGCAGCCGGGACTGGCTCCTGGGCGACTTCAATTCGGGCAAACAATTCAACCCGTGGATCGAACTGGATTTGGGAGCCCCCACGACCGTGGACTCCATCGTTGTTGTGACCAAGGGAGGAGCTGATCGCAAAGAACCACTCATGTGGCTGCTGTCTGTTCTCGACGAGCAACGCAAGCTCGTCTGGTACCAACGCACGGACCTCGCCGGATACCCTCACACCACGACCCTCTCTCCGAACTCCATGCAGGGGCGATTCGTCGGCCAAGCCCTACCTCTGAAAGCCGGCGCCTGGTACCGGGTCGACCAGGAACAACCCCAGGAGCGCAACTTCCAACTCATCCCCCTCCAACTGCCCCAGCTGCCCGACGCCGAGCGCCGCAAAGCGCTCTTTAGCCAGCGCGAATCCAGAGCCGAGATTGAGCGCCTCTGCCGCCAACTCCACGCTGCCGTCCAGCCCGAGCATCCCTCTCTAAAGCCCTTCAAGGCCCGCTTTGAAGCCGGCGACTTCCCGGGCGCCCTCACCGCCTACCGCGACCTGTTCTTTGACCGGCTCGCCCACCCCTATAAATACGGGATTCCCGAGAACATCACGGACTGCGTGGGCGGCCTGGGCAAACGCAGTCCCGTTATTGACTCCCTGATTGCGGAGGAGGCCATGCACCACCGGCGCGTCTCCGAGATCCGGGGCAAGCACTACGTGGCCGACGTCGGCGCGCCGGGGGGAACCCGCTGGGTTCCCCGCGATTCGATCCCGCTTGTGGAATCCCTGAATGTCCGGAAAGCCCGGCTGGCCGCATCGGGCGCTCAAACCCCGCCCAAACCCACCCCCGAACAGCAGAATCAGGAACGCGAAGTGTTGTTTTTCCAAAATCCTCAGCAAACCCACGGGCCGCGGTTTGTGATGTTTGACGAGTTAATCAACTCCTACGCCGCTACCGGCAAACTCGCCTATCTGGAGCGCTGGATGGATTATCTGGATGACTGGTGTCTCTTCGGGCGCAGCGACGTTCTCAACAGCCATCAGAACCTCGTGATGGCATCTGAAGCTTCGCCGGTCGGGCTTTTCAATGACCTCGATGCCCTGCGCTTTCTCCACTCCAAACGCCCGGAGTTGGCCTCAGCGGTCCGGCCCTCCACCCTCGCCCGCTACGCCCTCTCCTTGGTGGAAGATCTGCCACCCTACCTCATCCGGGCGCGCCGCGCCGAAATCGCGAACTGGGGGGCCACCTCCGTCACGGTCCTTCAAGTGACCGCCCTCATGCTCCCCGAGTTCCGCTGCATGCAGGACTACGCGCGGGAATGCGTCCGCCTCGGATACAGCGGCTTCCTCCATCAACGCACCCAGGATGGCGAAAACATTGAAGCCGGCGACTACGGCCACCGCTACACGGACTTCGGGCTCGGTCTGCGCATGACCCTGCACCTCAGCCCACTGATGCCGGCGGGAAACCGCGTCCCCTACACCACGCCACTGGCCTTCCAGCACGCCGCAGACCTCACAGCAACCGTCTTCCGCCACCACCTCACCCGGATCACCCCGGGCGGGGATGCATGGCCCCGGTGGGCCGGCGTTTCCAAGACCCATGCCGCCATGGACATCGAGCAAAACCGCACCGGCTTCCTCAACCACATCCAGCGCTCTTTTGGCACACGCGCATTCCTTTCCTCCGGCGGCGCCCCCTTTCCCACATTCACCGATCTTGTGGCCAAAGAACCCGACGCCTCGGAGCGCATTGCTGCCGTCATGGATTATCCGCCGCGCCTTTGGACCCAAGTCACCACCGATCCCGGGTTTTCCTCCACTGGAAAATTCTCTCCCGAGGCCTTCAAAAAGATCGAGGAGGCACGCAAAACCAACCGCCCAGCCCCCGGCAAACCCTTCGGTAACCCTCAGCGCACCTCCGATCCCGCTCCGTACTCCGGCCACTACTTTCTTCGGGACAGCTGGTTGCCCGGCGCTGAGCACCTCATGCTCTTTGCCGCTCGCGAACGCTCCGGTGATCACGACCAGTTCTCCTTCACGCGCGAAAGCGCGCAACTGGGCTTCGGCGCCATGCGTTACGACCTACTTAAAGAGGAACGCACCCTGGTCTCCTCCGAGGCCATCGTCATCGACAAAAAAGCGCCCAACGCTTCCCACAACGCCATCCTCACCGGCGGAAAAACCAACTACAGCATGGTGCCCGACAACCATGTCGTGGACACCCGCTTCCACTGCAGCGACCGCTTCAACCTCGCCGAGGCGCGCCGCAACGACACCTACTCCCGCATGAGCAGCGTCCGGGGCGACTGGTACAATATCTGGCGCCCCAACCCCGGCGTGGATCCCACCCCCATCACCGGCATCACCGCCTTCCGCCAGGTCTTCCATCTCAAGGGCGAAGGCGTCTGGATCGTCGCCGACCGCCTCGAGTACGCCCACCCGAAACCCCACGAATACGCCACCTTCTGGACCTACCCAGCCGCCATTACCCCCAAAGGACTCCGCAAATCCATTACCGAACTCGCTGCCATCCACCATCCCCTCATCGAGGAAAAGGCCGACTCCGTCCGCACCGCCATCCCCGGCGCCACCAATGTCTCCAGCCGTTTCTTTGGACCCCAGTTCCAGCGCATCAACCGCCTCGATGCAAACGGCAATTACGTCACCGTCGAAAAGCCTCAGCTCCAAATCCTCAAGGAAGCCCTCGACCAGAAAGGCGCCAAGAGCAAAACCGCCGAGGAAGAGGTGCTCCAACTCGACGACGATGCGGCGAAATCCTACGGACTGCGCCAAGTTGGCATCCTCTGGAAAGGCTCCGGCAATCAGGCCTTGGTCACCCTACACAACACAAGGCCAGCCGTGTCTGAGCCCAGCCGCCAATTCGAAAATGACCTCAAGGACGTTGAGAAATTCCAGGCCCCGGGTGGTGTGACCGGTTTCCGCGCGGTGACCCCCAGCGGAGCACGGGTGGAGTTCCAGTCCGGCCCGAACCGTTCCAACGCACTTTCCCAAGGTGTGGCCAGGGTACAGGGCGAAAGCCTGCTCCTCGTCGAAAAAGCAGGCCACCTCTCCGGCATCGCCCTCGGAACCAACGGCGCACTGCTCCTGCGCGGCAAACGTTACACCGCGCCCACAGCCGACTTCGAGTACGCGCTCGATGCCCAGGGCCACTTCACCGCCACCCCCATCTACCGCGCCATCGACACCGTCCAGATCGCGCCCGCGCAAAACGTGTTCACCGAGCGCGCCTCGGTCTCGTTCTCGATCCCCACGCAGGACACCCGCGACATCGAGTTCCGCTACACGCTCGATGGAAGCGATCCCACCCTCGAATCGCCCCTCTACTCCGAGCCCTTCGAGATCACCAAAGACACCTACGTCAAAGTCCGCCCATTCCGCAAAGGCCTCACCCAAACCCCGTTCAATATCCCCTGTGAACTGGCCGGGAAAACCGTCGGCGCCCTTTACCGCAGGGAAGCACTCCGTCCTGCGGTGTCGGCGACGGTCAAACTCCGGCTGGGGTTGGACGCCGAGTATCTTGAGGGGACCTGGCCGACGCTGTTTGGGCACGCGGGCGTGCCGGGGGTCCTTCCGTCGATGGCGCGCACGGCGGCGAGCGGATTGCTCGTTCCCGGCGAAGTGAACGCGATGCGCAAGACAGACAAGGCGTATGCGGTGCGGTACAGCGGCTATCTGCAGGCTCCGGCAGACGGCATTTACACCTTCCACGCACCCGAGCACCTTTACACGCCGACGATGGACGCCGGATTTGACCTGCGCATTTGGGTGGATGGCGAGGAATGGTTCCCCTCCCCGACGCTGCACTCGGAGAACGCGTGGAGCATTCCGCTGCAGAAGGGTCTGCACAATTTGCGGGTATGTTACGTGGATTACCGGTGGAAGACGTTTAAGAACGAGTACTGGATGGACTGGCAGGAAGGCCAGATGTGGCGGGGCACCCCGGTGCTCGAAGTCACCGGTGCGGATGGCAAAAAGCAGCCGCTTCCTGCCGGGTCGCTCCTCCACTAACCTGCACACCGCGCTTGGCATCATCGTTGGCCACTCCGAGTTGGATTACTGACAATTCCATAACAGGTTCATACACCTTTCAGGTTGAGCGTGGATTGAATCCAGAACGCTTTTATGCAGCGTGGCATTCTCCGGATTTTTCTCAGCGCCTTCTTAGCTTCGGCGCTCAACTCCCAGAGATCCTTGGGTGCAAGGTTGGCTAACTCATTATTCTTGGCGTAGCCCCAGAGATAT
>CAIURC010000009.1 GCA_903901425.1 uncultured Spartobacteria bacterium | reverse complement strand
TTCCAGAAAGCGCCGCTCCGGCTCCGGGTCTGGTTCAATGACGGCGTCAAGGGTTCCCAGCAACTGGGGCAGGATGTGGGGATTGGTGGGGCGGCTTATGCGATGTCTGTCAGTGGCGCTGCAATGTCTGTTGCCACGCTGTCACGGATAATCGATCAAGTGGCGTTATATGGCCTCTCAGGTGAAGCATACAAATGGGATGATTTTCCGACGGGTCCGGCGGGGCGCAACAGGAACATAAACGAGTCGACACTACTTATGAAGTGGGACGCTGCCGTAAGTGCATTAACTTCTCGGCCGGTGGAGGCTTCGTTCGGCGTAACGAACGCAAACCGAGCCACTCCACTGAATGAGACTGTGGCAGTTAACGGATTTTGCGCAGAAGTTTATGGGAAATTGGTTTATGTTAGTTTAAGGCAATCAGCAAGAATTACTTACGACTACCTCGATGGAAGTTCTTCGGCTGCGATTACGCTGTCTCGTGACGCACAAAATAACTACGTGGCTGCCAATCCAATGCCTGAAAAGCCAGTGAAAAACATTAGGGCAGAGATATTTCAAACCAGTGGAACGTCAGAAACCTGCGGTATATCAGTTACGCCGAGATATCTGACGGATAAAGAGCGGAACGTAGACATTGCAGTTGGGGCACTTCCGAATGGCACCTTCGCCGTTAGGGGGTATGCGCTCGGTAGCGTCACAGGAGGCAAAAGCTTTAAGCAGTGTTTTAGTAGTAGTCTTGTTTTTAGTGACCAGACAGAATCGGCCAAGAAGAGTATGGGAAGCGATTTGCTAATTCCTGAAGGAAAAACGCCCGCGTACGTCCGCTTCACGCTATTGCCGCAAATGGTGGGGACGGATACGGCCGACCTAACGAAGTTGGTGATTAGATTCTTGGGATTTTGAAATGTGAACCCGAAGAGTACCAGTGTGCTAGAGGCTCTAAGGTGGCTCTGAACAGCGGTACCAAGAAAGCACCCTATGGCAAAGCGCCAGAACACAGGTTGTCCGATCCAGCCTTCCGGGGCAGAGGGTTTTTCGTATATACGAAGCGAGCTAAGGCGCCTGATTGTGCTGTTCCTGACGTTTTTAACAGCCTCCGTGTGCTTTGCCGGCGACTACACCCTGATCAGCTCGGTGGTGGACAACGGGGGTGGAATCATTAACAGCACCGACTACCAGATCGTCGGGAGCGTCACGGCGGATCCGGCCAGCCCGGCGATGATCGCCTCGGCCGATTACGCCATCTCCAACGGCTTCATCGGCCAAATTTCCAACTCCGCGCCGGTGCCCGTGCCGGACCTGGTGTCTCTGGACGCAACCGGGGCCGCCACGGTGGACGTGCTCCTGAACGACACCGACCCTGAGAACGACACGCTGACCGTGACGGGTGTCACCGGTGCGGTGGGCGGGACCGCCTCGGTTTCCGGTGGGCGGTTCGTGAACTACACGGCCAACGCCGGGTTCACCGGCACGGGTTCGGTGACCTACACCGTCCGTGACGCTGAGGGAAATCTCGCATCCAGCACCGTAACCTTTCAGGACACCTCGGCCCCGGTGGTGTCGTCGCGTCCGGCGGAAGTGCGCGAGGCAACGGGCCCCAGCGGCGCGGCAGTGACCTTTGGCGCATCGACCGTGGCGGACAACGTCGGCGCGACTTCCATTTCCTACGCACCCGATTCCGGGAGCGTGTTCCCGCTGGGCGACACCGTGGTGACCGTGACGGCCCGGGACGCCGCGGGCAACACGGGCACCGGGATCTTCACGGTAACCGTCCGGGACACAACGGCGCCGGTCATTACCTCGGCTCCCACGCAGCGCGCGGTGGCGACTTCCGGCCTCGGCGGCCAGGGGTTCGTGCCCGACCTCACGAGCGTGGTTGTGGCTTCGGACGCCGTGGGAGTGTCCTCCGTGACGCAGACCCCTGCGGCAGGGACGTCGCGGCCGGCCGGGACGTACCCGGTCACGGTGACGGTGGCGGATGCTGCCGGGAACCGCGTGGAGACGGTGGTGAGCGTGGTGATGAATGATCCGGTGGTGATTACCGCCCAGCCGCAGGGAGTGACGGTGAATCCCGGCCAGCCGGTGTCACTCAGTGTGTCGGCAGACGGCACGGGACCCTTCACCTACCAGTGGCGCAGGGGGGGCACGGATCTGGCCGGCGCGAACGGGCCGGTCTACTCGGTGGCTGCGGCGGCGGAAGGCGACGAGGGCGTGTATTCGGTGGTGGTCGGCAACGCCGCGGGCAGCGCGACGAGCGCGGTGGCGGCGGTTGTGGTGAACGATCCGGTGGTGTTCACAGTACAGCCCCAGAATGCCACGGTGAACCCGGGCACGGCTGTTGTTTTGGTAGTGACGGTGACCGGCACCGGTCCGCTTTCCTACCAGTGGCGGAAGAACGGGAATCCGGTGGCTGAGGCGCAATCGGCGACGCTGACGCTGGCCAATGCGCAGGAAGCGGCCGAGGGAACTTATGATGTGGTGGTCACCAACCCCGTGGGAAGCGCCACCAGTGCGGCAGCTCAGGTCCAGATCAATGACGGGATCACGATCCAAACCCAGCCCAGTTCCCGGGTGTTGCGTCCGGGCGAACCGCTCGTGCTGAATGTTGTGGCAGCTGGAACCGGCCCGCTCGAGTACCAGTGGCGCAGGGGCAGTGAGGCGGTGCCGGGTGCTACCGGGGCTGAGTACCGGATCGAGTCTTCCTCGGAATCGGATTCTGGCCTGTACGACGTGGTGGTTCGGAACGTGGTGGGCGAGGTCACCAGCCAGGGCGCCACGGTGACGGTGTCCGCCGGTGGGGCGCTGACGTTCTCCGCCGGATCCGTCCAGCGGCTCAAGCCTGCGAGTGAACTCCTCGTTCCCATCGGGGTGCGCAGGGAGGGCGTGGCGACCGGGTCCGCCACGGTTCGGCTTGGTGTGCGGGGCGGCAGTCTGGCTCAGGACCGGTTTGCGCTGCAGGATGCTGTCCTGACCTGGGCGGGAGGCGAGACCGGCGAAAAGACGGGGTCCGTGGTGATCAAGCCCGGTGTCGAGATTTCCGCGGACGGCGAGACGATCGAGCTTGGGCTCGACGATCCGGCCGGTGCAGCACTTGGGGAGCGCCGGACGATGGTGGTGATGATCCGTCCGCTCAAGGCCGGTACGGTAATGTTCACCGCGACCTCGGTGGAACGGGTCAAGCCGGTTTCGGGCGACTTGGCGTTCGAGGTGGCAGTTGCCCGGAGTCCCGGTGCGACCGGGGCGGTTTCTGTGGACGTTGTGGTGGCGGGCGGCACGGCGGCAGCCGCGGATTACACGATTGCGAAGCCGGTCCGTCTGAGCTGGGAGGACGGCGATGTGTCGGACAAGACGTTCCCCGTGGTGTATCGGGGGAGCGTTCCGGTGGCGGGCCGGACCATCGTGCTCAAGCTGTTGAATGCAACGGGCGGTGCCCTCATTGGCGGCGTTGACACCCAGACGCTCGCAATCCGTTCCGCAACGGTTCCGGGGACGATCGGATTTGCTGAAACGGCTACCCTCGCGGCCGCACCGGATGACGGTGAACGGATTGTTCCGGTGGTGGTTCGCCGGACATTGGGTGCGAATGGAACGGTGTCCGCTCAGGTGACGGTGGCGGGCGGGAATGCCAGTGGCACCGACGACTACGCGCTTCCAGATGTCCGGACCCTTACATGGGCGGATGGTGATCTGGCGGAAAAGGTGTTCAATGTGCGGCTCCGGAGCACGGCGCAGATTGCGTCGGCAGGGGAAACCATTGTGCTGAAGCTGCAGGGGCAGACGGGCGGGGCGCTACTGGGGGTTTCGACGACCACAATCACGGTGCTCAGTTCCAGTGCGGTGCCCGTGGTCAGCATTGCCACACCCAAGGCCAATGCCACAGTGACGGGAGATGGTGCCGTGGTTCGGGGGGCCGCTTCCGATGCGAATGGGGTGGCCCGGGTCGAGGTCGCGCTCAACGGTGCCGAACCCGTGGAAGCCACGCTTTTGCCGGCAGCCAATGGTACCCGGGTGGAGTGGATGATTGCGCTGGTCCCGGAACAGGGTGCGAACACGGTCCGCGTCACTGCAGTGGATACGCTCGGCAACCGGTCCGTGGAAGCCGTGCGCGCGTTCAAGTTCAACTACGAGCGCGAGGAATGGGCCGGTGTCTATGACGGCCTGCTCTCCCCTGAGACGAGTCTGACGGATCTCGCTGCGGATTATCCCGATGTTCCGCAGCACACGTCTGCGTTCGCTGAAACTCGCGGCTGGGGAGTTCTTTCTGTGAGCGTCACGCCCACGGGTGCATTCTCTGGCAGGCTGCTGACAGGCGGCGTTGCCACGGCATTCAAGGGCGTTCTTCGGAAGGACGGCACGGCCTTGTTCAGCAACAACCTGGCGTCGCTTGAGATCGCGAAGGGCAGGGGCACTGCCAGAAAGGTGCTGGGTCAACTCGCGCTTCGCGCCAATGCCAGTGGGCAATACCCGGTGCTGGCGGGCGAGTTGACTGGAACTGGCGGGGTCGTTTATGGCCGGTTCACCGCAGCCAAGGCCATTTACAGCGCCGCCAAGGTGCTTCCTGCCGGGATGCAGAGAATCCCGGTGGATGTGGTGAATCCCGCCCTTGAGAACGGGCGGTACACGGCTCTGTTTGAGCCCCGCGTGGATGAGGGCACGGAAACCAACGGGGGGCTTGTATCCAGCGCTTATCCGCAGGTGTCCGGCTACGCCGTGATGACTGCGGCGGCGGATGGCACGGTTAAGCTCGTGGGCCGGCTCGCAGACGGCACGGCGGTCTCGATTGCCAACCGGCTTTCCCCGGAACGCACCGCGCCCGTGTTCGCCTCACTGTATGGGGACAGGGGCTGGATTGCAGGAACCCTCCGCTTTGACGGCACCCAGACCGATTCAGACGCGGCTGCGGACCAAGTGTCATGGTACCGACCGGCCGGATTGGCGGCCCCGTTCGCTTCGGGTTGGCCCGACGGCATCACGGTGGATCTGGTGGCCAGCAAATACGTGGCACCGGCCAAACCCAGTAAAACGGTGCCCGTGCCGCCCAACCCGTACTCGGTGTTTGGATCCGCGCTTCCGGTGAACGCGGTTCTCGGCGATGCGACGCCTGATTTCATTGGGATGCAGGTCCGGCTCACCGCCGGCGGTCTTGCGGGGCTCACGGGCAATCTGGCTTCGTTGAATGCCGTCAATGGCGTGACGCTGCTCGGGGCGCTCCCAGAAGGCACGGCGGCTACCGGTCTGAAGTTGGCGTACTTGACCAAGGATGGAAGTTTCATTGGTCAGTTCACGCATCCCGTGTCTCTGAGAACGGTGGTCTTTGGCGGCGTGACCTTCCAGAAGCAGCCCCGCGCGGCGGGGTTCTTCCCGGGCGTTCCCACTGGGCCGGCTGTCGAGGCGCGGCCCGGTGCGGTGAACATTGTCCTACCCTAAATGAGTTTTATGAACGGGATCGAAGATCTGAAAAAGCAGCGCAACGCAGCGGGTTCTATCGGCAGATGGGTGTTTGGCTGGCTGTGGCTTTGTGCCCTCTGTGCAGGCAGTTTCGCGCAGGACGTGCCAAGGGTGTTGAACTATCAAGGCAAAGTGGCGTCGGGCGGCGTGCCGTTTGACGGCGTGGGCCAGTTCAAG
>CAIURC010000008.1 GCA_903901425.1 uncultured Spartobacteria bacterium | reverse complement strand
TGCCGCGGCTTCGGCCGCGTGATCGAGGTGGACTACCGGCTGGCAATTCCCGATGGCTCGAAATCGATCAGCGAGGGAGCGATCCGCTGCTGGGAGGGTGAGGTCTACGGCGAATCGAAGAAGGACCTGATCCGCTTCGCCCGCAGCCGCGGCATCCCGGTGGACGCGCCATTCGCCGACCTCTCGCCGGAGCATCGCGCGCTGGTGGTCGACGGAGAGCCCGACTACGGCGAGTCGGGCCGCGAGTGGCCGAAAGCATGGTACGGCGTGAAGGGGTTCTTCCGCTGGCTCGAGAAGAGCACGTACAAGATGCACGTCCGCGTTTTGCTGAGCCGGTACCGGAACTACGCTCCGTGCACGGAATGCCGCGGCGGCCGGTACCAGCCCGGGACACTGTGTTACCGGTTTGACGGGCGGACACTTCCCGAGTTGATGGCGTTGCCAGTGGGTGACCTTGAGCGGGTGCTGCGCGGCGGGCTGTTTGCCCAGGTGTCGGACCCGGCCACGGGAATGTTGTTGGAGGCGGTTCGGAGCCGGCTGGGATATTTGCGCGAGGTGGGTTTGGAGTATTTGAGTTTGGACCGGCCGACCCGGACCCTGAGTGGTGGCGAGGTCCAGCGGGTGAACCTGACGACTTGTCTTGGCGCGTCCTTGGTGAACACGCTCTTTGTCTTGGACGAACCGAGTGTGGGCCTGCATCCACGGGACACCCAGCGTCTGGTGGGTGTGCTCGAGAGGTTGCGGGATTGCGGGAACACGCTGCTTGTGGTCGAACACGAGGAGGCCGTGATTCGGGCCGCGGATTATCTGGTGGAACTTGGACCTGGCCGCGGCATTGACGGGGGGGGCTTGGAATATGCGGGCCATGCAGACGGGCTGTTGCGAGGCGCCAAGCGAACACTGACCTCCGAGTATTTGAACGGCCACAAGTCCGTTCCGGTCCCTGAAAAACGGCGGAAACCCTCCGGGTTTTTGACGGTCCGCCGTGCGCGTGCGAACAATTTGAAGGGGGAAGATGTGCGGGTGCCGCTGGGGGTGTTTGCGTGTGTGACCGGGGTATCTGGGTCGGGCAAGAGCACGCTGGTTCACTCGGTTTTGTACGAGAACCTTGCCGTGTTGAAAGGCCAGGCGTCCGGCGAAACACCAGGGCTCTGTGACGGGATTGAAGGATGGGAGCAGGTCGGGCAGGTGCTTTTGGTCGATCAGTCGCCGCTTTCCCGGACACCCCGCTCCAGTCCGGCGGTGTACCTCGGTGTCTTTGACGATATCCGGGAACTGTTTGCTTCAACGGAGGGTGCAGCGGCTCTGGGGCTGAAGGCTGGCGCGTTCTCGTTTAATGCCGGCACGGGGCGGTGTGAGCGGTGTTCAGGAAGCGGATTTGAGCGGGTCGAGATGCAGTTTCTGAGCGACGTGTTTGTGCGGTGCGCAGAGTGCGAAGGCCGCCGGTACCAGAGCCATGTGCTGGGGGTCCGGCTGGCTGGAAAGCGCCGGGCGCTCAATGTGCATGAGGTGCTGGAGTTGAGCGTGACCGAGGCACTCGATTTTTTTGACGGCATTCCGGGGCTGCGCAGTGACCGGATTGCGGGTCCATTGCGGGTTTTGGCGGAAGTGGGTTTGGGGTATTTGAAGTTGGGACAGCCGTTGAATCTGTTGTCCGGCGGGGAAAGCCAGCGTTTGAAGCTGGTGGAACGTCTGGTGCAAGGCAGGGGGGACGGTTCTCTGCTCATCCTGGACGAGCCGACCACGGGGCTGCATTTGGATGATGTCGCGGTGCTGGTCCGGGTCTTGGACCGGTTGGTGAAAGAAGGCAACAGCCTCCTGGTGATCGAGCATCACCTCGACGTGATCCGTTGTGCGGACTATGTCCTGGACATCGGGCCCGGTGCCGGGGAATCCGGGGGGCGGGTGGTGGCTGCGGGTACGCCCGAGGAGATCGCGCGCGTGCCGGAATCCGAGACGGGCCGGTTTCTGAAGCGTGCCGGGCGCGCTGCCCAGCCGGAACCGACGGCGCGGGTTGCGGAAGCTGCCGGGTTCGAGCCGGTAATTACGGTCAGCGGGGCGCGGGAGCACAATTTGAAGAACCTCTCTGTGCGGATTCCACGGGAGGAACTTGTGGTGGTGACGGGGCGGAGTGGTTCTGGGAAATCGACACTGGCTTTCGACCTTCTGTTTGCGGAGGGACAGCGTCGTTTTCTGGACAGCATGTCTGCGTACGCGCGGCAGTTTGTGGAGCAGATGGAAAAGCCCGACGTGGACGGGATCACGGGCCTGCCGCCAACGGTGGCGATCGAACAGCGGGTCACACGCGGTGGCGGAAAGTCCACGGTGGCAACGGTGACGGAGGTGTACCATTTTCTGCGGTTGTTGTTCGCGAAAGTCGGGGTGCAGCATTGTCCGTGCTGCGGAAGCGCGGTGGGGCGGGAAACCATGGACGCCATCCTCCAGCGCGCCCGGGATCTCGCCAAAAAAGGCGGGGTGCGGATTTTGGCGCCGTTGGTGAAAGGGAGAAAGGGGTACCACACCGAGGTGGCGGCATGGGCGCAGCGGGAAGGGTTTGCGGAGCTGCGTGTGGACGGCAAGTGGGTGCGTTCAGACCGGTTCCAGCGTTTGGAACGGTTCCAGGAGCATTCGCTGGATGTGTTGGTGGCAACAATCGGTGCATCCGACCTGGAACTGCGGGGGGCATTGGAGCGTGCGCTGGAGCTTGGCAAGGGCACTGCGTACCTGTTGGACGCGAAGGGGCGTCAGTCGGTGGTCAGCACGGAACGGAGTTGTGTCGGATGCGGCCTCTCGTTTGAAGAACTGGATCCGCGCCTTTTTTCGTTCAACTCCCCGCACGGGTGGTGCACCGGGTGCCATGGGTTCGGTGAGATCTGGAAGCACCGGGTCAATCCGCGTTTGGAGACGGAGATGGAACGCGAGTTGGATGAGGAACGTCAGCATGAGGCGCTGGAGGCCGGGGAAGGCGTGCCCTGCGGGGAGTGTGGCGGTGTCCGTCTGAATGCCGAGGCGCGTGCCGTGCGGTTGGGTGGAACCGGGATTGGGGAGGTGGTGGGTGGCACCGCTGAGGCGGCGGTGCGCTGGCTGGAGGGCCTCAAGTTTACCGGCACCCAAAAGCAGGTGGCCGCAGACATCTTGCCTGAGATCCGGCAGCGGCTCGAGTTTTTGCGGGAGGTGGGTCTGGATTACCTCGCGTTGAACCGGTCTGCAAAGACGTTGAGCGGTGGTGAATCCCAGCGGATCCGGCTGGCCGCGCAACTGGGGTCGAACCTGCGCGGGGTTTTGTATGTGCTGGATGAGCCGACGATTGGCCTGCATCCGAGGGATAACGGGCGATTGCTGGACACGCTGGAGGCCTTGCGTGCCAAGGGTAACTCACTCGTGGTCGTTGAGCATGACGAGGACACCATGCGCCGGGCAAACACGGTGATTGATCTCGGGCCGGGGGCAGGCACCCACGGGGGGCGCGTTGTGGCCCAGGGCAGTCTGGAGGAGATCCAGCGCAATCCGGATTCTGTGACGGGTAGGTTTCTGCGGGAACCCATGCGGCACCCGTTGCGGGGCGAACGCCGGGGGTTGGACGGAGTCGAGGCGTGGATTGAATTGGAGGGCGCTTCCAAGAACAATCTCAAGGACCTTTCGGTGCGGATCCCGGTGGGGCGTTTGACCGTGATCAGTGGGGTGTCGGGTTCGGGCAAAAGCAGCCTGATGCGCGGGGTGCTCAAGCCCGCCGTGGAGGCTGCGCTCAAGAGTGGCGGCAAGACCACTGGGAAATTGGCGAAAAAGCCTGCCGGCAAGAAGCGGCGGACCGGTTTGAGCGGACCCGCGGTGCATGGAGTCGAGCATCTGGAAGCGGTTTACGAGGTGGATCAGGCGCCGATCGGCAAGACTTCCCGTTCCACTCCGGCCACCTACATCAAGGTGTTTGACGAGATCCGTGCCGTGTTTGCTCAGGTGCCGATGGCCAGGATCCGGGGGTACGGTCCCGGCCGGTTTTCGTTCAATTCCGAGGGGGGGCGCTGCGAGGCCTGCGGAGGGCAGGGGGTGGTGAAAGTGGAGATGAGTTTTCTGCCAACCAGTCATGCGCCGTGCACCGAGTGCAGCGGGTCACGGTACGAGGCTGGAGCGTTGGAGGTCCGTTACAATGGGCGCACGATTGGCGAGGTGCTCGCCATGACCGTCGAGGATGCCGCCGACTTTTTTGCAGCGCTCCCGAGAGTGGGCGGCCCACTCCAGTTGCTCAGAGACACGGGATTGGGGTACTTGCGGCTGGGGCAGCCCAGTCCAACGCTGAGCGGAGGCGAGGCGCAGCGGTTAAAACTGGTGAGCGAACTGACCAAGGGCGTCGGCCGTGCAGGAAACGCCCGGCGTTCCGGACGCGGCTCCAAGTCGATGCTGTATTTGTTGGAGGAACCGACCATCGGCCTGCACCTCGGGGATGTTCAAGAGTTGCTCGTTGTGCTGCACCGATTGGTGGACGAGGGCCACACGGTGGTGGTGATTGAGCATCATCTCAGCGTCTTGGCCGAGGCGGACTACATCCTCGATATTGGGCCTGAGGCGGGACCGGGCGGCGGTGAACTGGTGGCGTCGGGTCCGCCCGAAACGGTGGCAAACAACGACCAGAGCCGGACAGCCCCTTACTTGAAACAGGTGCTCGGAATCGAGCCGCCAAAAAAGGCACGGCGAAATCAGGCCCGCGGGGAAAAGAGCGTGTGACTCAAGGCCAGCGCGCGTAGAGTACGCGCCGAAAAGTTTCCTCCCCCATGAAAAAGCAATCTCTTCAATTGGCTGCAGCAGCGTGTCTGTGGACGGGTGTTCTGTATGCGGAAGATTATCCGCTCGGTCCGGACTCCCTGAAACAGGCGGGTGTTCCGGAGGGCGAAGTGACCAAGTACACCTTCGCCGGGAGCCGGCTGTATCCCGGCACGACCCGGGACTACTGGGTCTATGTGCCCAAGAGCTACGACCCGGCCAAGCCGGCCTGTGTTTGGGTGAACCAGGACGGAATCCAGTTCAACGCCCCGATTGTGTTCGATAATCTGATTGCCCGCGGCGAAATCCCCGTCCTCATTGGCGTCTTCGTCCAACCCGGCCGGATGAAGTCGGAACGGGAAGGGGCACTGGACCGGTTTAACCGGAGTTACGAGTACGACAGCCTCGGAGACCGGTACGCGCGGTTTGTTCTGGAGGAACTCCTGCCCGATGTGGAGAAACGCCAGACATCCGACGGGCGCCCCATCCGGTTGTCCAAGTCGGGCAACGACAGGGCGATCTCGGGTTCGAGCAGCGGCGCAATGGCGGCGTTCAATGCCGCATGGGAACGTCCGTCAGACTTTGGACGCGTTTTTTCCGCAATCGGCACGTTTGTGGGACTCCGAGGCGGAAACGTGTTGCCCACCTTGGTCCGCAAAGTGGAGCCGAAACGGCTGCGGGTCTTTCTGCAGGACGGTTCGGCGGACAACAACATTTACGGAGGCGACTGGTGGATGGCCAACCAGGAGATGGAACGTTCCCTGACCTTTGCCGGGTACGAGGTCGAACACGTCTGGGGTGAGGGCGCCCATAATGCAAAACCTGCAACCGCCATTTTCCCGCAGGCTCTCCGCTGGTTGTGGAAAGGGTGGCCAGCTGGGATCGGTGCGGGTGCCGGGTCCCGTCAGATGCAGGAGATCCTGATGCCTGCTTCCGACTGGGAATTGGTGGGCGAAGGATACAAGTTCACCGAAGGCCCCGCGGTGAACGAGAAGGGGGAGGTTTTCTTCAACGACATCCCCGGGAACCAGACCTATCGCGTGGGAACGGGAATACCGGAAGTTGTGGTCTCGGACTCGCACGGTGCGAACGGACACGCGTTTGGTCCGGACGGGCGCCGATATGTGGTGGCAACGCGGGACCAGAAAGTCTTGGCGTACCGACCGGGCGCGGCGGAGCCTGAGACGGTGGCCGAGGGGATCCGGGGGAACGATTTGGTGGTGCTGAACAACGGACGGGTTTACGTGACCGAACCCTCTTCGGATCCAAAGGTTCAAGGCAAGGTGTGGTTGCTGGCTGATGGACAGGAAAAGCGGGAAGTGGATTCCGGCGTCAAGTTTCCTAACGGCGTGGTGTGCAGTCCCGACCAGAGCCTGCTCTATGTGGCGGACTGGAAAAGCCACTGGGTGTACAGTTACCGGATCGCGGCAGACGGAACGCTGGAGAACAAGCAGCAGTTTTACCATCTCCACGTGCCTGATTCCGCCGACGAAAGCGGCGCTGACGGGATGCGCGTTGATGCCGATGGCCGGCTCTACGTGGCGACGCGGATGGGAATTCAGGTGTGCGACCAAGCCGGCCGGGTGAATTGCATCCTGCCGTTGCCGAATGGCAAGGTGTCGAACTTGGAGTTCGGTGGTCCGGATCGGGACACGCTCTACGCGACCTGCGGCGACAAGGTGTACCGGAGGAAGGTCAAGGTGCGCGGGATTCGCACCTGCGAACCGCCTGTAAAACCTGCGGCACCCAAGCTTTGAGTCTGTCGGACACGCAAGTCCTCCTCAGCTCTGTCCCCCATTTCTATCCGGCGAGTGTGCCGCTCTATGCCGTCCTGCAGCCGATGGTCAGCAGGATGTTCGCCCAGAGGGACTGATCTGCGGTCTGGATGGTGAGGATGTGGTCGGGAGATTCCACAGCCTTGTAGAAGTCCCATTTGAGGATCGGCTCCAGCGCCAGGTTGAGGCCAGAACGTGCGATGACTGAGCGGTATGTGTCCCACACGGGTGGTTCCCCCTGTTGCGCGTAGGAATCCTCCGGGGGGATGCCCATTGTCTGTACCCGGTCCACTGGGATGGCGCTCAAGAGGGCCTCAAGGGCCTGAGCGCAGGAAATCACGCCCGGTGAGAGGTTCATCGAGACCAGTTCGGCGTTCGGACCGCGTTTGGTCCATGCGGGATAGTTTCCGTCGGCGATGAGAACCACCGAATGGTGGCCAGCCCGGGCCAGAACCTCGTTGAGTTTCGGATGAAGCAGTTGGTGTTTGAGCACGGCTGGAATGGGTGGAATTTAGCGGGGATTGACGAGGGCACGGAAGGCCGCAAGCGTTTGGCGGGCCGCGGTCTCGGAGTCCGGCAGTGGCAGGATTTCCGCTGAAAGGAATCCTGAATAGTTCACCGAGCGGAGTGCGTCCAGAATGGGCGGCATATGAGTATGGCCAAATCCCACAGCCTGTCGGTTGCTGTCGGCAAAATGGACATGGCCAAGGCGGTGGGCAGACGCTTTGAGCGCGTCCGGAATAGAGGCCTCCTCGATGTTCATGTGGAACAGATCGGCCAGGATCCGGGTGTTGGGCAGGCCCGCGGCGTCCAGGAACGCGGCGGCATCTGGGCTGCGGTTGAACAGGTTGGTTTCGTAACGGTTCAGCGGTTCGTAGAGGAAGACCTGTCCGGCCTGACTGGCTTCGGCGTCGAATTCGGAGAGGGCCTCCCGGAGCCATTCGAGCGCCTGTTCGCGTTCGATTCCGGGCAGGACCCGGCCTTGCATCGAACCGAGAATGGCCGGAGCACCGAGTTCCCCGGCGCGTCGGATCATGGCGCGGACGAATGAGCGTGCCTGGGAACGGATTTCCGGTTCGGGATGACACAGGTGCCACTGGTGGGCGACCCATCCGCCGCCAGTGCCAACGGCGGCCACCGCGAGTTGGTGTTTGTCCATGAGGCCGCGGATCTGGGCGGCATCCAAGGCATCAGCGGCGGGTGGAAAGATCTCCACTGCGTTGAAGCCGAGGTTTTGAGCGGACTTGAAAGCCGCATCCAGGCCGTCCCAGAAAACAAAGGGACCGCCTTTGGCTTGGGGAACGAGGGAGACGGTGATGGCGGATTTCATGCGGGGAGAAAGAGCGGGCGGAGGTGCCGTTCGAAGAGGTTGTGGGTGACGTTTTTGGCGACCACGGCTTCGTTGTCCTTGAGAAGGTCGAGGTAGCGCTGTCCTTTTTTCGCAGCGAGTTTGAACGAGACGTGGAGGAGTTGGCGGAGGCTGGAGTTGAACAGTGGGTTGGTGGGTTCGTGCCGGAGCGCGCCGGTGAACTCGGCGCTGGACCATGCCTGAACCGTGGCCGCAGCCGGGAGTTTGGCCGGATCAATGTCGATCACGGTGGCGTATGGGGCGGTGAGTTCCTGGATGTGGTCCATTGCGTCGGCGTAGATTTCCTTGGAGAAAGCGAGGCCATCGCCGCCGGATTCGGCGAGCCCGATGAGCTCTTCGAGCCAGGTGGTGCCGGCAGTCTTGATATGCAGACCGGCATCAAACTTCGGCAGGAGCCGGCGGATGATCGGGTAGAGCGAGAACTTGTCGCTGCCGGAGTGGACGCTGAGCTTGAGGTTTTTGGGGAGCGGATACCGCTGGACGGCGTGTGCAATAACAGCGAGGTCATCAGAGAACTCGCGTTCGAACTGGGCGAGGTCGCCGACGTAATCCACCCCCTTGTTGAAGCGGCCGGTGAATTTGGGTGCGATGGTCTGGGCAGGGATGCCTTCGTCGGCAATGGCGGCAAGGATCACCAAAAGTTCCGGAGGCGTCTGAGGCCGGTCGGTCTCGTCCATGGAGATTTCGGCGATGAAATTTTCCGGTCCCTTGACCGAGGCAACGTGCCTGTAGATTTTGCCAGCGTCCTTGACGGCGAGGAGGAACTGGGCGGCGATGGCGCGGACCTGATCCCGTGTGATCTGGAGTGGGGCGTCGATTCCGGCGATGGTGAGCGACCCGATCAGTTCCGGATGTCGGTCGACAAACGCGTTGATGTCGGTTTCCGGGGCGGGTTTGCCGATGGAGTCGGCCACATCGAGTGTGAAGAAATCGGAGGAGGGAATGAAACGATCTACGGTCTCGAGCCGGATATGATCCGCATCGACATGCCAGCCGTGTTTCCAGTCAAGGGCGGCGACAGCTTCGCGGGCGGCAGTGAGTACCGAGGCGGGTTCTGAACCGATGAAGGAATGTTCTCGGTTGGATTTGTTCCAGACGGGGACGACCTCCGCGCCGGCCTTGAGAGCGAGTTGGCAGGCATGGAGCTGGGCCTTGGCCTGATGCGCGAAACGGTCGCCGACGCCGATGGAGAATTTTTCTAGGGTGAGCATGGGAAGGGGTGTTGGGTGGAGCAAGGGATAGCCGGAAGAAGCAGGGGGCGCAATTGGCGGTGTTGACCGAAGCATGCCGATCCTTGATTTCGCTGGGGTGGAATGAGATGGCGTTGCCGCCTGCCGGTTGTGTAGGGTGCCGGGCATGTTCACCAGTGACAGTTCACAGAGATGGCAGCCGCCCAAGCGCAAGGCTGCCTGGTTTTGGCCGGCGTGCTTGGCGGGTTTGGGCGCTTGGGGGGTGTGGAGTTGTTTTTACAGCGTGCCGGCGGACTCGGTGGGGGTACTGGTGCGGCTCGGTCGGGTGAGTTCCCAGGTGAGTCCCGGGCTGGGTTTGAAGATTCCGTGGGGGATCGATTCCATGGTGGTGGTTCCGGTCCAGCGGCAGCTCAAGCTGGAGTTCGGGTTCGGAACTGAGGGGGGAACCAACCGGGACCAGTCCTCGCGGGAGCCGGACCTTGAGAAGAGCATGGTGACTGGGGATCTGAACATGGCCGCGGTGGAGTGGGTGGTGCAGTACCGGATCCAAGAGCCGAGGCAGTATCTTTTCGGCGTTCGTGAACCCGGGTTGACGTTGCGCGATGCGAGCGAGGCGGTGATGCGGGAAGTGGTGGGAGACCGGACAGTGGACGAGGTGCTGACGGTGGGGCGCCAGCAGATCGAGGAGGAAGCGCTTTTGAAGCTCAAAGCGATTGCGGAGCGGTATGGTTTGGGAGTGATGATCATGCAGGTGCAGTTGAAGAACGTGCATCCGCCAAGAGCGGTGCAGGGCTCTTTTAACGAGGTGAACCAAGCCCAGCAGGAGAAGGAACAGGCCATCAACATGGCCAACGGGGAGTACAACAAGGCTGTGCCTCAGGCCAAGGGGCGAGCCGACCAGTCCATTCTGGAGGCGGAGGGATACGCACTCAAACGCGTGAACGAGGCACGCGGAAGCGCGGAACGGTTTCAGTCGCTGCTTTTTGAATATGAAAAAGCGCCCGAAGTCACCCGGCAACGGCTGTACTTGGAAACAATGCGGGAGGTTCTGCCCAGAGTGGAACGCAAGGTTGTGGTGGACGAGAAGCTGGGCGGCCCGCTCCAGTTGTTGAATCTTGAAAAAGGTGCGGAGAAGAAAGGAGGCAACCGATGAATCCTTTGAGCGTGATTAAGGCGGTGGTGGTGTCGGTGGTTGTGCTGCTGGTTTCTGGGGTCTGTTACATTGTGCCGGAAAGCCAACAGGTGATCGTCACTCAGTTCGGGCGTCCCGTCGGTGAGCCGGTGACCCGAGCCGGGCTCCGGTTCAAGGTACCCTTCATTCAAACAGTCAACCGGCTTGAAAAGAGGGTGCTTGAATGGGACGGGCCCAGCGCCGAGATGGCCACCAAGGACAAGCTCTACATCGTCGTAGATTCGTTCGGCCGCTGGCGCATCTCGGATCCGATGAGTTTTTTTCTTCGGTTGCGGGATGAACGTAGCGCGCAGTCGCGTCTCGATGACATTCTTGGCAGCGAGATGCGGAACACGGTTGCCCGGCATGAACTGGTGGAACTCATCCGGACCACCAAGAACCGGGAAGCGCAGATGGACGGGGTGGCGTCCAGAGAGATGGGCGGGTCGACCGGCTGGCTGCCGCCGATCCGGCTGGGGCGGGTTGCGTTGGAGGAGGAGATCACCCGGCAGTCCAAGAAGAAACTGGCGGAGTTCGGGATCGAACTGCTCGACGTCCGCTTGATGCGGATCAATTACAACCAGGCTGTCAGTTCCAAAATCTATGACCGGATGATTAGCGAGCGGAGGCAGATTGCCGAACGGTTCCGGAGCGAAGGCGCCGGCGAGGCCGCCAAGATTATCGGTGCCAAGGAACGCGACCTGCGACGAATCGAGTCCGAGGCTTTCAGGGAGGTGCAGACCATTCAAGGTCGCGCGGATGCCGAGGCCACGGCGGTCTATGCCGAGGCCTACAACCAGAGCCCGCATGCGCGCGAGTTTTACTCGTTCACACAGACTCTGGAGACCTACCGCTCTGCGTTTGACCGGGAGACAACCCTTCTGTTGAGCACCGAAGGCGGTTTGTTTCACCTGTTCAAGGGACCCGGCGCCTCCCCTGTGGTTGTTCCTCGCCCAGTGGCGCATGTGCCCTCCGCTCCCGCCGTTCCTGCATCGGCTACCCCCTCCAAAAAGGGGGCGCCCACCCCAAAGCCAAAGACAGAGCCTGTAAAGGTGGAGTCACGCCCTGAATCCAAGCCGGAGACGCAAAACTCCGAACCGGTGAAGGAAGAGGTCCGGCGTGAGGCATCTGTGCCAGTGGAGCCGGAATTGCCCCAGCGGCGTATGGATCCTCCGGCAAAGCCTATTCAGCCTTTGCCACCCAAGAAGACGGCTCTGGAACCGAGCGAGCCTGCTCTGGTGCCTTCCTCCTTCCCCGTGGCAGAGCCCGCGGCACCGGCAACCACTCCTGTGCGTGCGCTTCCAACCCCGAAAAAGCCGACTCCGACGCCAGTGGCGGTGCGTCCACGGCCGTTGGCAACGCCGGCGCCGACCCCGGTGGTGGCGGTGCCGGTGGAACCGGCGGTACCGCCACCTGTTCCCGAGGCGACGCCCAAGCCGAAGCCGGGTTTGCTCCAGCTTTTCCAGAAGAAACCAGCGAAAGTGGCGGAGCCTGCAGGGGCTTCCGGGGACGGTGCGCCGGCACCCTAGGTGGGGTCTTGAGGGGGCGGAAGGCCGTCTTGTCTCGGGATTGCATCGGGCGGTGGGGGGGAGGCCGGGCTGTCCTGCAGGAGACGGATTTTGTGTTGGTAGAGCGGGAGTCGGAGGGTGAGGGTGAGTCCGTTGCCGGGATCGTTGATGAGATCGATTTCGCCGCCATGTTCGCGGATGATCCGCCGGACAATCAGCAGGCCGAGGCCGGATCCGCTGGCTTTGGTGGTGAAATAGGGTTCAAAGACCTTGCCGACGTTCTCGGGGGAAATGCCGCCGCCCGTGTCTGCAAAAATAATGCAGAGAAAGGCTTCGTCGAGGTCGGTGCGGACCCTGAGGATGCCCCCGGTTTTCATGGCCTGAAACGCGTTTCGGATGATGTTGTAGAAGGCCTGCTTGAGCTGGTTCCGGTCGACGAGGAGGAGGGGAAGGTCGGCGCGGAACTGGGTTTCAACCAGAATGCTGCGGTCATCGATCTCGGGTTTGAGAAATGCCACGGACTCTTGGAGCAGGGAGTTGATGTTTTCGAGGGAGGGTTGGAGGTGGCTGGGGCGGATCGCCCCCAGAAACTGACGCACAGTCGAGTCGAGCCGGTCGATTTCTTCCCGGGCAATCTCAAGGGATTTTTTAAGTTCCTCCCGCGTGGGGGACTGCACCTTGCGCAGTTTGCGCTCCATGAGCTGGAGGTGGATGTGCAGGGAGTTCAGCGGGTTGCCGATCTCATGAGCCACGCCTGCCGCCAGTTGGGTGAGTGCCGAGAAACGCTCGCTCTGGATGGTTTCCTCGGTGGAACGCCGGTTCTCAGTGGTGTCCCGGAGGATGACGGCGTATCCGACCATTTCCTCGACGGAACGGGAGCCGCGCTTTGTCTGTGGGGATTCCAGATGGAGCGGAACCACGTAGAAGCTCAGGAACCGGTGTTGCGGGTAAAAGACCTCCATTTCGCGGCTCACGGTTTTGCCGGACTCGAGGAGTTTGTGCCATTGGAGTCCGCGGAGGCGTTCATTGAGGGGTTTGCCCATGCACTCCTCGCGTTCGAGGCCGAAGAGGGCGCAAGCCTCCCGGTTGAGGTAATTGATTTGGCCGGCTGGGTCGGTGACGATCACGCCTTCGTGGATGGCGTTGAAGATGGTTTCAAAAAACCCTTTTTCGTCGGAAAGCCGGTGGAGGTAGTTCTGGACCTCCTCCGGGCGGACCCGCCCGATGCGTTCGATGAGTTTGTCGAGGAACCCGGAGTTCATGAGGCCCCCATGCTAGGCGGGGATATCCTGCGAGGCAAATGGCGGGTGCGTTCAGGGCCGGAAATCGGGCGTGTCTGGGGTTGACTTGTGGCGGGTCGGGCGGTGGTGTTTCCGGATGCCAGTCGAGTCCATCCCCAGACAAACCGGGTTCCTGTGCGTCCTGAAGCAGGCTTGGGTCAGCCCGGGGCTTGTTGCGGTTGGTCTGTTTCTGGGGCTTTCGGTCGGGGCTTTCGCGGGCCGGCCACCGGGTAAGGCGGAGGCCGACGAACTCGGGGTGCCCTCTTGGGCCGAGATGAGCTGGCTGGACAACGGCCAGGTCCGGGTCGGCGTGGATCTCAAACACGGGGGCGCATTGGTTTTCCTGAGCCGGGGTGGCGGCAAAAACCGGGTGAACAATTACGATTTTGGCAGACAGGTTCAGCTCTCATTCTACGCCGGGCCGGTTCCGTACGCCGAGGCGGGCCAGGAACCAGCACCGCACTGGGCTCATTTGGGATGGAATCCGGTCCAGACCGGAGACGACTTTGGAAACCCCTCCCGGGTGGTTCTCCATGAAAACGATGGCCGGGTTTTGCACGTGCGCTGTGTGCCATTGCAGTGGCCATTGAACGCGGTCCCGGCTGAGTGCGAGTTTGATTCCTGGCTCGAACTGGACGGCGCGGTGGTCCGCGGCCGCGCCCAGATCCGGAACCGGCGTTCGGACCGAACCCTGTACCCGGCCCGGTTGCAGGAGTTGCCTGCGGTGTACGTGAATTCGGCGTTTTACCGGACTGTGAGTTACACGGGCGACCGACCCTTTTCTGGGGGAGCGGTTTCTGAGATTCCCAAGGCGCCGGGCAAACATCCCTGGAGTTTCTGGACGGGGACGGAGGGATGGGCCGCTGCGGTGGACGGCTCCGGGGAGGGGGTGGGGCTGATCACACCGGGACGCTGTGATTTTACGGGTGGATTTGCCGGGCGTCCCGGGGGCAACGACACTCTGGGAAACAGCACCGGGTATCTGGCCGGGCAAGCCCAGGAGTTTCTGGATCACGATATCGTCTACTCCTACGAGTACGAGTTGCTGCCTGGCACCGTGGATGAGATCCGTGCACGGGCGATGCAAAGTGCACCCCGGAAACTGCCTGGCTGGGCGTTTGACCACCACCGGCAGGGATGGTTTTCCCGGAACGGGTCTGCTTCAGGCTGGCCAGTGGAGGGCCGGATCGCGCTGGCATTGGGGGATAAGGATCCCCAGTGGCAGGGGCCCGTGACATTTTGGAATGCAGACGACGCACCGTGGTTGGTGGTCGATGGCGCGTTCCGGATGCGGGGTCGAACGGTGACCGTTTTCTGGCAGCGACTTGGGGAAAAGGGGCCAGGGCGTGGGGATCATACACAGCTTGCCGTGGATGGGGACGGTCAGAGGCGTCAGTACCGTGTGCGGCTTCGAGATGCAGAAGGGTACCGGGGAGGGATGATCCGGTTGCGGTTGGATCCGGGCGAAGGGGGAGAACCCGACGGCTGGGCGGAACTGCACGCCGTTCGGCTTGAAGCGGAACCTTGAGTTCCGCCGCTGGAATCGCGCCGAAAGAGGTTTTTTGGAAGTGGGGAGGTAAAAAAATCCTCCTGCGGAAGAGCCGCAGGAGGATTTTGAAGGAGATGGACTTCGGGCCGGGACTATCCGGCGTGGGCTTAGGCGCCGACTTCGGCGCGGGCCTCGGCGGCGAGTGCAGTGGAAAGGTAGCGTTCCCCTGTGGAGCAGCCGATGGTGACGATGAGTTTGCCCTTGTTTTCAGGGCGCTTGGCGGCCTCCACGGCGGCCCAGACGTTGGCGCCCGTGCTGATCCCGGCGAGGATTCCTTCCTCTTTAGCGAGGCGCCTTGCCATGGCGAACGCGTTGTCGTTGGACACACGGATGCACTCCGTGATCTGGGGTGCACCCTCCGCCGTCTTCAAGTGGAGGTTGTTCGGGACAAAGCCGGCGCCCGTTCCTTGGATCTTGTGGGGGCCGGGCTTGAGCGGTTCGCCGGCGAGGGTTTGGGAGATGACCGGTGAATCTTCGGGTTCAACCGCAATGGCGCGGAAGCCTGGGCGGCGTGGGAGGATTACCTCGGTGCATCCGGTGATGGTGCCACCAGTGCCCACGGCAGAGACAAGGATGTCGACCAAGCCGTCGGTATCGGCCCAGATTTCCTCGGCGGTGGTGCGGCTGTGGACTGCGGGGTTGGCCGGGTTGTTGAACTGCTGGGGCATCCATGCCCCCGGGGTGGTGCGCACGATTTCTTCTGCCTTGGCGATGGCGCCTTTCATTCCCTCGCTGCCTGGGGTGAGGACGAGTTTTGCGCCGAGCATGGCCAGAAGGGTGCGGCGTTCCAGAGACATGGTTTCGGGCATGGTGAGCACGAGTTTGTACCCTTTGGCTGCCGCCACAAACGCCAGGGCAATGCCCGTGTTGCCGCTGGTCGGTTCCACAATCAGGGTGTCCGGGGTCAGGAGACCGCGCTTTTCCGCGTCGTCGATCATCGCCATACCGATCCGGTCCTTCACACTGCCCAGCGGATTAAAAAACTCGCACTTGAGCAGGATGGTGGCTTCCAAGCCGGCCGTGATGCGGTTCAGACGGACAAGCGGGGTGCGTCCGACGGTTTCGACGATGTTGTTGTAGATATGACCCATGGTAGTAAATGGTTTGCTTGAGGGAGCCGGGCGGCCGGGATTGGTTCCATGCGCCCGGGGCAGGTGTACACGGGTGCTGGGGAGCCGGACAAGGGCGATGTTGGAAGGGGAATAGAAGGGGGGGCAGTCCCGGAGGCGCGCTCAAGTGTCAGAGCGCAATGGGGGTAATTGCGTCCGGAAGTGCCAGGTGGGGGATTAGCGGCGCAAAAGCCAATGGACCAGAGTGAGGAGGAGGCTGATCAGGAGGCAGGTGGCCAGAGGGAAATGGAGTTCAAACCCCTCTTTTTGAATGTGGATGTCGCCTGGGAGCCGGCCGAGCCGGGAGAGGATGCCGGGCCCGTTGTTTTTCCAGATCCATGCACCGAGAAGGGCGAGGAGGATCCCCGCCGAGAAAAGAATTTTGCCGAGTTCTTTCATGCCCACGTTTTTAAAATCGGATTGCCTTGGGTCGGGGCAAGTCACGATTTGCCGGGTCTGCGACCCGGGGAGCTTGGCGGCTCGGGCGTGAACCTTTAGGGTTCGGAAATGAAGCGTGTGCTCTGGCTGTGGGTGTTGTGCGTTTTGTTGGGTGTGAACCTCGGGGCTGTCCCCCCTTCGGTCCAGGGTCGGCAGGACAGGATTCTCGTGCGGTTCAAGCCGGGGCAGGCACCGGGGGGAGACCTCAGGCCAATGGGCCGGGTGACGCGTCGGTTCTCGGGGGTGGAAGGATTGGAGTTGATCCAGCTTGAGGGTGGGGTTCGGGTATCGGAGGCGTTGCGGGCGTACCGGGAGGACGCGCGGGTGAAGTATGCGCAACCGGACCATGCCCACCGGAAACGGGCTCTGCCCAATGACGCGAGTCTGCCGGGACGGGACGCCTGGCATCTCGCCAATGACGGGCGGAAGCGGGGAAAGGTCGGCGCAGACATTCGTGCGGAGGCCGCTTGGGCGATCCGGCATGATGCTCCGGACGTGGTGGTGGCGGTTCTGGACAGCGGGATCCGGCACACCCACGAGGATCTGGCGGGCAACATGTGGCGCAATCTCGGGGAGGTGGCCGGAGACGGACTGGACAATGACGGGAACGGGGTGGTGGACGACGTGCATGGATACAACGCGGTCAATGACACCGGAAGCGTGATGGACGACGACGGGCACGGGACTTTCGTCGCGGGATTGATCGGAGCCGTGGGAAACAACGGGAAGGGGGTGGCCGGGGTATGCTGGAGCGTGAAACTGATGGCGGTGAAGGTTCTGGATGCGGCAGGGGGTGGGTTCGACTCGGATATCCTTGCCGGGATGGAATATGCGAGGGTCAAAAAGGCCAATATTCTGAATATGAGTCTGGGCTCCATCGGCCCGGCAAACCCTGCGTTGCAGGAGGAGATTGAGGGCTTGAAAGCAGATGGGGTGTTGGTGGTGGTGGCAGCGGGGAACGAGAGTTTCGACACGGAGTTTGACCGGGATGTGAGCGCCTATCCGGCGGCGTTCCGTTCCGAAAACCTGATCAGCGTCGGGGCATCCACACGAAACGATCTGCTCGCCACATTTTCCAACTACGGGGTAACCCGTGTGGGGCTGGTTGCCCCCGGGGTGGACCTGCCCTCCACGGCCTCGGATAGCGATTCGGCTTACGCGGTCCAGAGCGGGACCTCGTTTTCTGCGCCCTTGGTGGCTGGGGCGTTGGCTCTCATGAAGGCGGAATTGCCCTCGATGAACCATCGGCAGTTGGTCGAGCGGCTCCTGAGTACGGTGGACCCGCAGCCCGCCCTTTCTGGCAAATGCCTTTCTGCAGGTCGTTTGAATCTTGAACGCGCGCTTTCCGGGGCTGCGGGCCCGCGTCCTTACAATGGGCGGTTTGTGAAACGGTTGCCCATCGGAGGGGTGTTTTTTGGAGGCAGCGGGGTCACGTTAAATTCCCCGGACGAGTTTGACACCCAAAGTTCCCCCTCCAAGGCACTCTGGTGGAGTTGGTATTCGTCCTTCACGGGGAGGGTCAGGATCTCGCTCTCTACTGGTGCCGGGCCGGAATCCGGGTACCCGAGTTTCACCGCCTTCGAGGCAGGCCAGAGAGAGCCCGTTTGTGCATCGGAAGGCGAGCCCGAGGTAGAGTTTGATGCGGTAAAGGGAAAGTTGCTTGTGTTCCGCGTGGGAAGCGCACCGGGCCAAGGAGGGGCTGTTGGGTTCCGGGGGCGGTATGTGGATGCCGGGGAGGGTTTTGGTCAGTTTGCGTTGCTCTCGGTGAGTTCGAGCGGTTCCGGGACTGCCAGTCCGCTCGGGGATTTGACCAAAAAAGTGGGCGATACAGTCCTTTTAAAAGCTGCTCCCGCGAAGGGCTATATCCTCCAAGGGTGGTATGATCTCGGGGCGGATACGGCGGATGACGCCCTGCTTTCGGTGGAGCCGAGTTTCAAATACACGGTGGCCGCTCCTGGCTACATTGGGATTCAGGCGGTTTTCACGCCGGACCCCTTCCGGTCACGGAAGGGAAGTTACAACGGGATGGCCACCGCTCCGGATGGCAGCGACGCGGCTTCGTTCAAGATGGATTTGGGTGCAGCTGGTGCATTTTCGGCGTCCATCCGGGTGCGGGGCGTGGTGTACGCGTTCAAAGGGGTCATGCGGAGCGACTTCAAGTATGAGTTCCAGAGGGTGATTTCTGGTCAGCGGGTGGTTTTGGTCCTTGAACTTGATAACGAGCGGAGAATGAGCGGAACGCTTTCGGTCAACGGGGCCCCACCCTGGGAGCTGTTCGCCGAAGCCAATGACTTCGACCCGTTTCTCAACCCAAATCTTTCCGTGGGAGACTACACTGTGGAACTGCCCGTGGCCGATGGTTCTGCGGATCCCGGCCTTCCCAGTCCCGGAGGAACCGGGGCCGGTATTCTCACGGTGTCATTTTATGGCGCCGTCCGGTTTGCCGGAAACCTCGGGGACGGGTTTCCGGTCAGCCAGGGCACCAGCCTCCTTCGGATCGGACGCTGGCCGTTCTACGCCACCACCTACACCGCAGCCTCGGCTGTGTTTGGATGGGTCGATTTTGACGAGGACGCTGAATCCACCGATCTGTCGGGCGATCTGCGCTGGGTGAAGCCGCCCCGGGCCCGGGATTCGCTTTACCCGGCCGGGTTCACCACCCGGATCGCGCTTTCGGGTGCCCGGTATTATGCGCCGGAATCTTCTGGCCGGGTTCTGGAGTTGGCCAACCAGATCAACAACGCGTTCATTCACTTTACCGGAGGCGGCCTTGTGGAGCCGCTGGGCTCGGAGTTCACGCTCGGCACCGGCACTTCGGTCACCGCACCGGCCGCGTTGAAGCTCTCCGTCAATCCGAAGAACGGCCTCTTCAGTGGCACTTTCCTTGAAGCTCCACGGATTCCTGCCAGAGCGTTTCGGGGCGTTTTCCAGCAGAAACGCGGGCTCGGTGTCGGTTATTTCCTCCGGGCACCGTCCTCTGGGAAGGTCGAGATTGGTGCCCCGCCGTTTTAAAATCAGCCGCGCATCGGGCGCGCGGATGGCGGAACAGAGCCCTGAGCCGCCCGGACGCCCCGGTCGTCATTGTGGATCAGGCGGCCGGATTCGATCCGCAGAAAGATACAATCTCGGACAAGGTTCATCCCAACGTCCATGGGGCGGAAAAAATGGCAGACAAGTGGTTTCTGGCCCTCAAGCGTTGGGTGAATTCATCAGGCGCCTTAGGAATCCGGCCAAAAGACTAACCCTGCTGCCACCGGGTCCGGGCTGTCGCTGAGCTTTTTTGCTGGGTGTTCAGCCAGGAGACTTTGTTCACTTGAAAGACTTTGAGTGTGTCCTGATGAAATGTGCAGTTTTAATGGTGTTTGCGGCCTCATTTCTGACGGGTTGTTTGTCGGATCATTCCGATTCGCAGAGGGGGCTTTCAAGCCAGCCAAGAATTCCGAGCCAAAGCACAGGCAAGGCAGAACGAAATTTTACAGGGTCGTGGGCGGAGAACGGAAATGAAACGCGGGCATTTTCCCTTGATCTGAAACAGAACGGAAATCAGATCACCGGATATCACAGCGCAGTCGCGCAGCGAGGAAATCGGATCGACGCCACCTTGCCTTCAGAGGAAAGCCCTTCGATTGCAGGTTTTATCGAAAACGGAGTGGCGCTTGTCTGGTTTAAAAGCGGTTACGGATCAGAGGGCGGAGGAAGGGCGACCCTTTCGCTTGATGGAAATCAAATCAATTGGAGAATTGTGGAATCGTACGGTGTACATTATTTGCCAGCTGCCTCGACCCTGAATTTTAAAAACGCGGACCCTGGATGGTAGCGGAGGGCGGTTCAAGGCGTCTCATGAAAAGCAGGCGGGCATCCGTAGTTTCAGAATGCCTGAAGGGCTCTTGGCAGAGCGCTCAAGGCTTCGTGCGGGGCCCGTGAGACCGTGGATTCTGCATCGAGGCGTTGCTCGACATTTTGGAAGAGACTCCGAATCTCACGGCATGAAGGTCTGCGCCGGTCGTTCCCATTCAGGTTTCGGATGGAGGAATCCGATGAGACTCTTCATTTTGTTTTTTTGTGTTCCGTGGGGCTTATTCGGCGCCTTCGGGGCTGAGGTGATTCACGATCCGGTTCTGAATAGAGTGCCATTTCCGGAACTGCAGTCGCCGGACAAGCGTTTTGCAATCGGATGGACCATGCTCCGGGTCGGGATCAACGGGCAGGAGATAGACTGGAATCGGCTGCGGGACGGGGGGCCGCGATTTCTGGATCTCTACGGGCCCAAAGAAATCACGGAGCAGGAGTCTGCTTATTCTATCCAGAATGTATTCATGGACAGAGAGACGGGAAACATCTTGGTGATGCAATCCCGGCAGCCCATGTGGCCAGGAAAGAGCCGTGGGCACCTCTCTGTTGCGTGGTCGCCCTCCTGGGAGAGCGGGGTTGTGGCGCTGGTTGCAAACGACGTGCGGTTTTTCACGGCAAACCTCTGGGTTGTCGAGTTCCAGACGGGGGCTCTGAAGGTCACGGATCTTGTCCCGAAATTGACCAAGCGGCTTGAGGCTGAAATACAGAGTTTGAGCGGTGCCCGGGGGAGCGGACTTTTCTTTGTGATTGAGCCAGAGCAGCCTGAAGAGCGGGTGATTTTTGGGAGGGGCGAGATGGATGTGTTTTTTAGGGCGGAATTTCCGAAAGCGGAGGAGGGACCTGCATTGGAAGGAGTTGTGACTCTGAGAAGGGATGACTGGGAGGTGGTTCGGATCCGTTCTGCGGCTGAGATCCCGCCTGGCGGACAACCGCGGACACTCCTGCAGAAGTGAACAGGCGTTTGGGAGACAGAAAACTCGAATCCGGAATGAGGGGGCTGAGCGGCGCGGGATGCTGGCAGTTATAACGCTGGGTAGTAGGCGCGTGTGGCTCTGCACCCGCGATGAATCGGAGGGTGCCGTGAAGTGCCAACTCAACTCTGGTCGGGGGCATTCTGTGGGGAGCCATTCATTTGGAATTGGCGCAGGTAGCGGAGGGGAGTGATGCCCATGTGGCGTCTGAACTGAGCGGTGAATGCGCTCTGGTCGCAGAACCCCGCCCGCGTGGCCACGTCGGAAATCTGGGCAGCCGGTTCCCGCAAGGCTTCCGAAGCCCACTGGATCCGGGTTTTGAGAAGGTAGGCTTGGGGAGTAAGGCCAAAGCACTCCTTGAACTTGCGGTCGAAGTGGCGGATGGAAAGCCCCACCGAACGTGCCAATCCGGCCAGTTTCCAGGGGTGTCCCGGGTCATTCCTGAGCATTTGCGCGGCGCGGGCCACTGCAGGGTCTCCGGGCCGGAGGGAAAGCCGTGGGTCGTAGCGCTGGACCACGCCGAGAATCCCGCAGGCGCACCCCCGGTGGTCGAGGGCCGGGATTTTCTGGGTGATGTACCAGTCGGTGGAGCCGTTGGGATGCAGGAAAAGCTCCACGATATCGTGGAGGGGGGCTGCAGCGGCAAGAATGCGCTCATCGTCCGCCCGGAATTTCTGGGCCAGCGGCTTGGGAAAGAGTTCGTAGTCATCGCGCCCAAGAATTTCGGTCTCGGATTTGAACCCGAGGCGTTGGAAAAAAGCCCGGTTGGCGAGGACGATCTGGAAGCGGTGATTTTTGGCGAAAAAAGCCGTTCCTTCAACCAGGTCGAGGAGTTGGGCGAACTGGATGGGGCTGGCGAGGGTGCGGAGAAACTCGGTTTGGACGGTTTCGGAGGGGGGTGGGGCGGCGGCGGGCATGGCCGGATTTTAATAAAAAATGGCGCGCCCCCACAAGACGAGGACCGTTCTGAGAGGCTATTTTCCCACTCACAACCAACCCCTATGAAACCCCTGACACATCCCCGCATCGCCATCATCGGGCTCGGATTCGGCGCCGAGTTCATTCCCATCTACCAGCGGCATCCAAACGCGACCATGGAAGCCATCTGCCAGCGGAACCCGGACACGCTCAAGCAGGTGGGTGAGAAGTTTGGGATCGCCAAACGGTACACCAGTTACGAGGAGCTGCTGAAGGATCCCGAGGTGGACGCGGTGCACATCAACACGCCGATTCCGGACCATGCGGCACACACGCTGCAGGCGCTGCGGGCTGGGAAGCATGTGGCGTGCACGGTGCCCATGGCTACCTCGGTGGAGGACTGCAAGGCGATCGTGGATTTGTGCGCACAGACCGGTCTCAAGTACATGATGATGGAGACGGTCGTCTACGCGCGGGAGTTCCTGTTCATGCGGCAATTGTTTCAGGAGGGCCGTTTGGGCAAGCTCCAGTTTCTAAAGGCGAGCCACCAGCAGGACATGGACGGTTGGCCCGGATACTGGCCCGGCCTGCCTCCGATGCACTATGCCACCCATTGCGTGGGCCCGGTGCTGGGCTTGGGGCGGAACCAGGCACAGTATGTGAGTTGCTTTGGCTCCGGCACCATCCGGGAGGAAATGCACGGCTGTTACGGGTCTCCGTACGCGGTGGAAACCACCCACATCAAGTTCAAGGACTCGGATCTGAGTGCCCAAGTGTACCGTTCGCTTTTCGATGTGGCCCGGCAGTACCGGGAAAGCATCGAAGTGTACGGGTCCAAGCAGTCGGTGGAGTGGCCTCTGGTCGAGCACGGCAAACTGGTGGTCCACACCGCCAAAAAGCCGGAGCCGGAGATTCCCGAGGAAGTGGAATGCCCGGACTTTGCGCATCTTCTGCCTCCGGAGATTGCCGCATTCACCCGGGGCGGGGTGTATTCCCACGACTCGGGGGAAGAGCACCTCAGCTTCACGCAGGGGGGCGGGCATGGCGGCTCGCATCCCCACTTGGTGCACCAGTTTGTGGAACTGCTTCGGGGCAGTGGAGAGGGATATCCAAACGCGGTTCAGTCGGCGAACATCACGCTGACTGGGATTCTTTCGCACCAGTCGGCGATGCGGGGCGGAGAGTTGATTGCGCTGCCGGAGTGGTCGCTCCAGTAGAGCCAAATCTGTTTGGGGTGCGGCCGTTCCCGGGAGCAGACGGTTTCCGGGACGGCCGTGACCTTTTTGGGAGCTCAGCTAGGTTTTTCCGATGAATCGAGAATTTTGCGAGGCGGCACCGCAACCGGAACCCTTTGGAGTGACGGAAAGCGGCGAACCGGTGGACATCTATGTTTTGGGGGGAAGCGGCGGTTTGCGGCTCCGGGTGATGACCTACGGGGCGATTGTCCTTACGGTGGAAACACCGGACCGGGTTGGGAGAATGGGCGATGTGGCCTTGGGGTTTGCGAGCCTTGGCGAGTACGAGAAAGAGAATCCGTATTTCGGGGCGGTCGTGGGGCGGTACGCCAACCGGATTGCGGGTGGGCGTTTTGAACTGGGGGGTGTCCGGCATGAGTTGGCGTGCAACAACGCCCCTGGGGGCCGGCCTTGTGGGTTGCACGGGGGGATCCGGGGATTTGACCGGGTGGTATGGAAGGGGGTAGGGCTCTCGAAGCCGGGAGCGCAGGGGGTGCGCCTGACGCGCACCAGTCCGGATGGCGAGGAGGGGTATCCCGGGAACTTGGAGGTGTCTGTCACGTACTGGGTCAGCCGTGACAACGAGTGGCGCGTCGAGTACGAGGCGGTCTCCGACCGGCCCACCCCGGTGAACCTCACCCAACACACCTTTTTCAACTTGGCTGGTGAAAACGCCGGCACCGTTCTGGGGCACGAACTCCAGATTCTGGCCTCCCGGTTCACCCCTGTGGATCCCGGGTTAATCCCCACCGGGGAACTGCGCTCCGTGGACGGAACCGACATGGATTTTCGCATGCCGCACCGGATTGGGGACCGGATCGAGTCCGGGGCTGAGCAGTTAATGTTGGGTGGGGGATACGACCACAACTGGGTGGTGGACCGGTCCGGGCCCGGGTTGGTGCCCGCAGCCCGGGTTTGGGAGCCTACTTCAGGCCGTACGCTGGAGGTTTTGACTACCGAACCTGGGATCCAGTTTTATTCCGGGAACTTTCTCGACGGCAAGCGTAGGGGCAAAACCGGCGCTTTTTATCCGAGGCGAGGTGGTCTCTGTTTGGAGACGCAGCATTTCCCGGATTCGCCGAACCAGCCGAGTTTCCCGAACACGATCCTGAGTCCCGGTCAGCGCTGGACCAGCGAGACCGTGTTTCGGTTTGGAACACGCCCCGCCTGATTCCTGTACGGGGGGGGCAGAGGTCGCGTTTCTTGGAGATTCGGAGATCATCCCCCTTCCGGGGACGGGTTTCCGGTCAGTTGACGTAGGCGGATTCGTTGGAGAGCAGGAGTGCCTGTGCGTAGGTTTCCCAAGCGCTGAGCGGGGTGCGTGGCACGCGCTCGCCTTCGTTGGAAATGACACGCAGTCCTTCGTTTCGGCCCATGCTCATGGACTGACGTGCCTCCTGCTTTTCAACGGCCTCAGCAGCTTTCCGGGTGATCTCCTTGGCCGCAGCCAATGTCTGGGGTTCTTCCTTGATTTCCTTGCCAACGAACTCGAGGCCGAGCTGGATTTCAGCCGGTTTCGGGTCCCGCTGGAAGATCACGCGGTAGAGGTTGAAAATGCGGTTCTGGTTGCTGGTGGAGGCAGCGACTTCTTTCCGAGCGAGAATCCGGCGGGCGACGTCGACAACCATGGGGCTGTTCATGAGGAACAGGGCCTGCTGGGGGACCACGGTGGTGGTGCGTTTGCTATTCGGGGCGGTGGGATCCGCGAAATCAAAGTGGCCCATGAGTTCGGGGAGCAGCCCGCGGTCGACGTACCCATACACGCTGCGGCGCATGACGTAAGGCTCATCGGTGATGTTGACGGGCGGCCCGCCCATGGAGAGATCCAGCTGGCCGCTGAAACTCAGGAGGGAGTCCCGGACGGCTTCAAACTCGAGTCGGCGGACGTTTGCGCGCCAGAGCAGACGGTTGAAGGGGTCGATCCGTTCGTGGGCGGGCACGGTGAAGCTGCTGACCTGATACACCTTGGAGAGCATGATGAGCTTGTGCAGCTTTTTGAGGGACCAGCCCTGTTCCATCACGTAGCTGGCGAGGTAATCCAACAGCTCCGGATGCGTGGGTTGTTCTGCCTGTGTCCCGATGTCGTCCGGGGTGCGCACAAAGCCTTCCCCGAAATGATGGAGCCAGACCCGGTTGGCCAAGACTCTGGCCGTAAGCGGATTTTTTTTGTCCGCAATCGACTGGGCGAGTTCCAGACGGCCGCTCCCTTTTTTGAAAGGCTTCGGTGTTCCATCCGAGAGGATGGAGAGGGACCGGCGGGGCACCTCTTCGCCAGGCGTCCCAGCCTGGCCGCGGAGAAACACCGGGGAGTTTTTGACCCGGGATTTGTCGGTGACAATCATGGCCTTGGCACCTGCACCGGCGCTGGTCATTTGCAGTTCATTGACCTTGGCGAACAGCCACGGCTTCCGGTTGTAGAGCTGGACGCCCCACGTCAGGATCATGTCGCGGATCACCACGCTGGTGAGCTTGGAGGCGGGTTCCACCTGAAGCGGAAACGCCAAGAGTTGAGCCTCTTCCGCGGTGACCTCTGAAATCGTGGCAGAAGGTGATTTGGCTTCCGCATTGAGCTGCACATATTTGCGGCCCTTGGAATCCACCGACTTGAAGACCCGGGCATAGGTTTCGGCAATGTCCTGGTAATTCTTTGGAGGCGTGCCTTGGAACGCCTTGGCGACAAGCGGATTGTAGGTCTTCTGTTTGTTCTCCGCGATCTCCTTGGCCAGCTTCTCCCAATCCTCAAAGGGGGTGTCGATAAACCGTTTGATGGGCCATGTGACTGCATCGGTTTCACGAGCGATCCGTTTGAGTACGTACGTGGCCATGGGGCCATCGAGTTTCTCGGATTCGCGGATCTTCAGGCCGATCTGCTGTTCCTCCTGGGTGGCGCTTTTGCGAGAAAGAATGGCGGACAGCAGGTAGTTGCCAGCCGCGTTCCGGAACGCCCAGTTTCGGTCCGACACCAGGTCATAAAACATGGAGCGGTTTTTCTCGTCGATCTCCTCCACTTCCTTGGTGAATTTCGCGGCATCGGCCTTTTTGACGTCCGAGATGACCGGGAGTTCGTCCGGTTTGGGTTCACTGGTGGAGGCGAAGATCCCATGCAGGGCGTAGTAGTCCTTGATGGAGATGGGATCAAACATGTGGTCGTGACAGCGGGCACATGCCACGGTCAGTCCCATGAAACCCCGGCCGACTACGTCAATGCGGTCGTTGATGACATCGTTTTCGTTGCCGACACGCTGGCCAACGGTCAGGAAGCCCATTGCGGCGATGTCGCGCGGATCGCGCAGATCGGTGAGTTGGTCTGCCGCGATCTGTTCGAGGATAAACCGGTCGTAGGGTTTGTCGTCGTTGTGGGCCCGGACGACATAGTCCCGGTAGGTCCAGGCAAACGGGTACCTGTAGTCCCGGTTGTCCTCGATGTTTCTGTCGCCGGTCGTGTCGGCGTAGCGGGCGGTGTCCAGCCAGAACCTGCCCCAGCGTTCCCCATAAGCCGGGGAAGCCAGAAGCCGGTCCACGACCTTGGCAAAAGCGTAGGGCGAGTTGTCCTTGAGGAATTCCTCTACCTCCTGCGGAGTGGGCGGGAGGCCGGTGAGATCGTAGGTGGCGCGCCGGAGCAGGGTCTGTTTGTCGGTCGCCGGAGAAGGGGCCATGCCCGCCTTTTCAATCTTGTCGAGGATGAACAAGTCGACCGGGGTGATTGCCCATGCCCGGTTTTTGACTGCAGGTGCAGTTGGTTTGGTGACGGGTTTGAAAGCCCAGTGCTGCTTGGCCTTCTCCGTCAAGCCTGAGAGTTTTCCCTCCACTGGCTTCCGCGGATCCGGCGCTCCCATCTTCACCCACTGCGTGAGTGCCGCAATTTCTGCATCCGAAAGTTTTTCGCCTTTCGGGGGCATCTGAAGGTCCTTGTCCTTGTAGGTGATTGCGGTGATCAGCAGGCTTTTCTCCGGATTGCCCGGGGTGAGCGCGGAACCATTCTCGCCGCCTTTGATCAGGGATTCGCGGTCGTCGACAAGAAGCCCGCCCTTGTTTTTTCCAGCCTCAACGCTGTGGCATTTGTAGCATTTGTCGACCAGCACGGGTTTGACCTTTTTCTCGAAAAACTCGAGTTGGTCTGCCGGGATGCTGGCGGACCAGGCCTGAGGCGCTGCGATGGCGATCCCGAGGAGAAACAGGGCTGATTTGCGCATGGCTGGAGAAGCGGGTTGGAGAAACGGGTTGGAGAAACGGTTGGGGGAATGCGGTTATTCGGGCGCCGGACTCAGGCGATGATGTCCTTCACCACTTTCCCAAAGTTGTCGGTGAGCCGGAAATCTCTGCCGTTGTAACGGTAGGTGAACTTCTCGTGGTCGAAGCCCAGGAGGGCTAGGATGGTGGCGTGCAGATCGTGGATGTGGACCTTGTTTTCCACGGCGCGCGCCCCGAACTCGTCGCTGGAGCCGTAGGTCATCCCGCCTTTGACGCCGCCGCCAGCCAGCCAGCCCACCATGGAACGCCCATTGTGGTCGCGGCCGCCGCCCGTGTTGCCGTTCCGGTCCCGGGTGACAGTCCGCCCAAATTCGCCGCCCCAGATGACCAGCGTGGAATCCAGTAACCCCCGCTGCTTGAGGTCTTTCAGGAGGGCCGCCGCAGGTCCGTCAATGTCCGCCGCACGCAGGGGCAGGTTTTTTTCCAAATCGCCGTGGTGATCCCAGCCGCCGGCCTCCACCTGCACAAATCGGACGCCGCGTTCTACCAGACGCCGTGCCACCAAGAGTTTGGCCCCGATTTCAGTCTTCCCATACAGGTCCCGGATTTCCTGAGGCTCCTTGGAGATGTCGAACGCATCGGTGGCCTCGGTCTGCATCTTGAATGCCATCTCAAAGGCCTCAATGCGGGACTCCAACTGGGTGTCCCGCTGGAGGGCAGCCGCATGAATGTCATTCAACTTGTGAACCAGAGACAACTGGCGGCGCTGCCGGTCCAGCGGCGAGAACTGGCTGCGGATGTTGAGAATCACTTCCTCCAGGTTCATCTTGGAGGAGTAGTTCACGTTGCAGCCTTGGTAAAATCCGGGAAGGAACGAGGATTGCCGCCATTCGGGTTGGCCACCGATCGTGATGAATCCCGGCATGTTTTGGTTCTCAGTCCCGAGACCGTAGACCAACCAAGATCCCATCGAAGGCTTCGGAAGTTGGAGCGACCCGGTGTGCATGAACCGGGAGGCAACATCATGGGCCGGGATATCCGTCCACAGGGAACGAATCACCGCCATATCGTCCACGCACTTGCTCAGTTCAGGGAATACTTCGCTGGTTTCAACCCCCGATTTGCCGCTCTTGGAAAACTTGAAAGGCGAACCGTAAGCCAGACCATCATGGCCAGGAATGGATTTGCTGTCGTACTTGGTCAACTCAGGTTTCGGATCCCAGGTATCCACCTGGGACGGAGCCCCGGACGCGAACAGGTGGATGACCGCCTTGGCCTTGACCTTGAAATGCGGGGGTTTGGGCAGGAGCGGGGAGTTGGCGGTCGCGCCGGAGGCAGGTGCGGCCACCGCGTCATAGGGGTTCACTCCGAGGATGGAAGCCAGGCTGAGTGCGCCCATCCCCATGCCGGACCGGAGCAGAAAATCGCGCTTGGTCAGAATGGGCTTGGCGAATTCGGGGTGATGCTCAAGCAGGTACTTTTCCGAGGGCGAGAAGGGTTGGCTCATGGGTGGTAGGGAGGATGAAGTAAAAAAAGCAAGACGGGTGAAAATACACTCTAATAAAAATCAAATAGTCAAAACAAAATGGTCTTTGAGCAGATTGAGTCAGCCACCCCGAGGGATTCTAGAGGATGCCGGAAGCGCGAGTAAAGCTTTGAATGAAAGGGTTCTTGTTTGCCGCTGAAAAACCCGGTTGTCCGATCTGAACGCGGATCAACGTGGTTGGTAAATCTCGCCGCCCGCCTGCAGAAACTCGGCCGCTTTCTCTTCGAGGCCGCGCTTCACCCCTTCGGTCGCATCCAAACCTTGCTCGGCGGCAAATTTCCGAACGTCCTCGGTGATCTTCATCGAGCAGAAGTGGGGGCCGCACATGCTGCAAAAATGGGCGCTCTTGGCACCTTCCTGCGGAAGGGTTTCGTCGTGGAATTCGCGCGCCGTGTCCGGATCGAGCGAGAGGTTGAACTGGTCCTCCCAGCGGAACTCGAATCGGGCTTTGCTCAGGGCGTTGTCCCGGATCTGGGCGCCTGGATGGCCTTTGGCCAAGTCGGCGGCGTGGGCCGCAATCTTGTAGGCGATGACCCCGTCTTTGACGTCCTTTTTGTTGGGGAGCCCGAGGTGTTCCTTGGGCGTCACATAGCAGAGCATGGCGCAGCCGTACCATCCGATCATGGCGGCGCCGATTCCGCTGGTGATGTGGTCGTAGCCGGGCGCAATGTCGGTGGTGAGCGGTCCAAGGGTGTAGAACGGAGCTTCGTGGCACCATTCCAACTGTTTTTCCATGTTCTCCTGGATCATGTGCATCGGGACATGGCCCGGTCCTTCGTTCATGACCTGAACCCCGCGGTCCCAGGCGCGCCGGGTAAGGTCGCCTTGGACCTCCAGTTCCGCAAACTGGGCTTCATCGTTGGCGTCCGCAATCGAGCCTGGCCGGAGCCCGTCTCCGATGGAGAAGCTGACATCATAAGCGGCCATGATCTCGCAGATTTCGTCCCAGTGCGTGTACAGGAAGTTCTCCTGGTGGTGGGCCAGACACCATTTGGCCATGATAGAACCGCCGCGGGAGACGATGCCGGTGGCGCGTCTGGCGGTCATGGGCACGAACCGAAGCAGGACCCCGGCGTGGATGGTGAAATAATCCACGCCCTGCTCGGCCTGTTCGAGGAGCGTGTCCCTGAAAATGTCCCAAGTGAGTTCCTCGGCGCGGCCATTGACTTTCTCGAGGGCCTGATAAATCGGGACGGTGCCAATCGGGACTGGGGAATTGCGCAGGATCCATTCCCGGGTGGTATGGATGTTCTTGCCCGTGGAGAGATCCATCACTGTGTCTGCCCCCCACTTGGTAGCCCACCGCATTTTTTCGACTTCCTCTTCAATGGAAGACGCCACAGCGCTGTTGCCGATGTTGGCATTGATCTTCACCAGGAAATTTCTCCCGATGATCATGGGCTCAAGCTCCGGATGGTTGATGTTGGCGGGGATGATTGCACGCCCCCGGGCCACCTCGTCGCGGACGAACTCCGGCGTGATGTGTTTGGGGATTCGGGCCCCGAATCCGTGGCCTGGATGCTGTTGGTTGAGCGCTTGCCGGGCTCCGGCAGCGGCCTCAAATGCGGCTTCGCGTCCGAGATTTTCACGAATCGCAATGAACTCCATTTCGGGAGTCACGATGCCTTGGCGGGCATACCAGAGTTGGGTGACCGGATGACCTGCGGAGGCCCGAAGGGGGGAGCGTTTCTGGCCCTGCCAGGGGTTGTGGCGGTTGCGGCGTTCGGCCTGGCTGGCGTACTCCTCATGGCCTCGGGTCAGGTAGCCGTTGTCTTCCGGACGGATCTCGCGTCCGGAGTACTCCTCGACATCGGCGCGTGCTTGTATCCAGTCCTTGCGGAGGGGATGGAGCCCCTTGGTGACATCCGGCTGCGCCCCGGGATCGCCCCAGGGACCGCTGCAGTCGTAGACTCGGACGGGTTCGTTGGGTTCAACCGTGCCCGAAAGGGCCTTGGTCGGGGAAAGCGAGATCTCGCGGAAAGGCACCCGGACTTGGGGGTGGATTTTCCCTTGAACGTATACGCGACGGCTGTTGGGCAGTTGGTCGCTGCTCTGGGGTTGGACGGAGTCTTTTGCGGCGATCATAAAGCATGGACCACCGGGAATTTCCGAGTGCGCTCCCTTCGGCGGCTTTACCCGCATCAGGTTCGAAGGGTCGTTCAGGGCCGTGGGAAACGGCTCATGAACCTCTCAGCCCAAAGGCTCCCCTGGTGGATGACCCTGATTCTTAGGCCGGTGATCGCGCCCGTCAAGCGCGTGCGGCGTCTTTCAACGCAGCGATGCGGTGGCGGGTTCGTTCCGCACCTTGATTGAATTCAGAACGGGCCCCGGAAAAATCCCCAGCAGCAGGATTCCAGCGACCAGTGTGGCCACCGCAAGTTTGGAAAGGCCCGAGACAACAACCGGGGACTGCTCTCCGGGTTCCCTCCAAAACATCGCGGCAATGACCCGGAAGTAAAAATAGAACCCGGCGGCAACGCTGACGATCCCGATGCCGACCAGAAGGAACTTCTGAGCAGCGACTGCCGCTGAGAAAACCATGAATTTGCCGTAGAACCCCACGGTGAGGGGGATTCCAGCAAGGGAAGCCATGGCGACCACCATCGCGAATGCCAGAAACGGCGACCGCTTGGAGAGCCCGTTGAAATGGGCGATGTCATCGCCTCGGGATTGCGAGGAGACAATGGTCAGAACCAGAAACGCCAGAAGCGTCATCAGAAGGTATCCCACCAGATAGAATCCAATGGTCCGGGTGGCGCCTGCAAAGTCAGGCGCAGCCGGGTTGAGGCTGGCCAGAGAAACCAGCAGGTAGCCGGCATGCCCGATGCTGGAGTAAGCCAGAAGTCTTTTGAGGTTGTCCTGAGGCAGGGCTGCAAGACTGCCATACGCCAGACTGAGAATGGCTAAAACGTTCAGGATGCCGACCAGTTTCGGCCCGAGGACAGGTTGGGAGACAAAAGGCTCAAGGACGCGGAGAAGCACAATGAATCCGGCTGCCTTGGAACCGACCGAAAGAAAAGCGGTCACCGGGGTGGGAGCGCCCTGGTAGACGTCCGGCACCCAGAGCTGGAAGGGGGCGGCAGCCACCTTGAATCCGAGAGCGACCAGCAGGAGCCCAACGGCAAAAAGGATGGCCGTTTCTGAGCCGTGGAGACGGCCTCCTGGGGCAAGCTGAAGCGGAAGTGCCTGAGCGATCCTCGCAAGCTGCGTCTCACCCGTCAGTCCGAACACCCAAGTGATCCCATAGACAAGGAAACCTGTGCCAAGTGCACCCAGGATCAGGTACTTGACCCCGGCTTCCAAGGAGGCGTTCTGGCGGCGCATGTAGGCCACCAAAATGTAAAAGCTGATGGTGGAGAGCTCCAGAGCCACAAAAATGAGGAGAAAATCGATGGCCGACGCCATAAACATCAGACCCGCGCAGGTGAATACCGGGAGCGCAAAAAACTCGCCCGTGCCGGATCCTTTGCCGTCTCCTGGGATGAAGCGTTGGAGCACGGTCTGGAACTCAAGCGCCATCACCAGAATCCCGATTGTGGAGAGCAGGGCAATGCGTTTGAAAAACAGCGCGGTGGAATCCGCCGAATAGAACACGGAGCCCGAGTCGCCAGTGGTGAAGAAAGACCATCCAAACACGATCGCCAGCACGGCAACACCCCAGCGTCCCATCCAGGACCGGTCACCGGACTTGGCCAGCGATTCGGCAAGAAGAAGGAAGACGCCCAGGATCAGGACGATAATTTCCAGAGTAAGGGGAGCAAAGATGTGCGGCATGGGTATTCGGCTTGGCGCAGCGGGGCTTGGGGTTCCGTGGAAAAAACGTGATTACCGCGGAAGCATGGCTTCGATGCTGGGTTTTACAAAGGCGAGGAGGTTTCCGGGGACAAACCCCGCGTAAAGCAAGAGCCCGAGCAGAAGGACCAGCGGGAGGCGGAGCCGTTGCAGTGCGGCAGCGGCCCACGCTTTGGTTTCCTCGGTGGGAGGCAGGGTAACAGGCCCCAGAAAGACGGAACGGTAAGCCCGAAGCATATAGACAGCGGAAATCACCACCCCCCAGATCGCGCATCCAGTGGCGATCTGGAACGGGAGCTGCGACCCAGCGGGCGCCGCCGGTTTGAAGGCCCCGAAAAACACCAGCATTTCACTCGCGAAATTGCCGAAACCGGGAAGCCCGATGGAGGCAAAAGCCGCGAGTCCGAAGGTGGCTCCGAGGAAAGGTGCGGTACGGCCCAAGCCACCGAATCCGTCCAGCGAAAGGCCGGGTTTTAGGGAACGGAGGTATCCGCAAAGGGCAAACAACGCAGCGATGGAAAGACCGTGGGCGAACATCAGCAGGCAGGCGCCACTCAGGCCGATGGAGTTCGCGGCCGCGATGCCGAGAAAAATGTAGCCCATGTGCATGACGCTGGAGAAACCCAGGAGTTGGTCGAGGCGTTTCTGGGCGATGGTGACCAAGCCCACGTAGAGCACATTCCCAACGAGCAGGATGAGGAGAAGCCATGCCCAATGCTCAGCCCCGGCGGGCAGCAGGGGAATCGCCACACGGATCAGGCCATAAAGACCGAACTTCTTGAGGACGCCTGCATGGAGCATCGCAGCAGGGGTCGGGGCAGATGCGTAGGCATCTGGAGCCCAAGTGTGGAAAGGAAACAGCGAAACCAGAATCCCAAAGCCCACCAGAAGGAAGAGATAGGGGCGGGCCTGCGCAGCCGCCGGGATCACCTGCTGGGTGGCGAGCTTCTGGAGCTTGATCATGTCAAACGTCCTGAACTCCGAAGGAAGCGCATGGTAGAGGTCCACCAGTCCGATCAGCAGAATGAAGCTGCCCACGGCCAGATAAATGGTGATTTTCCATGCCGCTGTGTGACGTTCCCCGGTGCCCCAGATCCCGAGAAGCAGGAAGGTCGGGATCAGCGCAAGTTCATGGAACGCGTAGAAGAAGAAAAGATCCTGCGAGGCAAATGCGCCCACGGCCCCGGCCGAGATCAGAAGAAGGCTGGCGTAAAAAAGGCGGGGCCGTACCGGGTCGGTGGGGCTCACCCAGACCGCGCTCAGGGTGACCGCCGCGGTCAGCAGGAGCAGAAGGAGGCTCAATCCATCGGCGGCAAGGAGGTATTTCAGGTCCCATGCGGGCAGCACGGAAACTGACGAGACGAACTGGAACCCCGGATTGCCACGGTCGTACTGAAACAGGAGCGCCAATGCCGTGGCCAACATCCCAAAAGAGGCGGCAATCGCGGTCTTGCGGGCAGGGGAGCCAAAACCAATTGCGGTTGCGGCCAGCAGAGGGAGAAAGAGGAGAAGGTTAAGCACGGTAAATGTCGCCTCGTTCGGCAGGAGTTGGGTTTGGAGAAAGAAGAAATGCGGGGTTCAGCGAAGCACGGCCAGATAAATCAGGGCCACGACACCCAGACCGAAAAGGAAGGAGTAGGCTTGGAGGTTGCCCACTTGGAGGAAGCGCAGCGTGTATCCGAACCCCCAAGTCAGGCCGCTCAGGCCGCGCACAATCAGGCCATCCAGTATCCAGCGGTCAAACCACGAGGCCATTTGGGCTCCAAGTTCCTGAGTGGCTGCAATGAGGGCCGCGTAGATTTCGTCGACGTAAAGTTTGGATCTCAGCGGTGGGATTGAAATCGGGTCCCGGGTCGCCCTGGAATAAATCAGGGCGCTCAAACCGGCTCCGCCGAGGAACGCGCCCGTTGCGAGAATGATCACGATGTTGGAGGCGGACTCGTGGAGGTGGTGGAGCGCAGCCGCGTAAGAGGCACCCATGGCTGCGTTCTGTACCGCGGGCCAACCGGCGGCAACGGAAGGAACCGCCAAGACCAGCAGAGGAAGCGTCATGGCCAAGGGCCCATCGTGCCCGTGGGCAGCGGACTCAGACCGGGGTGTCCCGAGGAACGCGACCACAAACAAGCGGGTCATGTAGAAGGCGGTAAGACCGGCGGTCAGGATGCCCAGACCGAAGAGGGCCTTGTTGTACTGCCACGCGGCGGCGAGGATGAGGTCCTTGGAGAAGAACCCGCTCAGTCCGGGGCAACCAATGAGCGCAAGATAGCCGAGCGCGAACGTCAGGAACGTGAGGGGCATCCGCTTGGACAATCCGCCCATGCGCCAGATGTCCTGTTCGTGGTGCAACCCGTGGATGACTGCGCCCGCTCCCAAGAACAGGAGCGCCTTGAAAAATGCATGGGTGAAGAGGTGGAACATGGCGGCCCCCGGGGCGGCCAGGCCGATGGCGGAGACCATGTATCCCAGTTGGGAGAGGGTCGAGTACGCGAGGATCCGCTTGATGTCGTCCTGCTGGGTGGCCAGCAGAGCCGCAAACACGGCCGTAAGGATGCCGACCCAAGCAATCACGGTCTGTGCCGCAGGGCTCAGTGTGACGAGGAACGAGATCCGCGCGAGCATGTACACACCGGCTGCCACCATCGTGGCGGCATGGATCAGTGCAGAAACCGGGGTCGGCCCTTCCATCGCATCCGGGAGCCAGACGTGGAGTGGAAGTTGGGCGCTTTTGCCGACCGCGCCACAGAAAACCAGAAGCACACCCGCGGTGAGGAGGGAGGCAGGAATCGCTGCGGACTTGGTTGCGATCTCACCGAAAACCACGGTGCCGGTGGCGCTCCAGATCAGCAAGATGCCGAGCATGAACCCGAAGTCGCCGATCCTGTTGGTGAGAAACGCTTTGTTGGCGGCGGCCGCAGCAGAGTCCTTGGTGAACCAATGGCCGATGAGGAGGTAACTGCTCACCCCCACCAGTTCCCAGAAGATGAACATCATCGCGAAGTTGTCCGCCAGAACGATGCCGAGCATCGAGAACATGAACAGGGAGAGATTGCCGAAAAACCGGCCCTTGGATTCGTCGCCCGCCATGTAGACCAGGGAATACAGGTGGACCAGCGCACCCACTCCGGTGACCACCAGAAGCATGATCTTGCTCAGGGGATCAATCAGGAGGCCGATGGGAACTTGGAGCGCGTCGCCGACTTGAATCCACGGGATTTGGAGGGGGGCAGGGGGCATTCCCGAAAACCAGATCCCAACGGCGGCAAGGAGGCCGGCAAAGGCAGAGAGGACGGAAATACCGGCGGCAAGGGAGTGTTTTCTGCGGAGAACCAGTTGGATCAGGGCTGCGCTGAGCAGCGGGCAGAGGAGAACAAACCAAGGAAGTTTCGGGTCCATGAGGTTAGAACTTGAGGCTGTTGACGTCCTCGACGTGAGTGGTCTGCCGCGCCCTGAACAGGGAGACAATGATCGCCAGACCCACGGCGACCTCCGCGGCTGCCACGGTGATGATGAAGAACACGAGGATCTGGGCGTTGTAGTTGGGGAGTCCCGTCGGCGAAACATTGAAGCGCGAAAACGCCACAAGCGAGAGGTTCGCAGCGTTGAGCATCAACTCCAGGCACATGAAGATGGTGAGGATGTTCCGCCGGAGCAGCACTCCGGAGAAGCCGATGGCAAACAAGATGCCGCTGGCAAAGAGGTAGTGATTGAGGGTGACGCTCATTTAGTTCAGTTCCCGTTTGGAAAGGACGACCACGCCGATGGTGGCCACAAGAATCAACACGCCCGTGATCTGGAAGGGTAGGTTGTGGGTGGAGAAAAGGGTCATCCCAACCTCGCGCACGTCGTCAACAGCCGACCCTTGGAGCGGGGGAAATGGGTTCCGTCCGAGAGGAAACCGGTTCAGAACCGAAGCCAATTCGGCCACCAAGCCCAAGGTGACCAATGTTCCCCCACCGAGCGCCACCAAGTTGAACCGGCGGCGCTGTTCGGCCCTGAGGTCGAGCAACATGATGATGAAGAGGAAGAGCACCATCACGGCGCCCGCATAAACCAGCACCTGAATCACCGCGATGAAGAACGCGTTGAGCCCGACAAAGAGCGCTGCGAGGCAGAGAAAAGAGGCCACCAAGCTCAGCGCGCTGGCCACGGGGTTGCGGTTGATCACCACGCTGACGCCAAAGCCGAGCATCAGGAGCGCGAAAAACCAGAAGAGAAAGGGAGACATGAAGGCAGGCGTTTATCTGGGTTTACTTGTCCGGGTTCCACTTGTGGATGAGGCCGTCAAAAACGCCCCCCATTTCGTACAGCTTGGTTTTGTCGTGGAGCATTTCAGCCCTCGAGGTGCCTGTAATGGCGTAGTCTTTTCGGAGGAAGATCGCTTGTTCCGGGCAGACTTCCTCGCACATCCCGCAATAGATGCACCGGATCATGTCGATTTCGAATCCGGCGGGGTATTTTTCCACCTTAGAAAACTCGCTTTCGGTGGGCAGTTCACCCGGGGTGATCCGGATGGCGCGCGGCGGACAGATGAACTCGCAGAGCTGACAGGCCACACAGCGTTCGCGGCCGTGCTCATCCGTCACCAAGGTGGGCGCGCCCCGGTAGTGTTCGGGCATGTGGGCGTCCCACTTTTCCTCCGGGTACTGCATGACGACCTTGGTCTGGCCGGTCAGCATCCTCTTGAGGTGTTTCCAGGTGATGGCCAACCCAGCCACGATGCTGGGAAGGTAGATCTTTTCCGCGAAGGTCAGCTTGGGGCGTGGGACGGTGTATGCCATGGCGCGTGTTACTTGCAGAGGGCTAGGATTCCGGCGGTGAGGAAAATATTGACCAGCGCAATTTCAAAAAGGTAGAGCCAGCCCAGTTTCATGAGTTGGTCGTAGCGGAACCGGGGGAGTGTCCAGCGCACCCAGATGAAGAAGAAGAGGAGCCCGGCCACTTTGGCAAAGAAGGTGCCAATATTGAGCAGGCCCCACACCCAGCCGGCCCGGCCATCGGGCATGAAGGGAACATGCCACCCGCCCAGGAACAGCACCACAATCAAAGCGGAGCCTGCGATCATGGCGGTGTATTCGCCCAGAAAGAAGAGCGCGAACTTCATCGAGGAATACTCGGTGTGGTACCCAGCAACCAACTCGGTTTCAGACTCCGGCAAGTCGAAGGGAAGCCGGTTGGTTTCCGCAAACATCGAAATGGTGAATGTGATGAAAGCGACTCCGACTGGAACCCAAAGCAGGAGCTCGCGCAGGGAAAGGTTTCCATCGGTGAACGGGGCCAGAAGCCAGCCTTCGCGGACCTGGAAATCGACAATTTTGGAGAGTCCAGTGGACCCAGCGATGAGGAGGACGGGGACCGCGCTCAACCCCATGCACAGCTCGTAGCTGATCATCTGGGAACTGCTCCGGATTCCGCCGAGGAACGGATACTTTGAGTTGGAGGCCCAGCCCGCCAGAACGATCCCGTAAACGCCCACGCTCGAAATGGCGAACATGAACAGGAGACCGACGTTGATGTCGGCAATCACCATCTTGACCCCCATGAACTCGCTTCCGAACGGGATGGCACTGAGGGTCACCAACGCGGGCATCATGGCCAAACACGGGGCAAGCCAGAAGTAAGGTTTGTTGACGTGGCCAGGGGTCAGATCCTCTTTGAGGAGGAACTTGACAGCATCTGCAACCGGCTGGCCCAGCCCCCCAAGGAACGGGGAGAAATCTTTCTTAAAGCCCAGAAGTGTCAGCGGGAACCCGGTCCGGTTCGGCCCCAGACGGTCTTGAATCAGGGCGCTCACCCGGCGCTCCGCGTACACCGTGTAGCTCACCATCGGGAGCACCACCAGAAACACGAGGAAGATCGTCTTGGCCAGTGAGGTGGCCATCAGGAACCAAGGGATTGAATTCAGGAAGTCCATGAAAACGCCTAGCTGAGGGTTGCAGTCGCCGGTGCCGCGGAAATCCCTGCAAGCGGAATGCCGAGATCACCGATCTTTCCGAGGTTGAGCCCGGCAAACGCGGGGTGTTCGGAGGCCATCTTCGCGAAGACCTCTTCCAGAGTGGAGGGTTTCTGAGAGGAACCCAGCGCCACAGCAAGGTCGCGGAGAATCTCCCAGTCGTCCCGACACTGGCCCGGAGCCTGCACAGCACGGTTCAGGCGCTGGAGCCGGTTCTGGATGTTGATCATGGAACCCCGCTTTTCAAACGAGCCACTCGACGGAAACAGAACCGCTGCCTGACGCGTGGTGGCGTTGGGAAGAATGCCGGTGGCGATGATCGTGCACCGCGCCAGTTCAGATTCGGTGAGTCCCAGCAGGGTGGCATCTTCAAAGCAGACCAGCAGACGGATCTGGCCGGAGCGGACTCCGGCGGCAATCGAGGCAAGTCTGGAACCGGGTTCGGGTGCCGCCACTCCGAGCGCCACGGCGCCCGTGGTGTTTGGGTTGCGGTCTGCGGGAATCAAAATCCCGTCCGGTTCGCCAATCCGGGGGACCACATCGTGCCGATCGCCTGCTCCCAGCGTCTGGATGAGGTTTTTGCAGAGGAAAAGTTCCTCGTTGGTCATCCGGGCAGAACCAATGACGGCTGCGGCGGAGGAGGGGATCGAGCGGATCAGATCTGCAGCAATCGCCACCGCACTGCGCCAATCCACGGCCTGACCCTTGACCTGAGGCTCCGTAATGCGCTCCGGGGCGGTGAGGTACTTGAAATTCAGGCGATGCGAATCCGGGATCCAAACGCCGTTCACGTCGTTGTTTTCCCGGGGCGTGACCCTGTGCACCTTGTTTTCACGGGCGCCCACGGTGATGTTGCAGCCCAACCCGTCGTTCACATCGATCGTCCGGGTTTCTTTCAGGAACCAGACCCGCATCTTGAACCGGAAATCGGTAGAAGTCAGCGCGCCCACCGGGCAGATATCCACGGTGTTGAGCGAGTAGTTGCTGTCGAGCGTCCGCTCCGGATGACATGCAATCGTGGAGAAACTGCCCCGATCTACAAAACCGAGGACATCGTCCTTGGCCACTTCCTTCATGAACCGGATGCAGCGGGAACAAAGCACGCAGCGCTCCGCGTCCAAGGTCACCCGGGGTCCGAGTTCCACGTTCTTGGGTTTCTTCACCTTCCGCTCCAAGAACCGGGACTGGCCCTGACCGTATTCCACGGAGAATTCTTGGAGACGGCATTCGCCGGCCTGGTCGCAAATTGGGCAGTCGAGCGGATGGTTGATTAGCAGAAACTCCATCACGCCCTGACGGCATTCGCGCACCATCGCCGAGTCCGTCCGCACGCCCATCCCCTCGGACACCTCCTGCGCACAGGAAATCTGCGGCCTTGGAATCCATGCGATCTCCGGCTTGCCGTCCGGACCCAGAACCGGTTGCCGGTCTGGAGACATTTTCGGCATCCCGATTTCCACCAGACACATCCGGCAGTTGCCTGGGGTGCTGAGCTTGGGGTGGTAGCAATACCGAGGCACAAACTTCTGGGCCTGAGAACAGGCCTCAATGACTTTGGTGCCTTTGGGGAACTGGAGCCAAGTGCCGTCGATCTGGACGTTGACCATCGGGATGGGAGATGCAGTGCTCATCGGGTCTAGCGGGTGGCGGCCGGAGCCATGAACTCGCGGCCAGTGTGGCGCGGGGCGGGCACGGCAGGAATTGGGTTTCCGGAGGCCAGTTCGTCAGCCGTGTACTCCGGAGGCATGGGGGGAGGAAGCGGTTTTTCGGCGCGTGCCGAGAATTCGTCGCTGAATTTCGCGAGGAAACTCTGGGTGGGCCAGGAGCACGCTTCCCCAAAGGCGCAGATGGTTTTTCCGGCGATATTGTCCGCCACGTTTTTGAGAAGTTTGGGGTCGGAACTGACACCGCCTCCGGCAATGAGTCGGTCGGTGATTTTTTTCATCCAGAGCGATCCTTCCCGGCAGGGTGTGCACTGGCCGCAGGACTCATGCGCGTAGAATTCGTTGATGTTGTTGAGGGTCTCGACCATGTCCCTAGAGTCGTCCATGACGATCACGCCTCCAGACCCCGCCATCGACCCGCACGCAGCAAGCGTGTCGAAATCCATCGGGATGTCTTCAAGCGCGAGTTCCCGGTCCTTGACCTTGAATTTTTCGCCTGCGCGCAAGACTTTGGCCGAGGATCCCCCCGGGATAACCGCCTTGAGCGAGCGCCCTTCTCGGAGGCCGCCGCACACTTCGTGGATGAGTTCGCCCATGGTCAGGCTCCCGACCTCCACCTCGTAGTATCCAGGCCGGACAACGTCGCCGCTCACACACAGGATCCGGGTGCCGGTGTTGTTTGGGCGCCCGATCTTGGCGTACTCCGCGCCGCCCATCCGGACAATGTGCTTCACGTCGCACAGGGTTTCGACGTTGTTCACGATGGTCGGACACTGGTACAGGCCGAGGACAGCCGGGAAATACGGGGGCTTGATCCGGGGATAGGCGCGTTTGCCCTCCAGCGACTCGATCAGGCCGGTTTCTTCACCGCAAATGTATGCGCCCGCGCCCCGGTGCACGTAGATTTCGCAATCGAAACCTGAACCGAGAATGTTTTTCCCAAGGAAACCGCGTCGCCTGGCCTCCGCGAGCGCGCGTTCGAGGATCTGGGCGCCTTCGGGGAATTCACCGCGAATGTAGAGATAGGCAAGCTTGGCGCCGACGGCGTAACAGGAAATGATCATGCCTTCCAGGAGTTGGTGGGGGTCCTGGTGGATGATGTAGCGGTCTTTGAACGTGCCGGGCTCGGATTCGTCGGCGTTGCAGATCAGGTAGGTCGGTTTCGGGCCGCCATGTTTGATGAACCCCCATTTGACCCCCGTCGGAAAGCCGGCGCCGCCGCGGCCCCTGAGGCCGCTGGCCTTGACCTCGTTGACAATCTCCTCGGGCTTCATCTTCAGCGCCTTCTTGAGGTCGGCGTACCCCCCGTGGTCCAAATAGCACTCGATGTCGTTGGTCCAGCCTTCCCGGTCAATGTTGGCGAAAACCACCCGTTTTTCCCGGGGATGCGGCGGGCGCACCTTGGGGAGCGTGGCATCGGAACGTTTCAGGGTTAGAAGACTCGGAGCATCCGCCAGGCTCACGTTTTCCTTGAATAGGTCGTTCACCATGACGACGGGCGCCGAGCCGCAACTGGCCAAGCACTCGACAAACTCGACCGAAAAGCGTCCATCGGCGCTCACTGCCACCGGGTTGCCGTGGCCGGAGTTGTGAACGGCATGGCCGGTCAGCTTCTCCGGAGAGTGGGATTTGGAGGAGTCGCCGTGGGGATGTCCGTAGAACTCGTTTTTCCAGCGGTCGATATCGATCCCAGCCACCCGAGCGATTTCATCCCGCAGTTGGTAACTGCCTGCCATGGAGCAGGAGAGGGTTCTGCAGACCCGGATATGGGTGGCGCCCGCAGGCTGCCTCCGGAACATCGGGTAAAAGGTCACCAGTTCCAGCACATTGATAGGCGCCAGATCCAACTTTTTGGCGATCCATGAAACGCCCTCGTCGGAAACAAATCCGAAGTGTTCCTGCCAGAGATGGAGCAGGGGAAGCGATGCGCTGCGTTTGGAGACCGGGTAATGGGAGATGGCCTCTTCAATCCGGGCGAGAAGATCAGGCGGAATCGTCATGGGGTTTGGGACGGAGTTTTGGTTCCAGCTGCCGGTTGTTGCGGGTTCAAGGAAGGGATCCGGGAAATCAATTTGTTGTCGAGGAAGTGCAGCTCCAAAAGCTGGCCATCCTGCTCGTAATAGTAACGGACGATCTCAACCTCTTTCTTCTGGGTCTCAAGGGAAAGGGTCTTCACGGTCACCGACTTGGGCGGGCCAAGCACGGACTCCACTTCCTTGGGCGTGACCCCGCCGGACCCCTTTTCTCCCCGTTCAAACTCACGGTTGACGACCGCGATGTTGGAATTGGTGATTCGCCGATCACAGGCGCTGAGCCCGGGAAGGGAAGCGGCTGCAACCAGCATGGGGGTTAGCGATCGCATTCTCCCATCACAAAGTCGAGCGACCCGAGGATGGTGACCACGTCACTCATCATGTGCCCCGGAAGAATCGTGGGGAGGACGCTCAGGTTGACAAACGAGGGGGATCGGATCTTCATCCGGTGCGGCGTGCCGCCGCCCTTGGACTGAATGTAAAATCCCAGTTCACCCTTCGGGTTTTCCGCTCCAAAGTAAACCTCGCCCACAGGCACATCCGGCCCCTCCGTGTGCAGGATGAAGTGATGGATGAGTTCCTCCATCTTGGTCAGAACCGTTGTCTTCGGCGGCGCAAAATTCTTGGAGTCCTCGACGTTGATCGGACCATCGGGAAGTTTCGCCACCACTTGCCGGAGGATCCGGACGGACTGACGCATCTCTTCCATGCGGCACAGGTAGCGGTCATAGGAGTCACCCACAGAACCGATAGGGACTTCAAATTCGTAGGTCTCGTACCCCAAGTACGGTTGGCGCTTGCGCAGGTCGTGATCGACGCCAGATGCCCGCAGGTTCGGGCCGGAAAGCCCAAAACCAATGGCCTGCTCCCGGGTGATCACCCCGACGTCCCGGCTCCGGTCCACAAAGATCCGGTTCCGAGTCAGAAGGCTGTCGACCTCGTCGATGACTGCCGGCAGTTCATCCAGGAAATGGTTTAGCGCGGGAATGAACCCTTCGGGAATGTCCCGGGTCTGGCCTCCGACCCTGGTGTAACTGGTCGTGAACCGTGCCCCGGAAAGCATTTCGCACAGGTTGTAAATCTTTTCGCGTTCCGTAAATGTATACAGGAACACCGTCATTGCCCCGGTGTCCATGGCCATGCACCCAGTGCCGAGCAGGTGGGAGGAAATCCGGGCCAGTTCACAGCAAATCACGCGGATCGCTTGGCCCCGGGGCGGGAGCGTCCAGCCCATGAGCTTTTCCACCGCCAGAGCATAGGCCACGTTGTTGGCCAGCGGCGCGAGGTAATCCAACCGGTCCGTGTAGGGAACGAACTGGTTGTAATGCATGTTTTCAGCGATCTTCTCATCGCCCCGGTGCAGGTAGCCGATGTCCGGAGTGGCTTTGGTGATGATTTCACCGTCCATCTCCAGCACCAGGCGGAGCACGCCATGGGTTGCCGGGTGGGACGGCCCCATGTTGAGGACGAGTTTTTCGCCGAGAAGATCGGTGGTGGCCTGTTCGGCGCCGGCGTGGGCTTTGGCGAGTGTGTCCGGGGCAGAGAAATCGTGTGTGGAGAGGGCCATGAGAAGCCCGTGTGCGGCGGGCACCTGACGTTAGGGACCGGGTAAGAAACGGAGCAAGCGCAATTTGTGAAAAAATTCACAAGCTTTTGCATTTTCGAGTTGCTCCCGGTCGTTTCCTTCGAAACCACCAGATCATTCCTGATGCTACTGCCATCCCGAGTACAGCTTTGAGGCCGGTGCCGATCCGGTTCAGAATCGAGTTCTGCGAGAAGGGAACAATCCACTGAATCTCCCAAG
>CAIURC010000007.1 GCA_903901425.1 uncultured Spartobacteria bacterium | reverse complement strand
GGCGATCCCTGTGTATCGGTTGCCATTGGAAATCCCCCAGCGCGGGATGCGTCAGCGGATCGTGCTGGGGTTGCAATGGGTGCAGTTGGTGGATGTCCGGCGTTGTCGCGAGGAGCTCTGTGTGATGCCCGGGACACGATTCGGTTCGCACCGGCCTTCATAGGCAACGGGGTTTCCCCGGCGGACCCGGTTTTCTCTACGGAGCGGGTTTAATGAGAGCCCTCAGCGGTAAGGCTCGTGTTGCCTCAATCAAAAAAGACACCGGGGAGAAAAATAACAGGGGCTTTGAATGCGTCCCAATAGCCCACCCGGAATGGCGTGGGATTTTGCTTCAAAACGGCCCTCAGGAAGGAGCCCGTAGGGCGACTGGAAAAGGGCCGTTTTGAAGCTGCGCGATTTCCGCTGCTACGCCGCCGCACGCCCGGGGACGCGCCGGAGTTGGAGCACTCTCCTCAGCTTGCGCTCAATGGCTCTCTTGAGCTTGAAGGGGTTGAGTGCCGCCTTCACCCGCTCAAGACATTCGATCTTCTTCGGATCGGCTTGCCCCGACGCCTTGAGCCTCTCAAAGGGCGTCGCCGGCTTGTCATACACACGCTTCTTGCGGCTTCCCTCCACCTCCGTGCGGATGTGCTTCATCGCAGGGCAGAAGAAGTTCCGGAATTGACTCCATTCCCGCGCATAGAGCTCGTTCAAGAGCTCCGCCTGGGCGGGTTCCCCCAAGCGGCCGTAGCCCACCAGTTGCCTCACATGCGTCCAGTTCTTCTGCTCGACCCGGGCGTTGTCGTTCTTGTGGTAGGGGCGCGAACGGGTGAACGCCACGGGCTTGGGCCGTTTGAGGAAATAGTCCGCCAGATGCCAGTTGAGGAACTCGCCCCCGTTGTCGCTGTCGAACCCGAGAATGGGAAAAGCCAGCGCCGCCTCGATCTCCGCAATCCTCTGCCGCACAGCGTGTTGGCCCTTGTTCCAAACCGCCCTTGTCTCCGTCCACTGGGTGTGCACGTCCGTCACCGTCAGGCTCCAGCAGAAGTCCCCTTCCATCGACTCCCCGCAGTGGGCCACCGTATCCGCCTCCACCCATCCGGGTCCCGCCACATCCCAGTGCTCGGTGCGCACGGGGATCTCCTTGCGCAGCAGTGTCCCGGGCCGGGTGCCGCACCGGTTTCTTTTTCCAAGGGTCACGCGGCAGGGCGCAAGCAAACGGTCGATGGTTGCCGCGCTGAGGCTCTCCAGCCTCCCCATGAGGCGTTCCTCCAACCGCCCAAACTCCTGCTCGTAGTGTGGCAACCACACCCCGAGGGCCGCCTTCAAACGCTTGCCGCAGGGCTGCTCGGCTGCCAGCCAGATCTCCTTGAGCACCCTCCTCTCAGCCTCCCCGTAGACAGACTTCGAGCCGCCGCGCTGTCGGCCCGAACCGGCTATCGGCCGTTTGCCGCCCAAGACCTTCATCGCGTATTTGCGCTCGTATCCGCACAGCGCGGACACCTCGTCCAGCAACCGGCTCCTGCCTTTCCTCCCTCGATGGCGATAGCGTTCCCGGGCCTCTTGAAGCACTTCCTGACGACTCTTTTGACTCATTTTTAAGGGCACCTCCCCACGGTGTCCTTTTCATTGAGGCAACGTATCCTTTCGCTCCCAATCCAAGACACCCGCTCGGTGTCTTTTCATTTGAGTCAATTCGGGTTCCCCAAAGCGGCTCACCAACGGTTTGCAATTGGCTTTTCGGTACGTAATCTGGCCCTCCCTGATGGATCGTCTGCTCCTGGTCATCT
>CAIURC010000006.1 GCA_903901425.1 uncultured Spartobacteria bacterium | reverse complement strand
GGCGCCGCCGTTCCGCCCCCTTGGACACGTCGGCCGGATCGGTTTCCATGGCCGTCAACCGTTCCTGGGCGTCCCAGGTGTACGTCCAGCGCACCTCGGGAACCGACACCGGCTGTTTCAGGGTCCGCACAAACTCGGGTTGCCCCAACCCATTGGCTCGGATCGACCGAAACTCCACCTCCGCCCGGTTGCCCCAACCCACTGGGAGCTTCAAATAAAACTGGTTCCCCAGCCGGACCCCGTTGACACGGGCCGTGGTGTTCCCCTGCGGCACATCGGCTTCCACGCTCGTCACACCCGCCTCGGCTTCCACAAACACATGCGCGACATGCCCTGGGTTCGGTTCGCCGCCGCGGGTCCCCGAGCGCCGGTTCCCGATCCCACCATACCCGAAATCGTAGCCGTCCAACGGGGTGGCGCCGTTCTTTTTGATGCCCCGGATCACTTCGTTCCTCCGGTTGTATTCGTACTCCCATGCCTCGCCTGAATCAAGGGTGCGCGTGGTGCGCCGGCCCTGAGCGTCGTATCCCCAGCCGTATCCGGCCACCACCGTGCCATCGCCGCGCCGGGTTTCGATGGTTGCGAGTCGGCCCTCGGACCAAGTCCGGCTTTCCCGGAGAAGCAGGGATGCACCGCTTCGGACGGTCCGTTCCACGATGCGGCCGGTCCCGGTTTCGTAGGTGTACCGGGTCTGGACGCCGTCGGGGAGACGGTCCTCGAGCTGCTGGAGCTGGTCCTCGGAGTAGGTGTACCCCAGATCGGCCACGGGAATCTGTCCCACGCTCACCACACGCCGTTGTCTGCGGCCGGTCTGGTCATAGGTTAGGGCGAGGCTGTAGCCGGCCAGCGGCCCATTGGAGACGGTCTCGGAGGCGAGAGTTCACTTTCTTAAGGTGTTGTGTGATGGCTGTGTATCAAAACCGCATCTCAGGGTCGGTGATTTTGGGGTGCACATTGACACTGAATCGGCTGCGCGTTGTCTAGCTGTTCCCTCTGCCACAGGCTGCAAAGATGCTTCGCGACTCGCGCCAGCGGAACAGCGCCGACGCCAGCAAGGGCGCAAGGATCACTCAATGCGCATCCCTCTATTCACAAGAACCACCAGCGCATCCAGCAGAGACGCTTCAGTTGACGGCAATCTGATAAGCAAATGCCCGTTGGAAGTCACTTTGATCTCTGTATCGGCTTCTAAACGGATTCCAGCCTTGCGCAACCGTGTTCCTATCACATCGGGGCTTGGACTCTTTTGGTTTCCGAAGAACGCCAACAACGGATCGGACATCTCGTAAACCTTGGTAGTATCATACCCATCAAGGATATCCACTGGCAGTATCGCCACAAAGCCATCGAACTCAACAGCTCGCGCATCAGCCAATCGGGCGATATAATAAAACGCCTTCCCCGCTGGCACCCCCTTGAGATCGATTGTCACTCGCTTTGATGCCGCATCAGGAATGGCGATAGCAAACCCTCTAAAGCCCGCTTCATCGCCTCCCTTTCGCCGCAACTGGGTAGCGATGTCTTCCAATACGATGGGAAGCGGCTGATCGTGAGCCCGGACTTGCTCGATTCGAATGTCCATGAAACTCGAAGCCGCCTCGCACGTCCACGCCACCCAGAAAAGACCAACTATTAACCCCGCCCGAAAGCTTCTCAGTAGGAACCTATGTAGCGAGATATTCATCACCGGTATGGAAATTGCACCGGCGTCTCACCTCCACCAGTGCCGATCTGGTTCACATCTCCCCAACCCATGTTTGGAACAGGGCCATACTGCGTCGAGACGGTGGTCTTTGTGGGATCCATACGGAAAGTATCTCCCCCTGTCGTTCCAAGAAAAAGCGGCCATCCCCCTCCTTGGCTGTTCATCCATATGACATCATCTACGCTGAACTGGGTGCTCCCTGAGGGATGGGAATGATAGTATCCGGCATCCTGCCATCCATCGCCGAGTGTCGAGCATGCAGCTGCTTCCTTCGGATCAACGCCCTCTCCCACCCGTGTTAAACCTACTCGTTTCCAAGGCCCAGGGATCGGACCCGTGGCGTTGACTGACCCGGTCTTCACGTTACAGCAGATCCGGCCCCCATACTCTCGGCCAGTCGAGGTTTTCCGATCCGCCCAAGGAGGCAACTGATTCATATCTGCGAGCGTCATTTGGACAGCCTTCTGCGACATTTCCTGTCCCTTGCTATTGACCGCTTTTGTGTCACACTGGCAGGTTCTCCGCGCCAATCCAAGGCAATCGATATAATTCAACGGATCATTTCCGACCATCCCATACAGATTCACCCCGCCCCGTTCCCCGATGGGGTCTTTGCTCAGCCAGCGGCCCCAGCGGGGCGCGTAGTGCCCGTAGTACAAAAGGCCCGTTTCCTCGTTGTGGCACTTGGTTGAAAACCGGTACGGCTGCGCCCCCACGCCGCGCCGCGTGATCTCCTCCCCAAACGGCCCGTACTCGTACCGCGCCGACACTTCCCCGGCCTCCGTCACCACACGTTTCCGTTCCCGTCATACACAGGCAGTTCCCGACGGGCACCCGCTGGCGCACCGGGCCTCACCGCAGCCACCAACCCGTGGACTCCGCCCGCGCCCGTCTCGGTTCCCGACAGATCGAGGCCCCAGACGTAGCGCCGGTCCAGAACCGGTGCCGCTCCGTTCACAGACACCGTTTCCCCGAGCACGTTCCAGCCTTCGTCGTACACAAACCGCCGTTCCTCCACCCGGCTGTACGCCAGCCCGGTCCATCCGCTTTGCACCCGTTTGATCACCCGCCGACCCCGCGCGTCATACACGAACTCCAAACGCCGCCGTTCCGCACCCTTGGACACGTCGGCCGGATCGGTTTCCATGGCCTTCAACCGGTCCTGGGCGTCCCAGGTGTACGTCCAGCGCACCTCGGGCACTGATACCGGCTGTTTGAGGGTCCGAAAAAACTCGGGCTGCCCCAACCCATTGGCTCGGACCGACCGAAACTCCACGTCCACCCGGTTGCCCCAACCCACTGGGAGCTTTAAATAAAACTGGTTCCCCTGCCGGACCCCGTTGACCCGGGCCGTGGTGTTCCCCTGGGGCACATCGGCTTCCACGCTCGTCACACCCGGCTCGGCTTCGACAAACACATGCGCGACATGCCCTGGGTTCGGTTCGCCGCCACGGGTCCCCGAGCGCCGGTTCCCCGTGCCGTCATAGCCATACCCGAAATCGTAGCCGGCCAAGGGGTTTGCACCCTGCTTTTTGATCCCTCGGGTCACTTCGTTCCTCCGGTTGTATTCGTACTCCCATGTCTCGCCTGAATCAAGGGTGCGCGTGGTGCGCCGGCCCTGAGCGTCGTATCCCCAGCCGTATCCGGCCACCACCGTGCCATCGCCGCGCCGGGTTTGGATGGTTGCGAGCCGCCCCTCGGACCACGCCCGGCTTTCCTGGAGAAACAGGGTGGCACCGCTTCGGACGGTCCGTTCCACGATGCGGCCGGTCCCGGGTTCGTAGGTGTACCGGACCTGAACTCCGTCTGGGAGCCGGTCCTCGAGCTGCTGGAGCTGGTCCTCGGCATAGGTGTACTCCAGATCGGCCACGGAAATCTGGCCGAGACTCAACACACGCCGTTGTCTGCGTCCGGCCTGATCATAAGCCAGTTCGAGGCTGTATCCGGCCAGGGAACCGGCGGAGACGGTTTCCCGGGCGAGGAGATTGCCCTGATAGGTGTACTGATGGGTCCCGGCGTCATCGATCAATTCCTGAAGCCGGCCTGCGGAATCGTAGGCGAAACGGGTGGTCGTGCCCGCGTTGTCGGACCGCGTCTTGAGTTCGCCTGCGGCATTGTAGCCGAGGCTCATCGCACTCACGATCTGGTTGGTAACGGAGCGGTTTTCGATCTGGGTCAGCAGCCCGTTTCCATTATAAACGGAGAGCTGCTGGGTGCCGTCACTATGGTGGACCCCGAAAACTGGGCCAGAGCGTAAGCTATCAAAATTGGCGTGTGGTGGGTGGGAAAACCAACCGAAATAACCACGATGAAAGCCAAGCGCCGCCGCCATAGTTCCGAGTTCAAAGCCAAGGTGGGTCTCG
>CAIURC010000005.1 GCA_903901425.1 uncultured Spartobacteria bacterium | reverse complement strand
GGTACGCTCTGGGAGGGGCGTTACCGGAGCGTGCAACTGGAGAACACCGAGCGGGTGGTCCCGTTGGTTTCCGCCTATGTGGACCTGAACCCGGTCCGTGCTGGGATGGTGGAGGATCCTGGGGACTATCAGTGGTCCGGGTACGGGGCGGCAATGCGCGGCGGTGTGCAGGCGTTGGAGGGAATCAGAAAGATTGTGATGGAATGTCTGGATTCGCCCAGGTCGGGGGAAACGCCCGAACAGGAAATGCACCGGGCGTTGGAGCGGTACCGGATGTATTTGTTCGAGAAGGGGGAGGCGAGGGAACCTTCGGAGGACGGGACTGGGGGGCGTTTGGGGATTGATCCGGAACGGGTTGAGGAGGTGCTTCGCAAGGGAGGCAAGCTGAGTGCGTTTGAGGCGTCCCGGTGCCGGAACCTGTATTTTACGGAGGGCCTGGCGGTGGGGAGCGAGGATTTTGTGGAGGAAGTGTTTGAGAGGTACCGAGGGCAATTTGGAGCGCGGCGCAAGAAAGGGGCGCTGCAGCCTGTGGGGGTGGATCTGCCTGGCATTGCGGTGCTCGGGCCGGTGAGGAAACAGGCGATCACTGTTCCGGAAGCGTTTTCCCGGAAGACGTAAACCGGCGGCTGCCGGTTGAACTAAAAGCAGCCAGACAAAAGCACAAAAAAGGCGAACGTTGTTCGCCTTTTTTGTGCTGCCCGGATTTTGGCTGGTTCGAGGTTGGCGGCAGGTCCGGACACCGTTCAGGCACCGTTTTTTCGCGTGAGACACCGCGCTAACGGACCTGTTGCCGCGACCAAGGCGCCAAAACACGCATCCAAGGTCTCGTTGGAACTTCCACTGGCTGGAACTTCCACTGCGCAAAACCGTGGTCTGTCCCCAGGCGTTCGTGCCCAGGCGTTCGTGGTCTGTCCCCGACTTTCCTCCGGTGAAGCAAAAACCGTGGCCTCTCCCCGCAAAAACCATGGTCTGCCCCCCAAAACTGTGGTCTGTCCCCAGTTTCAGGCTGCCGGAGTTATTTGACGTCTGGCCAGCAGGCCCACCAATGCCAGAGGGCCCACCCGCGGCGAACCAACGGCGAGCGCGCAAAACCGTGGTCTGTCCCCACAGCTCCCCACAGCTCCCATAAATCACAATATACCCTAGGCGTTCGTGGTCTGTCCCCGGGTTTCCTCTGGTGAAGTGCTTAAAATGCTTCTCCGTCACGAGCCCACCTTTTAATCGAGGCACCATTCGACCCTAATACCCCGACGGTTCGGCTTCTCTCTGGGCGCCAACTCCCTTCTGCCTTGCCCAAAAACCCCCTCATGGTGTTTGCTCCCTGATCGCCCGGAGGGTTGTTCCGTGGGCGCCCCCTATCATTTTCACATCTATTATGAGCAGAAAAATTCGCATGGGCATGGTCGGCGGCGGCCGCGGTGCCTTTATTGGCGCCGTTCACAGGATCGCAGCCAACATCGACGGCCAGATTGAACTGGTCTGCGGAGCATTCAGCAGTGACCCCGGGCGTTCCAAAGAAAGCGGCGCCGACTTTTATCTCCCCCCCAACCGCTGCTACGGGACGTTCGAGGAAATGATTGCTGCTGAAAAGGCGCTGCCTGCCGGTGAACGGATGGATTTCATCTCGATTGTCACCCCGAACCACGTTCATTTCCCGCCTGCGAAACTCGCATTGGAAAACGGTTTCCATGTGCTCTCCGACAAGCCCGCCACGTTTGACCTCGCCGAGGCCAAGGAACTCGCCGGGCTCGTCAAAAAAACCGGCCTGCTCTACGGGCTCACCCACAACTACACGGGCTACCCGCTCGTCAAGGAAGCCCGGGACATGGTTCACACGGGCAAACTCGGCAAGATCAGGAAAGTCGTTGTGGAGTATCCTCAGGGCTGGCTTGCGACTCGGCTCGAAGCCTCCGGCCAGAAACAGGCTGGCTGGCGCACCGACCCCAAACGCTCAGGCGCAGCAGGCTGCATCGGCGATATTGGCACCCATGCTGAGAACCTCGCCGAATACATCACCGGCCTGAAAATCAAGGAACTCGCTGCCGACCTCACCACATTTGTGGAGGGCCGCCTCTTGGACGATGATGGCAACGTCCTTCTCCGGTTTGAGGGCGGCGCCAAAGGCGTCCTCCATGCCTCCCAGATCTCCGTGGGCGAGGAAAACAATTTGAACATCCGGGTCTACGGCGAAAAAGGTGGCCTTGAATGGCACCAGAAAGAACCCAACACGCTGTTGGTCAAGTGGCTCGACCAGCCCATGCAGGTCTACCGCACGGCCAACGGTTACCTGTCCAAGGCTGCAGCGGCTGCCGGACGCACCCCGCCCGCTCATCCGGAAGGCTACCTTGAGGCGTTTGCCAACATCTACCGGAACTTCGCTGCCCACATCCGGGCGACCCTCGAAAACCGCCAGCCCGATCCGCTCCACCTCGATTACCCAAAAATCGAGGACGGCGTCCGCGGCATGGCCTTCATCGAAGCCGTGGTCCGCTCCGGCCACAACAACGCGGCATGGACCCCGATCGAGTCTTGAGCCACTCAGATCCTTCCACACACTGAAAACGTCCGTTTTTTCTAAGAACACATGAGATTTGCCAACCAAGTCGCCGTCGTCACGGGTGCCGGACGCGGCATCGGAAACTCGATTGCCCTCCGGCTCGCCAGTGAAGGCGCACGCGTTGCCGTGCTCAGCCGCACTGAGTCCAATGCCAACCGGACTGCCGAAGAAATCAACGCGCGCTACGCCGGACTCGCCAAACCCTACGCGATTGACGTGGCCGACCATGCCGCCGTCAAAGCTCTCGCTGAAACCATCCTCACCGACTTTTCCAGGGTCGACATTCTGGTGAACAACGCCGGGCTTACCCGGGACGGCCTTTCCATGCGGATGAGCGAAGCGGACTGGGACATCGTGATCGACACCAACCTTAAGGGTGCCTTCAACTTCATTCAGGCGTTTGAACGGCCCATGATCAAGCAGCGCAGCGGCCGGATCATCAACATTGCCAGCGTCGCCGGGCTGATGGGCAACGCCGGACAGGCCAACTACGCGGCTTCCAAGGCCGGCCTGATCGGGCTTACCAAAACCATCGCCCGCGAACTGGCCACCCGTGGCATCACGGTCAACGCCGTTGCCCCTGGGTTTATCACCACCGACATGACCGACGTTCTGCCCGATCAGATCAAGACCGGCGTCACCGCCCAGATCCCGATGGGCCGGTTCGGCACACCGGAGGACATCGCGGCGGCGGTTGCCTTCCTGGCCAGCGCAGAAGCCCAGTACATCACCGGCCAGTGCCTGACCGTGGATGGTGGCATGGTGATGTAAATGCGCCTCCTCCTTCTCCGCCACGCGGACGCCAGAACCGTGGCCAGTTCCGACGCCGAACGCCCCCTGTCCGAAAAAGGGGTCGAACAGGCGCGGCGCGTAGGGGCGTTTTGCAGGAACCACGAACTGCTTCCCAACATCGTCCTCTGCAGCCCACTGCTGCGCGCCCGCCAGACCGCCGAAGGGTTCGTCTCCGCCGCAGGCACCGACCCCGCCATGGTCTGCCAGTTTCTGGCCTGCGGAATGTCGCCCAACACCGCGCTCGCGGAACTCAAACCCTACCAGTTCCTCGACACCGTCCTGCTCATCGGCCACGAACCCGATTTTTCCAACCTCGTGGCGCATCTGCTGGATCCCACAGGCGGCGTTTCCATTCATATCAGGAAAGCTTCGCTGACCCTGCTCGAACTCCCGCGTCTCCAACTCGGCACCGCCACGCTCGAGTTCTCCATCCCCTGCCGTTTACTGCCCTGACACTCCGCCCGCCACCCATGTCTGCCACACTTATTCCCGCCCCGCAATTTGCTGCCGATGCCGCCCGCTGGATTCTGGCCGAGGCCCGGGCCGCACTCCACATCCGCGGCCTGTTCCGTTTGGCTCTTGCCGGTGGCGAAACGCCCGCAGCCGTCTATGCCGAAATGGCGCGCACGGGCACGGACATCGATTGGTCCAAGGTCCAGATCACCTTCGGCGATGAACGCTGCGTGCCGCCCGGGGACGCTCAGAGCAACTTTCTCATGGCCCAGCGCTCCCTGTTCAGCGCCGTACCAATCCCCGAGGGCAACGTGTTCCGGATACGGGGCGAACTGCCACCCGACCAGGCCGCAGCCGAGTACGAGCAGAAACTGAACGCCGTGGCGTCGCGTCTGGGCGAATCCCGGTACCGGCACGACCTCGTTCTCCTTGGCCTCGGTCCCGACGGTCACACCGCCTCGCTCTTCCCCGGCTCACCGGCCCTCGAGGAATCCGAGCGCTCGGTGATTCCCACCATCGGCCCGAAGCCGCCGCCACAGCGGATCACGATGACCTTTCCCCTGCTCAATGCCGCCCGGAAAATTGCGTTTCTGGTCAACGACGCCAAGAAGGAGTCCGTGATCGAGGAAATCCTCGCGGGCAAGGGCAACCATCCCGCCGGCCGGATTCAGGCCGAATCCGTGACGTGGATTCTTGGGCACCGGTCCTGATCCGGCTGCGCCCTTTCAGATTGACCATCGACTACGGTTCGAGTCCCCGGGACTGGCGGATGAAGTGTTCTGGAGGGACACCGTAGATGCGCTTGAACACGCGGGAAAAATGGAACGGGTCACTGAACCCGAGTTCCGAGGCCGCCTGTTTGACCAGCATCCCGCGCTGGAGAAGGAGCCCAGCCGCATGGTTCATCTTGAGCCGGAGCAAAAACTGGTAGGCGCCCACCCGGGCGTACCGGGTAAACAATCGGGACAAATACATCGGCGTCACATGGCAGGCCGTCGCCACCTCTTCCATGGTCCGCAACTCCAGATAATTGTCCTCCACATACCGGCGCACCCGTTCGTAGGCCGCCATCGAACGCGGTTCCGCCACCCCATACGGCAGCGCACGTTGTCGGATTTTTAACAAGAGCAACCGCGCCAAAACCCCGCAGATCTCCCCCGCAGCACCGTCTCCCCCCCCCGCCTCCCGCTGAAGCATTTCGTAAATCTCAGCGATTTCCTGGGGCGTCGATACCTGCACCGGCACCCAGCGACCCAGATCCCCCAAAAGTTCCGCCACCTCCGAGCCCGCCAGATCCACGTAATACTTCCGCATCGGCCTGCGCGCATCGTTCCGGATCGTGTGCGGCACGCCCGGCGCATAGGCAAAAACCATTCCGGGTTGCAACTCGTACTCCTGTCCCGCCAACTGCAACCGGCCGGCCCCCTCGGCCACAAATTCCACCGCCACATACGGAAACGTATCGCGCTGCACGAGATACTCCTCCGCCAACCGTTCGCATCCGCCACACACCACCACAAAAGCGCTCACCGCGTCCGGCTCCAGATTGAGATAATACCGACGCGCCTCTGCCACCTGACGCGACACAAACGCCGGTTCCTCCCCAGATGCACCTTTTTCAGTTCCAGATGCCACGGCGCAAGAATAGGCATGCACCGGGCAAATCCAAGGAATTCCCAGCATCCCGGGGTTGGAATAGATTGGCGTTGTTCATTCAAACCGCCGCCACCCTCCTTTTTATCCATGCAAACCCGTCCCTTCGGCCAGACCGGCCTTCAACTGCCCATTCTCAGCTTTGGCGCCAGTTCTCTGGGCCAGGAATTCCGTTCTGTGCGCCTCGATGATGCCTTGGAAAGCGTCCGGGTCGCTCTCGACTGCGGCCTGAACCTTATCGACACCTCCCCCTTCTACGGCCGTGGCATGAGCGAGATCCTGCTGGGGCTCGCCCTCAAGGGGGTTCCCCGCGATTCCTACACGCTCTGCACCAAGCTGGGCCGGTACGATCTGCAGCACTTCGACTTTTCCGCCAAACGCGTGCAGGAAAGCGTCGACGTTAGCCTTCACCGGCTCCAGACCGACCACCTCGACATCCTGCTCTGCCACGATATCGAGTTCGTTCCGCTGCAGCAGATCGTGGATGAAACCCTGCCTGCACTCCGCAAAATCCAGCAGTCCGGCAAGGTGCGTTTCATCGGGATCTCGGGATACCCGATGAAGGTTTTCAAATTCATCCTGGATCAGGCCCCGCTGGACTGTGTCCTCAGCTACAATCAGTACACCCTGCAAAACACCCGGTTCGCCGATGAACTCGTTCCCACCCTGAAACAACGCGGGATCGGTGCCCTCAGCGCCGGCCCTTTCTCCGCCCGGCTCCTGACCAACGCCCCACTCCCCCAGTGGCTCAAGGAACCCGAATCCGTGAAGGAAGCCGCCCGCCGGGCTGCCGCTCATTGCGCCGCACGCGGCGTGGACATCGCCCAACTTGCGCTCCAGTTCTCGCTCGCCAACCCGGACATCACCTCCACCGTGGCAGGCAGCGCCAATCCCGCCAATATCCGCAAATGGGCCGAGTGGGCAGCCACCCCGATCGATCCCACCCTGCTTGCCGAAGTCCAGGCCATCTTTGCGCCCGTAAAAAACATCGGCCATGTCGAAGGCCTCCCCGAAAACAACTAACCCCCTGCCTCCCCATGCAAGCCATCCAGCTCGAACAACCCCAGTCCTTCCGCATCATCGAAGTCGCACCGCCCCAGGCTCCCGCCCCGGGTGAAGCCCTTGTCCGCGTCCACCGGGTCGGCATTTGCGGCACCGATTACGGCGGGTTTCTAGGCAAAATGCCTTTCTACTCCTACCCCCGAATCCCGGGACACGAACTCGGGGTGGAGGTGGTGGCGGTCGGAGACGGCGTTCAAAACGTGGCTCCGGGCGACCATTGCTCGGTGGAACCCTACATCAACTGCCAGAAATGCTATTCCTGCCGGCGCGGCCACACCAACTGCTGCGAGAACCATCAGACCCTCGGCGTGCACTGCGATGGCGGTCTGCGCCCGGAATTCATTGTGCCCGCCCGCAAACTGCACATCTCCAGGAAACTGAGTTTTGACCAACTCGCGCTGGTCGAAACCCTCGCCATTGGCTGCCACGCCGTGGACCGCGGAAACCCGGCGCCCGGAAATCATGTGCTCATCATCGGAGCCGGACCGATTGGCCTTTCCGCACTCGAATTTGTCCGGGTGGCCGGAGCGAAAAGCATCGTGATCGACATCAACCCCCAGCGGCTCCAGTTCTGCAAGGAGGTAATGGGCGTGGATCACATCATCCAAGCCAAGGGCGACGGCTCTGAGCTCAAAGCCCTTGAGGAAATCACGGGCGGCCAGCTCGCCGATGTGGTCATTGATGCCACCGGCAGCAACAAGTCCATGTCCGCCGCACTCCAGTACGTTTCCTTTGCCGGACGCCTCGTCTTTGTCGGGATCACCCAACAGGAACTCAGTTTCCCGCATCCCCTCATGCACCGCCGCGAAATCTCTGTGCTCGCCAGCCGGAACGCTCTTTCCCGGGATTTTGCCCGGATCATTTCCCTGATCGAATCGGGCCAGATCAACACCCAGCCGTGGATCACCCACCGGTCCGACTTCGGGGCCATGATCGAATCGTTCCCGACCTGGCTCAAACCCGAGTCCGGCGTGATCAAGGCCGTGGTCTCCCTCACCTGATCCCATGCGCCTTGACGCCCACCAGCATTTCTGGGTCTACGACCCAGAACAGTATCCCTGGATCCCCAAAGGCTCCCCCCTCCACAGAGACTGGCTCCCAGAGGATCTCGAAAAAGTCCAAATCCCGCTTGGATTGGACGGCTCCATCGCCGTTCAGGCCCGGCAGTCCCTTGAGGAAACCCGGTGGCTCCTTGAACTCGCGGAACGCCATCCACGGATCCATGGCGTGGTCGGCTGGGTGGACCTTCGGTCCCCGAACCTGCCCGACACCCTCACGGACCTTGCACAGCATCCCAAACTGGTAGGATTCCGCCATGTCGCCCAAGATGAGCCGGATGATGGATTCCTGGCGCGCGAACCGTTTGTCCATGGCATCTCCCACCTAGCCCGGTACGGGTTCACCTACGACCTGCTGATCTATCCGCGACAGCTCCCCGCTGCGATCGAACTGGTCCGGCGCCTCCCGGCACAGCGGTTTATTCTGGATCACCTCGCCAAGCCCCAAGTCCGGGAGGGCCTTCTGCAGCCGTGGAAAACGCAGATTTCGGAGCTGGCCCGGTGTCCGAACGTCCATTGCAAACTCTCTGGGCTTGTGACCGAGGCCGAGCCCAAAAACTGGAAACCCACAGATTTTGTACCCTACTTGGAAACTGCTCTGGAGGCCTTCGGTCCCGACCGGCTGCTGTTCGGCTCAGACTGGCCGGTCTGCCTTCTGGCTGGCTCCTACGCAGAGGTGCACCAAGTGGTCCATGATTTCCTCAAAACCCGCCTCGCGCCTGACCAACTCGACGCCGTGTTCGGATTGAACTGCGGCAGGTTTTACCAGCGGAGGTGACTCGGCGCTCCTGCCAAGTCTTTGAGGTTTTCAAGAGACACCTTGAGGCCGCCGCTGCGGACACCGGGAAGCTCCCAGCTTTTCGGCGCGGTGCCGGCCTCTGAGAAGCGAGCCAGAAAGCTCTTTTGATCACGATGGGGTATCACAGCCAGAAACTCCGCTACCTGGACATCGGTCAAAAATTTTTGGATGCCGACAAGTCGACCGTGTCCAAGGAAATCATGCCCGACCTCCTGCACCCTAGCGCCAATGGCTACCAGATCTGGGCCAACGAAGTGATGCCCACCATCACCGCAATGATGCGTGGAAAGTGACGTGCCGGGATTTGGCCCGCGCTCCCTAGGCGACTCCCGAGAGCCCGCTTCTTTGCCCCGTTCCGGAAACGTCTGTCGAGGACTGGTCTCCAACTCTTCCCGGTGTGCCGGCGAGAAAACCCCACTGCTCAAACTGGATCTAAGCCACGGGATCCACCACCACCCGGCTGCCCTCCACCCGCACCACACGGACCCGCACTCCTTCCGGCACGAACTGCCCGTGCGACACCACGTCCTCCTGTTCCCCGTCAAACCGCGCCTTTCCGCTGGGACGCAACGGGGTGAGCGTGACACCTTCCCGGCCCAGCAAATGGACGGATCCCTCCCCGGCCCCTGGCAATTCCTCACGGGCTACCGTGGGCACTTCTGCCGACAACACCAGCCACCGGAACGGGCCTACGCCGCCTGCCAGATCCTTGAGCAGAAACACGGCCACCAGAACGACCGCGGCCACAGCCGACGCCAAACGGAACAGCGGCGCCGACCAGACCGACTCCTGCCACCACCCGCTTTCGCCCGGCCACAAATCCATCATGGCCAACACCAGCGCCCCCAAAATCAGCAGCACCCCCAATACTCCGGCCCAAGTCGTTCCCGGAAGCACCCAGATCTCCACCCCCACCAACAACACTCCAATCAGGAAGAGCAACCCCGCTTCCCAACCGGCCAACCCGGCAATGTGGTGTCCCCAGAAAAACAGCCCAAAACAGAGCGCCGACAGCACCCCGAAAAAACCGAACCCGGGCAGCTTCGCTTCGAGATACCCGCACAGGATCCCCAAAAACAACAGGATCGGCGCGAGACGCGTTACCCAAAATGCGACCTCCTCGGCTCCCGAGGGATCGACCCGCCGGATGGCTGAACCGTCCCAGCCCGCCTGTTTCAAAACCTCCTCCACAGTTCCCGCCACCCCCTCCGCAAGAAGCGGTCGGCCCTCGTACAACGCAGCCGCTTCCTGGGCTGTCAGCGTCAACAACGAATCCGGCCCGTCCAAAACCTTGTCGCCCAGACGGAACTCCTTAACCCGGTCAATAAATGCGTCGGCCAAAGCCGGGTTCCTGCCGTTGCGCTGCGCCGCGGCACGGCCCACCGCGGACAGCGCCGAAACGGTCTTTTCCTTCATGGTGGCAGGCAGGTCCTGGCCGTCCCCCAAAACCGGGGCGGCAGCGCCAATGACCGCCGTGGGCGCCATGTAAATCCGATTTGCACTCAACGCCACCAGTGCCCCAGCCGAAAGCGCCTTGGTGTTCACATAGGCCACCGTCGGCACCCGGGTCCGGGCGAGGACCGCCATCTCCTCCATAGCCGCGTCCACCGCTCCACCTGGCGTATCGATCTCAAGGAGCACAGCACTGGCACCTCCGGTTTCTGCAACCTTCAACGCGCGCCGCAGAAAAAGAAACTGGGCCTGAGTGACTTCGCCCTTGAGCGGCACTAGGTATACCGCGCCTGCTGCAGGCCCCGGTCCAGCATCGGCCCGGGCGCACATCAGTACTAGGAAAGCGATCAGTCCCAGCAGGCGGGCTATGGACCGGGCTATGGACTGAATGGACTGAATGGGCGGGAAGATGGATCCGAGGAGGGACCACACCTTTTTCCACAAAATCTCCCTCTCGGCTCCGCCCCATCCACCCCGAGATCTCAGCCGCTTCCCGGCCATGAAATCCGGCGCTCCAAAAAGACCGTGAATCGCAAAAAAGCCTTCACTCATACCACCCCAACCCTCGCCCGGAAACCCAACCCCAACAATGGGAAAACACCCTGCTTTTTGTAACCACCCCGCCCGCCCGGGCGTCTTGTACGGTGCCACTCTTTTTCCCGTGAACGCCTCCAGCCTCGCATTGCCCCGTAGCTTTCCACTACTCTGGGAAGCCTTGCGCCCAGGCTCCTCCCATCCCCTGCCCATGAGCGAAACCTCGGGCGACACTTCGGCAGACCCCAGCGCCGCCGAGGACGCCAGTCTCGTTGCGGATTCCCTACGGGGCTACGATGCCGCCTTCGCCGAACTGGTCCGAAAATACAAGAGCCGGGTTTTTGCCACGGCCTCCCGGTACGCCCGTGACGAACACCAACTCCAGGATCTCGCCCAAGAAATCTTTCTCCGACTCCACAAAAACCTCGGCAAATTCCGCGGCGACGCCCCGTTCTCCCACTGGCTGGCCCGGGTTGCCGCCTCCACCTGCCTCGATTTCCTCAGAAAAGAACGCCGCAACCGGGAAACCACCGCGCTGGAATCCCTCGCATTCGAACTCCCCGACCCAACCACCGCCGCAGCCTTTCAACACTCCCAAGCCTGCGAAATCCTCGGACGCGCCATGGCTTCCCTCCCCCCCGAAGACCACTGGATCCTCACCCTCTGCGAACTGGAGGAACGCCCCGTGCGCGAAGTCGCTCAGATCACCGGCTGGAGCGAGTCCAATGTCAAAGTCCGCGCTTTTCGGGCCCGGCAAAACCTCAGAAAAATCCTGGTATCCCAAAATGAAGCCTGAAACCGACCCCCTGCTGGACTCCCTCTTCCGTGCGGCCCGCCACGCGGATCCGGACAAATTTCCAACGCCTCTGGGATTTGAAACCCGGCTCATGGCCCGGATCCGGGAAGAACGCCGGAACGCGTTCCCGGCAATTTGCTGGCGGCTGAGTCCGGTCTTTGCGTCGTTGCTGGTGCTTGCGGTGGTATGGTTGGGCCGCATGGAGGCGGTGGAACCGCCGGCGGAAACCGCGTGGTTCGAACCCGGTGCAGCTCACGAAGAACTGCTGTTCCTCGCCTTTCCGGCTGACGTCCCATGAGCCGTATCCGCGCATGGACGGGGGTGCTCCTCGTGTTTCTCCTCGGCGCAGCTTCCGGCATCGCCGGGGCCACCGTTTTTTACCGGAAACGCCTCCAGCTGGTACGACGGGATCCATTCCCGTTTCCCGCCGAGGACGTCGCCCAAAAACTCCGGTCCGAGCTCCACCTGAATCAGGAGCAATCTGCGCAGCTCGAAAAAATCACGGCCGAAACCCGGCTCGAACTCCGCAGGTTCCAGGAAAAGACGCGCCCCCAAGCCATGGAAATCGTGCGCCGGGCCGGGATCCAAGTCCGAGCGTTTCTGACTCCGGAGCAGGCGGAAAAATTCGATGCGCTCCGGAAACGAGCGATCGAGAAGCACCAGGAACGCCAGAGATCGCTCCAGCGCCAAACGCCGGAAAAACCGCCCTTGGACGCCGCCCAGAATCCGCGGCCTTAGGACGCGGGATATTCCATGCCAAGGGGGGGAACCGCGGTCTCCTTGGTGGAATCTCTGGAAACGGGCACCGCCTGACCACTTACTTGCATCCGGGAAATCGGAATCACCCGGTCTCAACGAGAAAGCCTTAGCGGCCGTCCCAGCGATTTACGCAGGCCCTGAGAGGCGACATTTGATCTCGCCAAGAACCGTCATTATAGAGCATTATAACACCCCGATTACCCCTTTCGATTCCGCTTACTCTGCACCCATTTCTGTTTCACCCATTCAGTATGGGTGCACCGGCCTTCCTTCCATGAACACCACCACCCGCCGCGATTTTTTTAAGTTTGCCGTTGCCGGAGCCACTGCGCTGTCGACTCGCGTGCAGACCGTCCATGCAGCCGAAGGAGGTCCCGGCACTTTCACCGAAGCCGCCCATGCACTGCCACTCAACACCGATGCCGATGTCGTGGTCTGCGGGGCAGGTCCGGCCGGCGTGGCTGCCGCAATCGCCGCCGCCCGCGCAGGGGCAAAGGTCCGGCTCTTCGAAACCCATGGAGCGCTGGGCGGGGTTTGGACCAATTCCCTCCTCGGCTACCTGCTGGACTTTGACAAACCCGGCTTCAACCAAGAACTCGTGCGCCGGCTCCGGGAACGGGATGCCATCTGCGGGGAAGGAATGAACGGTCTGAGCTACCAACCCGAGGAGATGAAGCTTCTCCTTGAGGAACTCTGCGTCACCGCCGGGGTCCAAGTGCAACTCCACACCCGCGTCGCCGCCGCGCATCGCGAGGGCCGCTCTCTGCGCACCATCGTCACCGAATCGAAATCTGGCCGTCAGGCATGGCGTGCCCCGGTTTTCATCGACACCACGGGCGATGGGGATCTCGGCGCGCTGGCGGGATGCGAATTTGAGATCGGAAAAGAGCATGCCTGTCCCTGCCAACCAATGACCATGTATGCGCTGCTGATAGTCAAAGATGCCGCGCTGCTGGCGGACTTCATCCATCCCGTGGGCAACAACGGCCAGCACGTTGGACCGAAGGCATTTCGCGATGCGCTCGCTCGTGCCGGAGTGACGCCGAGCTACGGCAGCGCCTGCATTTTTCCCATCCAGGGCAATCTGATTCTGCTCATGGCAAACCACGAATACGGCATCAACGCCACTGATGCCGCCCAAGTCACCGAGGCCACAATCCGGGCACGGGGCGAGCTGCACCGGATCGTCCGCGCGCTGCGCAAGACCGGCGGCCCCTGGGAAGGCGTTCAAATTGTGGCCACCCCGGAGCAAATCGGCATCCGCGACGGCCGCCGCATCCGGGGGCGGTATGTGATGACCAAGGAAGATCTCATCACCGGTGCGCGCCAGAACGATGCTGTGGTGCGCGCAGCATTCCCGGTGGACATCCATGCCTTGAGCTCTGAGGACAACAAAAAGGCGGGATACCACAACGCCGGGGTGCGGACCCAACCGTACGACATCCCCCTCCGCGCGTTGATCGCTCGGGACACCGACGGCCTGATGATGGCGGGCCGCTGCATCAGCGGCGATTTCATCGCGCATGCCAGTTACCGCGTGACGGGAAATGCCGTGGCCATGGGCGAAGCCGCCGGGGTTACCGCTGCCGTGGCGGCAAAGAACAAGACAGCTCCGCATGATGTGCCATGGGATGCGGTCCGGCCGGTGATCGAAAAAGTGCGCGTTTCGTAAGCCGCACGCCGCGGCGGCCAGACAGCCGCATCAAACTTCTTTTGGTTCATCCCGCCCTTGTGCGTCCTTCCGAGGGCTCCCGACAGTCCGCGGGTTTCCCGGGCTTGATTGCATTTTGCGTGTTTCCACGGCTCCAGCTCTCGCTCAAACTCCGGCCCCATGGACAGATCCGAAGCCATCGAACGCATGCGCCAAACCTGCAACCAGCTCTCTGCCGGGATCACGAGCCTGCACCCCCTCGTTCCGCATCTCGCCGACAAACCCACTCAGGACGAAGTGTTCAAGGCCCTCTTTGCGCTCACCAAAGAGGTCGAATCCGTCAAAAAACAACTGCTCCGCCTCGAACGGCGGGACGATTCGCAGCTGCTGTAAACGCCCCGGCCTTCCCCAACCCGGCCGGCCTCTGATTTCGCAGACAAAAACCGGCCTGGCTCCCGTCATTTCTCGCAAAACTTGCGTAACCCCGGATTCACAACTCGCGAATCCCCTCGGTGCGCATCCCCCCAAAAAAAGACACACCCGGATCTAAAAATACGCTACTCTGACGCCCTATGCCGAACCCCGTCTCCCGCCGGATCGCCCTCGCAGTGAGCTCCATTCTCGCACTGCAAATCCCCGCTGCTGCTGAATCCGCCCCGAAACCTGTGCCGGCAGAAAACACCCCGGCTCTGGCTCCAGCCGCCAACCAGCACGTGGTGATCCCCACCGCTGCGCTGGGCAAAGACTTTCTGCTCTCGGCCTCCGTCATCCCTCAGATGATCGCCGCCACCAGCACGGCGCTGGCAGGGAAAATCGTTCAGTTCGAGTTGTTCCATGACGGCGTCGACCTCTACGAATCCACCGAAGGCCTCGTGGTCACCCATGAACTCCCTGCGCGCCGGCTCCTGACCACTTTTCCCATCATCCAGAAATCCCCGGAATCGGTCACCATTGACTTCAACGCCGGCATGGGACGGGTTTCCAACGACATCTGGTACAGCGCCAGCGCCACGGCACTTCCCCGGCGCGGTGCCACCGTCTCCCAAGCCCGTTCCCTTGAAATCCCCAAAGGCCGCGTATTTGAGGTCCGGTCCGAGGGCCAGCAACTCGTGATCCGCCAGAGCGCCCAAGTCCGGGACCGCCAGATCGATCCCAACATGGAGGAACGCTACGAGATCCGGTACTTCCTCGCTCCGTACGTTCAGACGGATTTCCAGACCAAAGAACACGGTGAAGATGTCCTGCGCCACGTCCGGTTTTTTGAGTCGCATCCCCGGATCGAACCCACCAGCGGTCGCACGGCTTCCAAAATCGCCCTTTTCGACATCCGCAAACCGGTGGTCATCCATTTCAGCGCGAACACCCCCCCGGAATTTATCGAGCCCGTCCGGGACGGCATCCTGTACTGGAACCGCGCATTTGGCCGGGAGGTGGTTCAGGCCGAGAAAGCGCCCGAAGGGGTCACCGCGCCCGACCCGAGGTTCAGCCTGATCCAGTGGGTGCCCTGGGATTCCGCCGGATTCGCCTATGCCGACGTGATCATCGACCCCCGCTCCGGCGCGTCCCGGCAGGGTCAGACCTACATGACCAGCACATTCGCCATCTCCGGCCGGGCCCGCGCACGCGCCCTGCTCCGGTCCATGCGGGCTGCCATTGAGAAATCTGAGAAATCCGACAAGCCAGAGAAACACGACCACGCCGAACCGGGCACCCCGGCGTCTCCATTCTTCCCGAGCGCACGGGCCTGCCAGTGCGATCCGATCGCGTTCGCCCACCAGTTCGCCTCGGGACTTGAAGCGGCACTGGCAGACGAAAAGTTCTCCGATGAAGCTGCCCGCCGGATTTCCGCGGATTATGTCCGTCAGGTGGTGGCCCATGAGGTCGGCCACATGCTCGGACTCCGGCACAATTTCGCCGGCAGCCTCGCCACGACACTCAACCACCGGGAACTTTCCGATTGGTTCGAGGCCTACATCGCCGACGACAAAACCCAGAAGTTTGCCGACCGGATACCTGCCTCTTCGGTGATGGATTACAACGAGATGAAAGCCGGCACGTTCATCGGCTGGAAAATCCGGACCACGAAAGAAATCCTTCCGCACGATGCCGCCGCCATCCGCTGGGGCTACTTTGGCAGCAATGATGTGGCCGACCAGAAGATGCTTTTCGGGACCGACCAGGACATCATGGGTTTTGGCGATGTCACCCCGTTTGACTACGGCAGCGAACCCCTCCTGGCCGCCTATTCGAGCATCAGCGATCTGGTCCGGAACCTGCCCAATTCCCTGATCGAAACCTTCATTGCGGCCAAGGCCCCGCGCGATCCCAGGGACCGCAAACCCCTCGACCAAGTCGTGCTCACCCCGCGCAACACTGCCTCGCTTCTGGCCAATTCCTACAGCCAGATGCTCGCATGGTTCCGCGCAGGACAGCGCTCCCTCCTCGTCGAGCGCCCGTTCCCCTACTCCGGCCCGCTCAACCAGCAGGAGATCCTCAAGGCCCACTGGAAATCCCTCAACGATCAGGTCGAAAAACTCGGCGGCATCGACCGCGCCGCCTTCTCCTTCCTCCCGGTCGACCTCAAACTCGATCTCAAAGGCGATCCCGCCACCGTCCGGTCCGCGGAAAAAATCGACGCCAAAAAACTCACGGAACGCCTCGCCAAACTCCTCGAAAAACCCGAGTACAGCCAGTTCGTCGGGTTGGATGAGAAACCCAACAGTTTTACCAAGGAGGAAAAAGCGCTGATCCTCCAGCGCGGCACCGCGTTCTTCGAGGAGTTCCAGAAATTCGTCCTCCTGGAGGTCTGCATGCGGCTCGAACGCGCCCAGCGCGACCTCGGTGTCCGTGCCCTTGAAGAAGTGCCCGAGGATGACGTGGTCGCCAAACTCGAAAAACGGATCATCGACCTGAGCCGGGAAGTCGTCCTCGCCAAAAATGAGGAACGCCGTCACCGGGGCAAGGTAGACAAGGCGTTCGTCGAAGTCGTGGATTTCCGGTACGACTTGGAAACCCGGATGGCTGCCGCGCGGATGCTCAACGAGGGCGTCGGTTCATTCAAGAGCTGGGCTACGGATCCGCGCACCGAACAGGCCAAGGCGCTCAAGGATTCCGTGGACGCGGCGCTCAACGTCCAGAACTTCAAGGAGTTCAAGGAATCCCTCCTCTCCCGCACCCTGCGCGACTGGTACCTCAACCAGCAGTCAGTGCTCGGCGCGCTCGGCGGCCGAGGTGGCCCGCCTATGCCGATGCCCATGCCGGCCAAGCCCCCGGGCCAGACTCCCTGACCCCACCCCACTCCCGGCCACCGCGGATCCGCCCTTGTCTCCGGGACGGTTTCGCGGTTCCATGCTGATGTTTTTCCCCCAATGAAACTCCTCCCCTCCCTCTTCCTCGCCATCACTTCCATCGCCTCCGCGCAGGACTGGCCCCAGTGGCGCGGCCCTCTCTTCAACGGGTCGTCCCCAGAAAAAAATCTCCCCACCGAGATCGGACCCGAAAACTCCGTGGCATGGTCTGCCCCCATGACCGGCCCCAGCGCCTCCACCCCGGTGATCCTCGGCGACCGCATCTTTCTCTCCTCGGTGGACAAGGACGCCCAGTCGCTCCATGCGGTCTGTCTGGACCGCGCCACCGGCAAACCGCTCTGGCAGTTCAAGGTCGCCGACGGGATTCGCCGGGACGACAAGAGCAACCTCGCCTCCCCCTCCCCGGCTACGGACGGCAAGGTGGTGGCTTTCCTCTACGGCAACGGCGAATTGCTTGGCTTCCAGCCCGACGGCAAACTGCTCTGGCGCCGCAACCTCGAGTCCGAGTACGGCCAGTTCGCCTACCAGTGGACCTACGCCGCCAGCCCGCTCCTGTTTGAGAACCGGCTCTACGTTCAGGTCCTTCAGCGCGATCAGCCCGTCCATGACCGCGGCAAGGAGGGAGGGGAATCCTACCTGCTCTGCGTTGAACCCAGCACCGGCAAAACCCTGTGGCGCCATGTCCGGCCAACCGAGGCTCAGGCCGAGTCGAGGGAAGCGTTTTCGACCCCGATGCCGTTCCAGATCGACGGCGCATGGCAGCTCCTCATCGCCGGCGGTGACATGCTTTCCGGACACGACCCCGCCACGGGCTCCGAAATCTGGCGCTGGGGCACATGGAACCCCACCCGGATCGGCCACTGGCGTCTGGTCCCCTCCCCGGTGGCCGGTGCCGGTGTCGTCCTCGGCTGCGCCCCGAAAAAGGCCCCGGTTTATGCCGTCAAACCCAGCAAAGGCGCGCTGGACGAAAAATCCCTCGCATGGTCGAGCACCGAACGGGCGGTGACTTCTGACGTCCCCACCCCGGCGTTCGCGGACGGCGATTTCTTTGTGCTGTCCGACGTATCCAAGGGCCTGTCCCGCGTGGCTCCGGACGGTTCCATCAAGTGGAGCGTGGAAACGCCCGGCCGGATCAAGTACGAGGCGTCCCCGCTGGTGGCGGACGGCAAAGTGTACACGGTCAATTTCAATGCCGAGATTGCCGTGTTTAACGCAGCCGACGGCAAGCTCATCCACCAGGCGTCCGCAGGTTCCACCGAGGATCGCCAGGTCCGGTCCATGATCGTCGCGGCGCACGGCCAGCTGTTCCTGCGCACAGACACCCGGCTGCTCTGTTTCGGGAAAAAGCGCTGAACCGCTCGGCACATTCCCCACCCGACTGGCCGCGGTTTTTCAGGTGTGCGCAAAAGAAAGCTTCCTTGGCTTTTCCTGCGACTCCTCTGAATTCCGTGAATCCAATCCGGTTCGGGCCTGTTTCCTCAGTTTCAAGTGGTGTTGAAACGGAAAACGTGCTGTTTTTCTGGGCATGATCCCTTTTTCGGAAAGAAAGCTTTCGTACCCCTCCCAGTTCTCCGCCGCTTGGCTCCAGAAAAGCGCCCGGGTTCTCTGCCTGACCGCCACCTGCATCGGCCTCCAGTCCGCCTTTGCGGCAGATCGACCCGGCTCCATTCGGATGTTCAAAGTCGGCCAGGGAGCCAGCGTAGACCCGGTCAACGCGGGCAGCACCCATGAACTGGATGTGGAGGGCACCCTAGAGGTGTATTTCGTCCAGCAGCACCAGGAACGCGTCGGCCGGATCGTCAATGATCAGGTGTCCATTTTCCAGATGCCTGAGGGCAGTGAACCCCACGGGATCGCCACGTTGCGTTCCTTTAAATGGGTTCTTTTTGAGGGCACCAATCAGGTGGCACGGATCAACTCCGCTGGCCAAGTGGTGCAGACCCTCGATCTGGACCCCGACCTCTCGTTCCTGCCCGGCGCCACTGCAGGCCCCCACGGCCTGACTGCTTCAGGGTCCAGGCTCTGGTACGCCGGAAAAGAAGGAAGCGTGTTTGGCTGGATCGATCCCAAGACCGGCGCGCAGGGATCCATTGTGGCCAAACCTGTGGGCGGACAATCCGCCAAGCCGATCTGGGTCGCTCCCGACGGCAAAGGCGGCGTCTGGGGCACCCAACTCACGGCATCCAAAATCTGCCACATCCTTCTCGCGAAAAACGGTTCGGCCCGGATGCAGGAATGGACCCTCGGGGACAACGGAATCACCGATTATCCAATCGGGATTGTGGACGACCGTCAGGGCGGCGCATGGTTCAGCGTCGAGGGCGAACCCGGCAACCCGAAAGCCTCGGGCTATTTCGGGCACGTCACCAAGAACGGCGACATTTTCACCTGGAGTGTTCCCCGCGCGTTCGCGCGTCTGGGCGGCCTCGCCTTGGATACCCGGGGGAACCTCTGGATCGAATACACCACCTCCCTCCAACGCCGGCCCGTGGCGGCAATCGCCCGCGTTCAAGTCGCCAAACTCAACCAACCCGCCGGCGCTGCCGCCATCCAGAAATCCCCGGGCGCAGGCTACAAACTCAACCACATCAACCCGGGTGCTGCCCTCACTGAAATCCCGATTCCTCAAGCATCCGGCCCGAACCATTTCCTCCACCGGATTCAGGTCAACCGGACTGGGAAGAAAGTGTGGTTCACGGACATCACCGGCGACCAAGTCGGCGTCTATTACGTGCCCTAGGCTTGGTTTCCCGCCAACTGAAGCGCGGTTCCCGGCACAGCGGGCAACTGAAGCCTCCCCGGGTCGCAGATCCAAACCAAGGGCGGACGTTCCTGTCCACCATCTCAAAAAAACCGCGGGTTGGAAAAACCGGCACGCGGGTTCTCTTTCTCGGCGCCTCTTTCACCGCCTGCCGGGGTGAATCCGTGTTTTTTCGCGGTCCGGTGGTGGCAAGCCACGCACCGGCTACCCGCTGACGATGCCTCCGGCATCTTGGAGACCGGCTCCCGGCTTGATGTGTATCGGGCAAAAGCGGATCGGGGCTTGGTGGCCGTTTGCTGCGCGATTCCAGCTGACAAGCGCACCCAGAGTTCCCATTATGGGAACCACCGGTTGCTTTTGTGCCGCGTTCCGCCAGTGTCTCCATGAGAATCATCGCTCGAAGTACGCTCCGCGAGTTCTACGCTGCCCACGCAGATGCCAAGTCGGCACTGGAGGCATGGTTTTATGAAGCGGCAACGGCCTCCTGGATGAGCCCTCAGGAAATCAAGCGGCACTACCCATCCGCCGACATCCTGCCCGGGAACCGGGTGGTCTTTAACATCAAGGGCAACACTTACCGTCTCATCGTAAGAATCCACTACAACACCCGGATCGTCTTCATCCGTTTCGTTGGCACGCACGCCGAGTACACCAAGATCAACGCCGCGACCGTCTGACCCCATGAAACCCAAAATTCTCAAGACCGAGACCGATTACCGCTTGGCACTCGCCGTTGTAGAGTCGCTGATGGATGCCGTGCCCGGTTCCGCTGAGGAAGAAGAACTCGAACTGTGGTCGCTCCTGGTAGAGCGTTACGAGCAACAGCAGTTCCCCATCGACCTGCCCGACCCCGTGGATGCCATTAAGTTCCGCATGGAGCAGGAAGGACTCCGCCAGAAGGACCTCGCCAAAGTCTTGCCCGGCAAGAACCGCGTCTCGGAAGTCTTGAACCGGAAACGCCCACTCAGTCTCGGAATGATCCGATCCCTGCACAAACACCTGCAGATCCCTGCCGAGGTGCTCCTCGGGTCCCAGTAACCGCGGGGTGGAAAGACCGGCACGCGGGTTTTCTCACTCCGCGCCTCTGTCACCGCCTGCCAGGGTGAATCCGTGTTTTCTCCCACGGTTCCGCTGGTGGCACGCCACACACCGGCTACCCGCTGCCGATGCCTCCGGCATCTAAGACATCCGGTAGATCTGGCGTGCGTTGCCTGACCACAGCTTTTTGCGGACCGCCTCCGGGCGCGACGCCACAATCTCTCCCAGCGCATGGATCCATGCACGAGCCGTCCCGCCGACCAGACACACTGGCCAGTTTGTCCCGAACACCACCCGGTCCGGGCCGAAGGCGTCGAGGCAATGGTTGACTACCGGAGCGAGATCCTCCGCTGCCCACCCCTTGGGGAGGCTCTCGATCACCCCGGAAATCTTGCAGACCACGTTCCGGCACCGGGCCAATTGCTCGATGCCGCGCTGCCATTCCGATGCCGTGTGCGCCGGCTGATCCACCGGCTTTTTCTGAAACGCCTTGGCGTCTCCGTTCCCGCAATGGTCGAGCACCAGCACCGTGTCTGGACATGCTTTTGCCAGCCGCACAGCGTCTCCCAACTCACCGGGTCGAATGCACACATCAAACGTCAGCCCTGCACGGCCCAGCTGCCGGACGCCTTCCACAAACGCCGGCTCCACACAAAGCCCGCGCGGAGTGGTCCCGGAGTGCAGCACCCGCCGGACCCCCTTGGTTCCTTGCCATTCCCGGCACCGGCGCACCCATTCGGCGAACCCAGGCGCATCCGGTCGACCACCCAGCACAGCCCCCAACACCTGACCGCCAGATCCTTCGCTCACCCTGCGCACCGAGGCCATTTCCAGATCCAGATCCTTTTCCGCCACATCCACCTCCATGTAGAGCGCCCGGACCGAAAACCCGCGCACCGCCTCCCGGTACTCCTGCAGCCCGAAATTGTGCCGGAGCCGTTCCGGAGCACCACGCAGCCACGGCGGCGACGGCTCCCGCCGGAAACCCAGAAACCGCGCCCCCCATCCGGAGCTCCAAAGATGCAGGTGCGTGTCGAGGATCTCCGGGCCGTTCCCGGGGATCTCGCCTTGGAGAACGCCAAGACCACCCGCTGCCCAGCGGAAAAACTCGCGGCGATTGCACTCGGGGGGGAAAGAGGGCTTCTCCATCCCAGAATTGGATTTCGACCCCGGCTCTTTGGCAAGGCAACATCCAGCCATGTTCCTCCGACTCGTGCTTTGGGTTTTCCCGGTGCTCGTACTCCTGTCCCTGCCTGCCGCAGCCACTTTTGTGACCCTCAATCTGAACGATGCAATGAGGCCCATCCGCTGACGTCCCCCATGCCGGACCAATCCCTGCACTGCTCCCCGGACGGACGCCTCCAACTCGTTGGTTCTTCTGGAACCGTCGACGCCTTCCTCCTCCAACTCGCCGCAGGAGAACCGCCCACCGAACCGCCCCTCGCATGGATCCGTCTCTGGGCGCGCCGATTTCTCGCGACCCTCTGCCAGAACCGCTCCGTCGGCCCGTGTCCTGAACCCGCTGCGATTCAGGAGTTTCTCCACAGCGCCCCTCCTTTTCCCGGATCCGAGTACCTCCAGCCCTCCACACTTTCTGATCTCTGGACCGGCTTCCAGAACACCGCCCAAACAGAAGTCGGCGCGCACCCAGACGGCCTCGAAGGCTGGCTCCGGGACCAGTTCCCGCTCTGGCATCCGGTTGGACGCGTCACGCTTCACCTCGCCGAAAACAAGCGGAACACCGAACGCCCGTTCGCATTCCTTGCCACTTATTCCGACCAAGTCTCCGGCTCCGGCCAGATCCAGCATCTCCCGCTCGGACGCGCCTTGGACGCGTTTGCCGCCCAGAAAAATCAGGCGGCACTCGATTCCCTGCTCGAACCGGTCCGGACCGCCTGCCGCGACTCGCAATTCCTCCGCGAACTGCTCGAGTCGCGCCGGATTTTTCAGGCCCTCGCATGGGCCCCGGAAGAAGCCCACCGGTTTCTCACCCAGATCCCGGTGTTCGAATCCGCCGGGCTCGTCGTCAAAGTGCCCGACTGGTGGAAAAACAAAAAGCTGTCCCGGCCCGCGCTCACCGTCACCATCGACACCGGGAAACCCTCCGGCCTCGGCCTCAACGCCCTGCTCCGGTTCAATGCCGCCCTGACCCTGAACGGCGTCCCGCTCACCCCGGCCGAGCAACAACTCATCCGCGCCTCGCCCACCGGTCTGGTCAATCTCCGTGGCCAGTGGATCGAACTGGACCGCGCCCGGCTCGACGCCGCCCTAGCCCACTGGGAACGCGTTCAGGCGGCGCACAAAAACGGGTTTCTCTCTTTCCACGAAGGCATGCGGTGGCTGGCTGGATTCAATGACCGCCTCGCTCCACAGGCCGTTTCCGAGGATCCCACCCCGGACTGGGCCGAGGTTCTGGCCGGCAAAAACCTTGCGCACCAACTCGACGCCCTGCGCGCCCCGGCACCGTTCCAGTCCGTGCCCGGTCTCCATGCCACCCTCCGTCCCTACCAACAGCGCGGTGTGGCATGGCTCGACGCCCTCTCCCGACTCGGCCTCGGTGCCTGTCTGGCCGACGACATGGGCCTTGGTAAAACCCTGCAGGTCATTGCCCTTCTCTGCCTCTTCAAATCCCGCACCACCGCCCCCGCCGCTGCCCCCAACCCATTCGGGGGAGTGCCTCCCAGCATCCTGATCCTGCCTGCCTCGCTCCTGGGCAACTGGAGCGCCGAACTCCGCCGGTTTGCGCCCCACCTCCGGTTCCTCGTTGCCCACCCGGGCTCGACCCCGCGCGACACCCTCCGCCAGCTTGCCGAATCCCCCGGCCAAGTTCTCGAACACACAGACCTCCTTCTTACCACCTACGGTTATCTCCAGCGCCTGCCCGCGCTCCTAAACCAGCACTGGACGCTCGCCATCCTCGATGAGGCGCAGGCCGTCAAAAACCCGGGCACCGCCCAGTCGCGGGCCGTCCGCAAACTCGCGGCCCAAGCACGGATCGCGCTCACGGGAACGCCCGTGGAAAACCAACTGGGCGACCTCTGGAGCCTCTTTGATTTCCTCAACCCCGGCCTGCTCGGGTCGGCTGACGCGTTTTCAGCCGCCATCCAGACCATGGCCAAATCTCCATCTGGCTACGCCCCGCTGCGTCGGCTCACCGCGCCCTACCTGCTCCGCCGGCTCAAAACCGACCGGTCCGTGGTGCCGGATCTTCCCGATAAAACCGAGGTCACAGCCCACTGCCCGCTCTCCCGCAAACAGGCGGTGCTTTACGCCCGGCTGGTGGCCCAACTCAAAGCCGACCTCGACAACCCGGACCTGCCCAAGTTCGAACGCCAGAGCCTCGTCCTTTCCTACCTCATCAAATTCAAACAGGTGTGCAACCACCCCAGCCACTGGTCCGGAGACAGCCGGTTCAATCCCGCCGACAGCGGCAAGTTCCTGCGCCTGACCGAGATCACCTCCGAACTCGCCCAGCGCCAGGAACGCTGCCTCGTCTTCACCCAGTTCCGCGAAATCACCGCACCACTCGCCGAACATCTCGCCTCCGTGTTCGGCCGGCCCGGCCTCGTCCTTCACGGCGGCACCCCCGTCAAACAACGGCCCGCGCTGGTCGAACAGTTCCAAGCCCCGGACGGACCGCCGTTCTTTGTGCTCACCGTCAAGTCGGGGGGCACTGGACTCAATCTCACGGCCGCCTCCCATGTCATCCACTTCGACCGGTGGTGGAATCCCGCCGTCGAAAACCAGGCCACTGACCGCGCGTACCGGATCGGCCAGAAACGGAATGTGCTCGTCCATAAATTTGTCTGTCCAGGCACGCTCGAGGAAAAAGTCGACGCGCTGATTGCTTCCAAAAGCGCTCTCGCCAACGAGTTGCTCAAGGACGAGACCGGTACCCACAAGCTCCTCACCGAGATGTCCACGGACGATCTGCTCGCCCTGGTCCGGCTCGACCTGCATGATCTCTGAGCGCATGGCCTGGCATTCCGACGAGTCTCACCGCGAACAAAAGGACGCGGTTGCCGCAAAACTCCAGCGGCTTTCCGCCTCCGGCCAGCCCTTGGTCCCGCTCCGTGTCCCCACAAAAAATCCGAAACTGGTCTCCAGTTTCTGGGCCCGCGCATGGTGCCGGCACCTCGAGTCCTACCACGACTACGAGACCCGGCTCCCGCGCGGCCGCAGTTACCTCCGGAACGGCCACGTCTACAACCTCGAAATCGAGCCCGGACTCATCACCGCCCAGGTCACCGGTTCGGACCTCTACGATGTCCGGATCCCGGTCGAGCCGATGGAAAACGTCGAGGCGTTCCAAAAGGCCTGCGCCGGTTCCGTCTCCACTGTGCTCGACCTGCTTTCCGGCAAACTCAGCGACACCCTGCTCCAGCTGGTCACCCATCCCACCCAGGGCCTTTTCCCGGCCCCGGGCCAGATCAAGTTTGTGTGCAGTTGCCCGGACTGGGCGTCCCTGTGCAAACACTCGGCAGCGGTCCTTTACGGGGTCGCCGTCCGGTTTGAAGCGGATCCCGCCCTGTTTTTCCTGCTGCGCGGAATCGACCCGGCCCAATTCGTAGCGGGCCAGTCCCTTGGCGCGCCACCGGCTTCCCACGAGATCCCTGAGGAGGATCTCTCCTCCATTTTCGGCATCGATATCCCGCCCCCGTGATCCAGCAGTTCCCTTTCTCCTCCCCTCTGTCACCGCCTGCCGGGGTAAATCCGTGTTTTCTCCCACGGTTCCGGTGGTGGCACGCCACCCACCGGCTACCCGCTGGCGATGCCCCCAGCATCTCAGAGACCGGTTTCCGCAGGGGAACGCCGCCAGTGGCGCCACGCACCGGCTAACATCTGGCGATACCTCCGGCATCTCAGAAACCTATTCCCGCAGGGAACGCCGCCAGTGGCGCCACGCGCCGGCTAACATCTGGCGATGCCTCTGGCATCTTGGAAACCGGTTCCCGGAGGGAACCCATCGGGAAGGGTCCGGGAAAACCCCGTGTGCGAGAATGGAGACTGACGGACACCGTTCCTCTTCCGCATGAAACCCAAATCCGCATCACCCCGCGCTGCTGTTTATATCAACCTCAACGACATCCAGTACACCGAAACCTGGGTGCGGACCGTGACGGAATCCGTCCACCCATGGACGGAACTGCTGGAGGTCCATTTTGTTGGAGGCGGTCCGCTGGTGGACCCTTCGTCCTTGCTCTCACTGCACAACGCGCTCACGCGGGTGCCAGAATCGGTCGTGGTCCGGACCGTTGCCACGTGTTCCCTGTCGCCGTTTGCCTGCGTTGCATGGCTGGCAGGTGACGAACGCTGGATCGCCCAGAATGCGAAGGTCTGGATCCCTCGCGTTCCCCAGCACGTCCTGCGCGGGGTGCACCGCGCGCCGGATGCGTATCCCACCCCGCCGCCGCCCCCGGACTGGAGACAGCAAAAAACCCAGGAGACCAGTTCCGAAATGGACCCGTATGAATGTGAACGCGAGTTCTTCCACGAACCGTGCAGCTGCGACCGGTGCCGGATCGAGACCGAACTGTGCACCGTATCGGAAATCGTCAACGCCTGGTTTCCCAGCTGGGAATACGCCGGCCGCGCCCTGACCTGCGGGGAACTTCTGGATCTGGGTGTGATCCGCCCGGAATGGATTTTCGGAGGCGCATCCTCGCGGGGAACGAAGCCGCGTTTTTCGAGGCCCAAACCGGCGGCTTCAGAGAACCCACATCTCACACCCTGTCCTTCTGAATCCAACCCGACTCCGCACCATGAATGAACAAATCCCCTACTCCGGAGCTCTGAGCTCCATCCAACTGGCCTCCAACCCCGAGCCCCGCTGCGCCTGTGCGCTGGTTCTGGATGTCTCGGGGTCGATGGAAGGAGAACCTCTGGAGGAACTCCAGCGCGGGGTGCAAACCCTGCTGCGGGAACTGTCAGCGGATCCACTGGCCAGCCGACGGGTCGAACTGGCGGTGGTCACGTTCGGGAGCACGGTGAAACTGGCTTCAGATTTTGTATCTCCAGACCGTGTCCAACTGCCCCCGCTTTCTGCCCATGGCGGGACGCCCATGGGCGAGGCCGTGGTCCTTGCCGCCAGCGCGCTCAACGCCCGGAGACGGCAGTACCAGGAGGAGGGAATCCAGTATTTCCGGCCCTGGATGTTTCTGCTGACAGACGGCGAGCCGACGGACCGGGACACTCCGCACTGGAAAGAAGCGGTCAAAATTGTCCACGAAGGCGAAGACCGCCGCCAGCTCCTGTTTTTTGCCGTGGCAGTCAATGAAGCCGACCAAAGCCAGCTCAACCGGCTCTGCCCGCCCCAACGGCCCTCCCTAAAACTCAAGGGCCTGCATTTCCGGGAACTTTTTGTGTGGCTGACCCGCTCGCTCAAAATGGTGTCCGAGTCCAGCCCTGGCCAGAAGATGTCCCTTCCCCCCACCAGCGGCTGGAATGAAATTGCCCTCTGATTGTTCCTGGCGCTGGACAGTCAGCTCGGTCACCGGCCCCTCCCACGGGGCGGCAGGCACCCCGTGCGAAGACGTGGGCGGGATCGCGTTCCCCTCAGCCGCAGAGGGCATCGTCCTGCTCGCGCTGTCCGATGGCGCCGGGTCCGCTGCCGCTGCAAAAGAGGGCGCTGAGATCGTCGTCGAATCCTGGTTCAGGCACCTCGCCGGAATCCTGTCACGCGCCCCGGACCCATGCACCGCCGTCCGGAGGCTCGGTCTGGAGGATCTTCTGCCACTCCTTACCAGCATCCGGTCCCGGACGGAGACACGGGCGGAACGCTCCGGCAGGACGTCCGCAGACTACTCGGCCACGCTGCTGGGAGCCGTGCTGACACCAGACGCCAGTTTTTTTGCACAGGTCGGAGACGGCTGCTGGGTGGTGGAATCGGACGGTGTGCTCGGTTGCCCGACATGGCCGGCGCGGGGCGAGTTTGCCGCGGAAACCATTTTTGCCAACTCGCGCACGGCGGCCACACACCTCCAATGTGGGCCCGGGCCGGCGCGGTGCACGGCCGTTGCTGGGTTCACGGATGGCATCGAACGGATGGCGCTCCGTCTGGCTGCCCAGATCCCGGAACCGGGTTTCTTCGGGCCGCTTTTCCATCTGCTCAAACAGGACCCGACGCACGCCGGAGAGGAGATCCGGGCGTTTCTGGATTCCCCTGGAATTCGTGTCCTTTCGGAAGACGACAAGAGCCTGCTGGTGGTGGTCCGCGATGAAACTGTTGCAGGATGAAACTGGTCAGGCGTGGCGGCTGGAGAGCCGGATGGGTGGGGGCGGCGAGGGCGAAGTGTACCGGGTCGCAGGCCGTCCGGACCTCTGCGCCAAGGTCTACTTCCAGCAGCCTGTGCCCGGTTCGAAGACGGAGAAATTGCGGGCTCTCCGCAGCCTGCAACCGCTTTTGCACGGCGTAGCCGCACTGCCCCTGGGGCTGCTCTCGGAGCCGCGAAAAAGCCGTGGCCCCGTGGGGGTTCTGATGCCGTATGTCGGAGGGCACGACATCCACCAGATCTACAGCCCGGTGGCCCGTCAGAAAACGGTTCCCGGGGCGTCGTTGCCCTTCCTGATTGCGACGGCCAAGAACGTGGCGTTCATCTTTGGGAAACTGCACGGACACGGGATCGTGGTGGGGGATGTGAGCGAACAAAACATCCGAGTCCTTCCGGACGCAACGGCCCGGCTGATCGACTGTGACAGCGTACAACTCGACACGGGTACCGCTTTCCACGAATGCGGGGTGGGCAGCCTGCTCTGGACTCCTCCCGAACTCCAGGGCGGACCGCTTCCGCGCCGGACCGCGAACCATGACCGGTTTGGACTCGCCCAACTCATCTTTCTGCTCCTGTTTGGAGGCCGGTACCCGTTTTCAGGAACCCCGGAACCCGGCGTTCTGCTGGACCCGGGCGAGGCCATTGCCCGGCACGCGTTTGCCTATGATCCCCAGCCACCAGTCCGGCTGCTGAGCGCCCCGAACTCCGCCCTACCCTTTGCGTCGTACCCGGGATCTATCCAGACTCTCTTTCTACGGGCATTCCGGCACGGCTCGGAGTTGCCAGAGGCGCGTCCGGCTCCCGGGGAATGGATTGAGGCACTCGAAAACCTCCAGCAGCAACTTGCAAGGTGTCCCGAGGCTGAATCCCACTGGTACTGGTCCGGACTGGCCTGCTGTCCATGGTGCGCGCTTGCCTCCAGGACAGGAATGGACGTGTTTCCGTCCCTCTCGCACCGGGCGAAACCGATCCAGATGCCGGTGACCCTGTGGGGTCCGGACACTTTCCAGATTCCAGTGACCGCGCTTCAACCGCCGGCGCCGGCCGTTCTGCAACAGGCGCTGGTTGCGCCGATGCTGGTGCATCCCCGGATCCATGCCCTTCTGGGCAAGTCCGCCGCGTTGCGTTGCCTGCTCGAATTCTGGACCTCTGTGTCGGCCCACTCCGAACTCGGGACCAACAAGTCGGAAATCCGGGCATTGGAAAAGCAGGTGAAGCGGATGCAGCAGCAGTTCAGCAAAAAGCTTCAAGCGCTGGAGGCAGCCGCGGAGGAGGCCTATTCTGGCCCAGCGCTGATTCAGGATCTTGCGACGGAGGCAGAGGAGGAAGTCCGCCAGCAGGCGCTCCAGACCTTTCTGGAGGGTCATCGGATTGAAGACATGGTGATCCGGGGGTTGGGTCAAAAACGACGTGGCACCCTTGAAGACCACGGAATCCTGACCGCTGCGGACCTTGAACCGGACCGACTGGAGGATGTTCCTTTCCTCGGCCCGGGGTTGATTGGCCGGTTATTGGCACACCGGTCAGCACTGGAACGAGGTTTCTGGCCTCGAAAAGATCCCGGGTTCACGCAGCGGGTGGAGGCCCGGGTCCGGGTCCTGGTTCAGGAACGGCTCCTGGAGGCCAAAGCCCGGATTTATCCGGTTCTGGCCGAGGCGGATGACCTCCGAAAGGAGTACGCCGCCCGGGTGATCAAGGCCCAGGCGACCTACGAAAAACTCAGTGTCCGTCAGGCGGTGCTGCGGGCTCTGGTGTGATTTTTTGGGTTTCCCAAGGGGAACCCCCCGTAGATGTCCCACCCCCTGTGAGAGTGTATGGGGCACCGGAACTTTTCACCCCGGAAAAACGCCGCGAGCAGGCCTTCACTCCAACAGCACACCCGGCAGCCGAACCTGGAACCCATCCCATGAAAAAAGACGTTCTCCACAAATCCCCTGCCCAACTCTCAAAAAATCTGAAGCCCGAAAAACGCACGCTGTTTCCGAAACGGTGCTCAGCGAAGAACGCTGGAGATGAGCTGGGAACTCAGGTTTGGACGGCTTTGGAGGAGCCGAGCTGCCTGTGGCAGTCTTCCTTTTCGGATCGGATCCAGAAAACCGAGCTGCTGACTGCCGAAGCGGAGCGAGCCCTGGGGGAAGGGCTTCAGGCGGTGCGGAAAGAGTTGCTGGAGCTGCTGCTCGGAGCGCGTCTGGTGCTGGACTGGATCTTTTCCGAGGGCAAATCGTGCGGGGCGGTGGATTGCAAATCGCTGCCCAAAGACCGCGTGACCCTGCTGCTAGAGGCGATGCGGGAGGCTGACACGTTTTTCCTCGAACTCCAGAACCGCCCGTCCGCGGCGGTGCGGGAGCGCTTTGAATCTGTCAGAGATGGAATCCGCCGTTCCCTTGCCGGGTGCACGCTCCATGTGTCTTGGATGGAACCGCTGTTCGAGTTGATCGAACGGACGCGGCGGGATTTGGCGCGCCTCCGGGACACCGGGTCTGCCACTTTTGCCGGGCGTGTGACCTCAGCGGAAGCGCTGGAGCGTATGCTTTGGATTCCCGCTGGGGAGATGGACGGCTTCTTCGCCAGTGTCCACCGGTTGCATGGGCTTTTTCTGGCGCGTCGGAACCAGCTGGTGGAAAGCAACTTGCGGCTGGTGGCGGCGCTGGCGGAAAAGAGGCGCCACCTGGGTCTGCCAGTGGAAGATCTGGTTCAGGAAGGCAACCTCGCGCTGGTTTCTGTGGCGGAATTTTTCAATCCGTCTCGGGCGCGGTTCAGCACGTTTGCGACGCTGAAGATCGACTCGTTCCTGCTCCGGGCCAACGACAATTCGGGATATTTCATCGGGCGTCCCGTGCACGTGTGCGAACGGATGCGGAAGATTGCCAAAGCCGAGCGCTCATTGTTCGAGCAGAATGGTGAAAATCCCTCCGTGGAGGATCTGGCTGTGGCCACTGGGATTGCGCCAGACGAGATTGAATCCCTGCTCCAGCTCAGGCAACCGGTGGACTCCTTGGACGCGAGTCTGGCGCCCGGGGGCCCCACTCTTCTGGAGACCCTGGCGGACAACCCGGCCCCGGTTGAGGACACCGACTTTCAAGCGGCCGCCTGAGTCCAACTCGGGAAACCGGTTTGAGCGGAACGCCCGGGACCGGCCCGGGTTATTCTCCGGCCCCGGAGCTCAGCACCACCGAACCGACTTGGGGGGTGCCTTCGGGATCGGTGGCAACCACGGGCATGTAGAGGAAGGAGCCCAGCGCTTGGCCCGTCTTCTGGAAGGCCGCCCCGGAGAAGGTCACGGTCTTTTTCGAGACGGGATGCAGGAAGCTGCCACTGAAGAGCCCGGAAGAGGTCACGAAGGTGACCTTCATCTGGGCGGCGCCAATGGTTCCCTCGGGAGCCGGATAGACCGTCACCGCGCTCAAGGCCGAGAGGGCTCCGGTGTTTAGGGTCTCATCCGGGAGCATCCCATCCACCAGTGTGATCTGGAGGTTGGCGGCGGGGGCGGTTACCCCGACCACTGCGGCACCGAGAACGGTGTTGGGGTTGGGCGGGTTGGGGACGCGGACGGTGGCCTTGGCCGGTGCGATGTACTTGGACGCGAACACCTGCATGGCGATTCCCTCGGGCCAGCCATCTGGGTAGAGCGCGGTCAGGTTTTTGGTCGTGGTGGTCCGCGTGTTGGGCCGGAACCAGACCATGGATTCGCAGACGGCATCTGAATCCAAGGCGGTGTCGTCGAACTGCATCCTGCCCGAGACAAACCCTTTCATGGAATAGAGAGGCGCGTACAGGGGCACATCATTGTCAGGCGACAGCCGGCTGCTCAGGGAGATGGCGGTGCCATCGGAGAGTTTGCCAGTGATCGTGACAACGCCGGCCGTGGTGACCGTCAGCCTGGCACTGCCTGCCCCGTGCGGGTAGGCAGCCGTGTCCAGATCTGTGCTCTTCTCATCCGTCGCGAAAAGGGCGGTGTAATTGCCCTTGTCGGAAGCGGCATCCAAGATTTCCGTTGGAACCCTGAGCATCCCTTGCGGGAGTACCTTGGCAGCGCTGTAGATGGCTTTCTTGGCGGTGGCAGCGCTCAGCACGACAGTCTCATCCTCATCGGTGGCAAGGTCATCCTCGCTGAGGAGTTGGCCGGCAATCACGGGATACTCGCCGCTGTCGTCCAGACGCAGGGTGAGAATCCCGATGGTCTGCAGTTGCCTGTTCACCGTACGCGTGATCTTGAGCTTTTTGAGATTCTCAAGGGCATCGAGATAAGCCTGGTAGCCCGAATCTTCCGGTCCTTTGTGCGTGGGCGGATTGCCAAAGAGCACCCCGGCGGAGAGGTCGGTGAGAAGGGTGCCCTTGAACGGCACAGCCACGCCTCCAATCAAGACCCGGCCGCTGAGCGCACCCGCTCCGTCGACGGTCACCGTCACCATGCCGTGCTGGTCCGCGGGATTGGTGGCATCCACGGTCGGGACCAGCAACCCGTCATACGTCGCCGCCAGCAGAGGCCGGACATACGAGAAACTGAAGGAGCGTGTCAGAGGCGTGGATGGGTCGCCTTGGATGTCGTAAGCGGTGACCACCACGGTGTTGGTACCCTGCTCGGGGATGGCGGACAGGGACCAGTCGAACTTGGTGGTGCTGCCTGCCACTGGCACCAAGTTGGCGTCGCGGCTTTCGCCCCCGTTGATCACCACCTCCACCCGGGCGATCCCGGTACCAGTCACCTGACCCCTGAACACTACGTTTTCCGCCACCAGCCGGGCATTCGCTGAGGGAGCAGAGAGGGTGACTGCAGGTCTGTTCGAATTGGCTTCCGCCAGAATCACCGTGGCCGTGGACTGTTCCCCGAGAGAGACTGAACTGCCATCCCCAGCTGCGAGTGAAAGCAAGACCGTGTCCCCAGCAGCAGACAACTGTGCGCTGGACTTCAGGGTGATCAGGAACTGTTTCTCCCCGTCCTCGTTGTCGCCCCAGATCAGGGTGATCGGAGCCGCTGGCACCGTGTAATCCCCGTCCGCCCCTTCCACTGCGGTTCCAGGAGCCACAGTGACCACGGCGGAGACGGCCCCCAACTTGCCGCGGGAGCGTCGAACGGTGATCGTCTCAGTCACATCGCCGTTCGGATCCTTGACCACGGAGAATCTGGATTTTGTGAAGCTGATCGCACCAGCATCCGCCACGGTGAGGGTCCCCTCCACCACGCTCACCGCATAGTCAGGAGAATTCACGGGAGCGATCCGGATCGGATAGGTTCCGCCCGGGGTGGTTTCATTGGCTTGGCAACTGAACACCGGGGCGGGGAGGCTGCCAGGACCGTCTCCCTCCACAAATCCCGAACCGTAGGTGGCCGTGAACGCAGGATTGGCTTCTCCAAAGTTGCGGGTTTTGTTGTCTGCCGTAAGCGTGATGGGTTTGCGCAGCACGTTGATCTTCACGGTCCGCACCACCACCGCGTTCTGGGTAGTGTTGTCCGGGGTGAAAGTGGCTTTCAGAGTCTGTACGCCGCCGCGCAGCACGGTGCCGGCCGGCGGGTCATACTGGAAACTTCCCGGTACGGAAGGGGCGGTGGCGTTGAGTTGAATGTCACTCAAAGCCGTCCCGTACGTGATATCAACCGGGTTTGCCCAGGTGAATGTTGCCTCGGTCTTTCCATTCACGGTGAGCGTGCCCTTCTGATAGGTCACCTCGTAGTTGGGCGAGGTGGCACCGGCTGGAACCACGTCGTAAGTGCCTGCAGGGCTGTTCGGTCCTGCTACGCAGGCAAAGCTGATGGTGAGACCCGCCGTGGACTGGAGTTGGTCCCCATTCACCAAGCCCAGAGGCGCTGCGGCCGCGGTCGGAGTAAAGCTCGGATTCGCCTGACCCACCAACCGCGTGGCTGGCGCCACCCCGACCGTCAACGGCTTCTTCCGAACGTTGATCGGCACGCTCCTGCTCACGGGGGCCAGAGTACTGCCCGGGTTCGGCGTGAATGTGACAGTCAGTTGCTGGGCGTTTCCAGCCTCGAGAACCGTGCCTGCGGCCGGCGAGTAGGTGATGGTACCATCGGCGCTGGAGAGGGTGGCCGCACCGTTTTTGATCACAGCGTTCAGCTGCGCATTGGCCAAGGGCGTTCCGTAGACGATGTCGGCCGGATTGGCCCAAGTGACCGCCGGGACAGTCTTGTCGGCAGCCACTACCGTCAGGAGACCGGACAGATAGGCCACCGAATAGTTGCCAATGTTCGCAGGGCCTGCAGGAACGATATTGAACGAATCGCTAGTGGCGCCAGGGGTGGTGCTAAAGGTCACCGCCAAACGGAGACTTGCAACCGTGTCGGGTGCGATCAATCCGTCGAAGGAGGCGTCAAAGACCGGGTTGGGGTCGGTGGCCCGACGGGTCTTGTCGTTCGCTTTCACCGTCAGGGTCCGGCGGTTGACCGTCAAACGCCCGCGGTTGTCGTACTTCACGTTGTAATTGAGGGAAGCGAGACCGTCCGGAGTCACGGCGTAGGAACCCACCGGGCTGCCGGTCACCGCCTGGGTGATGAACCGGGGAACCCCGCTCACTGCGGTTTCAAGCGTGTCGCCGTTAACAAGGTCGCCCGATACCGCGGCGACTTGGAATGCCGGGTTCACCTCCCCATAGACTTTGGCCGCATCCACGGTAAACAGGTTCACATCGCGCTTGGTGACGGTGAGGAACCCAGGCGCGTAGGTGATGTCGTAATTGGGCGAACTCAACCCAGACGGCACGATGGGATAGGTGCCCACCGGGGTGGTGGCACCGACGTCCTGACCGTTGGGCTGTCTGCAGGCAAACACCGGTGTACCAGTCAGGCTGGCTGCAGCATCTCCATTCACAAAACCCGCGTACTGCGCCACTGCGAACGGTGCTGCCGGGCCATCCGCGCCATAGGCTTTCGTGGAATTGGCAGCGGTGACGGTCAGGGGCTTGCGGAGGACCTCGATCTGGACGGTCCGGGTCACTTCCGTAAACCGGGTCGTGTCGGTGGGCCGGAACGTGACACTCAGAGTCCGAGGAACCCGCTGTCCACCGGATTCCGTGGATGCCGGGAGAATGGTGCCCGAGGCTGGCGTGTATGTGAAGGTGCCCGGGATGCTGGTGGTGCCAAATGCGGCAGTGGCGTTCAACTGGGCTGCGGTCAGCGGAGTGCCGTAGGTGATTGGGGCGGGGTTGGACCATGTGACCGCCGGTTCTGTTGCGCCCTCGGTCACGGTGAGTGTGCCGGGCCGGTAGGTGACCGCGTAATTGGCGGTCATTGCCGGGCCGCTCACGGTGATCGTGTAGTTCCCCTTGGGACTGGTTTGGATCGCCGGGGTGCTGAACAGGAACTGAAGGCCGATCCGCTCCACGGTGTCGCCGTTTCTCAGTTCCGCGGCACTGGCCGTGAACACCGGATTCGGCGCGCCAAACGCGCGGCTCTTGTTCTCGGCGGTGACCATCAGGGGAGCCCGGGTGACTTCGAGGCTGCCCTGAACATAGGTGATCGCGTAGTTGGTGGAGGTGAGGCCCCCGGCGAATACTGGGTAAGTGCCGGCGGGGCTCGTGTACAACTCGTTGTTGACCGCGTTGCCGGGACTGGTGACCTGCAGTGTCCCCGTGAAGTTCGGGCCCGACAGGGAATCCTCTGGGATCAGTCCGACAACAGTGACCTGATTCAGGACGGCCGCCTCGACTTCCGGGACCGGCGCTGCATACGGGCGGGAAGCCGGGTTTTTGGCGGTGATGGTCAGGGGTTTTGCCAGGACGTTGACGGACACCACGCGCGAGACGGTTTCGAACGTCGCGGAGTCCGTTGGGGTGAACGTGACCTTGAGGGTCTGCCCGTTGCCGGCGTTGAGAACAGCGTTCGGTGCGGGTTCGTAGGCAAATGTGCCGGCCACACTGGTGTTGCCGTCCCTGGCCACTGCGGTTTGGTAGATAGCGGGAGCCAGAGCCGTGCCGTAGTTGATCTGCGTGGGCGGGTTCCAAGTGATGGATGGCACTTTTTTGCCACTGACCGTGAGTTCGCCATTCACAAATGTGGGTGCGTAGTTTGCCGACGTTGTGGAACTCGAAACCACAATGGGTATCCTGCTGCCAGCGGGCGCGCCATTCGACTCGCAAACGAAATCCAAGGTGAGCCCCGTGCTGGCTGGCGTTTCCCCGGGAATCAAGCCGGTGTATGTGGCATCAAATGCCGGATTGAGAACTCCCACTGCCCGGGTCTTGTTGTTGGCAGTGACCGTCAACGGCGCCTTTTCAACCGTCAAGGCACCCGAAACCGGCTCGAAGATGTAGTTCGGGTGCTGGCCCCCGGTGGGCTGGATCACGTACTCACCCGCGGGGAGTTGCGAAGCGGTGACGGGCACGTTTTGCCGGCTGATCACGAAATTGGGACGCAACCCGAGGCTGGCAGCTGTCTCGTTATTCACCAGACCCGCAAAATCCGCCTCGAAAACGGGATTGGGCGCCCCATAGCCCCGCGTGTAGCTCCGGGCAGTGACGGTCACCGACTTCTTCTGAACTGTCACCGGCACCGAACGGGTTACCGGGCTGTACTGGTCGGTATCCGCCGGGTTGAAGGTCACGGTCAGCGCTTGAGCACCCGCAGGCAACACCGTGCCGAGTGCTGGTGTGTAAACAAACTCTCCGGGAACGACCGCCCCGCCTTGGGGCGCGGTTGCAGCCGCATTCAACTGGGCCCCGCTCAGGGCGGTGCCGTAAATGAGGGTATTTGGAGAAGGCATCCAGGTAATGACCGGCTGGGCCTTGCTGACGACGTTCAACGTTCCGGGTTGGTACGCGACACTGTAATTGGTGATCTGGGCGGGACCGGTGACTGTGATTGGGTAACTGCCTGCGGGACTCTCGGCGGTGGCCGAAGTCGCCACGTTCAAACGCTGGACCCCAGGGTCAGCCGTAAAAACCAAGCCCACGGTCTCGGGACGTTCGTTGTTGGCGAAGCCGGGAAGGAATTCCAAAGCATCGTAGGTTTGAAGCATCGGATTCGGCTGACCAAACGGCCGGCTCACGTTTTTGGCTCTCACCGTGATGGGGAGTCGGGTCACTTCCAGTTCCCCATTTGCGGCTATGATTTCGTAATCGGGCGAACTCAGTCCGCCTGGGGTGACGGGATACTTGCCCACCGGGGTGGCCGGTCCGACAGGGCCGTTGACCGTACCGCCCACGGCAAAAACAAGGCTCCCGCCCAGTTTGGACGGGTCATCACCAGGAACAAACCCGTCGTAGGCGGCCGTGAACGGAGGCGGTTGCTGGGTTCCGTAGGGCCGGATCTGGTTGTTGGCACGGACCGTGAGCGGTTTTCTCCGGACACTGATCTGGACGGTGCGCGTAACGGGTTCGTAGGTGGCGGAATCCGCTGGGGTGAATGTCACAGAAAGCGTCTGGGAAGCGCCTGCTCTCAAGAAGGTCCCCGGGGTCGGGGTATACACGAAAGTCCCGGCTACCGGGGCTCCGTTTCCAATCGAAGCGGTAGCGTTCAACTGGTTCGGCGTAAGTGGGGTGCCGTACTGGATTTCAGCCGGTGTTGCCCAAGTGATGGAGGGGATGATCTTGCTGGTCACCGACAGGGTCCCGGGCAGATAGGTGACCTCATAATTTGGGAGGCTCGCAGCCCCGGCGGCGGTGATGGGGTAACTTCCAGCCGCGCTGTCCGGGTTGGCTGTGGTGCTGTAGGTGACCTGCAGATCGAGTGTTCCGGGTTGGTCGCCATTGACCAAGCCGGTGAACAATCCGTCGAAGCTCGGGTTCTGAGCGCCGACCGACCGGGTCTTGTCATTCGCTTTCACCGTCAGCGCCCGTTTGAGCACGTCCAGTGCAACGGTGCGCGTGGCCGGAGCAAACTGCGTTGGGTCCGCGGGATTGAAGGTCACTGAAAGGGAACGCGCAGTTCCTGCCTGCAGGACGGTGCCTGGGTCAGGGTTGTACACAAAAGTCCCTGGAACCCCCTCCACGGAGGCATTGAGTTGTTGGGATCCGAGGGGTTGACCGTAGGTGATGGGTGCGGGCACCGGCCAGATCACCTGCGGGACCTGCCTGTCCGACACCGTCAGGGTCCCGGGCAGATAGGTGACCTCATAATTTGGGAGGGTCGCAGGCCCGGAAGGAACGATGGGGTACGTGCCGGCCGGACTCTGGCCTGTTGCGGTCGTGGAAAAAGAAACCGTCAATCCAACCGTCTGCGGGCTCTCGTTGTTCACCAACCCCGTGATCTGCGCGTCAAAAAACGGGTTCGGGCTTCCCACCGTGCGGGCCCGATCCAAAGCACGCACCGTGACCGCCGCCTTGTTGACGCTGATCCGGACCACGGCCGTGGCCGACTGGAAAGCCGTGGGGTCGGCCGGGGTGAAGATCACGTTGAGCAATTGATTTGAACCCGCACCAAGAAGGGCGCCACCCGCAGGAAAGTTGTTCGATCCAAGGCGGTAGTCAAAACTCCCGGCAACCGGAGTCGACCCGGAGGCGGCAGCCGCGTTCAACTGGGTGGCCGTAAGCGCCTGGCCGTAGACAATCGGAGCCGGATCAGCCCAGGTGAGGCTGACGGGTTGCGGCCCCTGGGTCAGGCTGGTTCTTTCGGGCACACCCTGCCATTCGATGCCCAAATCGTTCAGGGAAAAGGTCAGGATTGGGTTGGTTGGCGATGCACCAGGCGCCTGCCAGATCCAGGCGGAGTTGGAAACCGCATTGAACCGGGCGGATCCAGAAGCTCCTGGAGCGTTGTAAAAGCGCAGGGCCAAGACTTGGCCGGGAGGTGGCAGGTTGGCGCCGCTGGTGGCGCTTCCCGCGACGAATGTCAGGCTCAGGGCCACCTGCCCATCCCCTGCTCCCTCCTCTGGGGCGTCCCCGACCGACGTGGACTGGAACGCCGTGTTCGGACTGCCCGCACCCGTCATCGGAACCCAGTTTCCCGCAAACTTGTTCTGAGGAGTCGCATTCTGGTACCAGCCCAGCTCCACCCGGCAACCATCTCCCGGAGCGTTGGTGCCCGCTGACAACACCCCGCCACTCTCATTCTTGAGAGTCAAATTACCCGTGTCGAATGCCACAGTGGTTTGCTGAGCCCACGCACCGGCCACTCCGACCAGCCAGACTGCAAAAACCCAGAGAAGCTGCCAGGAAACCCGCACAGCCCCGAGGGAAGCCGCGGTTTGCTGCCGCACAACAGGAGAGGTTTGTTCAGATTTCATGGGGAATCAAAAGGTGTAGGGCAACTGCAGGGAAACCAAGGCGTCGCCCGTTCCTCCGGGCTTTCGAGCCACAAAGACTCCAGACCCCGCAGGGACCGGGAGCGCATCAAAGTTCTGGAAACTGCCCGCGCGTCGCCACTGAGCGCCGTTGTGGTAGAAGCTCTGCCAAGTGGCACCGGTCCAAACCAGAAGGCTGTCGGCCTGCGCCGCCGAGGGCCCCTTCCTCCAGTTGGGATTCAGATGCAACCCGAGCCCGGCCAGCGTGGTGTCTGCCGGAAAACGGCTCCCGACAAACCGGGAGGCTGCCACTGGAAAGTACAGGACCTCCTGAGTGCTGGGAACCGTTCCAGCGACGTACACAGAGAGAGGAGCGGTGGAACGCCGCACCACGAAAAACGCGCCATCCGGGGGAATCACCGCACCGGCCTGGTCCCCCGCCGCTCCCGGACTCTGCCACGCGGTTCCATTGTGGTAAAAAACGTTCCAGCCCGTGCCGTTGAACAACAAAATATTGTCCGCCGTGGCCGGACCAGCCCCGGTCTGGAAGGGCACCGAGGTGGCACCAAAGAGGCCACCCAGAGTGGTGGCCGGCACAATCTCAATTTTGTCCCCTGCCAGAACCTGAACCTGCTGCGGGGTGGTGGGCGTGCCGCTCACCAGAGTCGCTCCCCCTGTGTTGAGCGTCAGTTGCGTCGCCGTGTTGGAGGCCACCGGGAAAAACGCGCCTGTGCCCGCACCGCTCTTGATCCGGCAGAAAGTCGGGGGCGAAACAAACTGATTGGGCGTCCATGCCGCACCGGTCACATTGATCGATTGGGTTGAGGCCAGGGAAGCCGCTGCTCCCGCATAGAGAGCCGCTCCGTAAAACGGCACCGAAACCGCGGTCAGAGCCGGGCTGGCGGCGTTTTGAGCGGGCGTCACTTGGACCCGGATGAAACCCACAGGCACGGTCGTCACCGTGGTCTGAGCATAAGAACTGGTTCCTGAGGCGGCGAACATCAAGCCCGCCGCGAGCAGGGCGCTCCAGCAGCGGGGCATCGGGGAGATTCTCATAAATTGTTTCATGTACCGTTTCTTTTCAATTCGCTCAAGCATCGGAAATTCGCGCCGAAAAAGCATGCCAAGCCCCTACTAGGAGCATCATCCGTGCCCGGAATCGCCCGGCAGCGTATTCTGCCGGTGAAATCGGGAAAATCGGGCGGATCACACGGGAATCCTGCCCCAGTCCACCTGAAAAGAAGATGAAGGCGGTCATGGCTGGGTCAGACGGTAAAAACGGCGGGGCTGAAGCCCATCGAGCGGCACCGTCAGCGGACTGGCCGCCGAGGGAACTGGACTCCAGCCCAGAAAATCCTCGGACTGCTCCAAAACCCCGGGTGAGAAAACAATCCGCACGGAATTTGCCTGCGGCTCGAGGGAAATCGGGAGGGTTTCATTGAGGAGCATGTACTTCCAGACCGGCTCGAACACCGGCGTCACCCCGTCCGCCAGCTTGGGCGTTGCGGCATCCACCACCGGGCATCCATGGTAGCTGTCGGCCTGCACCGGCGAAGGGTCAAGGTTGGTCGACAGGAAATGCCGGCGCAGGTAGTTCCCCGGCACGGCGGCTTCAACCCTCAGGAATGCCCCATACCGGCTCAGATCGAGAGCACCGGCACAAACCTGCATCTCCCCGAAATCGAGGAACTGATCCCGTTCGTGGGCGAGCAGGTACCACCTCTCCACGGACGTTTGAGGCAGGGTGGACATCCAGTTGTAGGGCCTTCTCCCCGCCTCCCACCAATCCATGCTGGCAAACAGGACGCAGCGGTCCACGACCCGGGTCTTGGCCAGCATGGCCGCCATCCCTGACCCTTGGGAATGACCGCTGACCACCATTTTGCTCCAGAGCAGCGTATTGCCGCTGAAATACTGTCCCCAGCCCCGTCCAGGGTAGGTCGCATGGAGGTACTGCAGGGCCTTCAACAAACGACCCTGAATGCAGTTCACACTGTCCACCGTCACAAAACTGACCCGGTCCGTTCCATCGATCACCTCCAACCGGGCGTCCCCGGCCGCATCTGGATTGAGGGGGGCGAACTGGGCGCAAAGATCGTTGATCGGCGATGGATTTGGGTAGGTCAGGGCAAGCGCATGAAAGCCAAGGCTGGCCGCAGTGTCAGGAAACGCCCGGTACATGGAGGGTGTTGCCCCAGTACCTGGCAGGAAAAGAACCAGACGCCCACAACTGGGCACGCCGGGGTCCACCACCGAGTAGTGGTTGCTGTTGAACTGCGTGATTGCCGGGTCCGTGCTGCTCGGCGAAAACAACACCTTCTGCGGCACCGCCCACGCGCTGCCGCAAGCCATGGCCGAAAGCGAGATCAATAACAGTTTTCTCATGGTGTGCGGATTCAGCCTCCTAGACGCACCCACCTGCGGAGCGGTTACAAAAATTACCGGAAACGCCAACCCTCAAAACCGATCGCCTGACTAAACCCGGCGCGCTTCGCAGTACTCCCATTCTGCCAAGCCCGAAAATTTACTCCCGAGCACGCTGGCGCTCCGGATCAGGTCCGTGAAACCCGCGTCCTTCCCCATGCGGCCCGGGCATCGGTCCGTGAAACCCGCGTCCTTCCCCATGCGGCCCGGGCATCGGTCCGTGAAACCCACGTCCTTCCCCGTGCGGCCCGGGCATCGGACCGTGAAACCCACGCCCTTCCCCGTGCGGCCCGGGCATCGGTCCGTGAAACCCGCGCCCCTCCCCATGCGGCCCGGGCATCGGCCCGTGAAATCCGCGCCCCTCCCCATGCGGTCCGGGCATCGGCCCGTGAAACCCGCGCCCGCGGGGGCGGTGACGGAAACTCCTCGCACCCGGCTCCGGGCACTTCCTGCGGCCCAGTTCCTGCCCGGGGCCAGCAGGCCCGTCTTCCGCAGACATCCCCCCCAACTCGCGAGCTTCCACCTTCCCGTCCCCGTTCCGATCTAAGCGCTTTAAAGCACCCGCAGCTCCGTCCAGTTCGGCTGGACTCAGCACCCCGTCCCGGTCCGTGTCCAAAGCCCGGAAAAGCGGGGCCCGGCGCATCGAGAAATTTCGGTGCCGAGATGTTTCAGGTCGGTGTTCCCGTTGGCTTTCGGACGGAGCGGAGGTATCGGCCGCAAAACTGGCATTCGCCAAGAGGAAAAAGCCGAGGAGAAAGGACTGAGGAAAGGGAAGAGTTTTCATGCGGCATGAGCGACGGGAAAGAATGAGGCTTAGAGTGTCAGGGGTGTTTCTGGGTGGGCAGCCAATCTTGTGAAGCAATTGTAAATTGCTTCCCCGCGCCCCTGCACCTCTCTTAATTGCATCCCCTAATGACAGCGCCTTCCTCCGCCAGCAGTTCCGTGTCGGTGCTCATGATTGATGACGACCGCAAACTCTGCCGGCTCATCTCCGATTACCTCGCGCCGTTTGGCTTTGCGGTTTCCTCGGAGCACTCCGGACCTGCAGGACTCGAGCGAGCCATCGAAGGTGGCTGGCAGGCCGTGATTTTGGACCTGATGCTCCCCGAACTCGACGGCTTCGAAGTGCTCCGCAGGCTCCGCTCCAAAAGCCGGGTCCCGGTTTTGATGCTCACGGCGCGTGGAGACGAAACCGACCGGATAGAGGGGCTGGATCTGGGAGCGGACGACTATCTCCCGAAAACATTTTCGCCGCGGGAACTGCTGGCCCGGCTGCGGGCCGTGGTCCGCCGTTCCAAGCCTGAACCCTGTGGGGAGGCCGATGAAGAGCCTGTGGAAGTTGGGCCGCTCCGGATTCAACCGGAAGCCCGCTCCGCATGGCTACAGGACCAACCGCTCCATCTGACCCCGGTGGAATACGACCTCCTTCTGTCGCTTGCCCGGTCCAAGGGCCGGGTCAAGACCCGTGAACAGCTTTTCGAGGAAATCCGTGCCCGGGACTACGAGGTGTTTGACCGTTCGATCGATGTGCATATTTCGGCGCTGCGCAGGAAGCTGGGAGACGACCCGAAGGCGCCGCGTTTCATACGGACGGTCCGCTCGGCGGGGTATTTGCTGATCAACCCCGAGGCCGCGCATGCCTGACCGCGGCACACCCCATGCGCCGGTTGGCCGCCGGTATTTTCCGATCTGCATCAAGATCCTGGGCTGGCTGCTGGCCAACTTTGCTCTTCTGGGACTGGCGGTGGCGGCTTTTGCGCTGTTCCAGTTTCATTTTGGGCCTGAGTCCCTTCTTGAAGGCCGGATGGGCGAACGACTCGAACGGACCGGGGCCATGATTGCCTCGGAGCTCCAACACACCCCCAAGAGCGACTGGAACTCGCTCCTGAGCTGCTTTTCGGAGTACAACGATCTTCAAACCGTCCTGCTCCATGCCGATGGCAGGATCCTAGCTGGCGGGCCGTTTCCCATCCCTCCCGCGGTACGCGACCGCATGCTCGGGCTGAGCCGGTGCTGCGGCCCCGCGACTGGAGACGGATTGGGATTCGAGGAGCAGGGCTGCGCGCACCGTTTTCTGCTCCGTGCAGGCACCCCGGAACGGACTTGGGTCGGGGTGCGGATTCCTCCTTCCCAACCCGCCGATACCGGAGGCGAACCGGTTTTTCTTCTCTTCTCCTGCAGGTCGCTATTCCGGAGCGGGTTTCTGTTTGATTGGACCCCATGGGTGGGCTCGGTCCTGGCCGTCACCGGGTGCTCGGTGTTGTTTTGGACACCGCTGGTTCGCGGAATCGCTCGCTCCATCCACCAGATGACCGACGCAGCCGCTCAAATTGCCCTGGGCCGGTTCAAAGTCCGCGTGGAGGAGAAACGCTCCGACGATCTCGGCCGGCTCGGCGCCTCGATCAATCACATGGCCTCAAGACTCGACACCCTCGTGTCGGGCCAGAAAAGGTTCCTCGGCGACATCGCCCACGAGTTGTGCTCCCCGCTGGCCCGGATGGAGCTGGCGCTTGGCATCCTCGAACAGCGCGGTGAAGCCACCAACGCCAGCTATCTTCAGGATGTCCGGGAGGAGGTCCGCCACATGTCCAACCTCCTCAACGAACTGCTTTCCTTCACCAAGTCCGAAATCGGCCCCAAACCCCAGCTCCAGCCGGTCCGGGTCGCTGATGCGGTGGCGTGCGCCATTCAGATCGAGAACCCGCCGCCCAACGCCCTCAAGATCGAACTCGCCTCGGACCTTGTTGTCCGGGCCGATCCCGCGCTCCTCCAGCGCGCCCTCTGCAACCTGATCAGGAACGCGCTTCGGTACGCCTCACACGCCGGCCCCATTCTGGTGACCGCCGCACCGGCCTGGGCAGCCGTCGAAATCCAAGTGACCGACTCAGGCCCAGGCGTTCCCGAGGAATGCATTCCCCATCTTTTTGAACCCTTTTACAGGCTCGAACCCGACAGGGACCGCGCCTCCGGCGGAACCGGTCTGGGGCTGGCAATTGTCCGCAGTTGCATCCAGAGTTGCGGGGGAACCGTGCGTGCGCGGAACCTTTCTCCATCCGGCTTGGAGCTCACCCTCGCCCTCCAGCCCGGCTCCTAAACCGCAGCGCCTCAATGGGCCCGGAACGCCACAACGGCGTGATGCCCCCCCATCGCCGTGCTGATTTTCAAAACCACCTCCCCCGGCTCCACATGCTCCCGGTCCAAGGCCAGCACCCCGCCAGTCAATCCAGCCAGGTTCGGCGGGAGCCGGCCCTCCCGGAGAAACCCCGCCAGCAGCGCCGCCTCGAGCAGTCCACTCGCCCCAAGCGCATGTCCAAGGTAAGGTTTCAATAAAACGCCCCCCAGCGGTCCCCGACCAAACGCCCCAAACGCCCCAAGAGCCGCCTGCTCCGCCCCCCCCCCCGCGCGGGTCCCGTTCGCGTGCGGCACCACTGCCACCACCCGCTCCCCTTCCGCAGCCTCCTCCAACGCCGCTCCCAACCCCCCGCCATCCTCAGGCACCGCCACCGAATCAAACGCATCCGTGCCAACACCGTACTGCCCCAAGCCACACAGCGCCCCTGCCTCCTCGGTGTCCAGAACCAGTGCCGCAGCCCCTTCCCCCGGCAGGAACCCCCGGGCCGCAGGAGAGTAAGGATCATTCCCGTCCCCCAGCCCCAGAGCTCCGGTCTCCTCAAACGCATCCAGCAACACCTCCACCAGAGGCAAATCCACCGCCACCACCAGCGCAATCCGCCGTCTGCCCATCCTCAAATCGTTCACCGCAAACCCCAGCGCATCCAGACCCGAGGCGCACCCGTTGGAAAGCAGCTGCCATGGGCCCCGCACCCCCAGCTCCACGCTCACCGCCGCCGCAATCTCGCTGTGCAACTGGTTGCTCGCACGGAAAACCCCGGGCGGCCGACGTCCCCGGACGCCTCCCGCAAACTCCCCAAGATTGCCCCGGCTGCTCCCCACCCACAGCGCAGCCCGGCTCAGTTCCTCCGCTCCCAACCCCGCCCGTTCCACCGCCAGACGCGCCACATGCACTGCAAGGTTGCTCGCCTCCCCGTACCGCCGCCCCCTGAACACCCCACGGTCCCGAATCCAGCCTGCCAGCAGGTCGCCCCTCCCAAAATCGCCCCCCGGAAATTCCCGGAGAGGCCGCAACGCGGTCCGCCGGGCGCGGATGGCCTCCATGCAGCTCCCGAGATCCCCACCCAGGGCGCACACGGCCTCGGCTGCTCGCACATGAACCTCTTTCATCACCCCACAAAAACGGCCCCGCCGACGCCCAGTCAACACCGGTCCGGGAATCTTCGGTCCCTGCGAAAGAAAAAACCCTTGGGTTCGATCCAGCGAAAGGGTTAAACCTTTCACGAGTTTTTCCGATCCTTCCGTAGTGAACTGTTAACCCGCACCACCGCATGAAATTCAATTGCCCTTCCTGTAACATGAGTCTGATGGCCGAGCCTGCCATGGCCGGGAAGGTCGTCCAGTGCCCGGGGTGCAACATCAAGTTCCAGATCCCGGCATTTTCCGCGCCCGAAACCCAAACACGCACTCAGGGCAATGGCGTGGCTCAGAACAACAGAAACCCATGGAAGGAAGAGGACCCCACCAACCCCAACGCGAAACTGAGTTTCGCCTCCGGCCTCGGAATCTCCGTACTCTGGTTCCTGGCCGTACTCCCGTTTAAAGCGCCTGCGGGCAAACCGGCCAGCATGTTTTCCGGAGGCGAAGTGTTCGCAAACCTCTTCTACGAACACTTCACAATCAGCTTCACCAACGTCCTCTTTTTCTGCTGGGGCGCTTCCATCCTTTTCCTCAAGCACCGCAAGCTCAAACGCCAGATGGACGCCATGCTCCTCGATGTGCTCCCCATGGAATTGGGCAAGGAAATCAACGCCGGCAACGTCGGCACATTCATTGACCACGTCTACCGCCTCCCGGAACGGCTCCGGGACAGCCTCATGGTCAACCGGATCCGGAAAGCCCTCGAATTCTTCGAGGCCCGCCAGAATTCCAGCGACGTCATTTCCCTCATGTCCAGCCAGTCCGGAGTGGACGGCTCACGGATCAGCGGCAGTTACATCATCGTCCGCGCCTTCCTCTGGGCCATCCCGCTCCTGGGATTCATCGGCACTGTCATCGGTCTTTCCCATGCCCTTTCCGCCATCGACCTCTCCGTGGGAGAGATGCAGAAAACAATGAACTCCCTGGGCGGAGTCATCGGCGGCCTCGGCACCGCCTTCAACGCCACGCTTCTGGGCCTCGTCCTCGCCGTCACCCTGAACTTCCCGCTCAACCACCTCTCCAAGGAAGAAGACGAGGCCCTCAATGACATCGACGCCTTCTGCAACGAAGTCCTCCTGCCGCGTCTCAACGATGGCAGCGGTGCCGCCGGCGGCGAGGCCGATGCCCTGGCTGACTCCATGGTCCGCGCCATCACCTCTGCCCAAGGACAGTTCCTCACCGACCTGAACGCGCTCTCCGCACGGATGCTTGACTACTCCGACAACCTCGACCAGCGAACCCAAGAGCATCAGCAGGTCGCACTCCAGGAGTTCTCGACCCACATGGCCACACTCCGCGCCGAGGTTGAACATCTGCTCGGTGAATCCATCCGCCAGACTTACGATCACCTCAGCCAGTCCAACCAGATGGCCTCCCAGCACCTCGCCAGCCTCGATGCCGGGATCCAGTCCCTCAACCACGTCCTCAAGGATCTCGGCGAAAAACAGGTGGTCATCCAGCAGGTCAAGAAAAAGGGCTGGTTCAGCCGCGACTAATCCCCGCCCAAACAAGGCTCCGCAGATCCCATGGGCAAACGCAGACACCGGCCGCCAGAGGAACTGATGATGGTTCCGTTCCTGGACATCCTCTGCTCCCTCATCGGCGTCCTCATCCTCATCATCGTCACCCTCTGCGTCACCCAGATGCAGCGCGTCAATGGCCGCACCGAGGAGGAAATCAGCCGCGCCGAGGAACACCTGAGGCTCCTCAAAAAGCTCAAGGAAAACCAGAAACTCAACACCGACACCCGCCCCAAAGTCGAGGCGCTCGAAAAGCTCAAACCCAAACTGGCCGAACAGGAGGAGCGCAAAGCCAAGCTCCGGACCCTGCTTTCCAACTCCAAGGAAATCCAACAGCAGGAATCCGAGCGCGAAATGAAGCTGCTCAAGGAACTCGACCAACTCTCCCTCGAGATCAACGGCCTCAAAACCCAGCCCGATCCCCTCCAGAAGGAAATCGCCGCTCTCAACCTCGAGATCCAGAAACGCAAACCCCCGGAGAACAAAGCCCCCTCCGTCGTCGTCCAACCCGGCGGCTCCGGCATGGCCAAGGGTTCCAAGGTCTTCTGCGTGGAAGCCACCGGCGGCCGCCTCACCTTCTACTACAACGCACAAAACAAGGGCACAGTCAGCGCCGCCCCGGACGTGCTCGCCAACGACGAACCTTTTAATAAATACCTAACCTCCGTGAAGGCTGTGGAGGGCAGCAAACTCCTCTTCCTCCTCCGGGATGACGGTATGGGCGCCTACAACAACGGCGCCGGATGGGCTCAGGCCAACCACGGATTCCAGGTCAGCCAAGTCACCAAACTCCTCATCCCAGGCCGGGGCGAAATCGACCTCCGCATGTTCAACGACTTCCTCGGCTCCATCCCTGCCCCGCCTAAACCCGAAAAACCCCCGGCCCCACCGGCCCCCGCTCCGGCACAACCCGCCGCTCCCGCAACTCCGCCAAAACCTGCAGCCCCGCCTGGAACTCCTCCCGCACCGGCCACCCCACCGACTGCCAATCCGCCTAAACCCGGCTAAACACCATGTCCCGCCGCAAACCCCATCACGAGGAGGAACTCCCGTTTGTCGCCCTCATGGACACCATGACCAACGTCGTGGGGGTGCTCATCATCGTCCTCGTCTTTGTCGGGATCGGCCTCGCAAGTTCCGTCAAAAAAATCCTCTCCGACCTCCCACCCGTCACGGTGGAGGAACATGAAAAGCTCAAGAAACAGGTGGACGACGCGTCGGTCAAAGAGGACCCCAAAAAACTCGAGGAGGAACTGGCCAAGCTCGAAAAGGAACTCAAAAAATCCGCCGAGGAACTCGCGGCCCTCGACGCCTCCAAGGAGAAGCAAAACATCCGGGTGGTCGACTTCGACGCCATCCAGAAACAACTCGAGGAAAAACGCAAACAACGCGACCAAATCAAAGAAACCGTCGCCAAACTCCTGACCGACGTCGACAAACTCAAGGCGCGCCTCGATCAAACCCCGGTGTTCACCCCCCCTCCGCCTGCTGTTGTCAAACTTCCGAACCCCCGGCCCATGCCGGACCAAGCCCAGCTCTACAGGTTCCTCGTCGCCAACAAACGCGTGTTTTTCTTCAACGAAGAGGACAACTTCGAGTTCCTCGAGCAGGAACTCAAACGCGCTGACTCTTTCATCGCCGTCAGCCACGAAACCGTCAAGGGGCCCGACGGAAAACCCGTCATGCAACGGGAAAAATCCGGCCGCCTCTCCCCGAAACGGCGAACCACCTACGACCTTAAAAAACTCACCGATTATTTCACACGCCGCCGCCTCAGCAACCGGGAGATCGCGTTTGAAGTCCTTCAGGTGCCCAATTCCAACCGGATCCAAATGCGCACCACGCCGCTGCCCAACGCAGGGGAGGAAATCGAACGGGTGCGCATGTTTACCTCCGGGTTTCAGAACCTGCTCCGGAAACTCAAGGCGGACCCCAAGGCGGTCGTGTGGTTCATGGTCTACAAGGACTCCATAGACACCTACCACGCCGCACGCGAGGTCACAGATCAGCTCGGCCTACCCGCCGGTTGGGAACTCTCCGGGACCTCCAACATCACACGATGGATCTCCGACGAGTACGTTGTAAACGTCACGCCCGCTGCAGCCCCCCCCCCACCGGGTGGTCCAGCTCCCACGGTCACCATCGCCCCGCCCAAGGCCACGCTGGATTGATTTCCATCCGGCGTCGACAAGGTCCCGGCACTCCATCCGGCACCCCCGGCTAGGCCGACTTCCGCAGCGTCACCACCACCGCCTTCGACACCGGCGTGTTGCTTCGCTCCGCCACGCTGGTGATCGGCACCAGCACGTTTGTCTCGGGAAAATACGTGGCCAGACAGCCGTCCGGAATCGGGTATTCAACCACCAAAAACCGCCGCGCCACCCGCTCCACACCGCCTTCCCGGTTGGTCAGGTCCACCACAGCGCCCGCCGCCAAACCGGCGCGCCGGAGGTCCCCGGAACTCATCAGCACCACCCGCCGTTCGTTGTAAATCCCACGGTACCGGTCATCGAGCCCATAGATGGTCGTGTTGAACTGATCATGACTGCGGATCGTCATCATCAAATACTCGCCCGCCGCAGTCCTCGGATACGTCAGCGGAGACGCATGGAACTGCGCAAGCCCGCCGGGCGTGTCAAACCGCCCCTCCCGGTTCGCGTTCGGAAGATAAAAGCCACCAGGAATCCGGGCCCGGGCGTTGTACTTGGCAAACCCCGGAATCACCTGCTCGATGGAATCCCGAATCCGGTCGTAATGGGTGGCGTACTGCTCCCAGTTCACTACACTCCGCGCCCCCAAGGTGGCCTGCGCCATCCGCACCACAATCACCGGCTCGCTGAGCAGATCCCCGGAAACAGGCCGCAACACCCCGCGCGAGGCCTGCACCACCCCCATCGAATTCTCGCAGGTCACAAACTGCCGTTCCCCGCCCAACTCATCCACGTCGCTCCGACCCAGCGTCGGCAAAATCAACGCCTCGCGTCCGTGAACCAAGTGACTCCGGTTCAGCTTGGTGGAGACATGCACAGTCAAGTCGCACCGGCGCAACGCCTCCGCCGTGTACAGCGTGTCCGGTGTCGCCGAAAGAAAGTTCCCGCCCATTGCGATGAACACCCGCGCTTTCCCACCGTGCATCGCGCGGATCGCGTCCACCACATCATACCCGTGCTCCCGCGGCGGCTCGAATCCGAACACCTCCCGCAACCGGTCCAGAAACGCAGGCTTGGGCTTCTCGTAGATCCCCATGGTCCGGTCGCCCTGCACGTTGCTGTGCCCGCGGACCGGGCAGGTGCCTGCTCCCGGCTTTCCGATGCTGCCCCGCACCAGCAGAAGATTGACGACCTCCTGAATCGTCGCCACCGCGTTCCGCTGCTGGGTGAGTCCCATCGCCCAGCAGGCAATGATCCGCTGGCTGCCCGCCACCCAGTCCGCCAGTTGCTGGATCTGGGCGGCCCCAATCCCAGAACCCTCCAAAATCGCCTCCTCGGAAACCCCCTCCAACCCGGCCACAAACGCCTCAAATCCCACGGTCTTTTCCCGGATGAACTCCTGGTCGAAAACCGTTCCCGGCGCCCGGCGCTCAGCCTCCAGCAACCGCTTGAGAACGCCCTTGAGCAGGGCCAGATCCCCGTTGATCCGGACGGGCAGGAACAGATCAGTCAGATGCGCCGTGATCCCCAGCGCGCCCCCCACCTCCTGCGGATTCTGGAACCCCATCAACCCCGTCTCCGGCAACGGATTGATCGAGACAATCCGGGCCCCGTTTGCCTTGGCCTTCTTGAGGGCCGAAAGCATCCGGGGATGATTCGTGCCGGGATTCTGGCCCAGGATCAGGATGAGTTCCGCCTTGGAAAAATCCTCAAGGGTCACCGACCCCTTGCCCAGCCCCAGAGAGTCCGTCAACGCCACCCCGCTCGATTCATGGCACATGTTGGAACAGTCAGGCAGGTTGTTTGTCCCGTACTCCCGCACAAACAACTGGTAGAGAAATGCCGCCTCGTTGCTCGTCCGGCCTGAGGTGTAGAAAACCGCCTCGTCCGGCGTCCGCACCCCGTTCAGATGCCGGCCCACCAAGTCAAACGCCGCCGCCCACGAGATGGGCTGGTAATGCGTGGCACCAGGGGGAAGGTGCATCGGCTGCGCCACGCGCCCCTTTTTGCCAATCTCGTAATCGTCCAGCCGCGCAAGTTCCGCCACCGAGTGTGCCGCAAAAAAATCCGGGGTCAGCTTCCGGGTGGTCGCTTCCTCGGCAATCGCCTTTGCCCCGTTCTCGCAGTACTCGGCAATCCCGGACCGTTCATCGTCGGGATCCGGCCATGCGCATCCGGGACAATCATACCCGTTCTTCTGATTGAGCTGCAGCAACGCGTTCGCCCCCCGGGAAACGTCCATCGCCCCAAACACATGCCGCATGCTGCTTACCACAGCTGGAATCCCAGCCGCCGCAGTATGGATCTTACCCAACCGGATCCCGGTGAAACGCTCCGGATTCTCAGGGTTGGGCACCTCGGGAGACTGCAACAAATCGTCAGGACCGGTTTTTGAAGGGGATGTGGGTTCCATGCGTGCGGGGTTGAATCTAAAAATCAGACGGAGTCACGGGCGCAGCTCTCAGCCTTCCGTGCCTCCAATGCGGGACGCACCCGCGTAAATGTTGAACCGGTCCGACCTCAAAAACCCGGCCAGCGTGATCCCAAAAGCTTCCGCGCATTCCACAGCCATACTCGAGGGCGCCCCGACCGCCGCCACCACCGGCACACCCGCCCTCGCCGCCTTCTGCATCATTTCAAAACTCGCGCGGCCACTGAAGAAAAGGACGGCCTCCCGGAGCGGCACCCGCCCGGCTCCGAGGGCGCGACCCACCAGCTTGTCCATCGCGTTGTGCCGACCCACATCCTCCGCCAGATCCACAAATGCCCCGGTCCGCTCAAACCAAGCCACCGCGTGCAACCCGCCCGTCGCGCCAAACACCGGTTGCCGCTGCCGAACCGCCTCCGGCAGACTCCGCAAAACCTCTGCCGCGACTTCAAACCCTGCCTGCACCGGTACCGGCTCGCAACGAACCCGCAGATCCTCCAGCGTCGCTTTCCCGCAGACCCCACAACTCGAGTTCAGGGGATTCTGGCGTCGGAACACATGGGGCGGAACCCGGACGAAATCAGACAATTCCACACGAACACGGTTGCCCTGAGACTCCAGGTCTGACCCGGAATCACAGTGCCGGATCGAGGTAATATCTGCGGCCGACTGGATGACGCCCTCGGCAAACAGAAAACCGAGCACCAGTTCCAGATCGCCACCCGGGGTGCGCATGGTCACAACCCAGTCCCGCTGCTGCCGGCCGTGGGCGTCGGTGTACCCGAGGGCAATCCCAAGAGGTTCCTCCACCGCCACAACGTCCTCGGTGCGCGCCTGGACTTGGGAACCGCTCACCCTGTCCACCGCCACCACGGCCACCGGCGCCTGCGGCATGTGTCTGCTCGTCCGCACGCCTACCGCGCGGGCGAGGCCTCCACAGGTTTGGCGTCCCCAGCTTTCAGCGTGGGTGTCTTGGCCTCGGCACTGACCTCAAAAGCCACCCAGTGGCCGGCCAACGCATGCGAAGGAAAGCCGCAGGCCAGCGCATAATCGCCCGCCTCGTCCGCCACAAAGCTGAAGGCCGACTTGTTGCCACTGATCCCCACCGTCGCGCTGGCGCTTGCGGCACCTTTGAACGCCGGTTCGCCCACCTGAAGTTTCTTCACCTGCTCGCGCTCCACAATCACGGCGCTGTGCGGCACCGGACTCGGATTGATGAAGGTCACCTCCACCGTCCAGCCCACCGGCACCACGTAAGTGGCGCGCCCATGGGATTGTCCGTTGAAGTTCATCCCGTAATTGTCCGGAGTAAACGCCGCAATCGCCGTGATCTGCACCGTCTTCGGCTTGGACGAGAACCGCAGGAAGTCGGCGGGCGTGATCCCCTCGATCAATTCTTTCTTGAGGCCCATTCCCTCATGGGCACCCGCATGTCCGGCCGGCGGAGCAGGCTGCTGCGCCGACGCCAAGCACGCGCCAGCCAGCCAAGCCGCAACAACCGTCCCATGGATGTTTCGAAAATTCATAGGTTTCAATGGATCAATACACTTCACTTCTGGACAGGCGCCGTCTCAGCCCCGGCGGGCACCTTGTCCGCCGCGACAATCTTCCACACCGCGCCCGGTTCGCCCGTCGCGGGATCCACCGGTCCGCCGTAGTTGGCGCTCGCATGCGTGACGTAAATGTTGCCCGCCTCATCCTCGCCTCCACCGGTCGGCCGGATCGGCGTGTCCAGATCCAGCAGTTCCTGCATCTGCCACTTGCCTGCCCCATCCTTCTGCATCCCCCAGATCTTTCCCGAACCCCAGTCCGCCGTAAAATAGGTTCCTTCCAGACTCGGGTACTCGGTTCCCCGGTAAATCCCGAGGTTCACCACGCAGATCCCCTGGTCCACATGGCTGTATTCCGCAATTGGCAGCACTCCCACCCGGGGAGCCCCCTGCTTCTCCAACTCAATCGGGAACGTGTGACTGCCGCACATGAACTTCCAGCCGTAGTTCTCGCCGCCCTTGCTCCCAGCGGGCTGGAAATCGATTTCCTCCCAGTGGTTCTGTCCGACGTCCCCAATGTACAGATCGCCGGTCTTCCGGTCGAAGCTGAACGTCCACGGGTTGCGCAGACCGTACGCCCAGATCTCCGGCTTCGCCTTGGGATGGATTTTCGAGAACTGAAGCTCCGAGACCCCGAAGAGCGTCATCTGCTGCAGCGGGGTGATGAACGGGTTGCTGGCCGGAATGCCGTAGGCACGGTCGGAGGAACTTGTGTTCACATCGATCCGCAGCATCTTGCCCAGCCACGTGTGCAGGTCCTGACCAGCGCTGATCACGTCCCCTTCCCAGCCGCCGTCCCCCACCCCGACGTACAGATACCCGTCCGGGCCAAACGCCATCTTGCCACCGTGATGGTTGCAGTACGGGTAGTCGATCTGCATGATCACCCGGGCGCTGTCCGGGTCAGCCTTGTCCGGGTTTTTCGAGGACACCTTGTACTCCACCAACATCGTGGCGCCGTTGAACCAGAGGTCGGAGTAGCTCACATAAAACAGGCCGTTCTCCTTGAACTTCGGGTGGAACTCGATTGCGTACAGGCCTTCCTCCAAAAAGGAACTCAGCGTCTTGTCCTTGATGTCGAGGAACGGCTTGGCGAGCAGTTTCCCGTCCTTGATGATCCGCACCAGACCGTTCCGTTCGCACACAAACAACCGGCCCGAACCGTCCTTCGGTGACGCCACATGCCCGGGATCCACCAGGCCGTCCGCCACCTTCACCAGTTTGATCGCAGCGGGCTTGGGAAGCTTGCCCCCGGGTTGCACCGGCAGTTCCTCAGCATGCGCGCCGGCAGTCAAAAGCGCAGTGGCCACAAGGGTCGGGATGGACAGGGTCTTGGCGTTCATAATGGTTTAAACTCGGGCGTTCGGGGTTGTTGGCTCGGAATCAGAGGGGCGTCGGAAGGGCTCAGGCGCCGGGGGGCCCACTCAAATCCGCACGCCGTACCCTAGGGGACTCGGCCCTTTTCCGGCAAGCTGCCGCCACCCCCCCTTATGGGGGGAACCTCGGCCCCGGGGTTTCGGGTTTGCATCCCACGCACCGATCCGCACGATGTGCCGCAATGCAACCTCCGGAACGTCCCACACAGGCGCGCAGCATCCTGCTCGGATTCGTCCTTTCGCTCACCGCCATCGCCTACCTCGACCGGGTTTGCATCTCCGCCGCAAAACCCGCCATCAAGACCGCGCTCCAACTCACCGACTCCCAGATGGGCTACGTGTTCAGCGCGTTCACCTTCGCCTACGCGCTCTTTGAAATCCCCAGCGGCTGGCTCGCCGACCGTTTCGGCCCGCGCCTCATGATCACCCGGATCGTCGTGGCGTGGTCCCTGCTCACCGCGCTCACCGGCGCCGCCTCGGGATTCCTGTCCCTTTTCCTCATCCGAATGCTCTTTGGCGCCGGCGAGGCGGGGATGTTCCCAGGCCTCGCACGGGCCTTTGCCCACTGGGTTCCGGCCCGTTCGCATGCCGCCGTCTTTGGCGGCTCAATCACCGCCGCCCTCATCTCAGGTGCCGCCACCCAGCGCGCCGTGGTCTGGCTGCTCGAACGAATGGAATGGCGCCTCACCTTCCCGCTATTCGGCGGAGTCGGCATCCTCTGGGCTGCTGCATGGTACACATGGTTCCGGGACGATCCGGCCAAACATCCCGGGGTCAACCCCGCAGAACTCAAACTCCTCGGCAGCCTCGATTCGGGGGAAAAGCGGGCCTCCGTCCCGTGGAAAAACATGGTTTCCAGCAAAAGCCTCTGGGCGCTCTGCACCGTGTATTTTGGCATCATCTATGGCTGGTACTTTTACCTGACATGGATGCCGGACTACCTCCAGCGCGCCCACGGTTTCAGCCCGCAGCGCGCCGCGAATTTTTCGGCTCTCCCGCTTCTTTCCATGGCGGCAGCCGTGTGCGCCGGTGGCTACCTCAGCGACGCCCTCTGCCTGCGCCTTGGCCGGAGACTGGGGCGCCGGGCAACCGGACTGGTTTCGCTGCCGCTGGCGGCGTTGTGCGCGGTGCTCGCCACACGGGCGGGCTCGGGTGAACAGGCTGCCGGCCTTCTCGCCGCCGCAGCCGGTCTGGCCTCGCTTTCGGTGGCCTCCGCCTGGGCGGCAACCTTGGATCTGGGTGGCAGAAACGCCGGGGTGGTCAGCGGCGCCATGAACATGTTCGGGAACCTGGGGGGCGCCCTCAGCCCGGTGGTTGTTGGACACTGCGTCCAAGCTCTGGCACAGACAAACCCATGGGCGGCATGGCACCTGCCGATCCTCAGTACTGCCGCAGGCTACCTGCTTTCCCTTGGCTGCTGGCTGGCCATCGACACCAGCCAGCCCATCCCGGAGTCCGAGTCCGATTTTCCGAAGGCTGCAAACAAAAACTGAGGCTGAAGGTTGCTTAAAGACCGGGAAGCCTCTAGCCTTCAAGAGGCCGCAGTGCACGACGGACCCAAAATGACCACGATCGCCACGGAAACAGAGCGGAAACTGGCTTCTGCCGTGGAACGCATGCCTGCCTTCCCCAAGAGCGTGCAACGGATTCTGGAACTCACCCGGGACATCAACTGCGCCCCAAAGGAACTCGTCTCGGTGATCGAGAAAGATCCCGTGATGACCGTCAAAATCCTGCAGGTCATCAATTCGGCCTATTACAACATGCCCTCCCGGATCCATTCCGTCGGGCAGTCTGTTGTTTATCTGGGCCTGAACACCGTTAAAAACCTGGCCCTGACATTCGCCGCCGTCGGCATGCTCCCCAGATTCAGCTCCGATGGTTTCGACATGCAGGAGTACCTCCTCCACTCCCTCACCACGGCCGGAATCGCCCGCCAGTTCGTCGCTGCCTACGCCAAGGGCGAGGTGGATCCCGGCGACTGTTACATCGCAGGTCTCCTCCACGATTTTGGAAAGGCGGTTTTCGCGCAATTCATGCCCGAGGAATTCAGCCGCGCCCTCCACGAGTCCTCTCAAAACGGCACCCCGCTCCACATCGCAGAAACCGAAATACTCGGGGCCGACCACGCTTTTGTCGGCGGATTGCTGGTCGCGAAACTCAAGTTCCCTGACCCCATGGTCGAGTGCATCCGGAACCACCATTCCCCCGACTTCCCGCCCAACGCCATGATGGACTGTGTGCGGGTCGCCAATCAGGTCTCGAGAAAACTTGGCCTCGGCAAAAGCGGCAGCCGCTGGACCGACACCGAACCGGTGGCTGCACCCGGCCGGTTCGGCGAGAGCTTCGACGTCATCATCGAGAACCTAGGCGACATCGACAAAATCGTCGCTGATGCGCAGACATTCGCGCAACTGGGGGCCGCAGGATGAAAATCCGATTCTGGGGCGTCCGCGGCTCCATCCCCTCCCCCAGCCCGCGCACGGTCCGGTACGGAGGCAACACCACCTGCATCGAAGTCCGCACGGACAACAACACGCTCCTCGTTCTGGACGCCGGCACGGGCATCTTCCAACTCGCCCAGACTCTTCTGCGGGAGATGCCTCTCCAGACCCATGTGCTCCTCTCGCACACCCACTGGGACCACATCCAGGGACTGCCGTTCTTTACCCCCCTGTTTGTCCCCAACAATTCCGTCCACCTCCTCGGCCCGCACGACGTGGTTACCGGCACCGGCGTGGAAAAAGCTCTCCAAGTCCAACTCCAGTACAGCTATTTCCCCGTCCGCGAAGCGGAAATGAAGGCGGACATCCGCTATACCACCATCCCCCCAGAAAGCCCCTTTGCCATCGGGGACGCCACAATCACCGCCGTGATGCTCAACCACGCCGTGGTCAACCTCGGCTACAGGATCGATTGCAACGGCAAGTCTCTCTTCTTCACAGGCGACCACGAACCGCACGCCAACATCTACGACCCTACGGACGCCGAGTACTCCGATTATCAGGCACTCATCGACGAAAAACAGGCTGCCATCCTCAAAATCATCCAAGGCGTCGACGTTCTCATCGCCGATTCCGCTTACACTGCTGCCGAATACCCGCGCCGCAAAGGCTGGGGTCACGGAACCTTCGACAGCTCCATCCAACTCGGCGTCCGGGCCGGCGCAAAAAAGGTGTTCTGCACCCACCACGAACCCACGCGTTCCGACGATGATCTGGAAGCTGCACTGGCCGAAGCCCTTGCCCGGAACAACCTCCCCCCAGGCGGCCCGGAAATCCAACTCGCCCGGGAGGGACTCGAGATCGTGCTCTGATTCCGCCGCCGGCCAGCCACCCCTCCCTACTGGCCGTCCCCTTCCAAAAACTCCCAGTTCTCGCCGAAAAATCCCGCACGCACCACCCCACCTGGCAACCGGGAATTCGCAGGCTGACGAACGTCAAGCACGGCATAATCGGGAAGTTTTGGCACCTGCCGCGCGTTGTTCAGATAGTCGTACTCGCGGTAGGTGAATCCGCTGTTCAATACCACGTACCGTCGCGGATTGAGCGGGTTCGGAAAGACCAGCACCGGCACATGCTGCGCCGTATCGTAGCGTTGACCCCCAAACTCCAAACCATCTGGCCCCCACTTGAACGGAAGCTTTTCAAGCACCTTCGCAATCCATGGATTGCTTTGAGGATCGCCCCAGAGAATCAGGTTCGCATCCGCCAGATCCGCGTCACTCACCTCGTCTCTCACAGGCGCTTCTCCCCGGAATTGAAGCCGCCAGTGGTCCCGGGCATGAGCAAACTCGCGTGTCACCCAGTTCCCCACGGCGGCATTGAGCGGCGCCCGGGACGGCCCCACCATCACAAACCGGCTCAGGAATGCGTCGTCCAGCGGCCCCTGGAGCCCCGGACGCTTTGCCAGAACACCAGACGCCTCGACCGCCCTCCCGTCCACGGCAGACCAGCGGCCGTTCCTCCGCTCCAAACGCGCGTGAAATGACCGGTCACTCCCGGGTTTACCCAGCAACACCTCCTCGCCATCCACCACCGCCTTGACCGGCAGTTTCCCGTCAAACGGACTCAGACCAGAATCGAAGTTCAGACTCAGTGCTGTGACATTCGAGGCGCTCAGACGCACCCCCCAAGGCTCCAGCACACCCTCCACCCGCGCCCTTTCCCAGTGCCGGCCCAGCCCCTCCAGACGAACCCAGAAACATTCAGGGTACCGCAGGGTCCACGTCGTAAACCGGACCGTCTTTGGCACCGGATCCCGCCCACGAACCGCCACGGAATCCAGCCGACGCGCAATTTCGCGGGCCGAGTCCGGATGATACGCATGCGCAGTTCCAGGCCCGATCAGGTGGGTAAGCGCCATTCCCTCAGCCGCGAGTGCCGTCTCCATGATGTCAGCCGCCTGCTTTTGACGGTCGGTCTCCCCGCTGTACGCCACCGTGGGAAAATTCCCTAGATTCGCTGCATAATCTGTCGCGTCGTACCAGTGCCAAAGCCTGCGCTCGTACCACGCGGGCTCGAGTTTTTCGTCCTGAAAAACTTTGAGAAATTCTGGTGTCTCACTGAAGCCCGCCCCAGGAGCCGCCCCAGCCCAGAGACTTGGGTAATGGACCGCAAAATGCCATGCTGCGGCGCCCCCCATGGAAAACCCGCGGATGAAAAGCCGGTTGGGATCGATCCGGTAATCCCGGCGCACCTTGGCCAGAGCCTCGAACAGGTCCACCTCGCCCGCAAACTTGTTGGCACAGCAGTAACGCCCGTAGAGATGAACAACCAGCGCACCCTCGGGCGCAATCTGACCGACCGTTTTCCGCCTCTGATCCAGAAATGCGAGCTCTGTCAACGTCTCACCCCGGCCATGACACCAAAAATCCAAGCGCACCTGCGCCCCATTCACCGCGCCCTTGGGCACCACCAGCCCAAACGGCTGCACCGAGCCGTCCAAATCCGAGCGGTACCCCCGGACCACCAAGCCCGTCTGGTTCAGCCACGGGGCGGTCCCCGCCTTCAAAGCTGCTGCCCGCTCAAAGCCTTCCTTCAACAAATCCCGGGCCGCGTTCAACTCCTGCGGCTTGTAAAACTCGTTGTACCGCAACGGCCAGTCCACCGCCTTGTGCAACACCTCCACGTCCGGCAGCAACTGCAGCAAGTCCGGCTTCTTCGCCAACGCCTGCCGCACACGCCCGATTTCCGCCCCCAATTCCGCCACCTTTGCCTCCAATTCCACCCGTTCGGACGCACCGATCGCCACGCCTTCCGGCGGAATTCGTCGGACGGAATCCGGGAGGTTGTCCTTGGGGCCGTCTGCCAAAACTGGCCCGGCCAACTGCACCAGCAATGCCCAACGAAGGAGGGGAGTCTTCATCCCCCAACCTTCTCGCAGCCTGTTCCACAACCCGCCAGCCCAAATCCCAGCCCGGCGTTCAGAACACTCACGGGGCGGCCGAACGGGGCGCCCCCAAATGAAACCCGGCCGGTTCCGCAGTCACACGCAGCCCAGCCACCCGGGCCACTTCTTCCACCAACTCCAGCAAAGTCGGGTTTTCCAGTTCCAACGTCACAGCCGGTTCCGGCGCGCCATCGGGCAACTCCAACACAAAGTGCACGCCCTTGGACTCCGGCTCCGTCTGCGCCGGATCCCGCTCCACGCTCACCCGGTACAAAAACGCCAGAACCTCCCCCAGCGGTTTCCCTTTCCAGTTCACCGGCCCCGCCAGAATCACCGAAATCTTTTCGGCCGCCGCACCCGCAAGCTTGAAAGCCGTTCCCGCCGGAACATCCACCGGTTTTTCGGCAGACTTGGGCGCATTCTCCACACCCGGTGCGGACACGGGTTTCCTCGCTTTCATCTCGACCCGGTCAGAACGCAAAATTGCCTGCGGGGTCTCCACCTCCACGTTCCCCTCCGCCGTCACCACCCCTTTTTCGGCGTCGTACGCAATCGAATCGGCCCTCACCGCCAGCGCCGCGACCTCGGTTGTGGGCTTGAGAACCCGGGACGTCACCGCCACAAGCACCGGGGACTCGCCCGGTTCCTTGGCGGCAAGGATCATCAGCACCGTCTGGCCACCCACCACGTTCAACTGCACCGACTCCTTGCGCCGGGAAAAAACCGGCTGCAACCGTTTGCCAAGTGCATCGCCGGGCGGCGGGATTTCACTCAGGATTTGATCCAGCTTGGGAAGGCTGGAATCGGCACCCGCGGGCGCCACCCGGGTCTTGTCCTCCAGATCGATCCAGCCCTCGAACGTGTTAAACTCCGGCTCCAAATCGATTGCCAGCATCCCGTCCTGACCCTGGGTGGCCAGAACCCCCAGCCGGATGCCCACAGGCTGGTTGGCGAACGATTTCGGTTCCCAGCCCCCCTTCTTCGCGCTCTTCGCCCAGTTGGTCGGATACCGGAAGTCCCGAACCACCTCCACCATCGCTTTCTGCCCGGACCGCACCGTTACCCGGGGGCTGGAGAGCAGATCGGCACCGTTTCCCTGCCCCATCTCTTCGAGAAGCTTCGCCCATTGCCCTTCGGAAAACACCCCCAAGACCGCACCCCCGGACTCTCCAGCCACCGCTGAGCCCGGAATCTTCTTCAAACCCTCGGGCGTTAGGCTCAGGAACTTGGACTCCACCTCAATCTGCACCTCCTGGGCGCCTTTGGATGAATCCCCCACCCCATTCGTCCCACTCGATTGGGGCGCGGATACCGCCTTCGCAGCCTTGGGCGCCGCGGACTTTTTTGCGGCCTCAACCGTCTGCGCCCCCGCGAGAACCAAAGCCATGGCAGCAAGAAGGATCGCCGCGCGCGCGCCACCCAGAGCGCCGGGGAATCTTAACGCCGGGCCGGAGGTGTAGGCTGTGGCAGCTCCAAAAATGAAGGGATGAGGGTTGGGTTCCATGGCGGGATATCCAGGATCCTCTCCGAAAACGATTCCCCGGGGCAAGGCTGGGAATTGATTCCCACACGGTTCGGGATCCACCCCCAACCCCACGGAAAACTCAAGTTCAGCTTGTCCCGGCAGGTCGCATTGGTAGGGTGCCACGGCACCCAAGAATGGTCGATCACGGATATCTTGCCCTCCTGCTCCACGCACATCTCCCGTATGTGCGCCACCCCGAACACGACGAGTTCTTGGAGGAAGACTGGCTCTACGAGGCGATCACGGAAACCTACCTGCCCCTCCTCGACATCTTCTGGAAACTGGCAGACGAAGCCGTCCCGTTCCGGGTCACCCTCTCGCTCACCCCCACCCTCTGCCACATGCTGAGGGATCCCCTCCTCCAGGATCGTTACGCCAGATACCTCCACCGCTCCATCGCCCTCGCCGCCCGCGAATGCGAACGCACCCGCGGCCAAGATCCCCTCGAGGACACCACCCGGTTTTACCTCCGCAGACTCGAACACCTGCGCTCCGCCTACGAACTGCGCTGGAAACGTGACCTTGTCTCCGCCTTCGCCCAACTCCAAGACGCCGGTTTCCTTGAAATCATCACCTGCGCCGCCACCCACGGGTTTCTCCCCCTGCTCGAACACCAGCCCGAGGCCGTCCGCGCCCAGATCCGGATCGCCTGCGACCATTACCAGGAAATGTTCGGACGCGCCCCGCGCGGCATCTGGCTGCCCGAGTGCGCTTACGTCTCCAGCCTCGACGACGTTCTCCGGGACGCCAATCTCCGCTGGTTCGTGGTGGATTCCCACGGCCTCATGTTCGGTTCCCCGCGCCCGCGGTATGCCATCTATGCCCCGTGTTTCACCCCGGCCGGACCCGCCGCATTTGCCAGGGACCGCGACTCCAGCCGCCAAGTCTGGAGCGCCGAGGAAGGTTACCCGGGCGACCCCGCCTACCGCGATTTCTACCGCGACATCGGCCTCGAACTCTCCGCCGAGTATCTCCGCGATTTCCTGCCCACGGACGGTTCACGCCGGTTCACCGGGCTCAAATACCACCGGGTGACCGGACGTGGCCAAGAAAAGGACTGGTACCGGCGCGGCTGGGCCATGGGGGCCGCGGACCATCATGCCGGACATTTCATGGCCAGCCGGGCGGCGCAGATCGCCAATCTCCGGACGCACATGAACGTTCCGCCGATTGTGCTTAGCCCCTTTGACGCCGAGCTGTTCGGGCACTGGTGGTTCGAGGGGCCCGAATTCCTCGACTGGTTTCTCCGGAAATCCGTGTACGACCAGAAAGAGTACCGGCTCACCACGCCGTCCGAATATCTGGCCGGACAGAACACCCTTCAACTCGTGGCGCCCTCTTCCTCCAGCTGGGGCCACAAAGGCTACTGGGAGGTCTGGCTCGACGACTGCAACTCCTGGATCTACCCGCATCTCCATGCTGCCGCGCGCCGCATGACCCAGTCCGCCCGCGCACATGCCGGCACCTCGTCTCCGCTCACCGAACGCACCCTGCGCCAGATGGCCCGCGAACTTCTTCTCGCTCAAGCCAGCGACTGGGCGTTCCTCATGAAAACCGGGACCGCCCGCTCCTACGCCACCAAACGGACAAACGACCACCTGCTCCGATTCAATCGGTTGTTTGATCAACTCCACGCTCAAAACGTGGAAGAACCGTTTTTGACCAACTGCGAGTGGCGGGATAATCTCTTTCCCAATCTCGACTGGAAACACTATCTCTAGCACCCCGTGATCCCACGACCCCAGATGCCGCGTTTCCTCCACCAGTCCCGATTGCTCGGCGCCGCCGTGGCACTTTACGCCTCGGTCGCAGGGGCACAGGTCAGCCTCACCTTCCTCCCCCCCCCCCACGAAGGCACCATCAGCCTCGGCATCTACAACAAGTCCGGTTCCCTCGTACGCACCCTGTTCAAAGAGGCTTCCGACAAAGATTTCACCGTCGGACTCAACGGATTCATCACCCAGTGGGATGGCAAGGATGACGCCGGGCAACCTGCCCCCCCGGGCAAATATTTTGCGCGCGGCTTAAGCGTCGGCGAAATCGAAGTCGAGGGCGTCGCATTCCATCTCAACGAATGGGCCCTGGATGAAAACGCACCCCGGATCCGCGACGTCTCGGAAATCCATCTCGCTCCCGAAGGCGACCTCGTCCTCCGCGCCAAACTCGCCCAGGACAAGACCGTGTTCCTCCGCCGCGCCAAGGAAGGCGGCCTCCAGCCCATTCAGGAATCCGTCACCACTTCCACCGCCAAAAGCCTACTCCGCGCACGCGAACCTTGGATCCGCGAAAACTCCGGGTTCCGTGAACCGGAAGGCCAACCGCTTCCCAGCCTCCCAAACCTCGAAAAACCTGTGGCCGCATCACGCTGCAAGGACGGCCGCCTCTGGGTCGTCGCCGCCACGGACGAGGGCAGCGAATTGCGCCAGTACGCCGCAGATACCACTCTCCTGCGCTCCCTCAAAATACCCGCGTCTGAACCCCAACCCGTCCAAATTATTGCACCACTGGAAGGTTCTGTCGTCTACCTTCTCGAACGGTCTAAGACGCTCTCCAGGGTCCGGGGTATCGAGTTCCCTGACGCTCCGAATCCGGAGGAAAAACCGTCTGTGTTTCTCTCCCGCGCCATCGAACTGAGCGAGACGTTTGCAGCCGTTGCTGCAAGGCTCGGCGGCGGGAAACCGCTGGTATCCGAATCCAAGTTCAAAGTCCGCCTTCTGGCCAACCCCCTGTTCAAGGATGCCCTCCAAGAAATCTCCGTGAAACTGGGGTCCGACCGGGAGGGCACGGTCCTCATGGATTCCACCGGCCTCATCCTCTGCGGCCTCACTGCCACGCCCTATCTCAAATGGGCCAGCATGGTCTCGGATGGATCCAAGGCGCTCCGCATCTTCCAGAGCGATGGCGCAGTCGTCGAAGAGTTCAGGGTCCGCAAACTGGCTAACATGATGGCGTTCGAAGCCGGCGAATACGAACTCGCCCCGCCGCAAAAACCCAAATGACCCGGACGGTTTACCGCACCGGCAGCACAATCCTCGAAAGCGCCTCAGGGGCGTGGTGCACCGCCTCCGTTGCCACCACCGTTTCCGATCCAAAAATCCCGGCCGCCGTGTTTGGGTTCCGGTCATACAGCGGAAAATCCGCCCCGCTGATGTCGACCCGAAGTCGGTGCCCCGCCTCAAGCCGGGCTGCCACGGGCCCCAGATCCACCCGGATTTCGTAAACCACCCCGGCCTCCATCAGTTCCGGCTTGAGCAGCGAACTCCGGTACCGACCCCGCAGGATCCCACGCGCAATGTTTTGCGCAAAACCTCCGGGATGCACATCCACAAGCTTTACCGCCCAGTCCGCATCCGGAGTGTCCGTGGAAACATGGAGCACCGCCTCCGCGGTGCCCGCAAACTCCAGCGGCGTAGCCAGAGGTTCACTCGTGTACACCAAAACGTCTCCGCGCTTTTCCGTGGGGGCTTGATCCACCGGCCCCCACACCGCCCCCTTCAGCGGCCGTTGCTCCGTTACGGGAGAGGAAGGCACGGGGTCCGCCGGATCCGCCTTGAAACGGTCGGCCGGCTGACTCCCGGCAGGCGCCTCCCGGCTCAGCCGGCCGTCCCCGCCATCGGTGTTCGCTCTTCCTCCTGACTGCAAATAGAAGGCTGTCTCAGTAAAACCTTCCGGCGGCCAAGTCTGCGCCTCGTGCCACTCGTTGTCGCCCATCGAAAAATAGCGGACCGGAACGAATGGCGCGGCAGACTCCTTTTTGAGCTGCCGGTTAAACCATTCGACCTGAAGAGCCTGGGTGTCCAGAACCGCCCCCGCGCCGAAATCCACCTCGCCCACCGTGCTTTTTCCAATCGTGCCATGATCCCATGGGCCAAGGATGAGACGCTGTTCACGGCGCGTTTCCGGATCTCTGGCCTGTTTCTGCATCCGGACAAAATTATCGACCGACTCGCGGGAAAAATAGTCGTAGTACCCCACCACATGGAGCACGGGAAGCTCGAGTTCGGGCAGACGCGCACTCAGATCCAGTCGGGTCCAGAACCCGTCTGGCCGGGGATGAGTCAGAAACGCGTCCAGCCACGGCATTTCCCAGCCCATGGCTCGGTCCACTTCGTTCAGGGGTAGTTGGAGCCATGCCCTGCTAAAGTCGTTCACGACCACGTCCTTCGGCCTCGGAGAGTTTCCACTCAGCCAGCCCGCAATCAGCGACAATCGCACGCACCCGCCTAGGTAAAGGTTCCGGTAAAAACTGCTCCAGGTCGCCTGCGGCGCAATCGCCACCAAGCCCGGCGGACGTTCCACCGCCGCCTGCCACTGCACCGCCCCCACATACGAGGCCCCCACCATCCCCACCCGGCCGCCACACCACGGCTGCTGCATAATCCATTCCAGCGTGTCGTACCCATCCTGCCCCTCGTTGTTGTAGGGCGCAAACTCGCCTTCCGAACCGAACTTTCCGCGGCAATCCTGGGCAACGAACGTGTACCCGGCCTTTGCCCACCGCTCCCCGGTCGCTTTCTGCTTCCGCCTGTCGTAAGGCGTCCGGGTCAAGACCACCGGACCGCTTGCCGCCCCGGCCTCCCGGTAAATATCGGCAGCCAACTGCACACCGTCGCGCATCGGCACATGAACGGTCGTCACCTCGGCAAACAACGGCAGCCCAGCCAAAAGCGGAAACAACAGAGTTCTTGAGAAGTTCATCGGGGGGAGAAAAGGAATCAACGAGACCTACCCCAAACACTAACCGGGTCCCGCCGGATTCCGAGGCCTTTTCCTAAACACCCGCATTCACGGTGCTCGTCCGGGGACAGACCTCCGTATTTCTCACTGGCCCTATTTCGCGGGGACAGACCTTGTTTTTCACGGGGGACAGACCTCCGTTTTTACAGAGGTGGGCGTTCTGAGTCTGTTGGGAGCGGTTTTCAAGCGCACGATCGAAGCGACCTGTCCGTCCGCTTGGTTTTCCATGGAACGCGCGCAACACACGCAGAACCGGTAACACCGATGCCTCTCAAACCGGCGCCCATCGACCGTCAGGAGCTGCTGACTGAGGCTTGCCAGCCCATATCTGGGCAGCACAAAAAGGCGAACGAGCGTTCGCCTTTCTCATTTTTTCTTTACCCGCCAGCCGCCGGTTTACTTCTTCCGGGAAAACGGTTCCGGAACCGTGATCGCCTGTTTCCGCACTGGCCCGAGCACCGCAATGCCAGGCAGATCCACACCCACAGGCTTCAGCGCCCCTTTCTTGCGGCGCGCTCCAAATTGCCCTCGGTACCTCTCAAACACTTCCTCCACAAAATCCTCGCTCCCCACTGCCAGGCCCTCCGTAAAATACAGGTTCCGGCACCGGGACGCCTCAAACGCACTCAGCTTGCCTCCCTTGCGAAGCACCTCCTCAACCCGTTCCGGATCAATCCCCAAACGACCGCCCGTCCCATCCTCCGACGCCTCCCTCGCCTCCCCCTTCTCGAACAAATACATCCGGTACCGCTCCAATGCCCGGTGCATCTCCTGTTCGGGCGTTTCCCCAGAACGGGGCGAATCCAGACACTCCATCACGATCTTTCTGATTCCCTCCAACGCCTGCACACCGCCGCGCATCGCCGCCCCGTACCCCGACCACTGATAGTCCCCGGGATCCTCCACCATCCCAGCACGGACCGGGTTCAGGTCCACATAGGCGGAAACCAACGGGACCACCCGCTCGGTGTTCTCCAGTTGCACGCTCCGGTAACGCCCCTCCCAGAGCGTACCCTCCCGGCCATGGCGCCGATTGTAATCCTGAGTGATGGCCTGTTTGAATGCCTGCATGAACTTCGCCAAGTTCAGCCTTCGGGAAAGCACCTTGTTCCTGAGCCGCTTGATGGCTTCCTCGTCTCCGTCCTTGCGTGCCTGGGCCAGTTCGCGTTCCAACCGCTTGGCGCCGTACGAGATTTTCCCCACGGCGGCCAGACGAACAATCTCGGCGTCATCGAGCTCCGGTCCTGGAGCCGCCGGGATACGGACGGTGAGATGGAAATGGTTGCACATGATGGAGTGGGTGAGCACCTCGACCCCGCAGAACTCCCCGTATTGGCGAAGGCGCTCCACAATGCTGTCTTTGTCCTCCGGGCCGAACTTGTAATCCTTGTCCACGACCCGCGAGGTGACATGAAATGTGCCATTCGCCCCTGCTTTTGCGCCGAATCGAGTCATTCGCATGCCCCACCTTCATGGGGAGCCGCAGGCGGGACAACCGGGCCGAGGCCTCCCAATTTTCCCTGCCGATTTCCTGCCGATCAGAGCGGGGCAACGCCTTTTGAAACAAAGAAAAAGAGGGCCTCTCCGGTCCGGGGCAAAACAGGGGCAGACCGCGTTCAGACCCAGGACCCTCTTTTTCGCGACTGACTTCCCGGTTAAGGCTTCTTGGGCGCTTCCTTAGAATCCTTGGGGATGGCGGGCTGGAGCGGAACCACGCGCAGAAGGTCGAAGTCCGGTGCCAGCTTGGAGGGGTTCCCCTGCGGAAGCGCGGGTTCGACCGGCTTGCCGTCCGGCCCGATCTTGGCCGGAGGCGGTTCGGGCGCCGGAATTTCGCGGCCAGCCCGGGTCATGAGGGCGGTCCGGGAGACCTTCGCTTTTTTGCCGGGCTCGACTTCGCGTTCCTCGGTGACGGTTTTAAGGAGGACATCCTCGACTTTGTAGTATGCGCCGTCCTTGTGGCGGAGGAAGGGGCGCATTTCGTCCAAGTGGAAGGGCCGGGCGCCGCGGCGGCCGAACACCACGGTCTGGCCCCCGGTTTCGTCCGTGACGCGGTCCCGGTCGAGGCCGCGGGAGACAGCGAGCATCGGGTGTTTGGTGGGGTATGAGGCGATCAGGCGCGGCGCGGGGCGCGGGCTGAACCCGGAGGCACCCTCGACGGTGTCGGGCGAGATCATCTGGACGACGCGCAGTCCGTTATGGCCGTCGGCGACCAGGGCGTACATGGAGGCGGACACGGATCCGATCTGGACGGCGCGGGTGTCGTTGAGTTGGCCATTTGCGTTAAACATCTGATCCAGAACAGGACGTTCCGGGTTGATGACATCCACAATGGCGAGGCCGTCGCTGCCGTTGGCCACGTAGGCGTAGGTGCGCGCCACGTAGAGTTTCTGGGCGTTGCGCAGTTTCACCACGGCGCCCGGCACGGGCTTGGGGTGGACCGGATCAGAGATGTCGACGACTTTGAGCCCTTCCTCGTCCGTGACGAACGCGTACCGGAACTGGATGGCAACGGCGCGCGGATTTTTCAGGAACCCACCGGTGAGTTCACCGGCGAGCCGGGGTTGGGCGGGATTGTTGACATCGACGACGGCAAGGCCGCGCGGGGTGGTGATGTAAACGCGGTGTCCTGCACAGACGCCGTAGGTTGCACCAGTGAGTTTACCATCGGGATTGAAGTGGTCGGTGGTCGGGCCGCCTTTGTCGTCCTTGAACTTGGTCCGGCGCAGGAAGTTGTTTTCCGGGTTGCCATCGTAGAGCGGGGAGATGTCGACGATCACGAGGCCTTCCTCCAGGTCGGTGATGAAGGCGTGGCCGTAGATGGGATGGATGGGTTGTTCCTCATTGGCCGGGTTTTGGATCCGGGTGGGATCATTGATCAGGGTGCTCGCCAAGGCGGCCGAGGTGGCGAACTTGGTCCGGACGTAGGTGCGCTGGCCGAGCGGGGAGACAGGCGCGGTCAGGAAGCGTTCGGAGAAGCCTTTCTGGTCGATGTTGGCGACATCGAACACCTCGAACCCGGCTTTGCCGTTGGCGGTGTAGAGGTACTCGCCGTGGAGCGTCAGGTCGTGGATGGAACTGGCGTGATGATCGTAGCCCTCCTTGAGCACCCGCTTGTTGTCGAGGTGCTGGGCGAAATGGCGGGGATAGGCGTGCTTATGGAAAGAGCTGCCAATGGGCGACTGGGGTTCCTCGGGTTCGGTCCAGACCACCCCGTGGAGTTCGTGTTCGCCACCGACCCAGGCGTACCGGCCAAAGAAATTGACCGTGCCGGTTCCGAACCCGAGCAGCGAGGTGATCCAGGCGTTGTTGTCCTCGGCCTTGGACAGGTGGCAGTCGGTGCAGTTCTTGGTGGTGCCGCGTCCGCTGGTGGTGTGGGCGAAGTGGGGGTTGAACGCCTGGCCGCTGTAGCCGTCGCCGCTGACGGTCTGGGCCTGGGAATAGAACCATTCCCGGTTCGAGCTCTGGGAGCTCACAACCATGGCGCTGGAGGACCGGAGCACGGCCATCCGGTGTTTTTTGACGGTGCCATCGATGCCGAGCATGAAGACGTCGTCCCGGACGACCTGAGGGTTATAAGTGGAGAAGTTGCGTTCGGTAGCGCCTTCGAACTTGTTTTGGGCAACGCGCTGGTTGGCTTTCATCGGGATGTGGCAGCCAAAACAGCTGGTGGCCCAGGAGGTGTGGCAGATCTGGCAGTCCATCGAGTCGTTGCTGTGGGCCAGGTCGGATTTGCATTTTTCCGGGGAATCCGGAACGGCGCCCCAGGTGGTGCCGTCGCGCTGGAGGGTTTTGGCGTACCGGGCCTTGGCGTTGTAGTTGTGGGAGTTGGGATCGACGATGTCGACGGTCTGAGGCACTTCCCAGCGGATGTCCGGGGACATCGTGGAGTTCTGGAAAAGGCGGGTGCCTTCCCATTCAAAGCGGGGTTTCCACGGGGTGGCGCTCCGGGAGAGGTCGATGGGGGAGATCTTGTTGGTCTTGGGATCCCAGCGGCCGCTGGCGCCCGAGGTGACGAGGGTGGGGCGCTTGTTCACAGTGCCATGGCAGTCGATGCACATGATGGTGGTGGCATTGCGCGGTTCGCCGTAGAGCAGGCCGTTGCCGTGGACCTCGACCTCGAAATGGCAGTCGACGCACTGCATCCCCTTGGCGATGTGGATGTCATTGAGGTGGACGGTCTTTTTGAAATCGTTGTGCGGGACGATGTTGTCGTCTAGGTCGAGCCGGTTGCCTTTGCGGTCCTGCTTGAAGATGGCGCGGAAGACCCAGCCGTGGCCGTGGTAATCCGCAAACTGGGTGTGCTTCAGCTTGGGGTTGAGTTCCGCAACTTTTTCAAGGAAATCGAGTTTGCCCCAGAGCCCGCGGGCGGCGGCAGCCTCGGGGTTGGAAACGGTGGAGCGGACCAGTTCGTCGTCGGTGGGGTCGTGCTGCTCTTTGGGGTACATGAACTCGGCATCGGTCTCCTGATCCCACCAAGTGTAGCCGAGGAACGGGTTCACGAAGAGGTTGCCTTGGTGCATGTGGCAGTTCATGCACTGGGAGGAGGGAATCGCCCGGGTGAACTGGTGGAGGATTGGGTGGCCCCGCTCGTTTTTGGGGATGGTGGGGTCCTTGGAAAAGCTGAGCCCCTGATGGCCATACTTGTGCCACCACCCGGAGTTGGTCGGGGAGCGGTCGTTCGCGTACACCACGTGGCAGGCGGAACACCCGCTGGACCGGTAGTCGCCGGCACGGTCATTGGAACCCATGAAGCCCAGAAGCGGATCATGGAGCCGGGTTTTGTGAGCGCTGAGGAATATGGGGTCGGTGCGGTTCAGGGTGCCCATTCCACGTTCGGAGAGGCGGCGCTCGGGTTTGCCCGGGGGTTCATCCACGGTGGGCGAACCGAGGGAAAGCTGGGGTGAGCCGCCCTTTTCGAAGATCCGGAACACATTGCCGGGCATGGTTCGGTTGAACCGGGGAAGCGGGATGAGGTAGGGGAGGATGCCCTGAGTGCGGGTTTGTTCGGCGGTGGGCGGAAAGGGGTTCACGAGTTTGAGAGACTGACCTTCCGGGCCGTACGCCTGACCAACGACTGGGTTTTTGAGGTCAAAGCTGCCGTTGTTGTAGGCGGCGGCGTTCCACAGCATGCCGCCATGGTTCATCATGGAGTGGTTGACATGGTTGACGATGTCGCCGTGGCAGAGGCCACACGCTTTTTCAGCGGCCCGCAGATCACCTGGGTTGATGAACCGGATGAATTCCGGGGACTCGTGGTTGAGAAGGACGGTGGAATTGCCCGGATTGGAGGAATTGCGCCAGAACTCGGGGTTGAGCGGAGCCACGTGGGCTTCCTGGATTTTCAGGCCTTTTTTTGGGTTGCCGCCGTGGCAATCCACGCAGCCCAGGATGACGTTGGGCGAGGCGTGCATGGTGTGGGCATCGGTGGACTTATGGCACTCGATGCAGCCCACGCTTTTGGAAGCGGCCTGTTCCGGGGTCTGGTCGATCCAGTTGCGCTGGACCCCCGACCGGGTCGGGGGCGGGGGGAGAGGAAGGGAGGTGGCCGGACCTTGACCTGTGGAGTTCGGAATCAGTTCCAGTTTGGTTTCCGGAGCCGGGGAAGGCGTTTCCGGCAGGGGCGGCGGCGCGGTGGTGGTCGCGGGCGTTTCTTTGTCCGGGGTCAAAACCGGCAGAGTGAGCCGCGGCGAGGCCTTGTCCTCAGCCTTTAACGCGAAGAACGCTCCGGTCAGGAGGCCGCAGAGGAGAGCCAGAAAAGAGAGACGCAGTTTCATGGAGCGTAAAAATCAGGGCAGGGCGCCGGTAAAACCCCAATGCCAATAGAGATCCACAGGGGTTGAGGCGAGGCAAAACTCGGTGGCCCGCCCGGAGTCGACTCTCCCACGCGGGGGGCAGTGGGTGGCCCGCTGAGTCCCATGAACGCGCCCGTCTTTTCTGGCATCGGCGTATTGCCGGGTGGGCGTTCGGCGGAATGGCGGGCCCCGGCCGGAGTTTTTCGGGACGGGAATCCGGGGAATATTCGCACGCTTCAGCAGGGGGAGTGTGTTGGGGGAGGGGCGCTTTGCGCCCCGCAAGCGGGTTTGGGAATTGCAAAAAACTATGAATGGGTAAATAAATCATATACAGATAATTGAATGAATACGATTTCGTTCACCCCGGTTTCAGCCTCCAGTGTTCCGCAGAGCCCCGTCAGGAAATGGCGCAGGACTGTCTGGCGGGGGGTCTGGATGCTGTTGTCGGGCCTCTGGCCCGCAGGGACCCCGGTTCAGGCCGAGGAACGCCTGCTCCTGGCCGCTGACAACCAAGTGGTGGAGATCAACCGGGCTGGCAGGGTCACCGACCTGATTGCCGGCAAGGGCCATGGCGGGATCTACGACGTCTGGCGTCTTCCCGATGGCGGAATTGCCTATGCGCATTCCAAAGGACTCGCCGTGTTTGATGCGCACAAGAATCTGGTGGTGGCCCATCCGGCGCGTGCCGGATCCAAGGGGACTGAGGCTAACGGGTGCGCCGTTCTGGATGGCGGCGCCCGGTTCGCAATGGTGGACGCTGGGGTGAACCAAATCCGGGTGGTGGACCGGAGCGGCGCGGTGGTTAGGGAGACGCCGCTGCCCGTGCTGGAGGAGTTGCCCACCCATGCGCGGTACCGGACAATCCGGGCGGTTTTGGGTGAGCGGGCGTACTGGGTGGCTCAGTACAGCCGCAAAACCCTGCTCAAGGTGGAGGAAGGGACCGGCAAGGTGCTGGAGAGCCGGGATTTGGGGGAGCTCTTGAAGCCCGAGGTGTCAGGGCCGGTATTCAGTTCGGTGGTGATCCCGGGTGGATCGATGTGGGTGGCAACCTCCACGGGGCGGCAGTTGGTGAAGCTCGGGGATGGGGTGGAACGGGTGTTGACTGCCGGGGAGTTGGGGTTGAAGTGCCGGTATCTTCTCGGGACGCAGAAACTGGAGAACGGGAATCTGGTGGTGGCGTGCGGGGATTACCATTTGAAGGCAGCGGAGGAGGGGGAGGATGTGTTGGCGGAGGTGGACCCGGCTGGGAAAGTGGTCTGGCGTTTGACCCGCGCACAACTGGTGGATCAGGTGGCAGGGTATGTGGATCCCCGCAGCGGGCTGGAGGAAATGCGGGTCACCCATGTGCATGTGTACGACCACGAGCGGCTTGAAGGGGTGTTAAACGCCGTCCGTTAGGCGGTTCTGCGCCATGTCAGCAGGGCCAGAGCATCTGTACGCCCGTGGGCGTGAAACGTCCGATGGCCCGGCGTGTGTGGGTGGCCCGGCGGCGTTCTGGGGGACTCCGGCCGATCAGGGCTGGATGTCGCGGCCGGCGGCAAGGATGTGGTCTTTCATTGCGGCCGCGGCGGCATCGGGATCGCGTTTGAGGAGTGCCTCCATCACGCGCCCATGCTGTTCGAGGGCCGGTCCTTTTCCAAGTCGGCCGATGGAACGGAGGCGGCTTTCCCTTCCGAGGTCGCCCAGCGAATCAAGGATGAGCCTGAAAATCTGGTTGCCGCTGGCCTCGGCCACCGCGCGGTGCCAGAGGACGTCGGCTTCAATGGAGTCGGTCCCAGAACTGGCGTCCGCCAGTCTCTGGTGGGCGGTTTCAAGGGCACGGAGATGGGCGGGACTGGCGTGGACAGCCGCGAGCCGGGCGGATTCCGGCTCGATCGCAAGGCGTGTTTGGGTGAGCTGCCGCAGCCGTTCCGGAACGTCGGAAATCAGGAGGGAAAGCGAGTCGCTCAGGGGTTGGTGAAAGTTGCGCACTACCCGGATTCCTGCGCCATGCAGGACCCGAAGGAGGCCGCGCTGTTCAAGGCGTTTGGTGGCCTCGCGTACGACCGTCCGGCTGACGCCGAGCTCTTCAGCAAGCGTCCGTTCGGGGGACAGCCAGAAATCCCCGTTTTCGGGTGCGTTCCGGATGATGGTGCAAAGGCGTTCGCACACTTCCTCGACGCGAGAGGCGGTTCTCCTAGGGGCGTTCATGGTTCTTCGGGCATTCGTCGGCGACCGGAATGACTACGTACCACGGCGACTAGAGAGGTCAAACACCGGGGCTGGGCGGCTGTGGAATCGAAGTCCTTGAGTGGGAGCATTGCGCTTTGGCAGCAGGCCCTTGGATTGGGGCGGTCGCTGAGTTGGCTTCAATAGAAGCTCCGCCAAACCACCCTCGTTCGGGTGACAATTTGGGCTGGGAGAAAACCGGTTTGGGCCCTTATTCTGATACTCCTCCCTCCCATGAACATGAACCGGCGTAACTTTCTCCGCGGACTCGGTGTTGGTGTCGGCCTGCCTTTTCTGGAGTCGGTGCAGCCGCTTCTGGGCGCCACAAAATCAGGGGTTCCGGGTCTGGCCGTGACGCCGGACGGGCGTCCGTTGCGGATGGCGTTCGTTTACGTGCCAAACGGGGTCAACGTGGATCGCTGGTTTCCAAAGGGGTTCGGCAGTGATTATCAGATGGGTCCCTCCATGAAGGCCCTTGAGCCTTTCCGGGACGGTTTTCAGGTGGTGCGTGGCCTGGGGCACAAAAGCGGCACCGCGGGTCCGGATGGTGCCGGGGACCATGCCCGGGCCACGGCTACCATGCTGACGGCAGTGCGCCCCAAAAAGACGGCCGGTTCGGATATCCGGGCCGGGATTTCGGTGGACCAACTCGCGGCCGAACGGATCGGGCATTTGACCCGGATCCCGTCTCTGGAGCTTTCGTGTGACGGGGTCCGGAAATCTGGGCAGTGTGATTCCGGATACTCGTGTGCGTACCAGTTCAATCTTTCCTGGCGGTCGGAAACGATGCCGGTGGCACCCGAGTCCAATCCGCGGCTTTTGTTTGAGCGGTTGTTTGGGAGCGGGAAAGGAGCGGAGCGCCAGAAGGGGTATTTGATGCGGCAGGCCCGTGAGAAATCGCTTTTGGATTTTGTGTTGGAGGAGGCCCGCGCGTTGCACAAGGAACTTGGCCGGAACGACCAGATGAAACTCGACGAGTACCTAACTTCGGTCCGGGAACTCGAACGCCGGATTGAGGGGGCGGAACGGTTTGGCCCGCTGCCGGATCCTGGCGTAGACGCGCCGGCTGGCATCCCGGTAAGTTATCAGGAGCATGTGCGTCTCATGCTGGACCTGATGGTGCTGGCTTTCCGGACGGACAGCACCCGGGTGACGAGCTTCCTGCTGGCGCACGACGGCAGCAACCGGAACTTTCCTGAGATCGGGGTGACGGACGGGCACCACAACCTGTCCCATCATCAGAACAAGGCGGAGAACCTCGAAAAGATCGCGCGGATTGACGAGTTTTACGTTGCGCAACTTGCGTATGTGCTGGGCCGGATGCGGGAGGTCAAGGAAGGGCAGGGGACGATGTTGGACCACACGATGCTGGTGTACTGCAGCGGACTCGCTGACGGAGACAAGCACCAGCACGAGAACCTGCCCGTCATCCTCGCCGGTGGTCGCGGGGCGGGGTTTACTCCTGGACGTCACGTGGATGCGGGGCCGCAGACCCCGATGAGCAACCTGTACGTGCGGATGCTCAATGCGATGGGAATCCGCGAGGAACGTTTCGGGGATTCAGTCGGTCCGCTCACTGTCGTCTGAGTCCCCCCTGCACTCTGCGCCATCCCGGGCGCTGTCGCGCCCAGAGACGGGTGCCAGTCGGACTTGGGCATCTAAAATGCCGGATTTGTCTTGGGTGGAAAGCCGTGCGGTGCCAGGCCAGAGATGTTCCCTGCAAGGGTCAGCGCGATTCCGGAGTCCGTTCCTGAGCAAAAAGCGGCCCCGCTTTTTTCACGGACTGCGTGACTCCCCAGCCCAGCGGGAGGGCGACGATCAGCCAGCACAGGAGTGTTTTCATGGAAGGTGGTGTTTGGGGTGGACGGGCCGGACCAGCAGGTTGGCGATCAGGCCGACTCCCAGCAGGATGCACATCAGGGTGAATGTCCCGTTGTACGCCTGGGCTTTCGGGATGCCGGCCCGGATCCGGCTTTCGGAGAGGCCGTTGATGAGTGCGGGCCCGATGACCGCTGCCATGCTCCATGCCGTGATGAGGCGTCCGTGGATGGCGCCCACCTGATGGGTTCCAAACAGGTCGCGCAGATAGGCGGGAATGGTGGCAAATCCCCCGCCGTACATCGAAATGATGAGGGCCGTGCAGAGGACGAACAGGGTCCGGTTCTGGGTCTGCTGGGTGTAGGGCAGGATGGCGTACAATCCGATCCCCAGAAGGAAATAGAGCGAGTACACCGTCTTGCGGCCCGTCAGATCCGAGAGAGAGGACCATGCGAACCGGCCGCCCATGTTGAAGATGCTAAGCAACCCGGTGAACCCAGCTCCGATCGCCGCCGAAACGCCAAACATGTCCTGACACATGTCCGCTGCGCGGCCAAGGATCCCGATTCCCGCACTCACGTTCATGCACAGCACCACCCACAACAGCCAGAACTGCGGCGTTTTCCATGCCGTCTCCACCGACACATTTGGCGTCTGGACCGACGGGTCCGCGCTTTTCTTCTGAGCCGGCTCCCAGCCCTCGGGTTTCCAGTCCTTGGCCGGCACCCGGACAAGGCCGGCGCCAAACAGCATGAAGAAGGTGTAGCCGGCGGCCATGGTCAGTAGTGCCTGAGCCGCTCCGGTGCCGCCATTTTGCTGGCCGAAAAACTTCATGAGTTCCTGGGCGAGCGGCGATCCGAGGAGTGCTCCCCCGCCGAATCCCATGATTGCCATCCCGGTTGCCATCCCTGGCCGGTCCGGGAACCATTTTACCAAGGTTGATACCGGTGCAATGTAGCCGAGGCCGAGCCCGATGCCGCCGAGGAAACCGTACCCGCCGAGCAGCAGCGGCAGGGAATGAATTTTGACCGCCCATGCCGAGAGCAGGAGCCCGCCGCAGAAGCACAGCCAGGATGCCACCATTGTCTTGCGCGGGCCGCTGCGTTCCACCCACTTGCCAAAAACAGCGGCAGAAAGCCCCAGCATCATCAGTGCGATCTGGTAGGCAAACTGCACCTTGGGCACTTCCGTGGCCAGTTCTGCTGCCAGAGGCTTGTTGAATACGCTGAACCCGTACACCTGCCCGATGCACATGTGCACCGCTATTGCCGCAGGCGGCAGCAGCCAGCGGTTGAACCCCGCCGGTGCCACCGTGGCTTCCCGGCTCAGAAAAGACGCGGACTCATTCATTAGTCAATAAACTGCGGGGGCCACGATTCCGGTCCTCCGCGGAGTTCCGGTATTTTTCCATCTTTTGGAAGCGACTCCTGGACCGCGGCGCGGAGTTGGGCGGAGAGTTTTCCGAGGGTTTGAGCGGACGAGGGATCTTCGGCAAGGTTGTGCAGTTCGCCGGGATCCTTGTCATGGTCGTAGAGTTCGCGCCCCTGTTTGCCCTCGTCCCACTCGGTGTACCGCCAGCGGTCGGTGCGCAGGCTGTATCCGAAGAATTTCCGGCCTTGGTCGCCCACGGCCGGGCTGGCTCCGTAACGTTTGATGTTGCCGCCCCGGACCACTTGGCTCAGTGCCCAGCCGCGGCCGATGGCTGACGGGTCCCTGAGGATGGGGGAGAGATCCTGGCCCTGCAGATTGGCAGGCGCTTCGATCCCGGCGGCCTTGGCCAGCGTGGGAAAGAGGTCCACATGGCTGACCGGCGTTTTGGAGATGGTCCGGGGTTGGGTCACGCCAGGAACCACCATCAGAAGGGGGACCCGGGCGCTTTCCTCAAACAGGCTCTGCTTCTGCCAGAGCCCGTGCTGGCCCGTGTGGTAGCCGTGGTCGCTGGTGAAGACCAGGATTGTGTTGGACGTGAGGCCGTTCCGGTCCAGCGCATCGAGAATTTTGCCCACCTGGGCGTCCATAAAGCTGATGCTCGCGTAGTAAGCCTGCAGCGCTTCGCGCCGCAGGTCGTCAGTCAGCTTGTCCTGTTCTTTCTTGTAGCTGGCCAGAGCCGCGGCCGGGATGTCTTTCTTGTCTTCCTCCACGCCCGTCACCACCGGCATTTTTTCCACCGGATAATGCCCGAAATACGGTTCCTTGGGCGCCACGTAAGGGGTGTGTGGCCGGAAAAATCCCACGGCTAGAAAGAACGGCTGGTCCTTCTGGCGGGCGCAGCGTTCCAGAACCCACTCGGCTTCTGATGCAACCTTCGCATCCGTATGCTGGGCGTCTGGGTACTGGGAGGCCAGCCAACTCAGGGTTCCTCCAAAAGAACCCGGTGTGAGAGAGAAAATATGGGGATGTTCCTTGGTCCGATCCACTCCGGCCGGGTTGATCTGGAACTCCCACGAGGCCGGATCATCATGCCCGTCTGTCCCAATCGAGTTCGGCACGTTGAAATGGTACAGCTTCCCAATCCGGCCCGCATAGTACCCCTGCTGCCGGAACGCCTGCGGCAGGCTCACCGCCTGCGGGATCGTCTGCCGGAAAATCTGCGAGTTGGCCTGGATCCCGGTGGAGTTGGGGTACAGCCCCGTCAGCAGCGAGTTCCGGCTCGGACCGCACAGCGGAAACGCGCAGTACGCCCGGTCAAAACGCATGCCGCGTTCCGCAAGCCGGTCGAGGTTCGGCGTTTTGGCCAGTGGATCCCCGTAACAGCCCAGGAGATTGTTCAGGTCGTCCGCAATCAGGAACAGGACGTTCAATGGGCGTTTCTCCGCCGCAACCATGGACGGGCCGACGCAGAGGGCGAGAGCAAGAAGGAGTCGAAGTTTCATCGGGGGGAGGGCATCAACGCTGGGATGCACCGCCGGGGTCAAGCGTCAAAGCGGACCCCGACGGGGTCTGATCGATTTGCCGATCGTGGACCCGCGAGAACGCGAGCAGGGTGGTGGATGCCCCCAGTAGGGCGCAGAACATGTCCGACTGGGTGTCCCAAGGATCCCCCTGGGTGCCTAGAAACTCGGTTGCCCCGGCGTCCAGCAGCAGCGCCGACGCCCATTCCACCAGTTCGTACGTTGCGCTCACCCCCAGCGCCACGCACACCACGAGGAACCCGAGCATTGCGCCCCGACGGACGTACGCTCCGCGGATCAGAATCTCTCGCGCCGCAAGCGCGGGAACTAGCCCTTGGAAAAAATGCCCGATCCGGTCGTACGGATTGCGGGCGAGGTCCAGCCAGCGGGCAATCTCGAATCCCAGCGGCACCCGGGCATAGGTGTATGCCCCGCCTAGGATCAGCACCAGCGCATGGAGAAAAACCAGACTGAGAAGCAGAGGGGTCAGTGGAAACCGGGTTTTGGTTCGCCAGAGAACAGGAAGCAGGACCAACACCGGCGCGACCTCCAGCCACCACGTCAGCCTGTCGTAGGGCCGGATCCCGGAAACCGCCAGCGCTGCCAACACAATGCAGGTGCCCACCCAAAGAAGGGCAGGGGCGCGCTCGGGTTTTGGGGACATCGGCTGAGGTTCCTACACGGTTTCCTCCCGGCTTGCGAGCCGGCAGGGAATGCTTTCCGGGCTTTCACCGCCCGGCGGATGCCGGCACCTTGGTCTGGCTGCACTGCAATGGACTGTATGGACTGTATGGACTGTATGGACTGTATGGACTGTATGGACTGCGCGGGCGCAGATCACCTTCTATGCACTGGATTTATTTGCTCTTGGCGATCGGGTTCGAAGTTGTGGGCACCACCTGCATGAAACTCGCCGCCGGTTTTTCCCGCACAGCGCCCGCCATTGGCATGGTGGTTTCCTACCTTGCCTGTTTCGGGTTCCTAACCCTCGCGATTCAAAAAATCCAGGTTAGCATAGCCTACGCGATCTGGAGCGGGCTGGGCACCGCGCTCGTCTCCCTCATCGGTCTGGTCTGGTTCCAGGAAACGCTCACGCCGCTCAAGCTCTTCGGATTGTTTGCGATCCTGGCCGGAGTGGTCAGTCTCAATCTGTCCGGCGGCACCCATTGACCGGCTTCCACAGCCAGCAGGGAGGGAACAACTTGTGGCTACCGCGAGCAGGCGGAGAAAAGGCGGGAGACGAGACGCAAAAAGGGACGCTGCCGGGACAAAAGTTACCGTGAGGAGGCAAAGGAAAAGTCAACGGTCAAGATGTGGCTCTAAAGCCGAACGCACCCAATCGGGGTCGCACCGCTCTGCTAGTCCGTCCGAGGAATTCAGTGGGACATCAGAAAATCTTCCGGGCTGAGCGCGAGTTTTGGAAAGGCCCGGAGGATTTGTGCATCGGAAGTCAAAAGGGGGACACCGAGTTCCTCGGCCAAAACGACAAACTCGGCATCGTAGGCGCTCAAGCTCGACTTGCGAGCCATGGCAAGCACGCTGGCAGGGTCGGGTTCCTTCTGAGTGGAATTCAGGTGATCCAGCGCCTGTACCCAATGCGCCTCTGCCGTCGATCCGTCCATGCCCCGCGTCCGCATGTAGGCAAAAAGAATGCTCCGAAACTCGGATTTCCAAAGGGGCGGAACCCACCACTCGCTGTCTGTGACCAGGACGGCATCGGCGACTTCCGCTTTGGGCCCAGGCAAATGGAGATAAGCAATCAGGTTGGAGTCCGCGACAATCATGGCCGCCCGGTTTCGCGGGCTTCGCGGATCAAATCCTCGCTTAATTGGCCGGGGGTGGCAGCCCGGAGGCTCCGGACCTGGGTGAGGTAAGCGGGCACATCCATGGGCTTGCCCAGAAGAACTCGCTCGAGACACTCGATGGCTTCGCTGTTCAGACTCCGGCGATGGGAGAGTGCCCGTCTTTTGAGGGCCTCATGAAGTGGCGCAGGGATGTTCTTCAACGTGATCGTAGCCATAACGCAACCATAATGGATGCCACTGGCAATCTCAAGCCAAAGGCTGGCTCTTTCGCCCCACACCGATCCGGTTGGCGAGTTCGCGCCGGGAGCAGCCATCCTCGCCCGTGTGGTCCGTCTCAATCTCTCGGGCGGCACCCATTGACCGGCCACCCCGGTCATCCGGGATCCAACAGATTGGGGCTGCCCTCAGCAGCCTGCGAAAAGGCGGGAGACGAAAAGCAAAAAGGGACGCGAGGGGGATGAAGATTTCCCGTGAGGCAAAGGGAAAACGCCAATTATCAAGATCAGTCCCCTAGGGGCAGGGCCGGCTCCTCGGAGATTCCGGTCACGAGGCTTGCGCGCTCATATCAGGCTGGGTCGAGGGCAAGATCCACGGCCCGCGCGAGGCTGGAGGGGCAGGGGCCGGCGGGAGCCACGGCCTTGGCGGCTTTGCGTGCGGCCGGGGTGGAGACGGTCATGGCCACGCTGAACCCGGCCCATTCGAGCATCGAAACATCGTTGTCGCCGTCGCCAAAGGCGAGGACCTCCTCAGGAGGAACGCCGTAATGGGCTGCAGCGGCAGCCAGGCCGGCCGCCTTGTGGACGCCGCAGGCGTTGAATTCGACGTACTCGGGGCAGGTGATCACCAGTTCAAACTTGCCGCGGTACCGGCTCAGGCCGGACTGAAACCGTTGGCGTGTCTGTGCCGGGTGATCAATCCAGATGATTTTGAAAGGCGACTCGCCGTCCAGACGTTGGAGGTCGCCGCATTCGATCAGGGGCTCGCCGCCCCGGCTCTGGTAGATGTCCGTGAAAGCGTTTTTGCGCGCCACATACACGCCGTCGGAATGGTAGTAGGCCAGGGTCGCGTTTTCCCGGGCGGCTTCGGCCACCAACTCCGCGGCACTGGCCGGATCCAAGCTCTGCCGGTGCACCACGTGCTCGGAATCCTTCGCGCGGACCAGCGCGCCCTGACAGGAGACCAGAACGGTGTCGAGTCCGAGTTCCTGATGGAAACGGACCATGCTCTCGTGGCGCCGGCCGGAGGCGAGCAGGACCCGGACGCCGAGGTCCTGGAGCCGGCGGACCGCGGCGCAGTTTTCCGGGCTAATCCGCTTTTGAGGGCAGAGCAGGGTGTCGTCGAGGTCCATGGCAGCAAGGCGGAAACGTGGCATTTCTGAACGATGCCGCATTTCCCGGTTTGGAGCCAGCCCGCGTCGTGCGGGTTCTGGGTACTGGTGTTTTTTTGGGAACCGCACCATGGTGGATCTGGATGAAACCTTTTGAAACGCTCGGAAAAGCGCAGGCGCCGGATGGCGGCCGGATCACGCTGCACGCCCATGACGGCGAGTACTACATCAAACACAACGGGCGTCAGCTCATGAGCACGATTGCGACCGAGTCGGAGTTGTTGTTGGGGGATTACGGGTGCCGCAGGATTCCGAAGAAAGCGGGAGCCCGCGTCTTGATTGGGGGGTTGGGGCTGGGATTTACCCTGCGGCGCGTCTTGGAGCTTTGCGGGGAGGACGCCGAGGTGGACGTCGCCGAGTTGTTGCCGGAGGTGGTGGCGTGGAACCGGGATCTTCTCGGGCACGTGAATGGCCGTCTTCTGGAGGATCCCCGGGTGACGGTGCTTGTGGAGGACGTGTTCAAGGTGATCCGGGAAGCGCGCGGGGAGCGGGCGTATGACGCCATTCTTTTGGACACGGACCACACGCCGTCCTCGTGGGTGCAGGCCTCGAATGTCCGGCTGTACGCGCGGAACGGATTTTCGCTGGTGGGCAAAGCGCTGAAGCCCGGGGGCGTGGTGGCCTACTGGTCGGCGGGACACGAGCCGGAGTTTGTCCAGAAGCTTGCCGGAGCCGGGTTTAAAGTGACCACGTATGAGGCCAAGACGTATCCGGGTGCGAAACGGGCGGCCCACCGGATCTATGTGGGGGAGCCAGTCGTGCTGGAACCCGGGGAGGAGGGAAGTGGGGCGGTGGGGGCGAAGGCAGCGGGCGGCGGCGGGAAGGGGCGGGCAGGAGCTCGGGAAAAGGGGCGTGGAAAGGAGTCTGGGAGGCCTGGGAAAGGGCCGGGAAAAGTGGGGAGAGGAAGCAAAACGGCCCGGCGTGGGCCGGGCCGTTCGTAGGGAAACGGGGGGGCTGTGGATTGTTTTTGTGATCAGGGCTTCGCGGAGCCGGACTTCAGTTCGTTGAGTTTGGCAATGAAGGATTCGGGGCCGCCGGGTTGGTAGCCGAGTTGGCCGACCTTTTTGCCTTCGGAATCCAGTACGATGATTGTGGGAAAGCCCCGAATTCCGTGCTCGTTTTTGAGCTTGGCATTCTGGGCTTTAAGCTTGGCGCTCTGGGATTTGCCTTGGGGAAAGTCCACCTCCACGAGTACGAGGTTTTCCTTTGCGTACTTCTTGAACTCGGCTTTGGAGAAGACCTCCTTGTCGAGTTTGATGCACCAGCCGCACCAGTCGGACCCGGTGAAGTCGAGGAGAACCATTTTCTTTTCGGCTTTTGCCTGGGCGAGGGCTTTTTCGTAGTCGTCTTCCCAACCGCTTGCGGCAAATGCGGCGGACGTGAGCAGGGTGAGGAGCAGGGCTGGGAGGAGGCGGAGAATGTGCTTCATGACAATAAGACGGAAGCCTTTGGAGAAATGTTCAAACCAAAATGGATTTGTGGACCGGAGTTGTCTATGTCCTCCGCACTGATCTGCTGAAAGGATAGAAGAGGCTGCGAAAGAAAAAGAAGACGCCGCCCAAGACCAAAGGCACGGGCAAGAGGATCTGCAGCCCGCTCCAGCCCATCCCGGATCGGAGCATGGATTCCCAGGGTTGCTGGGGGTTGACGAAACAAACCGTGGTTTTGCCAGGGGGATACACGGCCAGAATGGAATCCGCTCCCGACTGCTGGCGCGAGTAGGTGTCCGCCAATCTGTACCGGGTGGACCGGTACAGGGTTCCGCCGAACCGGTACTCGTAAAAAATCCGGGGCCTGTACTCGTGCCGGACCTCGTCTTTATTCGTCCGGCTCTGGTGATGAACTTGGCTGTCCAAGACGGTGCAGGGCGTCTCCCTCCAAAGCAGGCCCGACTTGAAATACGAAAAAAACGGCGAAGCCATTACCCAAGTGCTCCAGGCCCCAACTCCGGTCAGGATGAGGCAAATCAACACAGCCCAGATGCGGGCTGTCTGGGGAGTTTCTGGGAGCCAGATTTTGACAAACAAAGCAGTGCCGGCGAGGGCGATGATTGTGGCCAGGGTCCTGAATTGGCTCCTTTTGGAAGTGACCGCATGTTGGAGCACCGCCTCGGCCGGGTTGGCAGGGTTGACATAGGCGCGGACGGCGGCGCCCGGCAGACGGTCTTTGATGACCAGAAATGCCGCGGTGTAATCCTCAAATACCAAGCCGGGGATTTGGATTTGATCCGAGTGCAGCACCTTGGCGGGTTGGTCCGCCGTGGTCCATGGGTACGAGTAGCGGACAACCGGACGGAACTGGAGGAGATCCTGCCCGGGAACACGCTCCACGTCAGAGGCTTCGACGCGTGCCTCGGTGGCAGTCCATAGGGAGGTGTTGGTTTCTGGGGCTTCGGACAAGTGAAGCATCAGGGCGACAAAGAATCCGAAGGTGCCCAGCACGAAGACGGAGGAAACCAGGCGGTGGAACAGGTTGCGTAGGAAGAGGATTCCTGGGGGAAGTTTGTTGGGAATCACAAGACTTGGGTGATCATTTGGAGGTCAGGGTGTGGACACCGTCCCAGCCCTGAGGCGGCGGGGTGCTGATAAACTCCGCGCAACGGTCGAGGTAAAGCGAGCAGAGATAGTCGTCGCCGGTCTCGAAGAGGACTGCCCGGAAGCCCTCTGCGGCCTCCGTGAAGCGGGTGGCGTAGTAGAGTTCCAACGCTTCATGGTAGCGCGCCAGCCATGCAGGGGGCGCAATGGCCGCAGAACTGAGCGGGGCAAACACCTCCACGGGTTTGGACTTGCCCTTGACCCGGAGCCGGTCCACGCGGCGGAAGACAAATTCGGCCCGGGTGAGTTCAAACGCTTTTTCGCCCACCAGGATGTCGCATCCGTAGAGTTTGGTGGCGCCTTCGAGGCGGGAGGCCAGATTGACCGCATCGCCCAGCGCCGTGAACTCCATCCGGCGCGGATGGCCAATTTCGCCGACAATGACCTCGCCGTGGTTGATACCGATACCGATCTGGAGTTGGAGCCGGTCGGGCTGGGTCCGCCACCGGGCGTTGAGGTTCGCCAGAGCGTCCCGCATCAGGAGTGCGCACCGGATGGCGCGTGCGGAATCGGCGGCGGGTCCTGCGGTGTGGGTGTCGCCCCAAACGGCCATGATGGCGTCGCCGATGAATTTCTGGAGCGTGCCGTCATGTTTTTCAACGGCATCGACCATGTCGTGAAAATATTCGTTGAGCTGGGTGACGAGGGTTTCCGCGTCGGCGGATTCAAAGATGGAAGTGAATCCGCGGACATCGGAGAAGAGGGCGGTGACCATCCGGCGTTCTCCGCGGAGGGCGTTTTCAAAGGAGTCGGCCTGTTCGATGACCTTTTTGGCGATGTTTTTGGAGACGTGCCGGTCCAGCACGGAGCGGATCCGGCGGCGTTCCACCAGTTCGAGGAGGAAGGTGTAAACGATCCCAAAAGTGCCGATGGATACCACGCTCAGGAATGCCGGGACGGTTGGAACCAGTACCTGATGCTGGACAAATGCGAAGTGGGATCCGGCGAGGAACAGGGTGGCGAGGCCTGCGAGCATGATGGCCTGAAATGCGGCACTGCGGATGAGCAGGATGATGATTGCCGGGAGCATGGCGAAAGCGATGCCGAGGCAGAGGTTCTCCAGATCGGTGGCGTCGCGGATGCCTTGGCCGCTTAAGAGCGCGGAGGCGAGTTGGGCATGGATTTCAACGCCGGGCATGACACCCCACGGAGTGTTGTGGACGTCCCGGAAGAGTTCGGCCACGGGCCCCACAAACACGATCTTATCCTTCAAGGCTGCGCCCCCCGCAAAGCGGGGATCGGACTGGAAGATCCGCTCGATGAAGAGTTCCTCGACGGGAATGGGCACGATGGTCTTGGCAGGGCCAGAAAACGGGATGAGGTTGCGGAAGGGCTGGTTGGGCAGGGGCGCCCCGGCTTTGCTGGCCGCATACGACGCAAAGCAGCGGTACTGGGGCGCGGTATCGCTGGAATCGAGAAGTTCACGGATTTCCGAGGTGTGCAGGTCGTACCGGCGGATCACGTTGTCGCCCGGTTCGGCATGGTAGGCCACGAACCCGTGCAGAGGCGATTCCTGGTCCGGCACCAATGTCGGGTTGGGTTTGAGAAAACGCAGCCCGTTGCCGTCTGCGGTCTGGGCTGTGCTGACGCCCAGAATTACCAAGCCAGGGTGGCGGTCCAAAGCAGCCCGGAAATCCGGGTCCCCGGGGTTGTCGGGCTCGAAAAGAAAATCAAAGGCCACGGCCTTGACTCCTGCCGCGGCGAGTTTGTCCACCAGAAGCGCCCAGAGTTTCCGGTTCCACGGGTAAGGTTTTTCAAGAAGAAGCCGGAGCCCCTCGGAGGCTACCACATCCTCCTCCCGAAAATCTGAGGCCTGAAAATCGGTGCGTTCGACCCCGAGCAACATCACGCCCGGATTTTGGGGGACTGGGCCCCGGAGCAGGAAATGGTAGTCGATGCACCTCTGTTCCAAGTCCGTCAAGACCTGTGCGAGGAAGTTCCAGGATTGCGCCACCCGCTGCATGCCCTGGATTCCGGGAAGGAAAGAAAGCCAGGGAACCAGATAGGTGGCGATGGCGAAGAGAAGCAGGAACGGCACCCTGCCCTTCCGGAGCACGATCCTCAGGTGTTTGGAGGAAAACATGGCAGTCAGAGAGGTTCGACCAGCATCAGTCCAGTGGTGATGGCCCAGGCATCCGCCATCGGCATCCGTTTGAGTTCATGGCCGGCACCCCAGGAGTCGCTGAACAGCACCTCCTGCGTGGACAGATTGTACCCAATCAAAAGACGCATATGCCCGCCCGCACTCTGGGGAATGCCCGGTTCCGGCGAAAGCCCCAGTTGCACGCTCCATAGAAGTGGGATGCCCTGGTCAATCGTCCCTTGCAGGGTCCGCTGGAACCGGGTCAGGTCTGATTTGTTCCGGGTCCTGGCTTCCCGGAGCACCTCAAACTGCATCCGGTTGTAAATCGCCCCCACATCAATCCGGTTGCCCGGATCCGGGATGAGCTCGTTTTTGGAACGCTTGGCTTCCCGGTTGTAGTCCTTCACCAGATCCAAGATGCCCTTCACGTCCATCCCTTCAATCTCCCGGACACGGACCCGGAGCCGGGTGGCGATCTTTTTGAGTGCGGCAAACATCCCCTCAAGGCTTGTGCCGCGTTCGGCATCGGAGTTGGCGACCTGAGCCAGTTCGTTCGCGTCCACGTCGATCGAATAGTAGCGGAGCACGCGTTCGGTGGCTGCCACCACGCAGTAGCCTTTCTGCCCCTGGTCCACCATGGGCACATCCGGAATCACCACTTCCCCGGTCTTGGCATCCTTCTTGAGATGGGCGGGGCCGGAAAACTTCTGCCGCGTGGAGGAGGTTGTGTTGAGAATGGAGGCCCGCTTTTCGGGGGCAGTCACGGTGAGCCGGACAAATTCTGCCCGGAAATCAATGTTGCGGGATTTGACCTCCTTGGTGACGGAGTACTCGAGGACGTACCGGGCTTTGTCGTTCTGCCAGAAGATGCCATCGGCTTTGACCGCGGCCCCGGACTCCTTGGGGCGCGGCGTGAACTTGAGGTTTGTGAAGGTATTGAACGTTTCGGCGCACCGGCGGACCAGGGTGTCGAAGGTGTCCTTCGAGATCGAGCCGGCATCCCCGCGGGCGTAGAAAACTGCCGTCAGTTCGGTGAGTTTTTCGTTCTGAAACCGGGCAACGCACTCCACCACGGGCAGGCTGAGCAGGGTCATCCCGGGCTTGGCGGCGCGGGCGGAGTCCTTTGCGTTGGACGTCCACTGGAAAGGGAGGTCCGCGGCGGCTTTTCGGAAATCCTCGGGGCCAATCGACCATGCCTGCTCAAGCTTCAGCAGGGGATCCAGCGCCTGAGCCCGGCCTTCCCGGGCAATGAAAAGCAGGAGGGAGAGGAACAGTTGGACCGCGAGGACGCGCATCATGGGATTTAGGGGGCGGGTTGTTGCTGGGTCAGACAGTGGAACGCACCGAGTCCCCAGATGAGTTCCCGGCAGTTGATCGGCACCACGCGGCGGCCCGGGAACAGGGGTTCCAGCGTCTCGACAGCAACGGCGTCGTTGGGATCGCCAAACACCGGCAGCAGGACCACCCGGTTGCCGATGTAAAAGTTGGCGTAACTGGCCGGCAACCGGAGATCTTCCCGAACAATTGCGGCAGGCATGGGCAATTCCACGATCCGGAGCGGCGCGCCGGACTCGGTGCGCATGGTGCGCAGCAGGGCGAGGTTTTCCTTCAGAGGTTCGTGGTTGGAGTCCGTTGGGTCCGGTTCCACCACAGTGACTAGGGTGTCTTCCGAGACGAACCGGGTCAGATCGTCGATGTGTCCATCGGTGTCGTCCCCTTCAATGCCGTCTCCCAGCCAGAGAATGTGGCTGACCCCGAGGTAATCCCGGAGTTTTTCCTCGATCTGGGCCTGGTTCAGGTGCGGGTTGCGGTTTGGGTTGAGCAGACAGGAGCAGGTGGTGAGCAGGGTGCCCCGGCCGTTCACGTCAATCGAACCGCCCTCGAGCACAATTCCGGGCAGGCGCACATTGAGCCCAAGGGTTTCCGCGACCCGGGTGGGGACCACGTCGTCCCGGTCAAACGGAGGATACTTTCCGCCCCACGCGTTGTACCCCCAGTCCAGAACCAGCGGCTGCGGGTCGGCAGGGCGGGTCAGGAAAATCGGGCCATGATCCCGGCACCAAGGTTCGTTGGTGGGGATGTGAAAAAAACGGACATGCTCCGTCCGTACCCCGGCTAGAATCCCGCGCACATCGGCTTCCTGTGCGGCATCACAGACGTTGATGTGGACGGGTTCGGAGTCCGCCAGTGCGTCCACCATCGCGGCCAGGGCAGGCTGGACCCGGTCATATGCCCCCGGGAAACTTATGCCTTCCCGGCGCGGCCAGGAGAGCCACGTGGCGGCGTGCGGTTCCCATTCGGCCGGCATCCGGTATCCGAGGGCGGCAGGGGAGTCAGGAGAAAAAGCGGGCATGATCAGTCGAGAAAACGTTTTTGGAGGTCGCCGTAGGTTTCAATGCGCCGGTCGCGGAGAAACGGCCAGTGGGTGCGCTGCGTGTCGAGCGCCTCCAAGTCGAGTTCCGTGACCAGAATTTCCTCGTCGGAGGTGGACGCTTTGGCAATCAAAGTGCCTGAGGGATCCGCCACAAAGCTGCGTCCCCAGAATTCGAGGCCTGGCCCGCCATCGGGCGCCTCATGGCCGACCCGGTTGGGGGCCGCCACGTAACAGCCGTTGGCAATCGCGTGTCCACGCTGGATGGTTTCCCACGAAGAATGCTGGCGTTCGCCGTACTGTTCTTTTTCAGCGGGATGCCAGCCAATGGCGGTGGGGTAGAAGAGGATCTGCGCGCCGCTGAGCGCCGTGAGCCGGGCTGCCTCGGGATACCACTGGTCCCAGCAGATGCAGACCCCGATCTTCGCGTACCGGGTCTGCCAGGAGCGGTACCCGAGGTCGCCCGGGGTAAAATAGAACTTTTCGTAGAACGCCGGGTCATCCGGGATGTGCATCTTGCGGTACTTGCCCAAAAACGTGCCGTCTGCGTCCAGAATGGCGGCGGTGTTGTGGTAGAGACCGGCGCTCCGCTTCTCAAACAGCGAGGCTACGAGCACGACCTCCAATTCCTTCGCCAGATTCCCCAGAATCCGGGTGGTCGGCCCCGGAATTTCCTCGGCCAGCTTGAAGTATTTGTGGTCTTCGATCTGGCAGAAATACTGCGAGGTAAACAGTTCCTGAAAACAGATCACCTGCGCGCCGCGTGCCGCCGCTTCGCGGGCCTGCTGCATCGCCTTTTCCAAGTTCTCCCGCGGATCCGCGGAACAACGCATCTGGAGCAGGCCAATTCGGACTTTGGATAGAGAGGAAGCCATGGGAGTTTACAGTGCGTCCCGGGGGGCAAACGGTTCAGGTCTTATGGAAAAGCCGGGACCGGCCTGAACCGGTCCCGGCACACCGAGTGGAAGATTACTTGATCGAATCAGCAGGGACAATTTTCACGCTCTCAAGCGTGACCCGCTGGATGGGGCGGTCGCCCGGTTGGGTGGGCGTGGTCGCGATTTTTTCGAGCACATCGTCCCCCTTGATCAGCTTCCCAAAGGCGGTGTACTTGCCGTCCAGGAAAGTCGGGCTGCCGTGGCAGATGAAAAACTGGCTTCCAGCAGAATCCGGGTCATTGCTGCGGGCCATGGAAAGCACCCCGCGGGTGTGGGAGCGGTTGTTGAACTCCGCCTTGAGTTTGTGGCCAGGACCACCCGTGCCCCAAAGCGCTTCCTTGGAGGCGTCCTTGGTGTAGGGGTCACCCCCCTGAATCATGAAATCTTTGATGACCCGGTGGAAGGCGGTGCCGTCATAGAAGCCGTCTTTGGAGAGTTTGATGAAGTTCTCGACGTGCTTGGGGGCGACATCGGGCCAGAACTCCAGAACCATCTCGCCGAGGTTGGTTTTGAGAAGCGCCACCTGTTTGGCGTCCTCGGCTTGGGCGAGAGGGGAGAGCAGGCAGGCGAGGGAGAAGAGAATCAGGGTTTTCATAAGGCGTAGAAAGCATTGCCACGGGCGGGGGGAGGTGTCACGCGGAGACTGGGGGGCGGAAAAAAGGGATTGGCAGGGGGAAAAAAAGCTGAGATCCTTATATTTCCTACTAATCCCATAGACAATGTCCCTTCTGCCCCATGAGATTCAGCCCGAGGAAGTCCGCGCGCTCTCCGCGCGCTTTGAATCCGCTTCCCTCGAGGAGATCCTGCGCTGGACCTGGGAACGGTTCGGGACCCGGGCAGCGATTGGCACCAGTTTTCAGGGGGCGGGCCTGGTGATGCTGCACCATGCGGTCCGTGCAGGGTTCAATTTCCGGGTGTTCAGCCTGGACACCCAGTTGTTGTTTCCGGAGACCTACGAGTTGCGGAGCCGGTTGGAGGAGTTTTTTGGGATCCAGATTGAAATGCTGTTGCCGGACCAGACTCCGGAAGAGCAGGCGGCGGAGTTGGGGGTGGAACTGTGGGAGAGCAAGCCGGACCTGTGCTGCACGCTGAGGAAGGTGGTGCCGTTGCAGCGGAAGCTTGAGCAGCATGCGGTGTGGATGACCGGAGTGCGTCGTCAGCAGTCGGAGACGCGGGACGGGGTGGGGATTTTGGAGCTCTACCATTTTGACGTTCTGCGGGACCGGTACATTTTGAAGCTGAATCCGATGGCGGGTTGGACGCGGGAAGCAGTGTGGGAGCACATGAAACAGCACGGGATCCCGTACAACCCGTTGCAGGACCAGGGCTACCGGTCGATTGGCTGCTGGCCGTGCACGCGGGCAACCAAGGCGGGCGAGCATGAGCGCGCGGGGCGCTGGACGGGATTCGACAAGGCCGAGTGCGGCATCCACACCTTTCTGGGGGCGAGCATTTAAAACACGGAACCACCAAGCAGCAGACGAGATTTTATGAGCAAAGTACCGATGTCCGAGCATCCCGCTTATGCGGGGAAATATCCGGCCCCGGAGGACGGGCAACCGGCGTTTTTTCCTGAAAAGATTTCCCGGGCGGACTGTGCGCACCTGGACGCGTTGGAGGCCCAGAGCATTTTCCTGATCCGGGAGGCGTTCCATCACTTCAAGAACATCTGCATGCCGTGGTCGATGGGGAAAGACTCCAACGTGCTGATCTGGTTGTCCAAGAAGGCGTTCTGCGGGCACATCCCGTATCCGCTCCTGCACATCGACACGACGTACGAGTTTCCTGAAATGCTCGAGTACCGGGACTGGGCAGTGGCGCACCACAACCTCAACCTGATCGTCAAGATCAACGAGGACGCCCGGGCCGGGCGCGGCGCGTATGCGGAGCGCGGTCCGGTGGGGTACGACACAGCGGACCCGGTGACGGTGACGCACGAGTTGAAGACGGCGGCGCTCCAGCAGGTCATGGCGGAGCACCGCTGGGATGCGCTGATCACCGGGATCCGCCGGGACGAGGACTCGACCCGGGCCAAGGAGCGGTATTTCAGTCCGCGGAACAAAGATTTCGAGTGGGACTACGCGGACCAGCCGCCCGAGTTCTGGAACCAGTTCACCACGAGCTGCGCGGCCGGGGAACACGTGCGGATTCAGACGTTGCTGGACTGGACGGAGCGGGACATCTGGCTCTACATCCAGCGCGAGGGGATTCCGATTCCCAAAATGTACTTTGCCCGCACGGGCAAGGACGGAAAACGGTATCGGTTCCGGTCCTTGGGGTGCTGGCCGATTTCGGGTCCTGTGGAGTCGGATGCGGACACGATTGACAAGATCATCGACGAGTTGGCGGTGACCAAGACGAGCGAGCGGGCGGGCCGGGCGCAGGACCACCACGAGCGCAACGCGATGCAGAAACTGCGGGCCAAAGGGTTCATGTGAGGACGGGAACAGAAGAGAGGAGACAACCAATGACTCAGACGATTGACCAGAAGACGGTGGCCTCCACGGAGGACCAGCAGCGGCTGCGGGTGGTTTTTGTGGGGCACGTGGACCACGGCAAATCCACGCTGGTGGGCCGGATTTTTTACGACACCAATTCGTTGCCGGACGGCAAAGTGGACCAGATCCGGGAGTCCTGCCGGAAGGAGGGGATGGAGTTCGAGTACGCCTTCCTGCTCGACTCGCTCCTCGAGGAGCAGGAGCAGAACATCACGATCGACACGACGCAGATCCAGTTCAAGACGGCGCGCCGGCCCTACGTGATCATTGACGCGCCGGGCCACAAGGAGTTCCTAAAGAACATGGTGACAGGGGCTGCCAGCGCGGATGCGGCAGTGCTGCTCATTGCCGCGAACGAGGGAGTGCGCGAGCAGTCCCGGCGTCACGGCTACCTGCTCAGCCTGCTCGGGATCCGGCAGGTGGTGGTGGCGGTGAACAAAATGGATCTCGTGGGGTTTTCGCAGGAGGTGTTTGAATCCGTGGTGGCCGAGTACCGTGCGTTCCTTTCCCAGATCGGGTTGGAGGCCAGGACCTTTGTCCCGGTGTCCGCGCGGAATGGATTGAACGTGGCGTTGCCGGCGCGGGCCGAGATGCCATGGTACACCGGGCCGACCGTGCTCGACATGCTCGACCAGTTCGAGGCACCCAAGCCGCTCAACGAACTGCCGCTGCGTCTCCCGGTGCAGGACGTATACCGGTTCGACGAACGCCGGATCATTGCTGGCCGTATCGAGACGGGTACGCTTCGGGTCGGGGATCAGCTCGTGTTTTCGCCCAACAACAAGACCTCGGTGGTGGCCTCCATCGAGAACTGGAACGGGCCAAAGACCGAGGTGGCTTATGCCGGCCAGAGCGTTGCAATCACGCTCACCGAACAGATCTTTGTGCAGCGCGGGCATGTGGCCTCGCACGAAAAAGACGCGCCCATCGAGTCCAACCGGTTCAAGGCGAACCTGTTCTGGATGGGCAAAAACCCGCTGGTGATCGGGGAACGGTACCGGCTCAAGCTCACCACCCAGGAGGTGGACTGCGAACTGGTGTCCATTGACCGGGTGGTGGACGCTTCCACGCTCGAGGTGGCCCAGCAGCCTTCCGACCGGCTCCTGAAAAACGACGTGGCGGAAATCACGCTTCAGACCCGTTCACCGCTGGTGATGGACAACCATGACCGGATCCCAACCTTGGGCCGGTTTGTGATCGTCGACAACCGCCAGGTGGGCGGCGGCGGGATCCTTTCGGGCGGCGTCTACACCGACCGGACCCAGGTGAAATCCAGGAACATTTTCTGGAGCGAGGGCGATGTGACAGCCCAGCACCGGGCGCTGCGGAACGGGCACAAGGGGGCGGTGGTGTGGCTGACGGGTCTGAGCGGTTCGGGCAAATCCACGCTGTCCCGCGCAGTCGAGCGCGAGCTTTTCAACATGGGCATGCATCCCTGCATTCTGGACGGGGACAATGTCCGGCACGGGTTGAACTCCAACCTCGGCTTTTCACCTGAAGACCGGGTCGAAAACATCCGCCGCGTGGCGGAGGTCGCGCGGCTCATGGCCGATGCGGGTTTGATTGTGCTGACGGCCTTCATCTCGCCCTACCGGGCAGACCGTCTCCGGGCGCGGCAGATCGCCTTGGAGGGCGGCTGCGACTTCGTGGAGGTGTTTGTGGACGCTCCGCTTGAACTCTGCGAACAGCGCGATCCCAAGAGCCTCTATAAGAAGGCTCGGGCTGGGGAGATCCAAGAGTTCACCGGGATCACGGCCCCTTACGAGGCACCGGAAAATCCGGAACTGGTGGTGCCAACTGCCAAGTGGACCTTGGAGGAAAGCGTGGCAGCGGTGCTGGAGTTGGTCCGGCCCCGGGTGAAGCCGGAGTTCTTCCCGGAGATCTAAACAGAGCCGCCAACCATTGAGGGGAAGCAGCCAGTGACTCGGCTGCTCCTCTCCCGTCCCGCCGTGAATCCGGGATGCCCCTGCGCTTGCTGGGCGTCTGCGGGCGGGCGCGTGCGGGGTGTTAAGACTGTCTCTACTTCCGGCACCTCCGGACGCCCGAGACGTGTATCCTACTCGTTGGGAGTGCTGGGGGGATGCGCTTCACTGCCAGAAGGGGCGCGCAGGTGGGGGGCTCGGTGAGCTCCCCTGCGGATACCCGCGGGGCTGGAGGGAGCGGGGGAGGAGGGAGCGTCTCCACCCCTTGCGGGGTGGAGACGTGGAATCAGCGGCTTAGTCGTACCATTCGCGCCAGACCTGGCCTTTTTTCTCGCCGGGGGTCGGGACAGGGTACTTGCCATCGGGACCGGCCTTGAGCGGAGCCGGGCTGTCCTTGGTCATCTTGTCGGCATCGGGGCAGTACTCGTGCTCGTGGTTGAGCATTTCATCGAAGGTGACTTCCTGGCCGGTGTGAGCCGCCATGCGGCCCATGGAGGTGACCACGCTGGCTTCGACGCCACGTTTGACCTCGTTGAACGGGGTTCCCTGACGGATCGCGTCGATGAGGGCGGTCCACTCGTTGAAGTGGGACTGGGCCAGATGCGGCGGCACCTCGGAGGTCCAGATCATGTTGCTCCGGCTGGGGGCCTGTCCACGGAACGTGCTGGAGGGGAGCCCGGCGTCGCCGCTCTTGGAGGCGATGGCCATGCCTTTGGTGCCGTGCACGTAGCTGGAGTACTGCTGGTTGGCGCCGACCATGCAGCGGCCATCCATGTACAGCCGGGCACCGTCTTCGAACACATACTCGACGGCGTAGCTGTCGAAGTTCTGGTCCACATTGTTCCCGCGGTAGTGCCGGCCGCCAATGGCCTGTGCCTTCACCGGCCATGCGTTCTTCATCCAGCACAGGTGGTCGATGTGGTGGATGTTGAAGTCGCTGAAGCAGCCACCGCTCGCCCAGAGGAAGCTGTGGAACCGTGAAATCTGCCAGAGCAGTTCGTTGGGTTTGCCCGGAAGATCGTTGTTGGGGCCCGGGTATTTTTCCGAGAATGCCGATCCGATCGGACCGGCCATGCGGTACCCGCGCATGAACTGGATGTCGCCGATTTCGCCGTCGCCGATTCGTTTGTGGAGTTCCTGGAGCGCTTTGCTGTGCCGGCTGTTGAGACCGACGCCGACTTTCAGGCCCTTTTTCTCGGCTTCTTCGTTGAGCTTGAGCATCCGGCGCGAGGAGGGGCCGTCCGCGGTCACGGGTTTTTCCATGAAAACGTTGAGCCCTTTCTCGATGGCGTACTGGAAATGAACCCAGCGGAATGCCATGGGGGTGGTGCAGATGACGACATCGCCCTTTTTCAGGCTGTCCATGGCGCCCTTGTAACTGTCGAACCCGACGAACTTGCGGTCATCGGGCACCTGAACCTGATTGGGCAGGTGCCGTTTCAGGGTTTCATGGCTGCCTTGGAGGCGGTGTTCGAACACGTCAGCCATGGCCACGAGATTGATCGGAGGTCCGCTCTGGTCCATGGCGTTCTTGGCGGCACCGGTGCCGCGGCCGCCGCAGCCGATCAGGGCGATGTTGATGGAGTCGCTGCCGGCTGCATGCACATGGGGCAGCGCCACGCCCGCAAGGGCGGAAACGGTGGCGGTCTGGGAGGCTGTCCGGATGAAATCACGCCGGCTCAGCAGGGGGGACTCAGGATTTTTCATGAACCCAATCCTCGCGGGATCTTTTGATCAGTGTCAACTGCCAGACTGATTGGTCCCCCTAGTTTCGGCGCGGGTTTGGGAAATAAACAGCCTAAGTTTTCCTGCGGAGAGTCTCCATCCCGGTCCGTAGTCCCAGGGAGACAGGCTGCTGGAGCGCATCCAGCGAACTCCTGAGTTTGGAGCAGGGGCCCGGAAATTTGCCTGCGCAACTCCGGCTGAAGTTCGAGCGGCGAGTCGCCAGTCCACTCGGAGTCGGTGAAGCGGCCTCGCGAAGGTTCCGTGTGAAAGTTCAGAAACCGTGTCTCAAAACCGAACGGATCCGGGGTTGAGCTGTCCAAAATCCATGCATGCCCCGACTCCGCAAAGGTTCGTTTTTCAAGCAAACTCTGCCGGTTGACTTTTCCCAATTCGGGACGACTGTTTTTTGGCGGGGGACGATTTTTCAGGGCGAGGTCAGGAAACCGGCATTTAACGGAAATTCGGGCGGGAGGAGGCAAGGAGCTGGAGGGAGGAGGGAAGGGATGAACAGATCGGGGTGCGCAAAAAACGGGGGGGGATTGGAATCCGAACGGGAAAACTGCACGAGAGGAGAGGGGCGCAGAAAGACGGCACTGCGGCTCCTGAGAGGCTTGTGCGGGGTGGATGCTGCGATGCCTGAACGGGGCAAGGTTCTGCGGCGGGGTATCCCTCCGGACAGACGCTGGACAGATGCCGGAAAGGAGCCTGCGGATGAACGGTCCTGAAGGGTTGTCGTCCGGTTCAGCCGAGACTCAGAGCGGAACGGGTGAGCCGGGGCCGCAGGAGGCGGGCAAAATGCGGAGGCTGATCGGGCGGGTGGTGGTGGCCGTTTTCTTGGTCTTTTTGGTGCTCGGGTATCTTGGAGCGCCAGGGGTGAAGGGGATGTTCAGAGCGTTTTTTGGAGCGCCCTCCATGCAGGAAGGGGGACGCGTGCCGCTCTATTACCAGAGTCCGATGCATCCCTGGGTGAAATCTCACAAGCCTGGAAAATGCACGGTCTGCGGCATGGACCTTGTACCGGTCTATGCGTTGCCGAACCCCGACGCTGGGGAGGGACATGGGGATGCGTCCCAGGCGACACCCGGGAGAGGCGGTGGAGGCCGGGAAGGCCGGGAAGGTGGGGAAGGTGGGGAAGGTGGGGAAGGTGGGGAAGGTGGGGAAGGTGGGAGAGAGGAACTCCGGGCTGCTTCTGGCGAAACGGGGGGCACATTCCTGCTCCGGGTGGGGAGCCAGCGTGTGGCCGGGATCCGCGTCGAACCCGTGGCGCGCCGGGAGGTTCTGCGCACCATCCGGGTGCCGGGCGTGGTGGAGGACAACGATTCCCGGCATCGGATTCTGAGTGCGACGGTTCCTGGCCGGATCGAAAAGCTCCACATCAACTGGGAGGGGGCCGAGGTGGTGGAGGGCCAGCCACTGGCGACATTTTACAGTCCGGACCTCGGCGGGGTGGTGGGGGAATACCGGGCCCTAGCACGGGGCGGCGCGGCAAGTCCGGCACTCCTTGCGGCGGCGGAAAACCGGCTGCGCCAGCGGGGGCTGTCCAAGGCGCAGATTGAAAGGATGCAGACGGAAGGGGGGACGGGTCTTGAATTTGAGATTCTGGCGCCGCGCACGGGCACAGTGACGCGCCGCCACGTGTACGAGGGGCAGTATGTGGCCGAGGGGACACGGCTCTTTGAGTTGGCCGATTTCAGCCGGATGTGGCTCCAGTTTGCGCTTCCGGAACAGGATCTGCCTTTTGTGCGGGTGGGGCTTCCGGTGGAGATCCGCCTGCCGTCGTTGCCCGGCCGGGTGTTCCGGTCGGAGATAGGGTTCATCAACCCCAATCTGGATCCGCAAACCCGGACAGCCAAAGTTCGGGTCGAGTTGGAGAATCCGGTGGGACAGGATGGGAAACATCTGGGGCATGAGATCCTGCATCTCTCGGTGGCCAGCGGCCGGATCGAGGTGGGGGGGGAGGCACTGGCAGTTCCGCGCGAGGCCGTGCTCTGGACCGGCACCGGGGCCCGGGTATACGTCGAGAAAGAACCGGGTGTGTACGAGCGGCGCGGGGTGGAGTTGGGACGGGCCGGGGACCATTTCTGGGAGGTTCGCGCCGGGCTCCAAGCGGGGGAACGCGTGGTGGTGGAGTCCAATCTCCTCGTGGACAGCCAGGCCCAGCTCGACTTCTCAGGGGAGCCGGATTCCGGGGCTCCTCCGGCGCAGTCGCTTGAGAAGAATGCGGAAAAGAAGGATATGGAGGATGCGGCTGACCCGGCTGGAGGTGGGCCGTTGAAAGGCAAGCCGGGAAAGCGGGGTGAACCGTGATTGAACGGGTGATTGGCTGGGCCTTGGGCCACCGGCTTTGGGTGGGCTGCATGGCCGTTCTGCTGGTGGCGTTGGGGATTCGGGCCGTTCGGGACACGCCGGTGGATGCGTTGCCGGATCTGAGCGAAAACCAGGTTCTGGTGGCGGCGGAATGGGCGGGCCGCGGTCCGCAGGAGGTGGAAGATCAGGTCACCTATCCGCTCTCGGTCAACCTGCAGGGTTTGGGCGGGGTGCGCGCAGTCCGGGCCGGGTCCATGTTTGGGTTCTCCCTGGTGACGGTGGTGTTTGAGGATGGCGTGGGGTCGGACCTTGCCCGGCAACGGGTTTTGGAGCGGTTGAGTTTTCTCCGGGGCGGCCTGCCCGAGGGCGTGGAAGTGAAGCTGGGCCCGGATGCGACGGGGCTCGGATGGGTGTACCAGTATTATCTGGACCCAGGCGGTTCGGGGTCGGATTTGGGGGCGTTGCGGGCGCTTCAGGACTGGACAATCCGTTACCAACTCAGTGCGGTGCCCGGCGTCGCGGAGGTGGCGAGTATCGGGGGCTTTGTGCGGCAGTATCAGGTGGAGGTTTCCCCTCAAAAGCTGCAGACGCTGGGCTTGAGTCTGGAGCGGGTGCTGGAAGCGGTGCGGCGCAGCAACCTGAACGTGGGTGGCAAGACCGTGGAGGAGAACGGGATGGAGTTTGTGGTGCGCGGCGTTGGATTGGTGCGCAGTCGGGCGGATTTGGAGGCGGTGGTGGTGGAGGAACGGGGCGGTGTCCCGATTTGCCTCAGAGACGTGGCCCGGGTGGAGCAGGGGGGGGAATACCGGCGCGGGGTTCTGGATGTCGGAGGGCGCGAAGTGGTGGGCGGCATCGTGGTGATGCGCACCGGGGAGAACGCGCGGGAAGTCATCCGCCGGGTCAAAGCGAAGCTGGAGGTGATCCGGACCAGCCTTCCGCGCGGGGTTGAAATCCGGCCGTTTTATGACCGGAGCGAGTTGATTGAACGGACCATCGGGACGCTGCGCTGGGCGTTGGTGGAAGAGATCCTGCTGGTGACGGTGGCGCACGTGGTGTTTCTGGCGCATTTCCGGAGCATCTTGGTGGTGACGCTTCCACTGCCATTGTCGATCCTTGGGGCGTTTCTCCTGATGCGGCCGCTGGGCGTGGGCAGCAACCTGATGTCCCTTTCGGGGATCGCAATTGCCATCGGGGTTCTGGTGGATGCCGGGATTGTGATCACGGAGAACGTGCTCAGGCGCATGGAGGAGGGGGCAGGTCCGGGTTCCCATCTGGAGCGGGTCCGGGCGGCCTCGGTGCAGGTCGGGCGCCCCGTGTTTTTCTCGATTGCAATCATTCTGTTGGCGTTTCTGCCGGTGTTCGCCTTGGAAGGCCGGGAGGGGAAATTGTTTCATCCCCTGGCGTTCACCAAGACGCTGGCAATGGCGGTGTCGGGCGTGCTGGCCCTGACCCTGGTGCCGGTCTTGTGCACGGTGCTGGTGCGTGGCCCGTACCGGGCAGAGTCGGGCAACTGGGTGATGCGCCGTCTCCAGAGCCTCTATGAACCGGTCTTGGATTTTGCATTGCGGCGGAGCAGATTCCTCATGGCCGGGGCCGCGGTGCTGCTGGTGGGCGCGCTGCTGGTCGGGTTTGGGCTGCCGGCGGGTCTCAGACAGATTTTGCCCGGGGGCCGGGCAGGGGTTTTTGAGGGGTTGGGATCGGAGTTCATGCCGGCGCTGGACGAGGGGAGCCTGCTCTTTATGCCGACGTTTGTGCCAGCGGCGGCTTTGAGCGAAGTCAAGCGGGTCATGGCGTGGCAGGACGCTGTGTTGAGCCAGGTGCCCGAGGTGAAAACGGTCGCCGGAAAGTTGGGCCGCGCCGACACCGCCACGGATCCCGCCCCAACGGAAATGATCGAAACCACCCTCGAATTGAGACCGCGCAGGGAATGGCGGCCCGGGATGACCCGGGAAAAGCTGGTGGCTGAGTTGACGGAAAAAATGCGGCAGGTGCCCGGATCAGTGCCGGGATTTCTGCAGCCGATTGAGAACCGGATCCTGATGACGTCGACGGGAATCCGGGCGCAGCTCGGGGTGAAACTTCTGGGGCCGGATTTGGGGGTGTTGCAGGCTCAAGCGTTGGAGGTGGAACGGGTGCTCAAACAGGTGCCCGGTGCCGTGGGGGTGGTGGCGGGCCGGACACTGAGTAAACCGTTTTTGGAAATCCGCGTGGATCGCGAGGCACTGGGTCGGTACGGGTTGCGTGCGGCCGACGTTCTGGAAACCGTCGAGGTGGGGTTGGGGGGACGGCCCGTGGGCACTGTTGTGTCGGGCAGGGAACGGTATCCGATCCAGGTCCGGTTTGAGCGCGGTGAACGCGAGGATCTCACCCGGTTCCGGGACCTCTTGGTGAGCCTGCCCGGGGGGGGCACAGTTCCGCTGGGGCAGGTGTCGGAGATCCGGCGGGTGGACGGCCCAAGCGAGATCCAGAGTGAGAATGGCCGGCTTCGGGTGGCGGTGCAGGCAAACGTGGAGGGCCGCGATTTGGGGGGCTTTGTGGAGGAGGTGAAGGCGCGTCTGGAGCGGGAAGTGGTTCCCAGGTTGCCCGAAGGCGTGACACTCGAGTACAGCGGGGAGTTTGAGAACGCGCTGCGTGCCGAACGGCGCCTGCAACAGATTGTGCCGGTGGTGTTGCTGATCATTTTCCTGCTCCTCTACCAAGTGTACGGCGATGTCCGGGAGGCGTTGCATGTGCTGCTGGCGGTTCCGTTTGCGTTGTCGGGGGGCGTTTTTCTTCAGGCGCTGCTCGGGTACCCTTTCAGTGTGGCGGTGTGGGTGGGTTACATCGCGCTGTTTGGTACCGCCATCCAGACAGGTGTTGTGATGGTGGTTTACCTTGAGGAAGCCGTGGCAGCGCGGCTCCGTGAAAAGGGCGCGCCGCTCACCTACGAGGAACTCGTCGAGGCCGTGAAGGATGGAGCCCGGCTCCGGCTGCGTCCAAAAATCATGACCGTGGCGACGATTGTGGCGAGTCTTCTACCGCTCTTCTGGAGTGACAGGCCCGGGAGCGAGGTGATGCGGCCCTTGGCCGCCCCGGTTCTGGGCGGAATGCTGAGCAGCCTGGTCCATATCCTCGTGCTGACACCGGCCATTTTCCTGTGGCTACGCGCACGGGACCTCCGCAGGAACGTCAACCCCGAATGAGCAAGTCCGCGGAACGCAACCGTGTCCAGACCGTGTGCATGACAGGCGCAGAGAACCGGAGAGCGGACTTTCCAGTCCGCTGTCGGGGCCGGGATCAGATCCGCCGGTGCGTGTGTCGGAGCCGATGTGGCCGCCCTTCCCTGATGCAGTCCAAAAAGGTGCAAAATGGGAGCCCCGAAAATCGCGTGAAAATCCGGGTTCGTCCGAGTAAAGGACTGAGGTGCTGCCTCAACCTCCAGAGAGTGGGCATGGAGTCCTGTGTGGGTCCGGGTTGACGAGCCGCAACGAATTATGATGAACCCCAACCTGCCCGTCGGCGGCTACCAGAAGACAGAGCGTCTCGTCTACTTTGCTCGGATGTGCAGCAAGGCGCGGCTCATGCTGCGCGGCGTCCTTCCGGAACCGTACCACGCCTACATCGGCACCGGTTTTGACGGTCGCTGCTGCCGGTTTCTCCGGGTGGAATACGGCGATGTGCAGCGGTTGGTGGTGGAAGGCAGGTCAGACGCGGAGATTCTCGATTGGTGCTACCAGAACGGCCGGCGCCCCAATGATGAGGAGGTGTTCATCTGGAACCTTTTCATGGAAAAACGCGGCTGGCGCGACGACGACAGCGACTACGTCCAACGGGAGAAGGACGCGCTGGGCTTGGGCAGCCGGGAGGAGATCCAGACCTTGTTCGATTTGTACGACTTCGACGAGGGCCGGAGGAGCTGATACCGAAGGACCGGGCCCAGGAAACCCGGGGTTCCCTGAATCCTGCGCGTCCCCGACCTTTTTAGGCCGCTGGCGCGGAGGGCTCGATGCGGGGAAAGACCGGGGTGGGCGTGCCGAGTTGGTGGCCGGTGGGCAGGAGGCCGCGGCGGGCGTCCTCGATCTGGAACGGCGCGTCGAGGTTAAGCTGGCCAAAAATGGCGCGGGCGGCCTTTGGGAGCACGGGCGAGATCAGGATCGCCGTGACCCGGAGGGAGTCGGCGAGTGCGTAAAGAATGGCGTCAAGGAGGCCGGCTTGGTCGGGGTTCTTGGCCACGGCCCAGGGTTTTTGGCTGTCGATGAACTGATTGCAGGCGGCCACGAGCCGGAAGGCAGCCTCGAGGGCCTGGTGGACGGCATGCTGTTCAAACGCGGCGCGGTAATCAGCGGCGGCGGCTTCAACAGGGAGCGCTTCCCGGACGAGGTCGAGGTGCTCCGGTTGGCTCGGGGCGGTGAGGACGCCCTGCCGGTATTTCTGAGCCATGTTGAGGGTCCGATTGAGGAGGTTGCCGAGGCTGTTGGCGAGGTCGGCATTGAACCGCTGGACAAGGCGTTCCTCGCTGAAGTCGGCATCGCGGCCGGTGGCGATGTCGCTCATGAGGTAGTACCGGAGGGCCTCGGGTCCGTAACGGTCGGCGAGAACGTCAGGGTCGACGATGTTGCCGAGGCTCTTGCTCATTTTTGAGCCGGCGATGTTCCACCATCCGTGGACGAGCAGGGTGGGGATTTCGGAGTCCTTGAATCCCAGCGCCTTCAGCATGATGGGCCAGTAGACGCCGTGTGCGGGGATAAGGATGTCCTTGCCGATGAGGTGGAGTGCTGGCCAGTGGCGGCGGAACTCGGAGAGATCGGCGTTGGGGGCGGGATCGTAGCCGGGCGCGAAGCTGATGTAATTGACGAGCGCGTCGAACCAGACGTAGGTGACGAAGTCGGGATCAAACGGGAACTCGATGCCCCACGAGAGGCGGGCCTTGGGGCGGGAGACAGTGAGGTCACCGGAGAGTTTTTCAACGGCGTTCCGAAGTTCGGCCCGGCGGAAGTCGGGCTGAACCAGGTGCGGATTCTGGTCGAGGAGATGGAGGAGCCAGTCGCGGTGTTCAGCGAGTCGGAACAGGTAGTTTTCCTCTTCGAGAAAGACGACCTCGCCCCATTCCGGGCCGAACTGGCCGTCCTCGCCGCGTTCCTTGTCGGTGAGGAACTGTTCTTGGCGGACGCTGTAATAGCCCTGACGCGTGGCCTTGTAGAGCTGGCCCTCGTCATGGAGACGCTGCAGGATTTTCCGGACGCAATCCTTGTGAGAAGGGGCGGTGGTGGCGGCCCAGCGGTCGTAGCGGACATCGAGTTTGTCCCAGAGCGCTACAAAGCTGGCGGTGAGAGTGTCGACGAACTCCTGAGGATTGACCCCCTGTTTTTCGGCGCTCTGCTGGACCTTCTGTCCGTGCTGGTCGACGCCGGTGAGGAAAAAGACTGGGCGTCCTGCGAGGCGTTGGAACCGCGCGAGGACATCGGCCAAGACTTTTTCGTAGGCATGCCCGATGTGGGGTTTGCCGTTGGTGTAATCGATCGCAGTGGTGATGAAGAAGGTGTCGGACATGGATAAAGCGGATCGGGGTGCCGATGGTCACGGGATCCTGCTGGGATCCCGGGGTGTTGGAAGGGGCCGGGTTCTCTAGGGGGCCGGTGTTTTGAGTTTGCCGCCCCAGCCGAGGATCTTGGCCTTTGCGCCGGCGGCCTCGGCCTCGCGGATCTGGTGGTTGCGGACGTAGAAGAGGGAGAGGCTGGACCAGGCGAGCTGGTCATTGGGACGGAGTTCGACGGTTTTGAGTCCGGCGGCAATTGCTTCCTCGTGGCGGCCGAGTTTCATCAGGGCCATGGCGAGGGCGTGCCAGCCGTCAAAGAAAGCCGGGTCAAGCTCCGTGCAGCGGCGGTATTTTTCTGAGGCAGCCTCGAGATCGCCCAGGGCGAGGTCGCCGTTCGCGTCGTCAAAGAGGGCCTCGAGTTCGTCGTGGTGGTCTTCGTGGTCCGCCATGGGGAATCAGCTCCGGCCCGGGTTGACCTGGGCCACGGCGCGGCGTTCCTTGAGCCAGAGCTCAAGGGCGGCGGACTGTTTGGAGCGGGCGAGGTTTTCGGAGAGGAGCGCCTTGCCCTGTTCAAACTTTTCCTCATCGACGGGGAGCCGTTTGTCGACGTAGAGGAGCGCGGTGCCGTTGGGGAGTTGGATCGGGTCGCTGAGTTGGCCTTCGGAAAGGTCAAATGCGCGGTTTGCGATGGAGCGGATTTCGGGCTGATCGGATTTTGGCGGTTCGGCCATGGAGAAGGCCGGGATGGATTCCGGTTTCAGGCCGAGTTCCGTGGCGGAGGCGGCGAACGGCTTGCCGGCTTTGAGTGCCTCAGTCAGTTTGGTGCGGGTTTCCGCCACTTTGAGGCTGAGTGTCTCGCGGGTGCGTTCGTCCTTGAGTTGTTCAGCGAGCTTGGGCTTGGCCTCCTCCAGGGTGAGCGGTTTCGGAGCGGTGATTTCCTTGAGCTGGAGGATGTAATACCCGTTGTCGCCGGTGACAACGTCACCGTGGGGCTGTTCCATGGTGAGCTGGAAGGCGGCCTGTGCGCCTTGGGGACACTGGAGCAGGGGCTCAGGGAGCTTGCCCGGGGAGAACGCTTCGGTTTCCTGAACCTTGACCCCAAATTTTTCGGCAACAGCTTCGAGTTTGGCGTCTTTCTCCGTCATGGCGACAGTGAACTCGAGCGCCCGTTCTCCGAGCTTGGAGAGGGCGGCCGCCTTGTCCTTGCCGGTCAGGGATTTTTCGGTCTCGCCAAGCACAAATGCGACGAGGCGCACGGCGCGGAGTTCGTCGGTCTTCAGGCTGTCTTTGCGTTCCTCGAAGAGCTTCTGGATGTCTGCATCCGAGATCTCAACGGACTTGGCGAAGTCCTCGTTCTGGAAGCGGACAAAGGAGGCCTCGCACTTGCGGGATTCCCGTTCAAAAGCGCTCCGGATTTCGCTGGGGGAGGCGCTGACGGTGGAGCCGAGCAGGGCGCGGATTTTGCGGAGGCAAAGTTCGTCCCGGATGAGTTCGGTGACATGGCCGTCGGTGAGGCCATTGGCGAGGAGGCGTTCGAGGAAATCGGAGTACTTTTTGGAATCGTAGGAGCCGTTGTTCTGGAACGGGGGAAGGGCCTTGATGGCCTCAACGATTTCGTCCTCGGTGGGCTGGATGCCGAGTTGCTCGGCCTCGTGCCGGAGCACGATGGTGTTCCAGACAAAGCTGTCCACGGCCTGAGTTTCGCTTCTGGCCTCGTTGCCAATGAGAGTCATCCAGAATTCAAAGATGCCGAGGGGCTGGCAGAGGGAGAACTTGCGGGCCTCGCGCTGGTACTGGGCCATGGTGACGTTCTGGCCGTAGATGACAGCGACGCTGTCGATTCCGGCGCGGGTGGAGCGCTGGCCGTTGTAGAACCAGACAAAGGAGATGATGACGAATGTGGTGACCAGAAGCATCAACGACTGCTGGTATTTGCGGATGAGATGAACCATGGCGGAGTGGAGCGACCCGGAGGATGCGTCTGGAATTGAGGGATTGGGAGTTGATTTTCTGCGTGGGGATCTTTTAGTGGAGAGAGCGCTCCCCCGATCCCGCATGAAACTACGTGCCGTTTTCCCCCACCGACAACTTCTTTTTGGCTTCCTGTTCTGTGCCGCCGGCCTTTGCGGGCTGGCCGGGCGGCAGGCTTCCGCCGATGTCTACTACACTCGGGACGGCCAGCCACACGAGGCCAAGATCCTTGGATGCACAGGGACAACCCTTCAGGTCGTGATTGCAGCCGGCCAGATGGGGGTTCCCTTGGCCACCGTGGTGAAGGTGGACATGCCGCCGCCTCCCGAATTCGCTGCCGTCCAGAAACTGGCCTCTGCCCGGGATTACGCGAAGCTGCTGGGGCCGGTTCGGGTGCTGGCGGAGAAATTCAAGGGGTTGCCGACGGAGTGGGCGCAGCGGGCTTCGGCGATGCATGCGGAAGCGCTCCTGAACACCGGAGATCTCGAGAAGGCGGAGGCGGCTTACAAGGATTACCAGAAGTTCTACCCAGGGGCAGGTTCGTTGCAATCGGAGGTGGGAATGGCAAGAATCGCGCTTTCCAAGAACAACGTGGACGAGGCGAAGAAGAAGCTCGAACCGATCGCGGCCTCGGCTTTGGTGGACAAGGCGCCTTCTTCGCTGAATGCGGCAGCCTACTCGCATGTCTTTCTGGCGCTGGGGCAGATCAAGGAGAAGGAAGGCGACAAGTCGGGGGCCCTGGAGAGCTACCTCAGAACGGTGGCGTTGTTTGCAGAAGATTCCGGCGCCGTAGCCTCCGCCCAAGAGTTGGCAGATAAATTGATCGAGCAGAACGTGGTCACGCCCTGACCCCTGCTGGACCGCCTTCATCTTCCCTCCTTCTCCCCCTCTGTTTTTCCTTCCCTCTATTTCATTCCAGCCCGCCCCCCTTTGACGTCCGGTTCGGAGTTGAAAAATTCCCGGCCTGTGTCTCCTGCGGTCCAAAAAACCCGGGCTCAGGCCCGAACTGCTAGGACGGGGCCGGCAGGGAGCAAAAAAACGTTTTTCCGCTTGCCGACACCCGGGTTGGGCGGGTTTAAAGTGAGCGGAGCAGGAAAAAGTAAACGCAGTTCCCCAGAACTTCTTAGAGAAAACTTTTCGGCTGCCTCGAGTGAGGGCATCAAATTTTTTCATTTCCCGGAATTTTCTTAACCACACACCCCAGACCATGACCAGAAGTACGTTCCGCCGAATCCTTCCCTACGCCGCAGCAGTTCTCGCCGTGACTGTCCTGCCTACCCTTGGATTTGCCGAGGAAGAGGCCGCGGCTGCGCCGAAGGAGCAGAGTATCCTGCACACGATCATCGAGGGTGGTCCTCTGATCATGGCGGTGTGGTGCGCCATTCTGGCGACCTCGATCACGATGGTCACGCTGGTGATCCAAAACACCCTCCAATTGAGGAAAGACCGTCTGGCGCCGCCGCCGCTGATCAACGCGTTGAAGCAGTTGATCTCGGCGGGCAACTACCAGGAGGCTTGGGAAACCTGCAACGCGAATCGGAACTATCTCGCGAACGTGATCAAGGCAGGCTTGGCTAGGATCGGGCGTGGCAAGGAAGCAGTGGAGCAAGGACTGGCCGAGCATGCGCTTCGCGAGGCCACCGTGCTCCGGACCCGGAACAGTTACCTGTCGGTGATCGGGGTGGTTTCCCCGATGATCGGGCTGCTGGGAACGGTTATCGGGATGATGGGTGCGTTCGCCGTGTTGGCGAGCAGCGGCATCAGCGATCCCCGGGCGCTCTCCGGGAAGATTGGGGAAGTCTTGATGGCAACCGCATTCGGGATCGGGATCGCGATTCCGGCCTTCGTTGCGTACTACGTTTTCCGGAACGTCTCTCAGATGTGCATTGTGTACGCGGACGACATCGTGAACACCCTGATCGTAGACCTGCCGTACGAGGAACTGCACGGGGTTCAGATTGGTGAAAACTTCAATGCAGGAGTGGTGGCTGCAGCTGGCGCCCGGAAAATTTCATCTTCGCTGTCGACCAACTGCCCGATGTGCAGCGGAGCGGTCACAGTCGGAGTGAGCCCCTGCCCGCACTGCGGTTCTCCCTTGGACTGGAACTGAGTTTTCGGTTTCTGATCCCCGCCCCAATCCCCCAGCACCATGTCTGCACCGACTGGAAGCAAGAACAAGAGTAAGAAGGCTGAAACGCGGCTTCCCCCCGAGGAAGATCCGGAGTTTCAGATCGCTCCGATGATCGACATTCTGCTGGTGCTCCTGGTGTTTTTCATGTCGATCAGCTCCACGGATGTGCTGCAGACGAACGAGAAAGTTCGTCTCCCCGTGGCAAAGGATGCCAAGGACAAGAACAAAAAGTCCGGCGAGGGGCAACTCACGGTCAACATCCTTTGGAACAACATCGGCAACTCCGGTGTGATCGACATCGATGGAAAGACCTACGGGACCGCGGCAGAACTGGGCCCGATTTTTCAGGCCAAGCTCGCAGCCACCCCCGAGTTCCGTGTGGTGGTCCGGGCCGACAAGGATGTGAAGTACGAGTTTTTGAGGACCGTACTCGCTGCCGCTGGTGGCTCCGGGGTGAGCAACGTGACCTTTTCGGTGGTGGACAAGGAACAACAGAAATGAGCGGACCCCCGCGCGAGGACCGCGGGTTGGAACGTTTCAAAACCTTTCACAACTAAAACAAGAATATGGGTGGATCCGTAGGTTCAGAAGACGGCGACGCCGGATTTCAGATCGCGCCGATGGTGGACGTGGTGTTCGTTCTGATGATTTTCTTCATGGCGAGTGCCGGGTCGAAGGTGGTTGAGAAAGAACTCAACATGAATCTTCCGGCCGGGAAAGGGTCGGGCACCAGTCAGGTGACCCCGATCATCATTGATATCAGTCCGGATGGGGTCGTTTCCATGAATAACCAGACGTACGGGACTGCCAACGACCGTACGCTGACCCCGCTTCGGGACTGGCTCAAAAATGCGATCGAAAGCTTTGGTGAAAAGGATCCGGTGATCATCCGTCCGAATCCCGAGTCCAAGCACGAGCGGATTGTGGACGTGCTCAACGCCGCCGCGGCTTCCGGGGTCAAAAACCTGACCTTCAACTGACCCTGGCCGGGCCGGATCCGGGTGGGGTTCACCCGCACGGACGGGGGGAAGCGTTTGTTTTGATTTCCTAAGCCGTCCGGTGCGAGTATCGGAAGGTGGTCATTTGAAACCCATGAAACGCACACCTATCTCCTCAGGGCCCGTTCTCAAATCCCTTGTTTCGGGAGCCAGCCTCGTTGTTGCCTGTCTCATCCTGTTGGTTCCATCGGGAGGCGCTTTTGCCGGAGAGAAGGGGGAGAAAAACGCTGCTGCGGTCGCCGGAGCTAAAAACGCAACCCAACCCATGGAAAAGCAATTTTCAGTTCCGAGTGACGATGAACTCAGGCGGATGCTAACTCCCCAGCAGTATGCGGTGGTGCGCGAGAACGCCACGGAACGCCCCTTCTCCAACATTTACTGGCGCCACCGCGAGGAAGGCATTTACGTGGATATTGTCACCGGGAAGCCGCTTTTCTCCTCCCGCGACAAGTTTGACACGGAATGTGGCTGGCCCGGGTTTGCCAAGCCAATCGAGGAGGCCGAGATCAAGCAACTCAGGGACACGACCCATGGAATGGTCCGGGTCGAGGTGCGTTCTGCCACTGGGGACGCGCATTTGGGGCACGTTTTCGACGATGGTCCGTTGGAACTGGGAGGGAAACGGTACTGCATCAACTCGGCGTCCCTGCGTTTTGTTCCGAAGGAAAAGATGGCCGAGCTTGGGTATGGAGCTTGGCTGCGCCTGTTTGAGAAGCCCGAGAAAGAAGGGGCCAAAGGAAAGTAGGTTTGGTGGTTCGGGCCAAGGTTTGGGCCGTTGAGGTTGGGGGGACAAACTTGCGGTCCCGGCCGAGAGGTGCTTGGGTGTGAGCGTTCTTTACGTCCCGCAGGATTCGATTTTTACTGAGGCACATGGTTGCACTCGAATCCCAAGTAGAAACGGCGGGCGTTGCCGGCGATTCCGGCGTGGCCCGTGTGGTGGAGAAGGTTTTGGACGGGGGGCGGATTGGAGAGACGGAGGCGCTGGCGCTCTACGAGTTGCCGCTCAATTTGCTGGCCGCTCTGGCTGATGCGCGGCGCCGGCAAATTCACGCGGAGCGACACGGTGGCCGAGGCAACTCGGTGGTCACTTACATCGTGGATCGGAACATCAACTACACCAACGTCTGCAACGTTTACTGCAAGTTCTGCGCGTTTTACCGCACAGAGCGGGATGCCGACCACTACGTGCTCAGCGAGGCGGAACTGGACCAGAAACTGGACGAATTGACGGCAATTGGCGGGGTGCAAGTGCTGTTGCAGGGAGGGCACCATCCGAAGCTCGGGATCGACTTTTATCTTGGGATGCTTTCGCACATCCGGGAGAAATACCCGCACATCAACGTGCATGGGTTCAGCCCCCCGGAATTCAACCATTTTGCCGAGGTGTTCCGGATGCCGCTCAGGGAGGTGATCCAGCGTTTTCAGGAAGCCGGCCTTGGGTCCATCCCCGGGGGGGGCGGCGAGATTCTGGTGGACCGGGTCCGGGACAGGATCGCGCCGCTGAAATGCGACAGCGACGGTTGGTTGAAGGTGATGGAAATCGCCCATGAACTGGGTCTGAAATCGAGCGCAACCATGATGTTCGGGCATGTGGAAACGGTGGAGGAGCGCGTGGAACATTTGCGCAGGCTGCGCGTCCAGCAGGATGCCACCGGCGGGTTTACGGCGTTTATCTGCTGGACGTTCCAACCGGGCAACACCCGACTCAAGGCCGAGCCGGTCGGCAGCGTCGAGTACCTCAGGATGCAGGCTCTAAGCCGAATCTATCTCGACAACATTCCCAACCTTCAGAGTTCCTGGGTGACCCAAGGGCCAAGGATCGGGCAAATGGCCTTGGGCTATGGGGCGAATGATTTTGGAAGCGTGATGATGGAGGAAAACGTGGTAAGCAGTGCAGGGACAAGTTTCCGACTCGCTAGGGAGGAGATCGAAACTCTGATTTCGGAGTGCGGTTACGAGCCGCGGCAGAGGAACAACTGGTACGAGCTGTTGAACTAGGGCTGATTATGAAATACGCGGGAACGGATTTGGTCGGGGAAATACAGGCGCTGAAGAAGGAGCGGAACGCGGTCATCCTTGCGCACAACTACCAGGTGCGCGAGATCCAGGAGGTCGCGGACTTTGTTGGGGACAGCCTAGGCCTAAGTTATCAAGCCGCAAAAACAGACGCTGAGGTCATCGCTTTCTGCGGGGTCCATTTCATGGCCGAAACGGCCAAGATCGTGAATCCTGGCAAGCGGGTGGTTTTGCCAGACATGGACGCGGGCTGTTCGCTTTCTGATTCGTGTCCAGCAGGCCGTCTTGAGGCGTATTTGAAAGAGCACGCCGACCGGAACTATTACGTGATTGCCTACATCAACTGCTCGGCTGGGGTGAAAGCCCTGAGCGACGTGATCTGCACAAGCGGAAATGCAGTGCGTATCGTGGAGTCGGCTCCGAAGGACCGGAACCTGCTTTTTGTGCCGGACCAGAACCTAGGGGCGTGGGTGATGGAGCAGACGGGGCGTCCGATGGAGTTGTGGAAGGGGTCGTGTTATGTGCACGTGGAGTTCACGCGCGACTCGATTGCCAAGGTCCGGACTGAGCATCCGGGGGCACCCGTGGTTGCTCATCCGGAATGCACTCACGCGGTCAGGATTCTGGCCGATGAGGTGTGTTCCACCGAGAAAATGATCACGTATTGCAAGGCCTCACCCGCGCGCAAATTCATCATCGTGACAGAGTCCGGAATGTTACACCGGTTGCGGAGGGAGATTCCAGACAGAGAGTTCATCGCGGGCCCAACGGACCGATGCGCATGCGCAGACTGCCGCTTTATGAAGCTCAACACACTTGAGAAACTTCATGCGGCGTTGCTTCATCTGGAGCCTGAAATCGTTATTCCCGAGGAGACCCGGCGGCGGGCGGAAGTGCCGATCCGGAGGATGTTGGAGTGGAGCGCCTGATTCGGGCTGATTGCGGGGACGGGGTGACGTCCAGATGTTGGATCTACCGACTCAGGCCGGTTTTCCTGTGCTGCGGATTTTCAGATTCCCTGCCGCCTTGGCTCCACCTAGACCGTGTCCTTGGAGCCCGCCTGACTCTGAAGTCGATCCTCTTTCTTTTGCTGTTGGTATGCATGTTTTCTGGTTGCAGCCGGTCAACGCCAGAAACGGCGGTGCGCATTTTTTTTCAGGACCTCGCTGCGGGCCGGTACGGGGAGGCGCATGCGCAGACGGCCCTTCGGTTTCGGGTTTTGCAGTCTGCAGAGCAGTTTGGCCGTTCTGTACGCGATCTGGGACTCGAGGGGTTTTCGGAGGGTAAATGGCAGCCGGCTGTTTTTGAGGGAGACCGGGCGGAGATGGAGGGCGTGCACGAGAATGCAGCCGGGGTTCGGACCCGGCTGCGTGTGGAGCTTTTGAGAGAGGCTGGGCGCTGGCGGGTGGCCGCCATCAGGAAGGGGGGGCTGGATCAGGGAGGGGAGGATCTCTTTTCCAGCATTGGCCAAGGACGCGGTTTAAATCCTTTTGTGGGAAGGCCGGTCCCGGGCGAGGCGGAACTCCGGGAGCTGGTGGAGGGGGAGTTAGGCAGACTGGGTTACGCTCTCAGAAGTGGGACCTTTGAGGAGTTTCACCGGGGCGTTTCCGAGACGTGGCAGCAGCAGGTGACACCCCGGGCGCTTCAGCAAATTTTTGGGCAGATGTCCGGGAGCGGATACAACTTTGCCGGATTAAAGCGGCTGCGACCCGCATACGATCCGGTGCCGTATATTGATCCACGCGGGATTTTGGTTGTGGAGGGGTATTACCCGAGCCGGCCTGCACGGTTGTTTTTCGGGATGAAGTTTGTGTCCGAGTCCTCCGGTTGGCGGTTGCTAGGACTGGACGTACAGTTGCGCTAAGCTGCAACCGTCGACTCCGAAAAGTGAGCCTGCTCGGTTTCGTTTGCGCGCTCATCAATCCTTTCCAAAACACGGGGAGATGATGGAGGGCAGTAACGCCCGGCCTTTTACCTCGAGGCGTCCGTGATTCGTCGATTCGGTGGTGATTCATCCATCCGGGTTTCCCTTCCTTTGGCGAAATCGAACCTCCATCCAGCTCCAATTCCGGGGACAGACCTCCAATTCCGCCCTCACAAATTTTCGGAATTTTCAAGTCAAAACTGTGTTCCCGCTACGCTGTTGCTCTCGGGACAAACAGGATTCGCCGGGGCAGTTCGCCAATCTTGAAGTGTTGGGAGTCGTTGGGGAGCGGTGCCAGCGGGCTCCAGAAAATGGGGGAGACTGCCTCCGGCGAGACCCAACCACAGGGAAACCCGTCCCGCCCCACTCTGTGGATCGGATTTTAAGAGGATGGGAGTGGATCCCTGTGGAAGGAGCACGCTGATACGTCGGATACCCACTTTTGATTCCGCGGTTTGTGTAGGTGAGGGCCGTGAAGCTCCTCAGAATAGGGTCATCTGCGGCTTCATCGCCGCCCGGGCTTCTTCGGCCTTTTTCGGATTGCGAGGGCGTCCAAATTTCTGAGGGGGCGGCGCTTCGGAGATGGTAGGTTTGCCGTCAGCGTTGAGTTCCGACTGTTCGAGGTTGGAGAGGATTTCCTTGGCCCGTGCGAGGATCTTCTGGGGAAGCCCGGCAAGGCGGGCAACCTGAATCCCGTAGCTTTTGTCAGCGCCGCCCTTGACGATTTTGCGGAGAAAAATGATCTGATCGTTCCATTCGCGCACGGCAACGTTGTAGTTCCGGACGCCCTGACGGGTCATCTCCAGTTCAGTGAGTTCGTGGTAATGGGTGGCAAAGAGGGTCCGGGCACGAACTTCGTCATGGAGGTATTCTGCGACGCTCCATGCGATCGAGAGCCCGTCGAAGGTGGATGTGCCGCGTCCGATTTCATCCAGAATCACCAAGGATCGTTCGGTGGCATTGTTGGTGATATTGGCCGTTTCGTTCATTTCCACCATGAACGTGGATTGGCCCCGGGAAAGGTCGTCACTGGCGCCGACCCGGGTGAAAATCCGGTCTGCAATGCCGACTTCGGCAGATTTTGCGGGGAGCCAAGAACCCATCTGGGCCATGAGAACTAAAAGTGCAACCTGCCGGATGTAGGTGCTTTTCCCGGCCATATTTGGGCCGGTCAGGATCACCAGCCGCTGGCGGTCGCCATCGAGCTCAACGTCGTTGGGCACAAACTTTTCCTCGACGAGGCTCTGGTCGAGCACGGGGTGTCTGCCGTCGACGATCTTCAGTTTGAGTTCAGTGCTGAGTTCGGGGCGACAGTATCCGAAGAGTCTGGCGGTTTCGGAGAGGGCACAGAGGCAGTCTAAAGAGGCGATGGCGGAGGCGGATTGCTGAAGGAAAACCAGTTCCTTCAGAACCTCCTCCCGGATTTGGTTGAACAGCTCGATCTCTAAAGCCTTTGCGCGTTCGTCAGCCCCCAGAATCCTGCCCTCGACCTCCTTGAGTTCCGGGGTGATGAACCGTTCCCCGGTGGCGACCGTCTGTTTTCGCTGCCAGGTGTCCGGGACCAAGTGCAGGTTGGATTTTGTGACCTCGATGAAATACCCGAACACGGAAGTGAACCGGACCTTGAGGGATTTGATGCCTGTGGTCTCGATTTCGCGTTGCTGGAGTTGCGCGATCCAGTCTTTACCGTCCCGTGCGGCCTTGCGGAGTTCATCGAGCGGCCCGTAATAGCCGTCCCGGAACATGCCACCTTCGCGGATCAAGGCGGGCGGGTCGTCAACAATTGCAGTGGAAAGGAGGGAGAACAGGCCAGGGAGTTCGTGGAGTTGGGACAGGAGCCGCAGGCCAATGCCGCTGGGTTCCCGCGGGGCACCGAAAACTTCGCCCCGCAGCAGTGCCTGTAGGTCGGCCTTGAGTTCGGGAAGCTGTTCGAGGCTTGAACGGAGAACCAAGAGGTCGCGGGCGTTGCCTCCGGCTTGGGTAAGCCTCCCGACCGTCCTTTCCACGTCCCGGATGGATCTCAGGGTTTCGCGGATTTTCCCCAAAATAAACGGCTGAGCCAGAAGTTCGCCGACGAAATCCTGACGTTCCTGAATGGGGTCCAGCTCGCAGAGCGGATGCAGAATCCAGTCCCGGAGCCTGCGTGCGCCCATGGGAGTGACAGTTCTGTCCAGACACCCCAGAAGCGAGGTGTCGCGCGTCCCAGTGACGCCGGCCCTTCCGGCGCCGTGGGAAGCCACCAGTTCCAAATTGGCCTGAGTGGCGGCATCCAGCACCATGAATTGCGAGTTCCGGTAGCAGGAAAGGGTGCGGATGTGGGTCAGCGACCGGCGCAGTTCGTGTTTGAGGTAGTGCAGAATTGCGCCAGCAGCGCAGATGGCCAGAGGCATGTCTCCGGCCCCGAACCCGTCGAGCGACTGGACCTGAAAATGGTCCCGCAGAGTGAAGTAGGCCTGTTCGTAGAGGAAGGTGTAGCCGTCTCTAGCCACTGGATTGCGGAGGTCCCGGAAGAGCGTGGCCTGATCCTCGGTTACGAGTGTTTCGGCGGGTTGGACCCGGGCCAGTTCGTCCTCGAGTTCTCGCTGAGAAGCGGCCTCAGTCATCCGGAAATCGCCCGTGGTCAGGTCGAGGTAGGCCAGACCAAAGCCGCCGGATTTTCCTGCGAAAATGGCGGCGAGAAAATTGTGGCATTTTGCATCCAGCATCTGGAGGTCGCCCACGGTTCCTGGACTGATGATCTGGGTGACCTCGCGCTGAACGATCTGGCCTTTCTGGGGTTCGCCAACTTGGTCGCAGATGGCCACGCGGCGCCCCGCTTTGAGCAGTTTGCGGACGTAGGATTCGGCGGCATGAAACGGGATGCCGCACATCGGAACCTGGTTGCGCTTGGTGAGTGCTACATTGAGCAGAGACGCCGCTGTCTTGGCGTCCTCAAAAAACATTTCGTAAAAGTCCCCCAGACGGAAGAGGAGCAAGGTATCCGGGGGCAGTTTCCTGCGGATACCCTGGTACTGCTGCATCATCGGGGTCAGGGTCTCGCTCACTGACCACACGTTACTCTGGCCCGGGGCAGCGGTTCAAGCCCCGGTCAGGACGCTTTTGCCGTGTCTGGGCCGAGGTGTCGGCAGGCGCGCAGCCAGAAACCGGCTGCCAGGACCATCACTGCGCCCACGAGCAGGAAAGCGGTGTTCATTCCCCAACGTCCGCCAATCCAACCAATCAGAGGCGGCGAGATGGTGTCTCCCAGGGCATGGATCACCAGAATGTTTACTGCAAATGCCGTCGACCGGATCGGGGCCGGCGTCACGTTTGCCAGTGCCGTATTCGACGGGCCTGTGTTGAGGAAAAGGAAGAAAACCGAAAGAAACAGCCAGCCCCATGCCCCCGGAAAAGGTGTCCAGAGCATCGCAGCAAGAGCGGGGAAGGACAGAAAAATGCCTGCGCCTGAGATCAGAAAGTAGGAACCGGGAAAGCGGCGCCGGATTTTTTCCGCGAGGACGCTTCCAGACAGGGTGCCGAGCAGTCCGGCAACAACGGTGATTCCGCCGAACACCATGTTCACATGGGCGAGCAGATGGGGGGTGCTGGGAAACTCGCTGCCTCGGGAGCGGACGATGTAGTCTGGCATCCAGAAGGCGATGCCGCCGAGGGTGAACGTCATGGCGGTCATTGCGGCGCAGTTGAGCCGGTAGGAAGGGATCGAAAACAGGGTGCGCAGCACGGCCAGCGGAGGGTGTTTTGGCGTGTCTGAAGAGCGGAGCCGATGCGGTTCGCGGAACCGAAGGCAGAGCAGCGCCAGGAGGAGGCCGGGAGGGACCACCAGCAGGAAAGCGGATCTCCAGCCCCAGTGGACGGCGGCGTATCCCCCAAAGAGATACCCCAGAGCACCTCCGACGGGCATGGCGAGGGAGAAAAGGGCGAGGGCGCGTCCCCGAGATTCAATCGGAAAGAGGTCGGAGATGAGGGCGGGGGCGGCGGGACCGTACCCGGCCTCGCCGATGCCCACGGCCATGCGGCTCAGAAGCAGTGCGGTGAATCCGCCAGCCAGTCCGCTCCAGCCGGAGGCCAGGCTCCAGAGGGTTACGCTGATGGAGATGAGGAGCCAGCGGGAAAACCGGTCTGCCAGCCGTCCGAGGACCGGGGCTGCGAGCATGTAGGTCACCAGGAAGGCAGTGGCAAGGAAACCGGCACGTGTCTGTGCGCTTGGGCCGAAGGAACCCAGCAGATCGGTCCGGATCTCCGGAAGCACAGCCGCCAGGATCTGGCGGTCGAGGTAATTGAACAGGTTGATTCCGAAAAGCAGAGCCAGAGCCGCCCGCCGGTGGGGGGCTGGGGCGGTTTCGGTGGCCATGCGGTCTATGTACTCGATGCCCGAGGGCTTGGGGAATGGTTTTCCTTCGTTTGGACACCCGGAGACCGCAGCGGCGAAATCCAAGAAGCCGCTGCGAATCCCGCCTGCCGACCCAGCAAACGAAACTCCCTCGAAGCGCGACGGAACCGGGGGACCCCCGGCCTGAATTCATGAGGACATGCGCCCTTCCAGAACTGGAAGACCCTGGGGCCAGTCTAACCGCGAGCACTACGCTCGGGGGTTACTGGACAGATTCGGAGACGGCAGCCTTCACGAAGTCGCGGTTGAGTTGTGAAATCACGGTCAACGGGATGTTGGCGGGGCAGACGGCTTCGCACTCGTAGTGGTTGGAGCAGTTTCCAAAGCCCTCGGCGTCCATTTTGCGGACCATGGCAAGCGTGCGCTGGTTGCGTTCGGGTTGGCCTTGCGGAAGGGTGTTGAGGTGGGTGGCTTTTGCACCCACAAAAAGCATGGCAGAGCCGTTGGGGCAGGCGGCCACGCAGGCGCCGCACCCGATGCAGGCGGCGGCCTCCATGGCTTTGTCCGCGGCGGGTTTTGGAATCAGGATTGCGTTGGCGTCCTGGGCGGAACCGGTGCGCGCGGTGATATACCCCCCCGCCTGCTGGATCCGGTCGAATGCAGAGCGGTCCACCATGAGGTCACGGAGGACTGGGAAAGCGCGTGCACGGAAGGGCTCGATGAAGATGGTTTCGCCGTCCTTGAAATGCCGCATGTAAAGCTGGCAGGTGGTCGTGGCGCTCGGCCCATGGGGTATGCCGTTGATGGAGAGCGAGCACATACCGCAGATGCCCTCGCGGCAGTCGTGGTCGAATGCGATGGCCGGTTCGCCTTTCTCCTGGAGTTGTTCGTTGAGGATGTCGAGCATCTCGAGGAAAGAGGCGTCCTCTGGGATGTTGCGGGCTTCGTATTCCACGAGGCCGCCTTCTGCACTCGCGTTCTTCTGCCGCCAGACTTTGACCTTCAGATTGAGGTGTTTCATTTGTAGCTCCGGGTCGAGAGGTGAACGTTTTCGTAGTTCAAAGCTTCGGCATGGCGCACGGGCCTGTTACCTGCTCCCGCGTACTCCCAGGCCGCCACATGCGCGAAGTTCTGGTCGTCCCGGAGCGCCTCGCCGTCGGGGGTCTGGAATTCCTCGCGGAAATGGCCGCCACAGGATTCCCGACGTTCGAGGGCGTCAAGGCACATGAGTTCGCCGAACTCAAGGAAGTCTGCGACCCGGCCCGCCTTTTCGAGCGCCTGATTGATTTCCTCATTGGCGCCCAAGACATTGACGTTCTGCCAGAACTCCTCACGCAGAGAAGGGATTCGGGAAAGGGCGCGGCCGAGGCTTTTTTCGGATCGCGCCATGCCGCAGAGATCCCACATCAACAGGCCCAGTTCCCGGTGGAAGGAGTCGACGGTCCGGCGGCCTTTGATGGCCAGGAGGCGCTGGATCTGGGCGAGTGTATCGGCCTCGGCCTTCTTGAACTCGGGATGGTCGGTGGAAGGCCGTTTGCCGAGCTGCGGGGCGAGGTAGTTGCCGATGGTGTAGGGGATGACAAAGTAGCCGTCGGCGAGGCCCTGCATGAGGGCGCTTGCGCCGAGTCGGTTGGCGCCGTGATCGGAGAAGTTGGCTTCCCCGAGGACGAAGAGGCCGGGGATGTTGGACTGCAGTTCATAGTCCACCCAGAGGCCGCCCATGGTGTAATGGACGGCTGGAAAGATCCGCATGGGGGTCTTGTAAGCATCCTCGCCGGTGATCTGCTCGTACATCTCGAACAGGTTGCCGTAGCGTTCGCGGATGGTCTTTTCGCCGAGCCGCTTGATGGAGTCTGCGAAGTCCAGATAAACGCCCAGGCCGCTCTCGCCGACGCCACGGCCGTCGTCGCAGGCTTCCTTGGCGGAGCGGGAAGAGATGTCGCGCGGGGCGAGGTTGCCGAAGCTGGGGTACTTGCGTTCGAGGAAATAGTCGCGTTCGGATTCCGGGATCTGCTGAGGGGGGCGTTTGTCGCCCTTGGTCTTGGGGGCCCAGACACGGCCATCGTTCCGGAGGGACTCGCTCATCAGGGTGAGCTTGGACTGGTAGTCACCGGAGACAGGGATGCAGGTGGGGTGAATCTGGGTGAAACAGGGGTTGGCAAAGTACGCGCCCTTGCGATGGGCTCGGTACGTTGCGGTGACGTTGCACCCCTTCGCGTTGGTGGACAGGTAGAAGACGTTGCCGTAGCCGCCCGTGGCGAGCACCACACAGTCGGCGGCATGGGAGGAGACGGCGCCCGTGACCATATTGCGGACGATGATCCCCTTTGCATGGCCGTCGACGAGGACCAGGTCGAGCATTTCTGTGCGGGGGAACATCTGGACCGAACCGGCCGCAATCTGGCGGTTGAGTGCCGAGTAAGCGCCCAGCAGGAGTTGTTGGCCGGTTTGGCCCCGGGCGTAGAAGGTGCGGGAGACTTGGGCGCCGCCGAACGAGCGGTTGGCGAGGAGGCCGCCGTATTCGCGGGCAAACGGGACGCCCTGAGCGACGCACTGGTCGATGATGTTGGTGCTGACTTGGGCCAGTCGGTAAACGTTCGCCTCGCGGGAACGGAAATCGCCGCCCTTGATGGTGTCGTAAAAGAGGCGGTGCACGGAGTCGCCGTCATTCTGGTAGTTCTTGGCGGCGTTGATCCCGCCTTGGGCAGCGATGGAATGGGCCCGTCTGGGCGAGTCCTGGTAACAGAAGCACTTCACCTTGAACCCGAGTTCCCCCAGGGTGGCGGCTGCAGAGGCGCCGGCAAGGCCGCTGCCGACCACGATCACCTCATACTTCCGCTTGTTGGCGGGGTTGATGAGTTTGGATTCGAACTTGAACTTCTCCCACTTCTTGTCGAGCGGGCCGGACGGGATTTTGGAATCGAGAACGCTCATGGTTACGTCAAGGGGTTCGGGAAGGCGTTGGTTGGCAATCAGCGGAAGGAGTGGATGCGGTATCCGTGGGGGGTTAAGGAGCAACCACGGTGAGTTTATTGAGCAGGACAGCCACGGGGATGGATGCGTAGCCCGCAAACAGGATCCAAGAGACGGTCTGACCGCCTTTGTTCAGGGTGTCGCGCAGGGACTTGCTGTTGATCCCGAGCGTCTGGAGGACGCTCTGAAGTCCGTGGCTGAGGTGCATGCAGAGCAGAAACACCGAGAGGAGGTAGAAACCAGACACCAGCGGGTTCTGAAAGCCAAGGATCACCATGGTGTGAACATCGTGCTCACCACGGGGCAGGCTGTGGAAGCGGGGATCGGTGGAACGCACCGTGAAATGGAGGAGGTGGTAGACGATAAAGGAGAGAAGGACCAAGCCGCTGAGCACCATCGTCTTTTTTGCAGGCTTGGGCGCAGTGGATGCCCGGCGCTCGTTCTGCCGGGCCTTGGCTGCCTTGTTTTCCGCAGCAAGCTTAAGCGTCGTGAATACGTGCAGAAAGAGGCCTGCAATCAACACGGCCCGGATCACCCAGAGCGCCTTGGGCATGCTGTGGAGCATCGCGGCATACTGGTTGATCTGTTCTGGGCCGGCAAAAATCTGGAGGTTGCCGACCAAGTGGCCGACCACATAGCCCACCAGCATCAGGCCGGTCAGGGCCACCACCCATTTTTTTCCGATGGAGGAACCGTAGAAGGATGCGAGGAATTTCACAGGGAATCAGGGTTTCGGTGCTTTGGACGTTTCAGGCGGACGGGGAATTTCATCAGAAAATCGGTTCTCCGGCTTGAAGCCAGAAGAAACGGTTCCCCCGAGGAAAAACCCGCGAGGTTCCTTTCCAAAAACTTCCGAGACCTGCCCGGGACCCGAGGCCCCGCGGGCCAGTCTGCTTCAGTTTCTGCTCAGAAACCCTCTCCACCCTGACAAAAAAACACTTTTCGTCAACCGCTGGAGGCGTCGAATTTCAAAAACACCCCTTTTTTCAGGCAGAATGCGGGTGGAGGACAGGGGGGGGAAGTTGGGGGCAGTTTTTGGGGCCGAGTCGGATGGCTAAGCAATCAGTATTCGCGGTCCAGGAGGTAATGCGCGATTTCCCGGAGCCGGCTGGCTCTGTTCCCCAGAGGTTTGAGCGCCAGAAGCGCCTTTTTGGTGAGCCGATGCGCTTCCTTTCGGGAAGCTTCGAGGCCGATCAGAGCGGGGTAGGTGGCTTTGGTCGCCGCCACGTCTTTCCCAGCGGTCTTGCCCAGTTTTTCCGTGGTCTGTGTCACGTCAAGAATGTCGTCTATCACTTGGAAGGCGAGTCCGAGTGCCTGACCAAACTGGGTGAGTTGCCTGAGTTGCAGAGGCGTGGCATTGGCGGACATCGCACCCAAACGGAGGGACGCGGTGAGGAGCGCCGCGGTTTTGGACTGGTGGATAAAGCGGAGCGCGTCTGTCGTCACGGGTTGGCCTTCGCCCTCCAAGTCCAGCACCTGACCGGCAATCAGCCAGCGGCTCCCTGCTGCGACAGCCAGTTCGCGGATCTGGGCTGCGACCGGGTAGCGGGACGTGCCTGGGGACTGGGCCAGGATTTCAAATGCGATGGTGAGCAGGGCGTCACCAGCCAGAACCGCGATGCCTTCCCCGTAGACTTTGTGGTTGGTGGGGCGTCCTCTGCGGAGGTCATCGTCATCCATGCAGGGGAGATCATCATGGATCAGCGAGTAGGTGTGGATGCATTCCACCGCACACGCGGCGGGCAACGCGTTCCCGGGGGGTCCGCCGCAGGATTCGGCGGCGGCCACGCTCAGGATTGGCCGCAATCGTTTGCCGCCCGCAAAAATGCTGTAGCGCATCGCCTCATGCAGCGTTCCGGATCTGACCGTGGCACGCGGCAAAAACCGCTGGAGTGCCCGGTCGACCAATGCGCCGGTTTTTTTCAGGTACGCGGGGAGTGAAACGGTCTGGCTGGCTTCAGGCATGGAACGTTCAGGCTTTGCGGCCGAGGCCGATGGTTTCCCGGAGATAACGGATGGAGCGCTCCAGTTCGCCCTTCTGAAATTCCTGTTCGGCCTGTTTTTTTCCGGGGCCTTCGGGGGCTTTAAACCCAGGAATCGGGCGGCCGCGTCGGGCCATCGCTTCAAACCCGGCCATCGCTTCTGGACGCTTTTCGTAGTGCTGCCAGAACTCGGCTTTTTTGTAGGGGAAATTCCGGGAAAAACCCGAGATGGTTTCGATCTGGATGGGGACTTGGGGGCAAAGCTGCCGCCACCGGGTGGTGTAGGATTTCCAATCCATGAGACCCTCCCCAGCTGCTGTCCAAGCAATGCTGGCGCCATCCTCCGTGTCCCAGATCATGTTGTCCCTGAGACTGGAGCACACCACATGCGGTCCCAGCCTCTCGAGCACATCCATCGGATCCTCAAGGGTCCATGTGCTGTTGCCCGAGTCAATGTTCGCCCCGACAAATGCCGGTCCCGCTTTTTCAATGAGTTCAAGCAATTCCCACGAGTGCATGTCGCCGGCGTGGTTTTCCACAGCGATCCGGACACCGGCGTCGCGTGCCTGGGTCTCGCAGGCCTTCAGAACCTGGACGGTGTCAGCGATCCGGGCCCGGATGCCGCCGGGCGTCTTCCGGTCGTCGGCCCCGCCGAGGATCACGCGGAAAACCGGGGAGCCCAAAGCGCGGGCAACCCGGATGCCGATGCGAAGGTGTTCCTCAGCTGTTCCCCACTGGTTTTTGAAGCGGACAGATGAGGGGCAGATGCTCCAAGACCCCGCATAAATCTGGACCTGAAGCTGGCCGGCTTGTGCTCGCAGTTCGCGCAGGTAGCCTTCATCCAGAGAGGAATAGGCCTCGAGGTCCGAGATGAGGAGGGTGTCAAGTTTCAGGCCGGCGGCGTACTCGAGGAGTTCGCCGGCTTTCCAGCCCATGGCGCGGACTGCGAAATTGTCCATGCCGAGAAGGAGCCGTTCCGTGGGAGCGCCAGTTGCGGCGGTTGCGGCACGGGGCAGAATACAGGCGGTGGCGGATCCGGCGAGGGTTTGAATGAAACCGCGCCGGTGCATGGGAGGACGTGCAACGCTGGGGGTGGGCATGGCTGGGATGAAACGAGGGGGGCGGCCTGAGGTCAAGCGGGCAGGATTTTTTGGGTGGCGCTTGGGCGGAGGGTCTGGTCCTCGAAAAAAACTGGGCCGGGCACGCGTCCGTCTCGGGGGCTGTTTTCGTAGGTCTTCAGGGAAGGGGGGGGCGCATGTCCGCCTAGATCGTGAACTCTAGCTTGTGAATTCAGTAAACTTAGTGGGCTGGACCAAACCTTCCCGGTCAGAAACGGTCCGGGGAAGCTTGGGCCGGAGGAAGTCAGTCTGGAGGAAGTAAACCAGAAAGAAGCCGGGGAGGATGGGCATGAGCGGTGATCAACGGGGACGAACATGGCGGGGAGGACGAACCGGGTTCGGGAATGGAACAGGGGGAAAAATGGAGGATGCTCAAATGAGGACAAAATCGAGTGGGCCTGGGGTGGGCACGGATTTGGAGTTGGTGCCGGGGGAAGCGGGGGGCGGTGTGCAGGCTTCTGAACTGGGTGGGCGGGCGATGGGGAAGGGGCGGGCATGGGCGGTGGCCGTGCTGGACCGTGGCAACCTGAGGATCTACCGGGTGGAACGGGCTGGACGCTGGCCCCGGGTGGCCCTGATGGCTGCCCAGGTGTTCCCCGATGCGCGGCTGCCGGATTCTGCGGTTTACAGCGCGGAGCCTGGGGCCTTTGCGCCCCCGGGTGCGGCCGGGTTCCACCGGAGGCAGGGATCCATGCCCGACCGGCACCTGGATCTGGAGGCAGGCCGGCGAGCGGCCCGGGCACTGGGGAGGCGGCTCAACGTCTGGATGGGGCAGCTGAGGCCTGCCCGCTGGTGTCTGGCATTGCCGGGCGAGCTGGAAGCGGGTGTCCTCAGGGAGTTGGACCCGGAGGTGCGGGGCCGGCTTTTGGAGGTGGTCCCGCGCAACTTGGTGCGGGTGCTTCAGGCCGAGTTGCCGGGCCATTTCCCGAGGCTGGCCCTGTGGATGTCCCGGGGAGGGCGGGGCGCCGGTTGAAAGGGGGGTCAGCGTCGCGCTTCCCGGAGTTCGGAAAGCTGCGTCTCGAGCTTTTCAACCAGATGTTCGGCCATTTCGCGGTTCCGCCGTTCGGTGACGAGGAGTTCCTCGAGTTCCCGGATGCGCTGCTGGAGGTTGACCCGGATGCTGTTTCTGGCCGGGGGCGACATTTCGGAGTTGGGCAGGGGGCCAACCAGATCGTCGGCAGCGGATTCTTTGCCCGAACAACAGTTGGTGACCAGAGCATCGCCGGTGATTTCGCCGGCGGCGATGAACTCGCGGATGGTGCCCCGCGTGGTTGGGCCATAGAGTTGGTCCGGGGCGACCTCTACGAGGTAGTCCATGTGGAGGTCCTCCAGCATGGGGGCGCGCAACCAACTGGTGCCGTTGTTGGAAACCTTGTCGAGGGGGGAGATCTGAGCCTGATCCGCCCAGAACTGGAGTTGTTCAAGCGAGACTGGGCCAAAAACCTGACCGTCGGCGGCTTTGTGCAGGTACCATTGGTGGGATTCGTCCATAGGAGGGGATTGAATTCAGGGGGCAGAACGGGGCTGGAGTCAACCCCGCGCTTTGGAAACCGGGGATTCCCGCCTGGTCGACCCAGGGGTAGCACCGAGGGGGAAATCTTGGAGAGCATCCCATGGGGCGGCGGGTTCCCGAGAGGGCCGGCGAGGGGAAGGCAAAGGAATCAGGGCGTTTTCTGGGTGGGGTAGGGGAGTAGGAGACGTTGTCCGACCTGCAGTTTCTTCACGTCTTCGATTTTGTTGAGTTTCTGGAGGTCCGAAACCGAGACACCGTGCTGTCTGGCGATGGAGATGAGGGTTTGTCCTTTTTCCACGAGATGCTGGGGGACATGGGCGGCTGGCTGGCTGGCTTCAGGCGGTGACAGGGGACTGGGGGGCTGAGGCGAAGTCGTTCCGGGAGCCAGTGCCGGACTGGAGGTGGACAGGGCTGGAGGGAGGGTTGGAGCCGTAGAAGAGTGCCCGGAGCCGGGGTCCACGGAGGATGCACTGGCTGTTGGGGCCGTCGGGGCTGTTGGAGCTGCCGGATTGGCCAGAGGGGAGGCTGCCGATGTGGTGGGGCGTGCGAGCAGCAGTGCAACCATTTCCTGAAGACGGAGTACCCGGTCTTGCAGGCTGTTGAGTTGACGCGTCTGCTGTTCGAGCAGTGCCCGGAGGGAACTGAGCTCTGGAGTCTCTGCGGCGGTTTCCTGAGATTCCACGGCGGGTGGAGCGGCGATCATTAGCCAGCAGCAGAACGCGAGGAGGCGCATGCCTGCGGAGATTCTTATTTTTAGAGGGGAAAGGCAAGGCTTCCGGCGGCGGTCGTGTGGTGGCGGGAGGTCCAAATGAAATCCCGGTCCATCGATTGAATGAAAACGGGTGAAATCCGTCCGTGCTGGGAGATGGATCGTGTGATATTTTGAATCCATCCGCAGCGGGGCAGGTGTGTGCTGTGGTGGGGTGCGTCTGATCTCCTCAAGGCCTTTGGCGTGAACATTTATGAAAGAACAAAAATTCCGGCGCTGGTGGGCGATCTGGGGGTTGGTCTTATCGGGTTTCTTGAGCGTGGCTCAGGGTGTTTTTGGGGAGGAGGGCAGCCTGAAGGTCCAGCAGGCGGCTGAGCGGTTGAAGGAAATGGGTTTTTATTCTGGTCCTGTGGATGGAAAGGAAACGCCGGCTCTGTCCGGGGCGATCCGGAGGTACCAGATCCGTCAGGGATTGGAGGTGACAGGCAAACTTTCGCAGGAAACCACGGAGTCCTTGGGGTTGGAGGGTATCCCGGGCGAGGGCGGTCCTGGGCAACCCGGCCGGGAGCCCCTGCCTGAGTCCGTTCGCAAGCCCCTCCGCGAGCCCGTTCCAGATTCGGTCCCGGTTCCTCCGGAGGCGGACCGACCGGTGGTAAAGGCGGAGCGTGTTCCCATGCCGGAAGCGGGTGTTGGATCGGCCGGGGGTGCGTTGCGGCGGAGTTACCCGGCATCGGATCCCAGGGAGGAATACGGCCGAACCCTGGCGGGGACACCGTATGAGCGGGCGCCCCTGGAGGTGCAGGCTTTGGTGGTTCACCGGGCGCAAGATATCCTCAGCCAGCGCGGGTTTTACCGGGGAAAACTTCATGGGGCGGTGACACCCGAGTTTGGGGAGGCGGTATTGGGGTATCAGAGGAGCCGCGGTCTAGGATTGAGCGGGTGTCTGGATTTAAGGACATTGCAGCGCATGGAGATGCTTCCGGGGATGCGTGCGGCGCCTGTGGCCCGGCGTACAGAATCGAGGGCTGTTTTTAAGGAGGTCCCTTGACGGGGGGCGGTTGGAGTTGGAGCCAGATTTTTCCAATGAAAATGTCGGCCTCAGCCCTGAGGAGTCTGCGGGCGGCGGAGTCCGAGATCCAGAGGCTGGCACTCTTGCACTTGCGGTAGGGGGCAGTCTGGAGTGAGCGGTCGAGGGCGGAGAACTCCAGGTTGATCCGGATGGCCGGGGTTAGGGCGGATCCGACGAGGACGTGTTCCCTGGGTTGGACGCTCGCGCGGAGCAGAAAGGGGTCTGCGCCGGCGTAAATCACCAGTTGATGGGTGTCTCCGGGGCGGTTCGGCTGGGACCGGAGCCAGAGGTAGGCGGTGAAGGGTTCAAAGAGCGGCGTGAATGCAAAACGTTTGGGTTTCCCGGTCCCTTTTTTCGGGACTGGGACGGAACTTCTACGGCGCACGACGCCGTCCGGGTCAAAGTGGAGGACGGTTTCGAGCGATTCGTCAGCGTAGGCTTCGGTCTGCCGGGCTTCCACGGGGCGGAGCGAGCGTGCGGAGGCAAGACAGTGGAAATGGGCGTCAATTCGGAACAGGGAGCGAACAGCGCCTTCGGTATGCGCTGTTGCTTCCATTTGGATCTGGTTGCCTGAGGACACGCTGATTTTGGCCGTGCCGGTGCCGGCATGGAGAAAGGCCCAGCCAAAATCGAATGCAGAGAGGGGCGGGTGTGAGGCGGGCTTGAACGGACCCGGTTCCGGGGACGACAGGTTGTGGACCCAAGACGGGGTATTTTTTGGAGGGGATCCAAAGGACGCCGTTGTGGAAACTAGAAGAGCCAAAATTTGGAGCCCGCAGAGTCGAGGGGTTGCCCGGTTGCGAGTGGCCCCTCTCAAAATGCTCATGGCGCTGGAAAAACGCGTTCGAGTTGGGGGGCGGAAATCCAGCCCTTGGATTGGCCTGGAAGTTCGCAGTAGGTCCATGGACCGCGCTCGGAGAGTATATGCACTGGAACTCCCGCTGTCAGCGTCATCACGGTCTGTGCCCGGTCTGCCGGGGCCGAGAGGGCAACGGTTTGGGGCGCAATAATCAGCGCCCGGCGCGATTCAGTGGACTGCACAAGCACGATGGCCGCAGATGTCAAAACCCCTAAAAGACCGATGCCGATCGCAAACCCCGTGGCCGATTTGGAATGGAAAAGCCAGAGGCCTGAAACGCCCGCGGCAAGGATCCAGAAAGAGAGGGAACCGAGAACCGGCCAAAGGCCTTGAGGCTGCACCTGTGCAGCATGGCGTGCGAAGGTCATCACCCGCGGGGTTTTCTGCGGACTGGATCCCGCCTTCTCGAGCGTGGCTTGCAGGTTGTGCTCAGCTTCCGGATGTCCGGGTTCAAGCAGGAGAGCTCGCTCGAAAAAAACCGCAGCCAATCCGAGGTTTCCGGTTTGAAAGTGCGTGTTGCCGATGTTGAAAAACAGATTTGCGCTCACCGGTCCGCTCCGGGCCAAATCCTCATACGCACCCATGGCGGCCTTGAAGTCGCCCCGAGCGGAGTGTTCGTTGCCGAGTTTGAACCGTGCCAGAGCTGATTCCGGATCCGCGGCTGAAGCAGAAACTCCCAGGAGTCCGCCCAGCAGGCAGACCAGCGTCAGGAATCGGAGGAGTGGTTGGATCCGGTTCGATGCCTGCGTTTCCGCAGGCGGGTTAGAGGGAGAAGCACCGGCGAGACCAATCATTGGGCCAAGGCTGATTTGAATGTCTGGATTTTTTCGAGCACGGATTCGCGCTCCTTTTCCTGCAGGGAATCCCGGGAGGTCGGTCGTTGGTTCCCCGCATAAAGAAGTTCGTTTCGGGTGTCAAAGATGGGAAGGACGGCTTCAAACGACCGGGCTGGGAACTTGGCCTGCAGGGTCTGGAGGTCGATTGCGTTGTCTGGCAGTTGGGCCTTGAGCGCGGCATGGATCTGGATTGCACGAACGGCAGTTGAGTAGAACCCTGCGCGGCTGGTTTCCTCCTGAAGACGGGACTCGATCTGTGCAAGTTCTTGGAGAAGTTTTTTTCGAGCCAGTCTGGCGGGGGATGGCCGTACGGATTTTCTGTACCAGAGGAGGGCAAGAGCGAGGGCCGGGGGGATCTGGAGCCAGAGGAGGTGGCGGGGCCAAGCAGGAGGAGCCAGGGTGGCGTATGGGATTCCGAAGTCAGATTTTGGGCCGTGCAGCAAAACGGGCTGGGATGGGGTTGGCTCTTTTGAGCTACCCGGTCCATCGGGCGACTGTGCCAACACGGGCTGAGGAGGAGGCACAATCCCCTCGATTGAGATCGGGGTCAGACCGCTCTTGAGGGTTTCGTAGGCCTGTGTTTCCGGGTTGAAAAAACTGAACCTGAGTTCGGGAAGCCGGGTTTGGGGAGATTCCGCAATCAGTGCCTGCTCGAAGATTTTGCGGCCGTTCATTCCCAGTTCTTCCTCGGGCTGAAAATCCGATTTTGCAGGGTAAACGTTCCAGCCTTGCGCGCGCTCCAGTTCGGGGGCATTGACCCGGTCGAAGTTCCCCCGACCTGAGATGGTCGTCTGCAAAGTGATCGGGTCACCCAGTTTCACTTTGGACGGAGACGCAACCGCCTGCATTTGGAAAATACCCACGGCTCCCGAAAAATCCTCGGGGCGTCCCTCCACGGGCAAGGGTTTTACATCCAGTTCCACCGCAGGTGCCTTGGCGGAATACGACCGGACCTGTGTTCCTGCGAAAAACTGGCCGAGCAGGCTGTCCACTGGGGAGCGGGATCGGTTTTGTTGGGACTCTGCGCGGAACCGGATCTCACAGGGTCCAATCGAGAGTTTCCCGGCTTTGCTTGGGGTGAGCACGGTCCGGAAGATCAGGACATCGTAGGAAATGCCGTCCCTCAAGGTTTTTTCAACGGTGGGGCTGGGCATCTTGAAGCGGGTGAAGCCTTCGCCCTCCAGATTCGGCCGGGATTCAGGTTCCCAGCGGATCCGGGAGTCCACCAGGAGCCGAATTTCTGCAGGAATAGATTCGCCGAGGTATGCGGAGGTCTTCGGGACCGAGATTTCAGCGAGGGACGTCGCTGCATTTGAGCGCGACTGAGTGCCAGATTGAACCACCAGCTGGAGCGGCGGGGTGTGAAAAATACCGTTTTCCGTGGGCACGGGGGTGGCGGGGATGGTGTAGGTTCCCGCAGCATCCCCGGAGACCTCATAGGTCAGGTCCAGAGACTGGGTGGCCGTGAAGTTTTCAATCCGGGTTTGAAACGACTGGCCGCGGAACTCGATCCGGAGTCCGGTGGCTTTCAGGTTTGGAATTTCAGTGAGTCCGCCGCCGTTCTCGATGCTCAGGATGAGAGTGGTGGATTCCCCGGGAGCAACCGAAGGGTCCGAAAGACTGGCAGTGACCTTGGTGTTGCCCGCAGCCAGACAGACGTTTTGGCCGAGCGTCAGCAGAAGCAGGGCGAGGATGCGCAGAAGGAGTGCGGGACTCAGGGAGCTGGGACTGACTTTGTAAAAAATCATTCGGACACGGGGCGAGGCTACCAGTCGCGGAGGGATTTTCCTTTCTGAGCCCGGTTTTTTTCAATGAGTTGCACCGGCTGATCCTCGTTGCGGAGGGATTCCAAAAGGGCTTTTGCCTGTTGGGGGGTCATTTTGCCCTCGGCTGCCGCCTGCGCGTTGTCTGCCTCCTCACGGGCGTCTTTCGCCTTCTGGTCCTCGCCAAACTGCGGCTGGTTCTGAAGGTTGCCCTCGGGTTTGGACTGCGTCTTCTGGGCCTCGCCGTCTTTGGGATCGGGTTTAGAGGAGGCGTCCTTGGCGTCGCCGGATTTTTTGCCCGGCTTGTCATCCTTGCCGTCCTCCTTTTCCTCGCCGGATTTGTCCTCCGGCGACTCTTTGGATTCAGAGGAGGAATCCTGATCTTTTTTTTCCTTGGAGTCGTCTTTGTTGTCCTCGCCCCCCTGCTGTTTCTGCTGTTGATCCTTCTGTTTCTTTTCGGCTTCCTCAATCAGCTTGCGGACGGTATCCAGATTTTTTTGGGACCGCGCATCCGACGGGTTGATTTCAAGGGATTGTTCGTAGTGTTGGACGGCGTTTTTCCATTCCGCGATTTTGTCCTCGGGATTCTGCCGTGTGGCGCCGCGCTGGTAGAGGGTATTGCCCAGATTGTACTCGGCCAGTTGTCTGAGCTTCGGGTCCTCGGAGGTGGAGGCTTGGCTGAACTCCTCAAGGGCAGCATCGTAGTCACCGGACTGGTAGGCGGCAGTGCCCAAGCCGAACCGGAGTGGAAGTGAGCCGGGTTGGAGTTGGAGTTGGCGCTTGAACGAGTCCGCCGCCTCCTTGTAATCGCCGCGTTCGTAGGCTTGGAGAGCCGAGTTTTTCGCGGAAAGTGTCTGAGAAGCCCCGAGGAGAAGGAGCGCAACGGCTGCTGCGGCGGCAACCTGGGATTCAGGCAGCCGGGCCTTCCCGTGCGGACGGTTTTTTTGGGGGGGCACCTTGCGGTTTTCGCCGGTCAGAAAGGAGGCGGCAACGGCGGCCAGAGCAGCGGCGAGAGGCCACTGGAAGCGTTCGATGGGGCGCCGGGAGGTTTTTGCGTCGAACTGTTGGGCGTTCATTTGAGCCAAGCCGTCTTTGACAAGGTGTTCGGCCACGGCGGGACCGCGGTCAAGCCGAGTGTAGAATCCCCCAGTAGCGGCTGCAATTTTGGAAAGACCGTCTTCATCAAGCCGGGACTTGACGATCTGGCCATTGGGATCTTTGAGGAATTCGCTGCCGCGCCCCCCCTTCAGAGGGATGAGCGATCCATCTGGGGATCCGAGGCCGACGGTAAAGATCCGGAACAACCCTTTGGCCTGTTCGGCGCTGGCGAGCCCATCGGCTTCCAGATCCTCGCCATCGGTCAGGAAAATCAGGGCCCGGCTTTCGCCCTCGCCTTTTCCGAAAGCCTCTTTGGCCAGGCGGATTGCCGCTGCAAGGTTGGTTCCACCTTGCGGGACGATTTCCGTGTCGAGTTCGTCTACGGAATGAAGGACTGCATCGTGGTCAATGGTGAGTGGGGCTTGAAGAAAAGCGGTGCCAGAAAACGCAACGAGCCCGACCCGGTCTCCGGGGAGGCGGGTGATCAGATCCCGTGCGGCCATTTTGGCGCGGGTGAGTCGATCCGGGGCGAGGTCTGTGGCCAGCATGCTTTTGGAGGTATCCACGGCAATGAGGATGTCGCGTCCGCTTCTGGAAACCTCGAGCCAGTCATCGCCCAGCTGGGGACGGGCCAGTGCGAGGGCCGCACACGCGGTTCCCGCGAGGAGCAGAAGGAAGTGGGCCCAGCGTCTTGCCGGACTGGGAGAGTGGAGGAGCCGTTTCTGAAGTCTGGAGGCCACGACCTGGAGGAGCAGGGGACGGATCTTTCGCTGGTTCCGGATGAAGAGGAGGAGCAGCGCGGCCGGGAGCAGGAGGGCGGCCCACAGCCACAAAGGCTCTGCAAAGAGAAGAGGCGCGTTCATGGGAGTCGGCGGAGAAAGGTTTGGCCAAGCACCAGATGCAGGCACAGAAGCAGAAGGCCGGCACCGGCCGGCCACGCAAACAGTTCCCGGTACACCGAGTACCGGTCCATCTCCACCGTGGTTTTTTCAAGCTGATCAATCTGTCGGAAAATCGAGTCGAGCGAATCGGAGTCCACGGCCCGGAAAAACTGTCCGTTTCCGATGGAGGCAACTTGCTTGAGGGTGGCCTCATCGACCTCCACCTTGATGTTCCGGTAGACGATCCGGCCGAACATGTCCGGCACCGGGATGGGCGCATAGCCGCGGGATCCGGCGCAGATGGTGTAGATTTTGACCCCCAGCGTTTTGGCGGCTTCTGCAGCGGTTGCGGGCGTGATTTTCCCGGCGTTGTTGTCGCCGTCGGTGAGGAGAACCAGGATCCGGCTTTTGGATTCGCGTTCCTTGAGGCGGTTGGTGGCGGAAGCGATGGCGGAGCCGATGGCGGTGCCGTCCTCCACCAGGCCGATCCGGAGCCGGTCGAGGTTTTGAAGGAGCCAGTCGTGGTCGAGGGTCAGTGGGCTGACCAGGTACGGTTTTCCGGCAAAAGCCACGATGCCGATCCGGTCCGCGGGCCGTTTTTCGATGAATTCCCGGGTGATTTTCTGGACTGCCTGAAGGCGGTTGGCGCGTTCGGAGCCGATGGTGAAATCCTCAGCGAGCATCGAGCGGGAAACGTCCAGAGCGAGGAGGATGTCGATCCCGCTGGACTGGATCCGTTGATGCGAACTGCCCATCCGGGGCCGGGCCAGTGCAACGATGAAAAAAACCATCGCTCCCCCCAGAAGCCCTGCCAGAAGCGCTCCTGAGCGGGATCTGCGCGGCGAGGCCAAGGCACGCAGGGGCGCCAGGGAGGAGAAGATCAGCGAGGGGGCGCCTCCGGGTTTTCCGCGTAGCCAGAGAAGAACGAGCGGGATTCCCAGAAGCAGGAGTAGCCAGGGATGCGCGAATTCGAATGTCTCCTTGGGATTCACGGGGGTGGGTTTACGGGACGCGTCCCTGGACGAAGGATTGAGCGCTGGAGAGCAGGGTGCGGCTGTCGGAGGCGGAGGCCGTGGCTTGCGCAAACTTGATCAGGTCGCACCGCTCCAAAAATCCGGAGAGCAGATCCCGTTCCGGTCCAGACAGCCGGTGAGAAATGGATTCCAGGAACTCCACGGAAGTTTGGCGCACCGCATGTACCCCGGTCGAGGCTTCCACGAATTGTCGGACCACGTCGCTGACTGCGATGCTGAAAGCGTATGGGGTTGCCGTTTCGACTTGGCCGCCGAGTCGGGCGAGCGCTTCCAGTGCGACGGTCCGCGGGGAGATCGTCGGCGCCGGAGCGGGGCGCTGGTTCCGCCACCAGCGGAGGAAAAGAAAAAGAACCACCAGAAGGAGAAGACCGGCACACCCCACTATCCAGGGAGGGTAGGGGAAAACGTCCACCGGTGGTGCGATGTCTTCGATGGAGGGCACCGGTTCCGCCGGGGATGCTCCTGGAATGGCGGTCTGTCCCTGGGCAGGAGCGGACTTGATGGCAGCAAGAAGCGGAACCGGGCACAGGGATGCGGCAATCCAAACGGGCAGCCCGGCAACTCCGCCGCGGAAGGTGTGTGCGGAGGCGCGCAAGATGGGGTCTTCCGGTGAACTCGGGGGTGTCATCGGATGAGGAGCCGGCGTTCCCGGGTACGGAAAAATCCGCGGAGAGCGGGGAGATAATCGGCGTGGGTGTGGAGGGAGATGGTGTCGATTCGCAGTTTGCGGAACAGGGCCAGTCGCTCCTGATGGGCCCGGAGAAACGCGCGCTGGTGGGCTTTGCGGACGCCCGGGTTGGAGGTGTTCACCTCCAGTTGCTCGCCGGTTTCCGGGTCTTCAAGAGTCACCCGGCCAATGTCGGGCAGAATTTCCTCGCGTGGATCCAGCATTGGGAGGGCGATCAGGTCGTGCCGGCGACTCGTGATTGCCAGTTCCCGGGAAAAGTCTGGGGCCTGAAAATCGGAGAGGAGAAACACGATGGAGCGTCGGTGCAGGATCTGGTTGAGGTAATGGAGGGCGGCACCGGGTTCAGTTCCGCGCCCTTTGGGTTGGAAGAAGAGGATTTCGCGGATGAGTCGGAGTGCATGGCCTCGGCCTTTTCTGGGCGGAATGACGCACTCCACGTGGTCTGAGAAAAGGAGGAGACCGACCTTGTCTTGGTTTCGGATGGCGCTGAATGCGAGCAGACAGGCAATCTCGGCGGCCAACTCGCGTTTGCTCAGGTGGACGCTTCCGAAGTTGCCGGAAGCGGACACGTCCACGACCAGCATCACGCTCAGTTCGCGTTCTTCGGTGAACTTTTTGACGTAGGGTTCGTCGTACCGGGCTGTCACATTCCAATCGATGGTGCGGACTTCGTCCCCGGGTTGGTACTCGCGCACTTCCTCAAAATTCATCCCGCGTCCCTTGAACACGGAGCGGTACTGGCCGGCGAATGCGGCGTCCACGATGCCCCGGGTTTTGATTTCCAGGCGCCGGATTTTCCTCAGGATTTCGCGGACGGACTCCATGGGTCAGGGGACAGGCAACCCGGCGAAGATGCGTTGGATGAGGGTTTCGCTCGTGATTTCCTCGGCCTCGGCCTCGAAACTGATCATGATGCGGTGACGGAGGACATCGGGGCCGGCGGATTTGACATCCTGTGGGGTGACGTAGCCGCGTCCCGCCAGATAGGCGCGGGCTTTGGCCGCGAGGGTGAGAGCGATGGTGGCCCGGGGCGATGCGCCGTACCGGATGAGGCCCTCGAGTTGGAGTTTGTAGGTGGCCGGTTCGCGCGTCGCGAACACCACGTCCACGATGTAGTCCTTGACCCGGTCATCCACGTAAACGGAGTTGACCAGAGCGCGTGCCCGGAGGATTTCGTCCGGACCAATCACGGGCTGGACCTCCAGTTTTGGGGCACTGGTGCCCATGAGATCGAGGATTTGGCGTTCCTCGGCTTTGGAGGGGTACCCGACCTTGAGTTTGAGCAGAAACCGGTCGAGCTGCGCCTCGGGCAACTGGTAGGTGCCCTCCTGTTCCAGCGGGTTCTGGGTGGCCAGCACCAGAAACGGGTCCTGGAGTTTGTAGGTCTGGTCGCCCAAGGTCACCTGACGTTCCTGCATCGCCTCGAGCAGCGCACTCTGGACCTTGGCCGGTGCCCGGTTGATTTCGTCAGCCAGAATCAGGTTGGAAAACAGGGGGCCGCGTTTGGTGGTAAACTCGCCGGTGCGCGGGTTGTAGATCAGGGTCCCAACCAGATCTGCCGGAAGAAGGTCCGGGGTGAACTGGATCCGCTGGAACCCGGTCTGGATCGCGCCGGCCAGCGTTTTCACGGTGAGGGTCTTGGCCAAGCCCGGCACGCCCTCTAGGAGCACGTGGCCGTTGGTGAGCAGCCCCACCAGCAGCCCGTCGACCAGATATTTCTGGCCAATCACGACCCGGGCCACTTCGTTCTGGAGCGAGGCAACCCAGAGGCTGGATTCCTTGATTTGTTGGGTGAGATCTTGGGTGCTGGACATGGGATTACGAGGACTCAGACTGTTTGGGCGGGATTTTGTTCAACTCCCGCAGTGGACCCGGGGAGCAGGGATTCAACGGCGGTCACCACTTCCTGAATGGTGATGGAGGTCATGCACCGAAAATCAATCGGGCATTCCCTCAGAAAACAGGGGCTGCAGTCCACATGCTGCCGGACAATCCGGTGACGGGTTCCCAGCGGCCCGGTGAGTGCGGGTTCGGTCGATCCAAAAACCGCCACCAAAGGCACGCCGAGTGCCGCTGCAAGGTGCATGGTGCCAGTGTCGTTGGTGAGCAGGACGTCACAGGATTGCAGTTCAACGATCAGTTCGCGCAGGTTTGTCTTGCCCACCAGATTGGTCCCGGTGCCCGCAATCGCCAGAATCTGCTCTGCAATCGGGAGATCCTTTGCCACCCCAAACACCTTCCATTGGGCCCCGGTTTTCCCGTGCAAAATGTGCATGACGTCCGCGTACCGTTCCGGCAGCCAGCGCTTGGCAGGGCCGTACTCCGCCCCTGGACAGAGCCCAAGAACCGGCGGGCGGTTTGAGCCCGTCGGAGCCGGGCGTTCGCGGGCGATGGACTCCAAGGCGCCTTTGGTGTCGGCCCCAACAAACTCGGCCAGTGCCAGATAGTGATGGACTTGGTGCCGGGGCGCGGCGGTCTTTTTTGTTTTTGGCTCAAAAACTTGGTTGAGTAGTGCTCTTCTGGAATGGCCTGGGTAACCCACCCGCCGCGGAATCCTGGCCAGAAAAACCTCGAGGCCGGTTCGGAAGGAATTGGGGAAGACCAGTGCGACCTCAAACTGGTCGCGGATGGATCGCACGGTGCTCCAGAGGCCGCCTTGAATGGGAATGACTTGGTCGACCTCGGGAACCGTCCGCCAGAAGTCTGCGAGTTTGGCCGGGGTCAGGACGCTGATCCGCGCGTCTGGCCTTCCCCTGCGGACTGCCTGGAGGGCCGGCAGGCTCATCACGGCGTCTCCGAGCCAGTTGCTGGACCGGATCAGGATCGGGAAGGGCTGCAGGTCCGGAGCCGAAACGACCCCCCGTTTGTAGTCGGACAGAAGGAACTTGGGGCGCGGGGTTTTCCAGCGGTTATGCACCCAGAACCAGTCTGCAGGCTGGGACTCGATCAGGGCTTGAACGTTGAGATTGATCTGGGCGGTGAGTTGGGCCGGGTCACGGCTTTCGGGCACAATGGCTTTGCGGACCACGATGCGCCATTTGCCGGGGCCGTTGGAAAAGACGCCGATGGGGAGGAGGGCGGCCCCGGAACGCAGGGCCATCATTGCGGGGAGAGAAGTGGTGGAGGCGAGGCGCCGGAAGAAAGGGCACCAGACACCGGCATCGCCGGCGTGTTGATCCACCAGAACGCCGACACCGCCGCCCTGGCGGAGGAGTTGGATGGCGCCCTGAAACCCTTCTTTGCGTTCAAAGAGGGTGAGTCCGAGCCGTGCCCGGCTTTCGCGGACGGCGGCGTCAATGTGGGGATTGCTGAGTCGTTGGTAGATGGTGCTCTGGCTGGTTTTAAAAAGAGGGGGCCAGAGCTGGGAGAGGAGTTCCCAGTTGCCCAGATGGCAAATGACCCAGATGCAGCCCCGGCCTTGGGCCACCTGCTCCTGAGCATGCTCCATCCCCTCGATCGTAGTGCAGGCCATCAGCTTTTCGTGGGGAAGCGTCGCCACTTTCAGGCTGCCTGCGAGGTTCTCCGCCAGGGTCAGAAAATGGCGCCGCAACAGGGAGCGGCGCTCGGCCTTTGGCATGTCCGGAAATGCAATCCGGAGGTTGCGAGCAGCGATCCGGCGGTATTTGGGGAGGCCGACGTAGGCGAGGACTCCGATGCACTGTCCGATCCGGGCGCAGACAGTGGCCGGCAGGATCCGGAACACGGCAAGGATCGCGGAGTAGAGGAGGTAAACAAGGCGGTCCATGCGCGGGTCAGCGGGAGCCTGTGGGGCGTTCTTTCCAGAACATGTTTTTGATGGGGTGCTCGTCGATCAGGTTTGCGGCGATACCGCCGAGTTTTGAGCCGTCATAGAACTGGATTCCGACATAGTAGAAAAGGGGGCAGATGGGTGCCTCGGACCGGATCAGGATGGATTCGGCCTCTTGGAACAGGGCGAACCTGGTCTTCGGGTCGAGTTCGCGGGCGGCTTGGGCGATGAGGGCATCGTACTTGGGATGGCTCCAGCCGGTGCGATTGTTGCCACCGCCGGTGACGAACATGTCCATGAACGTGTTTGGGTCCTTGTAATCTCCGACCCACGAGGACCGGCACAGGTCGTAGTCCAGCGAACTCAGGGAGTTGAGGTACACTTTCCACTCCTGCTGGACGAGTTCCATGTGAACACCCAGTTCCCGTTTGAACATGGCCTGGAGTTCGATCCCGATCCCCTGGTCCAAGTCGCTGTCTCCCTTGAACAAGTAGGAAATCAAAGGAAACCCTTTCCCGCCGGGATAGCCGGCCTCGGCGAGCAGTTTTCGGGCACGGTCCGGGTCCCGCTCCAAGCCGGGGGGCGGTTCGTACCCGGCAGTGCCCGGGGGCACCAGGCTGTGCGCCGGGGTCTCGCCCGCACGGCTGATATGTTCGGTTAGGTACCGTTTGTCGATGACGAGGGAGAACGCCAGGCGCACCCGCGGGTCCTGGAACGGCTTCCGGGAACAGTTGAATCGGACAAAGTAGTTGCCCAGAAACGGTGCTGCATGGAAATCCAGGCGTTTCCGCAGTTGTTCCATCAGCATGGAGGGAGCCAGACCCTTGTCCATGAGCAGGTCAGCAACGCCCGTCGAATAGAAGTTGAAGGCCGTCATGGGCTTGGCGGCGGGTAGGATATCCACGGTGCGCATCCCGACCTTTCCCTGGTTCCAATAATGCGGGTTCTTTTCGAGGCGGATCCGGTCGAACAGCCGCCATTCCTTGAGCACATAGGCTCCGTTGCTGACCAGCAGCCCGGGTTTGGTGAAAACCCGCCCCTCTTTTTCCAAGGCTTCCACGGACGGCACATGGACCGGGAGGAGGGTGGAGAAGCAGCAGAGATCAATCCAGAAGGGGGTGGGGTTTTCGAGCGTGACCACGAGCGTGGCCGGATCCGGAGCCTGGATGCCGACTTGGGAAAAATCCTTGAGCCGCCCCTCGCTGTAGTCTTTGGCGTTGCGGACGTAGTGGAGTTGGTAGGCGTATTCGGAAGCTGTGACGGGCCGCAGGGTGCGTTCCCAGGAGCGGACAAAATCGGCGGATGTAACGGGGTCGCCGTTGCTCCAGCGCGCTTCCGGGCGGAGATGAAAGGTGTAGATGCGTCCGTCGGGGGAGGTTTCCCAGCGCGCGGCGACCCCGGGTTGTGGGGTGCCGGTATGGTCGTAGGCTGCAAGTCCTTCAAACAGGGCGTAGGCGACCCGGCCCTCGGGTTGGCCAGTGATCAGGGCCGGGTCGAGCGTTTCCGGTTCCGAACCGTTGAGCAGCACCAAATCGGCACGGTCCATGGCCCGGTTGCATCCCCCGAGACCGAAGCAGAGGGTAGCTAGAATCGAAAAAATGGATCGGAATCGGTGCACGGTGTCCGGGCAGATTGCATGAAACTGGGGACGCGTCCAAGGGTTCTGCGGGGGGGAGGAGGGGGAAACGGCCGAGAGCGAGATTAGGGTTGAGCGGGGGAACGGCTGTGGGCGAGGGTAGGGGGGTGAACACTGACAGTGCTGAAATTGGTGCAGGTGCGCGTCCCCGGGTGGTGCTTGGGATGAGTGGGGGTGTGGATTCCAGCGTGGCTGGCTTTCTCCTCAAACAACAGGGGTATGATGTGGTGGGGGTGACGATGAAGGTCTGGCCCCAGGACTGCATCACGCGCTCGGAAGACAAGTGCTGCGGCCCGCAGGCGATTGCGGATGCACGGGCCGTGGCCCACAGCCTCGGTATACCCCATTATGTCGTGGACGAAGCCGACCAGTTCCAGCGCCAGGTCATCGATTATTTCGCCGCTGAATACCAGGCAGGCCGGACGCCCAACCCGTGCGTGATGTGCAACGAAAAGGTGAAGTTCGGTAATCTCTGGGCGAAGGCCGAGGCGGTTGGGGCCGCCTACATCGCCACGGGCCATTATGCGGTGGTGGAGCATCACCCGGGACGCGCCGTGCTCCGGAAGGGGCGCGATCCGCGCAAGGACCAGTCCTATTTTCTTTTCAGTCTCCGGCAGCCCCAACTCCAGCGCGCCCTCTTCCCGCTCGGGCAGATGGAAAAGGGCGAGATCCGGAAGATTGCGCGGCAACTCGGGCTGAAAGTCGCCGACAAGGTGGACAGCCAGGAGATTTGTTTTGTGCCTGGAAACGACTACAAGGCTTTCCTGAGAGGGCATTTGGGGGAGGGCGAGTTTCATCCCGGCGGCATTTACGACAAGGCCGGCAACCGACTCGGCGAACACGAGGGGATCGAATGGTTCACGATCGGCCAGCGCAAGGGGCTTCCAGGGGGAAGCGCCAAGCCCAGATACGTGGTCGACATCGATCCTATCTCCCACCGGGTCATTGTCGGGGATGCCGAGGACCTTGTGGTTGAGGAATTCGAGATCTCCCATGCCCATTGGAGTCCCGAACCCGCGCTCAAAGCCGCTGCGGACGGAACCCCCGAGCCCTTTGAAGCTACGGTGAAAATCCGGTACGCCCATCCTGGGGCAGAGGCGATCATTCATCCGCGCAAAGACGGCACGGCAAGGGTGCGGCTTCAAACGCCGCAGCGTGCGGTGACGCCGGGACAGGCTGCGGTCTGTTACCGGGGAGACGAGGTGCTTGGGGGAGGCTGGATCGACCGGCACACCCAAGTCCAGCCGTCTCTGGCGGTGAGTGAGTAGCCTGCTGGGGTGAGGAAACCTTGCGGACTGGCTCTTTGACTGGTGGGCCGGGAGGAAGAGTGCTGCTCAGCCAGGGCAGGGTGGTGCTCTGATGTGGGGACCGCGTGTCGGGTCTTGCGTCCTGAGCGCGCCTGAGATGGCTGCCGGGACGATTGCTCGCCGCCGTTGCTCGCCGCCGCCTGATACCGCATCCATGGCCTTTCCAGGGATCCGGACCGGTCAGCCCGACCGATTTCAGGGGTATCACGCCATGCCAGAGTTTCCTGACCCAGAGTGCCCGGATCTTCCCGGGAGCCCGCCTTCCCCGGACGGTCCCGCAGCCCCAAATGGAGGACCGGAAAAACCAAAAGGAGAGCCCGCAAGCGAAGCGGAAAGCCAAACGAAATCCGGTTCAGAAAGCGACGCAGGAAGCGGTCCGGAGGATCCGTTACACCAGTCGCACGACCGGCTGTTCCGGGGGACGTTTTCGGATCTGGCCAATGCCCGGGGATTCCTTGAGGGGCACCTGCCGGAATCTGTGACGCGGATGATCCTCTGGGAAAGCCTGAAATGGGTGCCCGGTTCGTTCATCGACCCGGCCCTTGCGGTGATTGAAAGCGACTTGGTATTCAAATTTCTGCGTGGGGGCACCGAATGCTACCTGTACGTCCTTCTAGAACACCAGAGTACGGAGGATCCGTTCATGCCCTATCGGCTGGCGCGGTACATCCTCGGGCTCTGGGCCCGGCACCGGCAGGAGCACCCTGGGATTCGCCGATTGCCTCCGGTGTTTCCCCTGGTGGTGTACCAAGGAGCCGCCCCGTGGAAATCTGGGACCCGTCTGCGGGACCTGATTGAACTGGAGCCGGGCGACCCGAATGAGCACTGGCAATTGGGTTTGGAATTCAGCGTGATTGAGTTATTCCGGACCGGATACGAGGAGTTGCGGGGAACGCCGGAAGGGATTCTGGCGCTGCGCGTTTTGAAAGCGGACGCCGTGGGTGAATTGTTGTCCGAGCCGGTATGGAGGGTGGAGGAGTGGCGGAAACTTTCAGGGGCTGCACTGTACCGGGTGATGCGCTATATTGCGTCACGCAACAGGGACCGGGAGGCCCTGAGGCACCACATCGAACAACTCAGAGAACCCAGACTGGAGGAAGCGTATATGACCATCACCGAACAATGCTGGGCTGAGGGCCGCGCTGCAGGTCATGCTGCAGGTCACGCGGTAGGGCGGGAGGAGGGAATCCGTGAGGGAGAAAACCGAGGCGCCCTTGCGGAAAAGCGGCGGGCGATTCTGCGGGCAATGGAGGTCCGGTATGGCTCGGCATCCCGCTCAATCCGGGACAGAATTTCCGGACACATCGCGGTCCGGATCCATGCTATCGAATCCGGTCCTGCGTTGGACCAACTCCTTGAGGCGGCCATCTGTTCGGCGTCCGTCGAGGATTTCGAACGTCAATTGCCTGCGGCCATTTGACTGCCTACCGGAAGGCCTGTCCGCAGTCGATCAAGCTGCCGATTGTGGGGGGGGGCGATGCAGGAGCGTTCAATGCGCTTGGTCCGAGGGTTTCTGGGCGCGCGCGTCTTGGTAGGCCGCCCATGCTGCCCGCTGGTAGGAAACCGCTTTTTCCTCGGAAATCCCTGATGGACGAAACAGGCCTTCCGGGTTGTGTCCCGTCAGCGCGGAAAAAATGCAGCAGGCCGAAAGATACGCGCCTTCGGGAGTGGCGTGAATCCAGTCGGCGTACAGGGTGCGGAAGTCGTGGTCGTTGGGAGAGGGCCCGAGGATCCGCAGCCATGCGTCCATGCATGGGGCCAAGGTCACGGAAAATCGGGAGGCCAGCCAGAGGTTGTTCGCGTGGAACTCTCGGAATCCTCCGGGGTAGGGCAGTGCTTTCGCTGCCGGGCTTTCGTAGACCACCAGACGCGCTCCCTTGGACCGGGTCAGGTCAAGGTAGCGTTCCGTCCATTCGGCGAGGTCTTCGCGTGGATTCCGGAAAAACGTTTCCACAACCACGGCGTCCCATGCCTCGGCAGCGATTTTTCCTCGCGCGGTATCAGGCGCATCGCCCTCATTCCAGTGAGCGCGCATGCCGGTGCCCATCCGTGTCTTTTCGCCCGCAAAGATCCGTGGAATGTTTGGAGGCGCTGAAGCAGCCAGTTGTTCGACCAGGAGAGGGACGCTTCCGCGCTGGGTGTGGCTGGACCCGATGAACAGTACCTTCAGGCAGGGAGCGCTTTCAGGTACGAGTTTTCGAAGGTGCAACCGGAGTCGGGCCTCGCGGTACGGGGCGGTGCCCGGGTTCTGACCGGGGAGCGCACACACCGAAAGAAACAAGGTCCGCGCTTTTTCCAGATGTTTTTGGTCGTAGTGGAGGATCCCCCGCAGCACCTGAACATCGGCGAGCAGCGCATGGTCGTCGGGCGGGAGCGCAAGGCGGTCCAGAATTCCGAGGGCTTCCTCGGGCCGCCCGGACATCCCGAGTGCGCGGGCCGCATTCAGGTGGGATTCGGTCTGCCGCTCGGACGGACCGTGTGAGGCGAGGAAAAGAAAATCTGCGTGTGCAGAGTCGAACCTGCGGAGCTGGAGTGCCACCTCAGCCCGCAGGGATCGGACCTCCAGTACGGCAGTCTTGGGCAGGTTTTGGATTTCCAATGCGGCATCGAGGCGTTCCATGGACCTGTTCCAGGCGTTCTGTCCGCCGAACAACGCCAGCATCCGGGCAATGAGCAGGTGTGACCGGGCTTTGAGGTCTGGAGTCGCCCCGGGGGCGTCTAGCAGTTCGCGAACACGTTCGGACGCTGGTGCCTCGTCGAGTTCCTTGGCATGTGCGGATGCGATCAGGAAAAGAAGGTGTGCGCGCTCCGACTCAGAGAGTCCGGGGCTGGACAGGGCGCGGCCGCAGGCTTCGCGGGTGCCCACCGTGTCGCCCTCCGCCAGAAGCGTTTCCGCTTGCAGAAGGAGGCTTGATCTTGGGGCGGCAGGTGCCTGCGCCGGTGTGTTCCGTATCGGCGCTGCAAGGAAAACAAAAACGCCGAGCGTGTTCAGGAGCCTGAGTCGCATGGAGTGAGACGAGGAATGAAAACCGCGGAAGAAACGGGCAGTTGTCTGCGAGCAAGCGTCCGGTGTGGATGCTCAGAACAGGCGCAGTTTGGACACGGTGATTTTTCCGGAAAAGCAGAGGTCAACGTCTGTTCCGGGTTTTCTGGCGCGGCCTTGGTATTCGCCGGAGTAAAAATGGAGGGATTCCTCGGAGCGAAACTGGAGTGGGAGCGGAGACGAATCCAGATTGCACTCGACCACTTCCGGATCGGGTTGTGTGGGGTCGAGATGGGGCAGGTTGACGTTATAAAAAAGGCCGGGTTCGACGGGCCTGAGCAGGAGCTCTCCGAGCAGGGGTCGGATCCAGCGCAGCGCACGGGCCCAGTCGAGGGGAAGGTTTCTGCGCCGGTACTGGGAGAATGCGATGCCCGGGATTCCGTGGAGTGCGCCCTCCCGGACGGCTGCCACGGTGCCGGAGTAGTGGACGTCTGCACCGAGGTTGCCGCCGTGGTTAATTCCACTGAGGACCCAGCGCGTGTCGGGTGCGAGGGAACTCAGTGCCAGTCGGGTGCAGTCCGCCGGGGTTCCGTGGACTGCGTACTGGGCTTCGCCGCGGGGATCAATGCGGACCCCTTTCTCCAAAGTCACAGCGTGGCTCATTCCAGATTGCCCGGAGGCGGGTGCCACCATTACGGGCGAACCCGCAGACCGAGCTGCTTGGAAAAGGGTCTGGATCCCTTCGGCATCAATGCCGTCGTCGTTGACCACGAGGAGTTTCACGGGGAACTGTTCAAAAAAGCGGTGCGGATCCTGTCTAGGGCTGGACTGATTCAAGGCACACCAGTTCGCCCTGGTTGTTTTTCAAAAAAAGCCGGGTACCGCACAGGGAGGGCTGCACCCAGGAGCGGCCTTGGAGCACCTGAAGCCGGAGATCCGGCTTGAATCCGGCCGGACTGGCCTGCAGGGAGAGCAATTCGCCGCGTTCGGAGCAGAGCAGGAGCCGGTCCCGGGCGAGGATCAGCGATCCGCCGAGCCCTTTTTCGCTCCAGACCACCGAGCCGTCTTCGGCGTTGAGGCAGACGAGGGGGGCCCTCGGTTCAGCCTGGCCGTCCAGCCCGAAAATATGGCCGCCAAAATGCACCGGGGTATTGACGTGGGAGCGCAGGTGGCGATTCCGCCAGAGTTCCACGGGTGCGCCGTTGCGGACTTCAAACAGCGCACATCCGGCGCCATAGCCGCTCGAGACTAAGATTCGGTTGCCAAAGACCAGCGGGGTTGCGGAGTTCACGTCGTAACTGGTTTTCCATGCAGCCCGCCACAGTTCGGTTCCGGACTCGGGTTGCAGGGCGACGAGGGCCTTGGCCTTGAAAACAAGGACGGTGCGCTTTCCTTCAAGCGTGGCGACTACAGGGGACGCGTAGCCGGCTTCATCAGCGCCGGTTTTCCAAACCAGTTCGCCGGTGGCTTTGTCCAGCGCCACGGTCGAGCCATCCTTTCCTCCTGCGTCGAGCAGGAGCAGTTTGCCTTCCACGGTGGGGGATCCTGAAAACCCCCACTCTGGACGGCGCCCTCCAAAGTCCTGTTGGAGGTGGCGGTACCAGATTTTTTTTCCTGAGACCGCATCGAGGCAGAAAAGGTCGCCCTGATGGCTGAGGGTGTAAACCCGGTTGGAGTCGAGCGTTGGGGTGGCAGCGGGGCCGCCTTCGAACATCCGGCGGTCCAGAGGCAACGGGTAGCGGTGTTCCCAGAGGCTGTTGCCGGACCGGGCGTCCAAGCAGTACACGATGTCTTCGCCATCCCGGTTGCCCATCGAATAAGCACGATTCCCAGTTCCGCTGACACCGGAGGATCCGGTGCCGAGCGAGACGCGCCAGAGTTCCCTGGGTTCCTGCCCGGCGGGTGTGAACGCGTCTGGCGTGGTGCCGTTCATGGCGGGACCGCGGTAATGCGGCCAGTCGCTGGCATGAGCCCAGAGGGAGATCCCGAGGAGGCTGATTCCCGTCAGGAGCCGAAGGAGGCTAGGGAACGGGCGGAGCTTTCCGGAGCGGGAGGAGGGAGGGACCGTTTTCACGGGCAAAACCCTCGTCTCAACGGGGTGGGGCTGCAAACCCAAAACACAGGGAGCCGGGGTTGCACCGTATTTGCCTCAGGGGTATTCTGGCTCCATGGCCACCTACATTTATGAGACCACGGATCCCGCCAAGCCGGTACAGCGGTTTGAGATTCAGCAGGGAATGAAGGAACCGGCGTTGACGCGGCATCCGGAGAGTGGGGAACCGATCCGGAGGGTGATCACCGGGGGGCTGGGTTATCTGGCTAAAACCCCGTCGGGAACAGCCGGTGGAATTGGCGGTGCCGGCGGAATGGTTGGCGGCTCGGGTGCGTGCGGGGTGGGGTGCGGTTGCCACTAAGCCACATAGCGAGCCACAATAGCTACTGGGACTTCTTTGGGGGAGGTGGGCGTCCTGCTTTTGCGCCCGGTAATGCCGTCCATGAAAGTCTAGGCACGTCCATTCCAGTCCAAAAAAGTACAAAGTACTGGCGGAGCCTACGGGGCTCGAACCCGCAACCTCCGCCGTGACAGGGCGGCGCTCTAACCGATTGAGCTAAGGCTCCTTGAAGGAGGCGAGGACGTTACTGGGCCAGAATCGGGGGGGCAACTCCTTTTTCAAATTTTTCTCGTGGCCGAGTCTGCTCCTGAAAAAACCGGGTCAGGGCAAATGGGAAAGGTACCTGCTTTCCGGGGGGGAAGCCCGCGGTTAAAAAACAACCGGCGCGACCTTGAGGGGTCGCGCCGGCGTGAATTGCGGAAGAAAATGCGGAATCTGTGGATGGCGAGGAAGGGCCTTATGCTCCCATGCCGTCTTCGAAGCTTCCTCCTGCGGGCGTGATCAGGAGGTTGTCCCGAACAAACCCGATTCCGTTGGCGCTGGTGGTGTCGAGATCGCGGTGGGCGCTCTCTGCCTCAACAACCAGAGGAGCCGTCTTCGTGCCCTGAAGCTGGCAGTACCGGCTTGGGTATCCCACCATCAACAGCAGTTCCACGTAGCGACTCATGTTCAGGTCTCCGCTGGGGAGGTCCGTGAACTGCATGGCGCGTTTGGGCCAATGGGGTTCCATGGTGCGCAGCGGGAATCCAGGCCGGATCACGAAGTTCTTCACATGGGCCGCCCAGATCCGGGAACCGACTTTGAGGAAACGGGATTCCCAAGACTCTCCTTCCCAGCAGTGGGACGGATCGGCGTTGACCCCCAGGGTTTCATCTCCATCGCAGATGTCCACGAGGAGGAGGAAATCGTCCGCCGTGGATGCGGCGGTCCCAGGGTGAATTTCGTGGCAGAGTTTGAGGCCCAGTTTCTGGGCATGGGCGCGGAGTTTCTGGGTTTTCTGGACGAACCGCTCCTTGCCTTCGGCGAGCAGGTCGTAGCCGGGGCCGGCCCAGAAGCCCCATGGGTAACCGGTGGCCAGTTCCCAGCCGAACGCGGTGCCCCAGAACATGGGGATGACTTTCACGCCGAGTTCCACGGCAAGATCCATGAGTTTGAGCAGGTACGCCTCGCTCCAAGCCTCAATCTCGGATGCGCTCTGGTTGGCGACTTCTTTGGGAAGGAAGGGTTTGACCGTTGGACTCTGGGTCCAGGCGGTGGTGTGGACCCAGAACGGGCAGTGGGCGCTGATGCCGTCCAGTGTCATCCCGGCCTTTTCGAATGTCTCCCGGATTTCCTTGGCGGATTTCAAAGAGTCGCCGTTTTGCAGCATGTAGTTGCTGGGTTGAGCACCGGTTGCGCCAGCGGCTTTCGCGTAATCGAGGAACTGGGCGAGGGATTTTGCGCCGTGCTGAGCGCCTTCAATCGAGGGGTGGTAGCAGGATGTTGCCATGGGAAGAGAAGGGGTTAAGAGGGTTGGGGAACTCCGGGAGTGTCTAGCGTTTCGGTTTCTGGCGGAAAAGGGTTTTCTCCATGGGACTCCCCCTTCAGGATTGCGGGATGCAGGAAGACTTGGACCGGGTGCTTTTCGAGGAGGATGCCATCCGCGTGCGCTTGGATGCGTTGGCGGCGGAAATCACCGCCTTTTACAGCAACCGCGAGCTCACTGTGCTGGCCCTTCTGAACGGCTCCCTGATTTTTGCCGCGGACCTTCTGCGGCGGGTGCCGCTGCCGCTCCGGATCGATTGCCTGCGGGTCTCCAGTTATCACGGGGGCACAGAGAGCTCCGGGGTGGTCACTTTTGAAGAGCAAACCCTTCCTGATCTCCGTGGGCGGCATGTGTTGGTCTTGGATGACATCTTGGACACTGGACGCACCCTCCATGCGGTGCTGGAGCGTTTGTCGGAGGTTGGGGCCCCCTTGAGTGCCGAGGCCTGCGTGCTTCTCAGCAAACGGCGACCGCGCGCCGCCCACTGCGAACCCCGGTTTGTCGGGTTCGAAATGGAGGACGAATTTGTTGTGGGCTACGGTCTGGACTACCGGGAACGCTATCGCAACCTGCCGTATATCGGGGTCTTGAAGCCCCAAATTTACTGCGGTTCCGGGCCGGGTTGAGCGAGGATCCAGTCGAGCGCTCGTTCCGCTTCAGCGGGGCCGGAGTGCAGGGTGAACTTCCCGCGCTGGGTCGCATCAAAGCGGGACAACGGTTCGGGGACCGCAGGTTCGCCGGAGAGCCACAGCGGACTGGGCGCGCCGAGCGCAAGCAGACCGGGCAGATCCCAGTATTTGACCGCGCCGGGCAGGAATCTGGAGTCGCGGAAATCGGTGAGGTGAGAGAAGCGGAACCCGCCCGAATGGATGGCTGTTCCTGCGAGTGCGCCGGGTGCAATCGCCCGTGCCGCTGCGAGCAGCGGGCCGCTGGAGCCCAATGCGGCAGCGTAAATCCTCGGGGCGCCCGTGTTGCCGGATTTCAGGAGTCGGAACGCGGAGAGGATGTCATGCGTGCGCTGGGCGAAAAGGGAATGGTTGTATCCGTAGGTGTAGCCGGCAAATTCGCGGCGGTTTTCCACCATCCGGTTGGATGCTGGTCCCGCCGTTTCCCCGGATGGATTCCCCCGTCGAAAAAGGTCGGGGCAAAGGATGGACACCCCGAGAGACAGCGGTTTTTCCAGTTCCGGACGCAGTGCGCCTCCCAGCAGAAAAACCGACTCCTCTCCCGCGTCACCGATCCACAGCAAAGATTTTCCCGAGGGTTTGAGCGGCTTGAGCCATAGAGCCGGCACGGATTCACGGTGCGTGGTGTTGTTCACGACACCTCGTTCCTCTGCGTATGTGCCCCGGTGAATGGTTTCGAGGTTTTGCCAGCGCACGCTTCCCGCGGATTCGAGAGTCCGGCCAATCAGGATCTCAACGGCGGGCCCTGCAAATTTTCGCAGGGAATCGGGGGTGGCCGCTGCGCCTTCCATCTGAAGTTTGGAGTCGTTGTCCAGCCATGCCAGGAGCCGCCGTTCAAACTCGGGGTCCGCCGGTTTGGGGGCCGGATGTTCGGAATCCCACACCGTCAGTTTTTCCGCGGGAAGGAATGCGTAGTCGGTTTCAATCACGGGATGGGGTGCGCCGAGTTTGAAATGGTGATTGAGGAAGGAGTAGAAGGCGGACCGGGTGACTGCGTTGTAGTTGTGGGGAAAATGTTCGCCGCGGTGGAGCAGCACGTTTTTGGGAGCGCCCACGGTCGAATAGAGTTTTTGGAGTTCGGGGAACCCAATTTTGGCCATGTCCCGAGTCCAGTCGTTAGCCGTGTTCATGCCCTGTGGTTTCGGGGCAAACAGCGCGGCAAACTCGACATTCCCGGTGTCCACGCGGAGCAGGCTGGCGTTTTCACAGGTACACCCGCCCTGCATCGCGGTACTCACCATAACGACCGGGAAGGAAAGTTGGACCCTGGAATCGAGCGCGGCGAGCATCATGGCCTGGGTGCCTCCACCGCTGGAACCCGTCACCGCAATCCGTTGGGGATCGATGTCTGGAAGGCTGAGCAGAAAATCCATGGAACGGATCGCGTTCCAAGTCTGAAGGCCCATGGGGGATTGAAGCCGTGCCTCGGCTTGGGGACTGAACAAGCCCCATGCCTCAGCAGAATTCATTTCGGGCCGTTGTTTGGAAAAGCCGTGGATGAGTTCCCGCGAAAACTGCTGCGAATCCGAATCCCCGAGCATGTCCCACTGCCAGACCACGCATCCCATTCGGGCCAGTTGCACGCAGAGGGACTGAAATCGGCTGCGGCCTCCATCTTCAAATCGTTCTGCGCCGGAGGCGATTTCTTCGCGGAGCTTGTCCGGGGGTTGCTCGGAAAGCCGGGCGTCCTTCCAGTGGCCGTGCGCGAAAAGAACGCCGGGCATTTTGGCGCTTTTCTGTTCGGGTTGGTAGAGGTTTCCGGTCACAAACAAGCCGGGCAGGCTTTCAAAGAATACCTTGTCGATCGTGTACCCGGGCTGGGTGATCCGGCCGTGGATCACGGCGCGGAGCGGGGTTTTTGTCGGAAGCGGCCAGAGTCCGAGTGCCACCTGCGCCCTGCGGCGCACCCAGTCGGCCCGGTGCTGCCATGCCTCGGCGGAATCCGGCGGTTGGAAAGGGAAAAAACCGTTCAGGTCCTTGAGGGGATCCAGTCTGGAATCCTTGTCCGCAGTTGCAGCCGGGAGGGCCTCCTTGGGATTGGGGGACTGAGCCCGAGCCATGCCAGCGATCAGAATGGCGGTTGCTAAAATTCGGGCGGTGGTGCGGGGAGCGGTCATCATGGGAGGCGGGGGAGAGACGGTCGCACGATCGACTCTCGAACGATAAACCGGCGCTGTGCGAGAGGCGATCCTTAATCGGTCCGTCGTCCTTAGAACTGGAGCCGGAGGCCGGCGGTCCAGATTCTAGGGGAAGCGACGCTCACGATCCCGCTCGGATCGACGCGGGTTTGGATTTCAGCGTCGAAGAGGTTCTCGACGGCCCCGTAGATCTCCGCGTTCTCATGGAGTTGAAACCCGATTCGCGCGTCCACGCAGAAAAACTCGCGCAACCGGCGCTGGTTAAGGTCGTCATCGAACTGTCCGGAGACCCACCGCCCATCCACAGTCCATCGGAGCCGTTTCCAAACGGCTCCATCCAGACCGAGGGCGACCTGCTGGGACGGGACTTGTGCCAGGGTGCGGCCCTCCAGATCGGGGGTCGCCAAACACCGGGTCACCTCCGCCTCCGTCAAAAGCCAGTTGCCGTGCAGGTTCAACCCCTCCGTGATTTGCCAGCGCACCCCGGCTTCGAGTCCTTTGACCACGCACTCCTCGATGTTCCGACGTCGGGCACCCACCCCGTTGGCCGGGAGAAAACCGTATTCGGGAAAAAAACCAGGTCCCAGGACCTCCGTGACGGACAAGATGGGATCTTTGAGAACGTTGTAAAATGCGCCGAATTGAAGGGAGGCATGGTGTGGCAGGCGGATGGTGAGGCCCAGATCGGTGCCGTGGATCTTTTCGGGTTCGAGTTCAGGGTTGGCCAGGGTGTTGGTGGCTCCGAGCCGGAATGGGCGGTAGAGTTCGTTTAGAGTCGGTTGCCGGCTTCCGGTGTAGCCGGAAAGACGGGCGTCCAGCCATGGAACCGGTGTGAAAAGCGCGCCGGTCCGGGCGCTGAGGGACATGCGTTCCCGCGCGGCATAGCGCTGGTCCACGAGGGGGGTGCCCGATTCCAAATCGGATTCGCGGAGGATCCCGTCGCTGTTCCGGTGAAAAGCGCCGCGGACTGCGGCGTGGAGTTGGAGGGCATCGTCCGGGGTCCAAGTGTCTTGGAGAAAAGCACCCGCTTCAAACTGGTCTCCGCCGGCCACGCGGGTCCGGGTGTAACCGGCTCCCAGATTTCGGAACCGCTCCTGAGTTTGGCCGTCCACCTGCCGCAGGTCCACGCCGCTGGAGAGGAGGTGTTGTTCTCCAAGCGGAATCCGGTTCCGATGAATCAGCCCTGTTGCCACGGAGGGAACCTCAAACTGGTCCAGCACGGGAAGTTCAGAGCGACGATCGGGCGCAATCGAGGTGAAAGTACTCTGAAACCTGCGCTGTTGTCTGTAGGCGATCCACTCGGCGCCTGGCTCGGATTGTCCGGCGTCCCATGCGAGTTTTGCGGAGAAGTCGGCCCCGTCTGTCGAGTTCCGGGCCAGCGGCGAGCCGGTGCCGCGCGATTCCTCCCAGAACGTGGCGCGCAAGGTCAGCGACAAGTCCCGGCCCAGATTCTGGCGAAGACCGGTTTCCCACCACTGGGATCGGTTGGTGGCATCGGTGTCCACCGGGCCGCGTTGCGAGTCGCGGATCACTGGGTATCCGCTGAAGTCGCTGTGGTGGTAGCCGCCAAAAATCCGTGTGCCGTTCCGCTCCTGTGCGGTCAGAACCGTGACTGAATGATCCAGCGCCGATCCCGCGGCGGCGTCTAGAACGGTGAAGGGCTGGTCCTGAAGAAAGCGGGATTCCAATGCGAGAACGCCGCCCAGATTGGCGTTTCCCCACGGACTGACCCCGCCGTCCCGGAGCGCTGTGGCAGAGGAGATCGCAAGCGGCGAAAGCCTGGACCACGGAATCCAGCCGCCGAACGGGTCGTTGAGCGGGACTCCGTCCAGCAGGACGTCGGTTCGGCTCGCCCCGCTGGGCCCCACGTTGCGGAGGCTGAGTCCTTGGGAGGTGGGATGCGACACAACGCTGTCGGAACGCCGGAACAGCCGGAACCCTTGAATGTCCCGGAGAACCGAATCCAGCCGCTGCTGGGGGGCATTCTGGAGTTGAGCGCGGTCGAGAGTGGCGCCGTCGTAAGAGCCACGACCCGCCCATGGCGGAAGGTGCGGCGCGGCCACCAGAGTTTCGGGAAGTTGTTCCGGTGTTTCCGCGCATAAAACCGGGGTGAAGGGCAGGAAAGCCAGCAGAAGACCGAGTGGGGGCCGGCTACGGGGGCGGCGGGAGGGTTCCATGGGGTGGCCGGAGTCTAGACGCAGAATCCAGCCACCGGCTAGGTCAGGCGCGTCAAAATTTAGGATACGGGCGGCGCAGACCGGGCGTACATGACCTGGTAGCGTCTGGGGGTCAGCCCAGTTTCGCGCCGGAACTCCCTGACAAAATGGCTCTGGTCGTAAAACCCGTGGGCCAGTGCGATCGCCAGCATGGAATCCGTGGACTGCAGGAGCGCCTGTGCCGAAAGCCGGATTCTGAGCCGTCTGAGGTACTGCTGGGGAGCGAGTCCCATCGACTTCGAAAAGAGCCTTTCAAAAGCGCGCACCGAGCGGCCGGCCACTGCGGCCAGATCGGCGTTGGTGAGTTGTTCCGAGAAATGTTGCCGCAGGTGGACGAGCACATGGGCCAGCGCCGATTCCGGCAGGCCCATGTCCAAGGCTGAGTCCCGGGCTGGCCTCGTGATTCCCAGCGTGCCGATAACGCGTCCCTGCGCGTCCAGAAGACAGCGCTTGGTCGTTTCGCACCAGACCGCCGTATGATCAAACCGGCCCACCAGTTCAACCCGGTTTTCCACGGGCTCCCCCTCCAGCACTTTCCTGTCGTCTTCGACGTACTGGTCGGCCAGATGGCTGGGAGACAAATCATGGTCAGTCCGGCCCACGACTTCTTCTCTCCGGCTCAGAAAATAATTCGCAAGGAAACCGCGGCTCACCCAGCAGTACCGCCCGTAAAGATCCTTGACCCATGCCTGCACCTCCTCCAGCGGATCAAACAGAGAAGCCACCTGAAGCGCAACGGCTTCAAGTTCTGGGACAGGACACGCGGGTCTTTCCTTCATAAGCGGCAGGCGCTATTGAAGCCAACCCGCAGCGCTCTCAGGAATTAGGATTCGGAATCAGTTTTCAGACGAAAAATGAGCCGGAGCCTGACAAGACTTTCCTGCTCCAGACTGGTTTCAGCCCTCTTTCGCGCTTGAATCCAAGAGGTCCAAGGCTTTGTCGTAGCTGCAGCGCTCCAGAAAATGCCGGAGCCGAGGGTCCACCGGCTCGGGAAGTTGCCTCTGGAGTTCCTCAATCCGCCCGGACACCTCTTTCAGAGCGGACAGATGAGCCGCCGGGTCGCGCGCATAAAATTCCCGGTCAGAAATGACTCTGAGCCGGTCGCGGAGCGCAGATGCCAGCAGGAGGGTCGTGTCTGGCATCGTACGCCAATCTTAAAGGGTTGATTCCGACACAAGCTCGCGCTCGGCCTGGTGCCAGTCGTCCTCCTCAGTGCCCGGGAGACCAGAAAAACGACGGCGCTCAGAAATGAAATAAGCCCGGGTCGCCACGTCCTCACGGCTGAATCCAGATGGAACCGACTGAGCGACAGACTTTTGAACCTTGACCGATTTTGCCGCCTTGACGGACGCTGGTTTCGGGGTTGCTGCCGGCTTCTTTACCGGTTCGGCCACCACGGCTTTCACGGGAGCGGGCTTTGCAGTTTTCGCGGATGCGGTTTTCGCTGCTGTGGGTTCTGCTTTTTTGGGTTTGGATTCCTTGGGCATGGTATCGAAGGGTTGGAGCTGACTGAACGCTGCAAACGGACACAACGAATGGAGCCTGGGGAGAACCGCGCCGGCGCGGCATTTCTTATGGGAGTTCCTTTACAAAATCAAAACGAAAAAGATTTTTTTGCCTCGCCGGGTTCTTTTGGGTGCCTGCGGGGAGACGCTTCCGTTCTGGACGCCGGTCTATGAAACAGGAAGCTAGGCGCCGATGAAACCGTCATTCCGCCTTTTGGGGGGGCTTCTGCTGGCCGTTTGCGTGTTGAAGTTGCCCTCGCTTTTCTTTGCGCACCAAGGCGTGGACGAACTGGTCTACCTCCAACTGGCCGGTAACTGGCTTCAAACCGGAAAATACAGTCTGCAGGGCACCGAGATCCTGACTGCGTTGCCGGCAGTCGTGTATGACCGGCCCTTGTTTCATCACCCGCCGCTGTATCCCGCATTGCTCGCCGCTTTTCTGGCGCTTGGGTTTGAAAAAGGCGGCGTCCTGATCTCCTGGGCGGGACATCTGTTGGCGGTGACCGGCGTCTTTCTCGAGTGGCGCAGAAACCGCATGCAGGTGGAGTCGGCCGCTCCCGATTGGCCATGGCTCCTTGCCATGGGCGCTCTGGTGTTTGATCCGCTCATGATCTTTGTCGGACGCAAGCTCTGGATGGACAGTCTGCTGGCCGGGTTCCTCACCCTTGCGGTGGTCTGCTTTCTGCGTTTTCTTTCGCACCGCCGTGCCGGGTGGATCTTGGGATGTGGGGTGCTGGTGGGGTTGAGCGGGTTGTTGAAGATTCACGCGCTCTGCGCCCTGGGATTTTTTGGCGTTGGCCTGTGCTTCGCGTCTGGCGCGGGACGGATCCGTGCTCTTGCACAATTGGCTGCAGGGCCCGCAGTGCTGGTGGGGCCGTGGTTCATTTGGTTCCACCATGTATATGGCGTTTGGAGTCCTGGTTGGGTTTTGGAAGGTGCATCCCTGGGAGATAAAAGTGGGTTCATGGCCGCTGCCCTGCAAACCTCGCCATCCGCCTACTGGACCCGGTTGCTGGGGATCAATCCGGTCCTGCTCTGCAGCGGGATCTGGGCGTGTTTTGCGGGGGCGAGAAAGGATGAGCGCGCCGGCGGGATTGACGGGGGCCGCTGGTTGGCGGCATTTGGTCTTTTCTGGTTGGTTGCGATGACCGTCTTGGTGGGACTGGGAACCACGTGCGAAATGCGTTACCTAGCGCCGGCGCTGCCCGCATGGTACGGGGTGGTTGCACTCAGGTTAAAAAACCAAAGCGGTTATGCCTTGGCCGCCGTCCTTTCATTCCTTTTCGCGGTAGCCCAAGGCGGGATCTATCTCGTCAGCGGGTTGCATGACGAGTTCGCCGGGTTCTGGCAGTTGTCCGGGGGGCGCTGAAAACCGGATTCAGGAGGGGAACGGCACGTCTTGGTGCATGTGATTGAGGCTGTCGAGGCTGTGCTTGACCAGTTGTCCCATGGTTCCCAAGGAGAGGAACTGAGGGTCATGGTAGAAATCGGCCAGTTCCTCGCGGAGTTGTAGAATTTTGGCTTCCGGTGCCAGAGGTTCGCGGACCATCGCATCCATGAGCCATGCCAGACGGTTCCGTTCAAAACGCATCCGGAGCGAAATCAGGGACCGCTCCTCGTGCTGGTACTGGCGCATGGACTGGACGTCCATGTGTTTCATCCCAAAATGCACCAGCGGATTGTTCCCTTTAAAATACTGGGGCCGGTAAAAGGATCTGCGTCCCTCGTAGCACTGCTGGTCAAAGTCCATCGGCCGGATCCGGTACTGGACCTGTTCAAAGTCCGGCGTGACATCCACCACGTAATTGCACGGACGCATATCGCCCAAAAGCCGGATGAAACAGCGTTCATTGAACTTCACGAACTCTTTTGCGATCCGAAGCTCCATGGAGCCGGGATCGGTCAGGTGGCGCTCAATGAACTGGTCGCCTGGTATCCCCACAATGTGCTCCTCCACCAGAGTGTTGCGATCCACAAAATACAGGATTCGGTTCGGGGAAAGCAGGTGCTCCAGTTCGAGTCCATAGATCCGCGAAGAGTCCGCCTTTTTGATGTAAAAATAATCCTGGTTGTCGTTGTAGGCGTTTACGATCCGGATCCGGAATGGTTGGGAGTTTCCGAACTCGCAGAAATCAATGCGGTCCACCCGCAAATGCTCGATGAAAGAGGATTCCTCGCTCGCCTTCAGAAGTCCGTAGGTCTGGCGGAGCCCAGTGTGGATCTCGCGCATTTCGTCTGCCCGATAAATCACGGTCTGCCAAAGGGTATCCCGCCCGTGCTTGTCGAGCAGAGTCGTGCATTCGGTGAAACGCCGGAGCGTTTCGTATTGCGTGGGCAGAGGCAGTTCCCGAGCGTACGACCTCAGATAGGCCCGCAACGGAGGTTCCACGGGATAGATGGTCTTCTTCTTGGACGGGATTTGCACGGCTTCAGGGCCGGATCCAACCCGGTTCCGGACTCGAAGGCGAGTTCGGAGATCAACCCCGGGTTGATCCCCCGCAGCTTCCGTGTTTGGATTCGGGGTGTGAACCGGGCGTGCCCCCTAATTTTGAGCCTTGGCCTTCTCGCATCTGCGGGATGCGCCTCTCCAGGCCGCAAACCCAAGCCCGCCCCGCTCACCCTGCCTCAACCTCCGCCCCCAAAGGACACCTCCATTCAAGCCCTGCAGGAACGGTTGAGGGTTGCCGTTTTTAACCGGGATGGAGCCGCTCTTGCCGCCGAAATGACGGCCGACTTCGGATTCCGCTGGGATCCCAACCCGGACCAGGAGGATTTTTTTGGCTACTGGAACCGGAAACAACTTTGGGGGGAACTTGCCCGGCTCCTTGAGGGACGCCTCGTCGCAAAGGACGACTACCTGGTCGGACCGCCAGAGTTCGTCACGCGCTCCTCGTACCGTGGGCCACGCATCGGGTTCCGCATCGAGGAGCAGCGCTGGAAGCTGGCCTATTTCCTCGAGAGCGACGAGCCGGGCAGGTCCTCCGCAGAGTGATGCCCGCCGGGCCGGCACTGGCCGGCACTGGCCGGAGCTTGTTGCGGGTCCAAACCCGGCAAGACCGGCCTGTCGCAAACCATGGAAGGAGGCGGATCCGCCAATCCTAGGCGACGCACTGCGCGCTCAACCCGATGGGAGGGTTGTCCTTCCGGGCGAGTTCCGCCGGCATTTCCTAAAAAACGTGCGCTGGAAAACTTTTACCCGGGATCTGTGACCGGTTTTCTGGCAGGGTGCTTCGGATGAAACTGAGCCCAACGGAGCCTCCCGGGGAATCCATCTATGGGATCCCGCTCCGGTTCCGCCGAATTGAAAACCTGCACATTCTGCTCTGGTTGTTGAAGGATGCCTGCTGGGCCATGAACTGGCGGATGGGGGGGCTGGGCATGATCGTACCCACGCTGACCGTAGCGGTGCTGATCACATGGCAGACCCGGCATCTGAGATCCGAACTGATGCACAATCTCGCCATTGATTTTTGGATCTTGGCCAACTGCACCTGGATGGTGGGCGAGTTCTTTGGGTGGGACGAGGACCTGTTTGGTGGCTTCGGCCTGCGGCAGTTGTCGCTGATTCCTTTCGGTATCGGGTTCTGCATCCTGATGGCCTACTACTGCGGTCCGTTCTGGCGGGAGACCAACGGGCGGACCGGCGGCTGAAGGCTTGCAACGCGCGCCGGAAATGGGCAGGGGTTGGGAGTATTTAAACATCCTGTGTGGCATCTCCTTCTTCTTGTTTTCATTTTCCCGGCGTCGATCCTCGCCGCTGAAAAACCTTCCGTGAACGATACTGCCCGGTTTCTGGCAGGGCTGCGGGTTTCCGGGAGTTCCCCGTTGGCCCATCAGATGGACACTCCTGCCTGGCGGGAACATGCCCGGGAGATGGACCGGGCGTGGGAGGGGGCTAAAAAGCGTTCCTTGGGCCGTGCCGGTTCCTGGGCGTACTGGGCCGTGCCCGGGAACCGGAGTTCAGACCCGTGCTACTACCTGTTCAGCGGACCCGACATCCTTTACGCGCGGACCCTGTATCCGAACGCTTCGGATTATGTGCTCTGCGGCACGGAACCAGTGGGCGGGTTGCCCGACCTGAGCCGGTTGAGTCCTGCCGGCCTCGAGCGGGCACTGCGCGGGGTCCGGCGCTCCCTGGCCACCCTGATGCGTTTTGCCTACTTCATCACGGCCGATATGCGCTCGGATCTGGGGGGCGACCTGGGGGGGACAACGCCGTTGATCTGTTTGTTCTTGGCGCGCACGGGCTGCACCGTGGAGTCGGTGGAGCGATTCTCCCCGGGCGTTTCCGGGGTCCGGATTGATTTTCGAAGCGGATGGTTCCAGCGCCAAACCGCCTACTACTTCAATGGCGATCTGTCCAACGGTGGGAGCGGCCGTGCCGTGATGGCGTTCTGTGACCGGATGGGGCGGGACGGCATGGGCCTGCTCAAGGCTGCCTCCTACCTGCTTCACGAGCCCGGTTTTTCAAACTGCCGACAGTTCCTGCTCTCCCACTGCCGGGTGCTCATTCAGGACGACAGCGGGCTCCCGTTGCGGGCGTTCCGCAGCGCAGACTGGAACATCAAGCACTACGGGAATTACTCCGGCACCACAGGGGGCGCGTTTTCAAAGTATTTCCAGCCCGATCTCGCCGCGCGCCATGCCGCCGAAAGCCGCGGGCCGCTTCCTTTCCAGCTCAGTTACCAGTGGGACACACGGAAGGCGAATGCACTGGTCGCAGTCCGGCGGTGAACATCCCGAGCCGTTGCTAAACGGGCTAGACGCGGTGCATCCGCTCTGATTCAGCGTTTGCCTAGGAAACTCTCCGAGACAACCAAGCCTTCGAAGAATGCAAACAGTTCGTAGTTCCGTGCCTTGGCGTGCGCAAGGATGTCGGCGGCGAGTTGCGCGTCGCTGAACCCGTAAGGCCGCCCCAGCGCGTACTCAATGAGTGCCTCTGTGAATCCTTGTGCAAAATCGTCCACGCGTTCGGAGATTAGGTTCCTGAGTTCGAAGTAATCCTTGAATGCGGGTCCGTTGAAAAAAACGCCGCTCGGGTCCACCGGCCATGGGCCCTGTCCCGAATGGGATTTCCGGTACTTTTCAGAGACCCGCCATGCCCCTGATGCATCAAAGTTTTCCAGGCCGAACCCGAGGGGATCGATCTTGCGGTGGCAGTGCGTGCACTGGGGCAGGTCCTGGTGGGCGGCGATCCGTTCCCTTGGACTGAGCGGCCGGTCCGCGAGCCGGCTCAACTGCGGGACGTTGGGCGGGGCAGGGGGCGGCGGATCATGAAGGATTTTCCGGAGGATCCAGGCGCCGCGTTCAACCGGGCTGGTGCGCTCCCCGTTGCTGCCCATGGCCAGGATGGCGCTCATCCCCAAAAGCCCTCCCCGGGGGGAGCCGGCCGCAAGTGAAACCGGCTGCCATGCGTCACCGGTAACTCCCTCCAGCCCGTAAAACTGGGCGAGAAGACCGTTTACCACGACCCGTTCGCTTTTAAGAAGCTCGCTCAGGGCACCCCGGTTGCGCAGAACGTGTGCAAATGTTCGGAACACCTCCTCCCGCGCCGCATTTTTGAAACTGTCGTCGAACCCGGGAAATTCCCGGGGATTGAACTGGAAGAAATTCAGCCGATCCAGACCGAGCCATTGGTGGACAAAACCGCGGACAAACGCATCCGATTTCGGACTCTGAATGAGGCGTTCGAGTTGTTCGCCAAGCCGTTTTGGAGAAGCCAAGTCTGGTGTGGAAAGCAAGCCTGTGTCTGGCGGAGCACTCCAAAGAAAGTAACTTAGCCGCGAGGCCAATTCCGCCGGCGAAAGGTGACGCGGCACCCGGTGCTGGGTAACCGCCGTTTCTGTGCCTGGATCGGGGCCCGGTTCTGCAAGGTAAACAAACCCGGGTGAAGCCAAGACCACCGAGAGGCTTTCAATGAGCGCCTTTTCATGGGAAGCGCCGGCGGAACGGTGCGCTTCGTAAATCCGGGCGAGGCCGTCAATGAATTCGGGGCGCGGCGTTTGACCGCGGAATGCCGTTGCAGTGAACTGGGCCAGAATTTCCTGGGGCGGTCTGTCCGCGAACAGGTCGGAGGTTGGAGCCGTGGGGATTGGGCCTTCGAGCTCGATCCAGTCAATCCATGCCGATGGGGGGCGCCAGTCTTTTTGTTTGCGCTCGTGCAAAACCCAGAGGGCCACTTCCTGTTCCCGCGAATTGTTGCGCTTTTCCCGAATTGCAAACGGCCGTCGGTCGGTGCTGGTCAGGGTCACGGGAACCTCCACCACCTGCGGTTCCTCGAGCGTGCCCACAACTTGGTGCGCACTGATGAGATCGTATGCCCCGGGTACGGTGGGTCGGCCCACTTCAATGAAATGCCAAGACTCCGGTACCCCTTGAAGCGCCGCCACCCGGAAACGCAACAGGTACTGGCCCGGTGGCCAAGATGCCGGAGGCGCGATTTTTTCCTCGGGCCTGACCCGGAACACAAACAGGTACGATCCATCTCCGACACGCGGCAGTTCCGCGTAGCGATCCGCGTACCGTTTGACCCGCTCAAACTCGTCCTCCTTCATTTCTGCCTCGGCGGGATCTTTGAACCCGAACTCGGTTGGAGGTGGCGCACCGTTCAGCTTCGACCAGTGGCGGTAGAAACGAACGGGTGACTCGCGTACCTCGGCAAGCGCGAGGATTTCCTGCAGCACCCCGGCGTTTTCAGGATTCCCGGCGGCCTGATTTACGGTCGCCCACCATTGCCGGACTGGTTCGCTCGCCCGAATGTGGAATTCGGCGCCCTGCCTCAGTTCACGGTTTGCCACTTGCTCAGTCTCTACATGAATTCGCAGGGGCCCCTTTCTTTTTAGATCGCTGGATTGCCTGCTAAATGCGTCCTCCAGTGCCCGACGCCCCAAGGCCAGGTACTGTTCGATTTGGTCGCTCGACAGAAATAGGGAGGAACCGACGGTGTCGAACGTGCCGTTTCCAGTGTCCGGGGGGAGGTCTCTAACGTCCACCTCCACGCCGAGTAGGTCTCGAATCGTGTTCTGGTACTCACGCCGGTTTAGACGACGGACCAAGGAACGTCCCCCGGAATCGCTCAACGTTCGGCGTGCTGCGACCAGCGTCTGGGAAAGGGCTTCAAGAAAATTGGCTTTGGCCTGTGGGGGCGGCTGAGGGGCGTCCTCGGGTGGCATGTCCCCGGAATTGAGATTGTTCAAGACCTTCTGCCACAGGTCGGCTCCCTGGATGGTGTCGAGTTGGAAAGAAATCTGGTCCAGGCGCACTTTTCCCTCCTGCTTCTTTTCTCCGTGGCATTCCACGCAGTGGGCTTTGAGGAAATCGCGGTGCCGCTCATCCAGGGTGATCCGGGGAGTGGCACCTTCCTGTGCCGCCGGCGACTCCAATGGGGTGGCGAGGCAACATATCGCGAACAATCGCGCCCATAGCGAAACGGACGCGACAGCGCTTTTACTGGCGAAGAGATGGCGAGGGTTCATCGGGGGCGTTATTGGGTTCACGCGCGGAGTGCACTGACGGGGCCGGTGCTGTCGCCGTGGCGTTCCGTTGCAATCCCGACTCCCTGAAGAAGTGTGAGCCACACATTGCACAGGGGCGTGTCCTTCGGGAGCACCAAGTGCTGGCCCAAGCGGATCCCGGCTCCGCCTCCGGCGAGAATCGTGGGGCAGTTGTTCAAGAAATGGATGGAGCTGATGTTGCTCCCGTAAGCCAGCGTCACATGGTCGAACAGGCGTGATCCGTCGGGTTCCTGAATGGACTTGAGTTTGTCGAGGAACCCCGCCAGAAGCGCACTCTGGGCGGCATCGCGTTTTTGGGAAAACTCCATTCGGTCTCCCTGGGAGGGTTCGTAGTGGGTGAGATCATGTCCGGTGTACGGGACGCCGAGGTCACTCAGCAGCGAGTTGACGGGTTGCCTGTAGGTGAAGACCCGGGAGGAGTCGGTCTGCATCGCGGCAAGCATCAGGTCGTACATGAGCCCGATCTCTTCGCGGCCTTTGAGTCCCTCCCGAGGTGGCCCCATGGGGGCTGCGGGCTTCACCACACCCATCCATTTTTCCTCCTTCCCCAGCCTCGTCTCGATGTCACGGATGCTCTGCGCGTATTCCTCCACCTTCTGGCTGTCCGCCGCGGACAGGCGCCTCTTCAGACTCCGGAGTTCGCCTGTTAGGAGGTCCAGAACACTCCGCTTTTGGGCCAGATGTATCTGTCGTTCCTTAAGTGAAACTTTTTCTGCAGAGAACAGCCGATGAAACAGGGCATCGGGATGATCCACACCTGCGATCGGTTTGCCCCGGGCATCCCACGCCATCGACAGACCGGGGCCGTGTCCCTGTTCCTGCGCTTCAGGCGTGCCCAACTGCAGCGAGGTGAACCGCGTGTCATTCCCCAGATGTGCGGCTGCCACTTGGTCCGCTGAAATGCTGTTTGAAAAACCTTGGCCGGGTTCCGCGTACCGGTTTGCGCCTGTCAGCCAGAACGTGCTCCCCCAGTGCGCTTCGTTGCTGAACTTGTTTGTGCAGTTCTGAACCACAGTGATGTCTTTCCGGTGCCGCTCGAGCGGCGCCAGCCCGGCCGGAAGAACAAAGTCCGCGCCCGTCTGCTTCTGGTCGGGAAACCATGTCTCGCGCGTGACCCCCCAACCAAATCCCATGAAGATCAGGCGTTTCGGCCGGACGTTCACGGGAGCCGCAGAAACAAATTTTCGGAACCCGAGCGATTCGAGGATTGGGAGCGCAATGCAGGCGGAGCTACTGCGCAGGAAGCGACGGCGGCTGAGCGGGGTGTTGGCGGTCATGGGGGGATTCGGTGGCTATGGCGAGATTTTCGGCTGAGCGGTACAACCCTGCGCGGCTTCAGGGAACGGCTTTAACGGCAACACCGAACATGCGGTTGGGTTGAAAGCT
>CAIURC010000004.1 GCA_903901425.1 uncultured Spartobacteria bacterium | reverse complement strand
GTCGTTGCCAGGATTATGCCCGGTGCTTTGGAAACAAGGCACCGGGCTTTTTTTTGCTTTTAAATTCCTTCACCTCGTATGGAGTTTCTATTATCCTAAATCCGCCAGTAGGAATTATCCACAGATTTCAGGCATGTAGTCAGGCAAGGAAAAAAGTGGGATCGGAGCGATTTTTTTTTATGCTTCTGCCGTAGCCGGGGACTTTGGTTCCCCCGAACGCCTGCCGCGGCGAGCGGTGCGGGGTTTGGGGGTGCATAGCCCCCATCAGGCTGGTTGGGGAGTTTCGCATGGACTGGCTGAAGGTTCTGGATGGGTTTGGCAGCGCGAGAGCAAAGTTTTGATCGTGTCCTCCAAGGTTTTGCCGAGTCCGATTCCGGTTCGCAAAGTGGAGCCAAGGGCAACGGCGAGTTTCTGGAGTTTGATGCGGAAGCTTGTGTCGGATTCCAGCGCGAGCGGCGGGTTTCCGTGGAGCAGGTGCCAGACTTGAACGAGAAGTTTGCGGGCGATGGCTGCGACGGCAACATTGCGATTGCCTTTGCGGGCGAAAAGTTTCCAACCCCACTGGCCGAGAGGGGTATTGCGTCCGCTGCGCATGATGGCGTGAGCGCCTTGGATGAGGAGGTGGCGGATGTCGCCGCGGCCGCGTCGTCCGACCCCCAAGCGGATGTCTTTGCCTTTGCCGCTCTGGCGCTGCCCGGGGTTGAGGCCGATGTAGGCGACGAGTTTCTCGGGGCTGTGAAAGCGCCCTATGTCGCCAATGACGGCCAGCAGGGCAAACGCGCTGACGATGCCCACGCCGAGGACTTTCATGCAGCGCATCATCTTGGGATCGGCGGCCATCTCGGCGGCAATCAGGCGATAGAGCCGTTTGCGGCGTTCCTTGGACTCCGTGATATTGGCGAGATGCTCGGTGAGGATGTTTTTTTGCAACACGGACCAGTCTGCCTGATCGAGAATCCACTGGGAGGTGGTTTTCTCGTCGAGGCCGTGTTTGCCCAAGCGGAGGCCACGACCGTTGAGGTAGGCTTTGATCGAATTGGTGGCGGCTGTGTGGTCGCCAACGGCTTTGCGGTAAGCGTGGAGCAACTCGCGGCGTTCGCGGCTTTGCTCGTCGGGCACCCAGACGCAGGGGGCATTGCCTGCCAGATAGACCAGTGCGATGCGGGCGGCGGCCATCTTGTCGTTGTCGGCATAGGTTTTGGCGTGCTTCCCGACATGGCAACTCTCGAGCACGCAGGCTTTCAGACCCAGATTGCCGAGGCGTTTGCAGAGCTCGAAGCTGTTGCTTCCGGCTTCCATCAAAATGATGTCCTGCGGGGTCAATTCAGCGGCGGCCCATTTTAGCAAGGCTTCCAGTGAGAGGTTTTCTCGGCTGCCGATCTTGCGGGCGTCATGTGGAGTTTGTCCCACGAAGACTGCTGCGGTGAAGGTGTCTGGATGGCAGTCCAGGCCGATAATTTTTCCTTTGGAAGGAGGTGGTGGAGCCAAGTAGGTCTCCACCGCGCTCCGCTCCGCAGGAACTGTTTGAGTTTTGAGGATGTATTTTTTTGTCATGGTTTTTCTCCGATGGCCCGGTTAGGGGTGGAGGCAACCAGCGCGGGCGGCCGATTTGGTTTGATCCACGGACGGAAGGTTGCAGTCAGGCATTCGGGGTCTTGCGCCCCACGATAGTGCTTTCCGCCAAGGTTCAATCACAGATTGGAGCAGTGAGCTCATGAAAATCATCGAACCTTTGGACCTTCGGCCACTCGTGCGTGTTGCAAGCACTCACGGGTTCCACCGAGGACATTGGATCAATCATTTCGACTTGCCCAGCGCTGGTTGCTGCATGACTTCATACCGTCACGGATAGACGGAGGCACGGGTGCATTCGCGTCGCGAATGGGGCATGACAAAAACAAAAACTCTGCAAGCAGGCTTGCCAGATTTTCGCTTTTTTATCTGCCAATCCCAGCTTGCTGGGATCATCCGTGTCCTCCGTGG
>CAIURC010000003.1 GCA_903901425.1 uncultured Spartobacteria bacterium | reverse complement strand
GAAATGCCAATGGAGGGCGAAAGCGGCTGAGGCTATCAGAAGTGTGACGAGTCCGGCGGTGGCGAGGGCGCGGAGCGGAGAGAGGTAGCGGAGGGCCCCGAGAGCGAGTCCGAAAAGAAGGACAAAAAGGAGTTCAGCGCGTGGGGGAACGCGATTCAGCCAGTCGCGGTGGAGGAGGTTGAGCAGGGCAGTGGCGTGGATTTCGACCCCAGGTGTGTAGACTTGGCCATGGAACCTGGACCACGGGGTGCTGAACTCGTCCAGAAGTTTGCCGGGGCTGGAGGCGAGCTGGGATCTGCCGCCGATCCAGACGATTTTGTTTTTGAAAAAGCCCGGGGCAATCCCGCCATCGGCCTGCAGGGCTCGGGCGTAGGAGGCATGGGGGAGGAAATGGGGGGGGCCATAGAACTGGATCCAGCGGTTCCTGAAGCGGTCGGGATGGGGGTCGGGCGGGAGGTCCGCGCCGAGGAACTGAGCCGCTTTCCATGTGATCGAAGCCCATGGGTCGAGGCCGTCTCGGGGGAGGCCCGGGAAAAGTCTGCGGACACCGTAATCCGGGTCAAGCGGACGGAACGTGAGGAGGCCCCAGCCCTTGGCGGATTTGTAGAGGGTTTTGTTGCGTTTGGAGAGTTGCTCGGTGGCGAAGCCGGGCTGGCCTGCGGTCGAGCCCAAGTCGGCATGCAGATCGGATTCGAGGCTGGCCCCGAGAAAAACATTGCCGCACCGGGCAAGTGCGTTGGCGAACTCCGGGTCGTCGTCGGACTCGGAATCGAACACGGCATCAAAGAGGACGGCCGCGGCACCTTCATCGGCGAGGCGGTGGAGGAGTTGGGTGTGAAGGGCCCGTGGGAAGGGGCGTCCGGGAGTTTGGCCAAGTTGCAGAGCGGAGAGGTCATCCATGTAAAGGATGACGATGTCTTCGGTGGGCGGCGGCGGGCTGGACCGGACCAGTGCGGGGACCAGTGATCGGGCGAGAAAAGGGAGGTCAAAGCTGAGGGTCTGGAGGGGGTCCATGCCAAGGTTTTCCCAGCGGACAGCGGACTGGTTGTTGCGGGGCCAGAGGATTTCGCGCCACTGGAGGGCGAACCAGCCGGTGGCGGCGAGCACGATGGAGAGTCCTGCGTGAAGCAGGGGAGCTTGGTAGCGAAGAATCCAAGAAATCAGCGCTTGCATGGGGCTAAAAGCTGAGGCGGAGCCTGAGGAAAAGGGTGGGACTGCGAGGCAGCAGTTCCTGAAGAATCAACGGGCTAAGCTGATAATCCGCGCCAAACACGTTGAACAACCCGGTGCTGACCTCGCAGAGGTTCCGGTGGAACCGGTAGCCGGTCTGAATGTGGAACTGCCAGAAGTCGTCGGAGCCGGCATCGGTGCTCGGACCCACTGCGGTGGCGGACTCGAGGGATTCGGAATACCAGTGGGCATCGGAGCGTGCAAACCAGCCGGTGGGCGAGTTCCAGAGGAGGGAAAACTGGAGCTGATGCAGGGTGCCGGAGTCCGTGGCTCGGGCGTTGGGAGCGACGGTGGTGGGGATGAGCGGGTGGCCGGTGTCGAGGTCAGCGAACGTGAGTTTGTAGCGGGAAGTGAATGCGAACTCGGCTCCGAGAAGTTGGTTGAGTCCGAGGGTCAGGTTCTGTTCGGTGTATCGCAGGGTTTCCGGGGTGCGCGAGGGGAACACGGCTGCGCCGGTGGGAAATGCGGGGTCTTGGAAGAGTTCGAAAGCGCCGTTGAGGCGGTCGACCTCCTGCCGGAGGTGCTGGTAGGAGGCGGCCAGCCACGTGCGTGTGGGAAGCGCGCCCTCGGCAAGGACGCTCCATGTTTTGAATACGGGCGTCTCGACGGAGCCCGCCAAGGATTCCGAGATCAGGGTGCGGAAAGACTGGTTGAATCCGGCAAACTGGACGGGCTCGAGCCGGATGCTTTCGTCGAAGCTGACGCCCCCCAGGGACTCGGTGTAGGCGGCGCGGAGTGAAAACGCGGCGGAAGGGGTAAACACGGCACCGAGTTTCGGGTTCCAGCGTTGGACGGTATCGGAGCCTTCGGTGAGGGGCGGGGACCGGAAGTTGAGCGGGCGCTGGATTTGGTCCCATGCAAGGCCGCCGAGGAGGGTGAGTGCGGGGGTGACTTTAAAAAAGTCGTAGGCATAGACGCTCTGGCGGGCGAACGGGGCGTCAAAGGTCTGGAGTGCGGCAGGCTGGCTGTACAGGGGTTGTGTGGCCGGGTTGACCGCGTTGAGTTCGGCGGAGGTGGAAAATGAGCCGTCCTGAATCCTGGAGCCAAAGAGGAGGGTGTTGCGCGGGGAACTGAAGATGTGCTGGAGCTCGGCAGAATAAATCTCGAATTCGCGCCGGGTGCGGACGGTGAAGGCGTCGGAACCGACGAAGACGGGCGGTTGAGAGCCGAGGAAAGGTTGGAGGGAGTCGAGCAGGGACGGGTTGTATTGGAGGGCAGCGCCGTTGGAGCCGGTCACTGCGCCGGGATTGGCCCGGGAAAAGAGGGGCGAGAGCGCGGGATTGTCGGGATGGACAAGGAGGCTTTGTTGGGTGAGGGGATCTGTGACGGTTTGTTCGGCCGCAAGACGGCCTCCGACCAGCAGTGTGTCGGAGCCGGGTTCCCAGCGGTGGTGGAGGCCGGCGAGGGCGAGGCCCGGGCTCTGGTTTTCCTCGAAGCGGAGGCGCGGGCTGAGGGGTTGGTGGTTCCGGGTCAGGAACCGGTCACCGCTTTCCTGGTCCTGCCATTTGACGAGGGAATAGAGGACGTCGTCGGGGGTGAGTTGGAACTTGGATTGCCAGTACCATTCGGTCCGTTGGAGGTCGTGATTGGGGCGGGTGCCGTTGTCCTCGCGGTGAAGTGCATCGACGCCGGTGCTGAACCGGCCTGAGGTGAGGAATGCAGAAGCGCGCTGGGTGAAAATGCCGTCGCTGCGCCATTCCCCGAGGTAGCTGCCGCCGGGCCCGTCGGCTTCGAGGAGTTTGGAGTATTCCTGCTGGGTGACAAACTGGGAGAGGGGTCCGCCGCCGACCGGGGAGAGGAGGAACGCGAGGAGGAGTTCGTTGGCCCATGCGGTTTCAAACCGAAGCGAGACACGGTTCGGATCGCGAAGGGCGTCGAACGCGTTGGAGAGGAAGAGGTGGGCGGAAGCGTTGGAATAATCGGCTTCAACGGCGCGGACAGCTTCACGGATGGCGAGGTCGTCCATGCCGGCGTTCTGATAGACCTTTGCGAGGTTGGCGCTGCGGACGGCGCGGTCTTGGTCGAGGAGGAACTGGGAGCGGTAGACGCGGCGGTTCTGGTTGAGGCGGAGGGATTCCTGGAGGTCAGCGACGGCGGGGTTGTAGGCGTTTTGCTGTTGGTGAAGGATGCCGGAATAGAGCCATGGGGTGGGGTCAGCGGGGTCGAGTTGGCGGGCGAGGTCGAGGTCCTTGCGGGCAAGCGCGTGCAGGCCGACGGCGCTGAGCGCCTTGCCATGGTAACTGTAGAGGAGCGAACGCTGCGGTTCGAGCGTGGCAGCTGTCTGGAGCAGGGTCCGGCCCCCGGGATTGTCGCCGTGCTTGATCCGGAGAAGCCCCAGGCCGAGCCACGCGTTGGCAAGGGCAGGATCGAGAGCGATGGCGTTTTCAAAGTCGGCGCGCGCGGGGCCGAGCCGGTTGTCGGCGCAGTGGAGAAATCCGGAAAGCGCGTGGGCTTGGGCATTGCGCGGGGTGGCCTTCAGGGCGCGTTGAAGCGCGTCGTGAGCGGCTGGAATCCGGCCAGAAGAAAACTCAAGTTCGCCGACCCGGGTCCATGCAAAGCCTGAGTCGGGCTGGAGTTCGGTGGCGCGGCGGGCCGCGGCGAGTGCCTCGGGGATCTGGAAGCGGGACTGAAGAAAATAGCTGTCTGCGATGCACTGGGAGGCTGTTCCAGGGTTGGGTTCGGGCGTGGATTCTGGGGCTTGGGGTGTGGAAGGGGCTGGGGCGAGAACGGCAGTGAGAAGCCGTTCGAGCGCAAGGCGTGCAGGATGGCGGGCTGGAGCATGGCCGAGGGCGGCGCGAGCGAGTTCCACGCGCCCGGTGGCCAGAAGAACGGCGGCGTGGTAGAGGTGTGCGGCCGGGGACTGTGGGGGGAGTCGGCGCGGATGTCGGTCGAGAGCGGCAAGGAGGTCGCCCTGACGGTAGGCTTCGAGGGAGTCGGCGAGCAGGCGTTTTTCCGGGTCGGAAAGCCCGAGTTCCTCTGGGTGGACAACGGCCGGGTAGTAAAGGGCCCACTGGAGGAGCGACCGGGCATTCAGGACGGCAGTTTTGCGCGGAGGTTTGCCGGGCAGCGCTTCCCCGGATTCGCCCGCCTGAAGGTTGATTTGGCCTTGGGGATTGGCGAGTTCGAGCCGGCCTTCGAGGACGTGAAATTCGGATGCGCCGTCCGGGGCGACGCGGACCAGGATCTGGGTGCCGCGCAGTCCCCCGGTGGCGGATGGGGTCAGGATTTGGACTTCGCTTCCGGACTCGCGGCTGAAGATGAAAGCGCCGCCGAGAGCGACCTTGAGTGCGTCAGCGTTTCCCGCCGAAAACGCAGCGGGGGTGACGGTGAGTTCGGTTTCCTCGTCAATCCGCGCAAACCAGCGCTCGGACATTTTGAGGATGGCGCGGCTGGATTCGCCGGTGCCGAGGCGGTCCTTGGGTTCAAGGAGAGCGCCGACGGGGGCCTGAATGGTGGGTTGCCCCGCTTTGGTGAGGACAACGCGGCCCTCTTTTTCGACCAGAGCGGCCTGGTTGGGATCCGCGAGGAGCAGAGGCTGGAGGCCTGCCAGGAGGAGGATGGGAAAGAGGAGGCGGTTCACTCGGTGTCGGGAGCAGGGGTCAGTGTCAGGGAGGCGGAAGCCTTCTGCGTTGGGAGAAAGAACAGAGCGGAGGCGGCACGGAGTTCCTGCAGGTACACTCCGGCAAATGAGACGGTTTTGCCGTCAAGCCGGAACGAACCGCTGAACCCGCCGGTCTTTGGGTTGAGGCTGGCTTGGAGCAGGTTGATCTGAGGGGTGGCGAATACGAGTTTGTTGCTTGCACCGAGCGTGACCGGGCCGGGATCCTGGAGCGTCAGGGGACTGGGAGTCAGGAACTCCGCCACGAGGTCGGACGGGGTGAAGGCCGGAGCGGTGACCGGTGTGGGCGAAAACCGGTTGCCGATGGCATTGAGTGTTCCTGAGAACGCCGCCGGGTAAAAGGCGGCGCGGGGGCGGGCCCCGGCGGTCCATGTGAGCTCGGCCTCGGTCTGGGTGAGGGTGGGGAACGTCCAGACGCCCGACACTGCTCCGCCAGCGAGTGCGGTGGGGGCGAAGAAGAACGGGATTTTTTCCTCGGCATCGAGGAATGCTGTGGCGGAAAGAGTGGTGCCGTCTCCGAGTTTGCCGCTGCAGGTGGCCTTGCCAGCGGTGTCGATCTTGACAATCGCGTAGCCGGACCCGACGGGGAACGTAGAGGCGTTTCCAGCCGCTGCAGGCAGAAGCACAGTGTAGGTTCCGGCCAGGCGTGCAGGGTTGAGTTTGGTCGACCATGGAACCCGGCGCAGAGCGAGGGTGAAAAGGAGCGTGTTGGCGTTGCGGAGGGTGCCGGTCACCGAGCCGGAAGGATCGTAGGCCAGCGCCAGAGTGAGAGGTGGGAGCAGGCGCCCTTGGGAGACGGAAACCGAGGCAATTCCGTCGGGATTGAATTTTCCCAAGAACCCGAGGGATCGGGAGCCGATGAGGAGTTTTCCCGAGAACGCCCCGGTTTCAGCCAAGGTGAGGGAGATGCCGGCGGCGGGTTCGAGGGAAGGGGCAGGGTCAGCGGGGCTGGAACCGAGTCCGACGTAGCTGCCCCCCAGTTGGAGAAATGGATTGGGAACGAACCGGGCTTCCACCTGCATGAGAGCGGAAGCGGTGAGGGTCAGTACGGGATTGGTGGAGGCGACTGGGCCAGCCGAGGTGGACCCGGACCAGCCTGCAAACAGGGAGCCTGGAGCCGGGATGGCCGTGAGTTTGACTGCGGATCCGAGGGCGAAAGCGCGGCCTTCGGGTGGGATGACGGGTTCGATTCTGCCGCGTGCGCTGTTCGGAGTAAGGAGGGAGGCGAAGAGTTGGCCTGGTGGGGAGACGGAGAGGGTGAGGGTTTGGGGATCGCTGGTGCCGGCGTCGTTGGAGGCGGTGAGGGTAACAACGAAAGATCCTGGGGTGGTGGGAGAGCCGGAAATGAGGCCGGTGGCCGGGTTGATTGCGAGGCCGATGCTGGAGAGGGGAGCCGAGTTGGGGAGGGTAGCTTGATAGGCGGTGGGGGAGTTGGAGCCTTGAATCTGGAACTGGACGGGGAGGTTCTGTGCGGCCTGAAGAGGAACAGGCGCGGTCACAACAGGTTTGATCGGAGTAAGAACATAGTTGGCCGAGAGGGTGGTGGCGCCGTTGACCGTGACCGCGCGCGCGATTGGAGTCTGGTAACCCGGGACGGGCTTGAACTGAAGGTTATAGGAGCCGCGCGGGAGAAAGGAGCGGGTCTGGCCGCTGGCGAGAAACGCGTTTGAACCGATGCGCCATGCGGCGCCTGCGGCGCGCGCGTCGGCGGGTTCGAGAACGACGGTGAGGTTGCCGGAGTTGGGCGTGGCAAGGTTCCCGTTGGGGAGGCTCTGGCCAAAGTCGACATGGTTTGGCGTCTGGTTGGCCTGCGCCTCCCCATCTTCGAAGAGCTTGACCACGTCGCGATCGATCGCTCTGACCCGGGTCTGGGAGGAGCCCCCCAGATAGATTGCAGCGGGGTAGTACTTGCCGTTGTCGTGCTGGACGCAGACAGGGCCGCCAGAGTTCCCACCCGAGGAGGTCATGTCGGAAGTCAGGTACACTTGGTCCGAGCCCTTGGAGAATACGGCATTGATTGGCGGGATTGCATGGATGCGGCCTTGGTTGGCGGGATCGATTCCGTCGAGGGGATAGCCGACGATGGTTTTGAGGCGGTCGGAGAGCAGCCATTCGTTGGTGGGGGCATCGCTGGCGAGATAGCCGCTGGAACCGCCCCTGCCCGCAACGGTGTCGAAGAACCAGAGAACGGCCACGTCGAAGTTCTGGGACTCCGGAGTGCTTTGTCCTGGGATCGTGCCTGGCTGCTGGCGGGCGGCGCTGTAGGCAGAAAGGATGTAAGAGCCTCGTGGAATCAGGGGTGCGGGTTCCCGAGAGCCGCGTTCGATTTGGAAGTACCAGCGGACGTCTTTGAATGGGGCATGGGCGACTTCATCCCAGACCACATGCGCGGCAGTGCAAACTACGCGGGGTTTGACCACAAAGCCGGTGCCTGAACCTGCCTCATTCCGGATCTGGCCGACGAACCGAAGAGGGTTGGCATTGCCCGGGGCAAGAATTGCGTCGAGGCCAGCGGTCTGCGGGCGGTTTCCGACCACGGCATCCGGGACGGTGTAAACGGCGTTGGCGGTTTTGGACTCGGCTTCGGCGATGCTCACGGTGAGCGGACGGGGTTTTGAGAGGCCGTCCACGGTCGAAAACTCGACGAGATAGATTCCGGCCGAGAGCCCTGTGCGAGTGGCGCCCGATGGCAGTGCGGCAGATTCGGGCTCCCCTTGGAAGCGCCAGCGTGCCCCGGGGTTCACAGCAGCGGGCAACAGGTTCACGGTGAGTTGGCCGGTGGCGGGTTCTTCGGTGGGGAAATATTCGCGGTCCACGACCGCCGTCAGAGAGTTTCCAAGAATGCTGACTGGTTCGCGGAGTGGGTGCAGGTAGCCGGGAATTGGGCGAAACTCAATTTCGCGGTCACCTGGGGCGAGGCCACTCACAGGAATCGCGGGGGCGCGCCAGGATTGCTCGCCAACAAAGCGCCAGCCAGTGCCATCCAAGTTTGGAGGGAAAATGCGGACAACAAGGAACCCATTGGCATGGGAGTCGGGGTCGAGTGTGGTGGGATCCACCTGGGTTAGTACGGAAAGCGCGTTGACCTTGAGAAGAGCGGGCGCGCTGGTGGCGACTCCGCCTTGGTTGGAAATCAGGACATCGTAGGAACCCTCGACGGTGTCGTAGGGTGCGGCAGCGGGCACGGGAACTGTGAGCGAAGGCGTCTGTGCACCTAGGATTTCTATGCCATTGCGGCGCCACTGGTAACGAAGGGGGCCCGTGCCGGAGGCTGTGATGGAGAAAATCACGGGGGTGCCAGGAAGAACAGTGCGCGATTCTGGTTGGGTCAGGATGGCGGGTAGTTCGCCCAGTTTAAAGACGTAGGCGCTTCCTGAGTCTAGGTCCGCAGTATCATCCTGCGGGGCACCGACGAGTGCGGTGTCGCTCTGGAGTGCAACGGTGGATCCAAAGCGGTCATCGGGCGAGCTGTCCAGAGCAGAAGAGAGTTGTGCCTGCTGGCTCCAGCCCGAGGCGGAAGCGGTGAAGAGGTAGGCGACTCCAGCGCCCGCGTGTGTGGCCACCGTGCGGTTAGGGGCGCCGATCAGGGCCATGGAGGGGGCCAGAGCCACGGAGGTTCCGAATCGGTCTCCGGCACTCGCATCGGCGGAAGTCAGACGAGTTTGGCGAGACCAGAGAACCCCGGATTTTTGGAAAACGTAGGCGGCGCCTGAGGCTGTCCCAGAGAGGGTGTTGCGGAAGGGGGCGCCGATCAGCGCAATGTTGTTCAGAAGTGCCACGGTGCTGCCAAAGCCGTCTTCTTCGGCGGAGGCTTCGCCGGAAGAAAGGGTGGTTTGGAGCGCCCATGAAGGCCCGGTGCGTGAGAAGACGAGTGCTTTGCCCAAGGTTCCTGAGCCGTTGATTGGGCCCGGGGCACCCAGGAGGGCGGAATCCGCGTCCAGTGCGACGGCGGCGCCGGCATTGGCGGATGAAACTGGGTTGGCATCGGCGAGGATGGCCTGCAGGCTCCACGAGGAATCTGAGAATAAAAAGACGGCGGCAGCTCCCGCATTGACGGCGCCAGAGTTGTCTTGAAATGGAGCGCCAATCAGAGCGGTTTGGTTTTGAATGGCGACGGCGGCACCGAATTGATCTTGGGCAGCGGGGCTCGGCAGGCTGAGTTTTGCCTCGCGGGTCCAAACCGAATCTGAACGGCGGAAAACGTAGGCTGCTCCGGCCGACGGCAGGCTGCTGAGGGTCGCGTGCGGTGCCCCAACAAGCGCGGCATTCTGGTCCAGTGCGACTGCAGTTCCAAACAGCGCGGCGTTGGAAATGTCGGCGCCAGAGAGCTTTGCCTCGCGGATCCAGCGATTGCCGGAGCGGACAAAAACGTAAGCGGCACCGGCGTCTGGACTGCCTGCGGTGTCCTCAAAGGGAACACCCACCAGGGCGGTGTCTGCGGACAATGCAACGGAGGTTCCGGAGAGGTCAAATGAGGGGCTGTCGCCAGCAGTCAACCGGGTTTGAAGAGTCCAGTTGTTAGTCTGAAAAACGCGGACCTCTGCAAGACCGGATTCGGGGCCGGCCCCTGTGGCGGCTTTTGGGCTGCCGATAAGCACGGTGCCGGATTGGATGGCTAGACTGGCACCAAACAGGTCCCCAGAAAACCCGTTTTGCGGCGTGATTCTGGACTGCTGTGTCCAGATGTTTCCCGAGCGCGAAAAAATGTAGGTGGCACCCGAGAATTCTCCGGGAGCACCAATGGCGGCGTGCGTGGCATCAAGGGAAACGGCGGCGCCGAATCTGCTCCCGGCCGGGATGCCCGCTGGAGAGATCCTCGTCTGTTCGGACCAGACGTTGCCCGATTGTGTGAAAAAATAGGCCGCGACTGGTGCGGACTGAAAGACGCTGTCGATCCCAATGAGAAGGGTGGTTTGGTGGAGGGCAACGGCGCTTCCAAACTGGTCAGAGGCTGCGCCAGAGGAGCCGGTGATCCGCTGTTGGTGGGTCCATGCGGAGTTGTTCCTCACAAACACGTCGACACAGCCTTGGTTTTCGAAGGAGCCGACCGTTGCTGCCGGGGATCCAACCACGGCGGTGTCTCCAGAGAGCGCCACGGAGAACCCAAAGTTCTCAAGGGCGGCAGAGGCGGGGTTGGTGAGTTTGGTCTGCTGGGACCATGTGCTGCCAGTACGCTGAAAAATGTAGGCGGCGTGGATGCCAAATGCACCGACAACGGCGGAATCCCCAGATATTTGGACCGAGGCTCCAAAAAAACTGGTGGTAACCGCGGGGTCCGATGCCTGGAGTCTGGCCTGCTGGGTCCAACGATTGTTGGCGCGGACAAAGACATAGGCGGCTTCGCGCCCCGGAGATCCAAGAACGGCGGTGTCCGCCGAGACGGAGACGGAAGTTCCGAGTTGATGATCCAGCGCCGCGTCTTCGGACTGCAGCCGGGCTTGGAATTCCCATGCAGCCCCGTTGCGAACAAAGACATACGCCACCCCGGAGTTGGGGCCGGCCACGCCGTCGGCACCAGGCGCTCCGATCACGGCGGTATTGGACTCTAAGGCGACCGCGGTGGCGAATTCATCGCCAACCACCTTTTCCTCCGCGAGCCGGGCTTCGATGTTGGTGAAAAGCGGGTCAATTGTGACCGGATAAATCGCGGCTGCGTCATCGACCTCTAGGGTAAGCGTGTTGTCTGACCCTCCGAACCTGCTGGGAAGCAGGCGCCCCGTGGCGTCCCACGCCTTCAGCTCGGAACAGGCTAGAAGCGGGTTTCCAGCGGAGTCCCGGATCTCGACCGAGTTTTCTCCAGAAACCGGCCGTGAGTTTTGGGAAAAGCCAAGCTCCAGCCGGAGCGGACCGGTTCCATCAGGCGGATTCTGCACGGTAAAACCCTGTTCAAGTCCGGCACGGGTGTTTTCGTACCATTCCACGGTGCCGGTGGCTGGATCCTGGATCTCCACCCGGTTGCCCTTCGCGCGGACAGAGCGCGGACCGGCCGCACTGCGGTGCTGGTCCCTGCCCACGCTCGCCAGTCCGATGTGGACAAACCAAGGCAACTGGCCAGCGGAGGTCTTCAATCCACTTGCGAACTCCACCCCTCCTGTGGCAAACCAGAGTCGAAGTTGTTGGCGCGGGTTGGCTGCAAAGAATTCCGCGTTCCGGTTGTGCGGGGAATCCGGCGGAATGGGTTCAATGGCGTATCGGGCTTTTTGAAGGGCATCCGAAAGACTGGGATCGATGGAGCCGGCATCCGATTTGAAAGAGCTACCGCCATCACCAGTTTTGGGTGTTGAAAAGGCAGGGGTTTTTTCGGGGGTCACTGAAGCTTCTGGGGCCAGCAACACCGGATGGGGGGTCTTCGGAAAATCCGGAACAAGGAAAAGTAACAGCCCTGAGAGACCGACCAGGGCTGCTGAAGTCGAAGGTGCCAGTTTCATAAAGGCCAAGTATTTGAAAGAACTTCACTGTTCAGCAGGTTTTGGGCGAGCCGTTAGGTTTTCTTGCGGTCCAAAGTTTGGTGCGCCCCTGGCACGCCCTACCGGGGTGCATGCGCTTGTTGAATTGCAAACCGGTGGTGGCGCGCCACCGACCGGCTACCGGCTGTGTTCCCTTCGGGAACATGGCCGCTCGCGCGTTTTTAAAGGGAACCTGGCGCTGACTTTATCGGTGGAAAGGATCCGCATTTCGTTGCCCGGGGGAACATTGGTGCCGATACGCCGTTTCCGGAGGGAACGTCGTTGCGTGGGTTCCCTGAGGAAAACGCGGGGTGCAGGTTTTTCCCCGAAGAAACGGGGTTGTGTGCGTCTCGTTCCCGATGGAAAACGTCGAAGCGCATTTTGTTCCCGGAGAAACGTCAATGCGTCCATGGCGTTCCCCGAGGGGAACGCCATCGGTATTTGCATCCGGGACGG
>CAIURC010000002.1 GCA_903901425.1 uncultured Spartobacteria bacterium | reverse complement strand
GGCGCAGGCGCCTGAGAATCATGTCTTTTTCCAAAGGACCGAACTTGTGGGCCTTGTCCACGACTCTGGCAATGACGTGATAGATGCCATCTGCCCCGGCGATCACCAGCATCCGAATCTTTCGCATGCCCCACCCTTTGATCGAAACCGGGCGCGGGGCAACCGGGCCCGGACATCCTGATTTTCCCCACCCGAGCTCCCGGCGGGGAAGCTGCCCTAACCCGGAGCCAGAAAAGATTTCGAGCAGCTTCTGGTAGAGGGGCGGTGGAACCCTAAAGAATCAGGGAGTCAAAGGTTCAAACCGGATGTCGGCGTACCAACCGCTGGTCACGTCCGACCCGTTGCCGCCCACAGCGAACTGAACGGTGTCCTTGGGGGCATCACCGGCATTGGTCAGGTAGGAGAGCACTTCTTTACCATCAATCCGGGCAGTGATGGTCCGGCCCCGCATCTCCAGAACGAGATCGTGCCAGGTATCGACCGAAAGTTCGATCTTCTCGGACTTCGCTGCGCCGATGAACTTGCGGTTCATTTTCTTTTCTTTCTTCAGCGCCTCGGCCTCCGGGGAGCCTTTGGGATGGAGGTTTTCTTCGTCCCATGCCCGGATCACGTTTTGACGGATATGCACGCCGGCAAGGTGGAAGTTGGCTTCAAGGATAGGATTGGGTCCGTTGAACCCGATGGCCGCCATGCCGCCTTCTTGAAGCTTGAACCGGCAGTTCAGTCGGACGTCGGTTCCAGACACCTTGCGCTGGAGGCCTGAGGGATGAAGTTTGCCAAAGGTCTGTCCCCGCAGGACCCCGTCCTCAATGTTCCACCAGCGGTGCATATGTGTCGGGCCGGAGACCATTTTTCCATCGGGCAGCCAGCCGTACGAGTGCCAGCGTGTTGGGAACGTGGTTGGGTCGGAGAAATTTTCCTGCCATTTGGCCAGTTCAGGCTGGGGCTCAGCTGCAAAAGAGGGGAGCGAAGCGCAGAGCGCGACGGCTGCAAGGATCAGTTTCATGGAGAGAGGCAGAGTGAAGGGGGGGGGCGCCAGGGTGGGCAGAATCAGGCGATGATTTCTTTGAGCAGGCCGGTGCTGTCTCCGTGTCTTTCGGCTTCGACGCCCACTCCGTGGAGCAGGGTGAGCCAGGCGTTGCAGAGCGGGGTGTCCTTCGGGGTCACGATATTGTGCCCGAGTTTGATCCCGGCGCCCCCGCCCGTGAGGAGGGTGGGACAGTTGTCGAGGTTGTGTTCGGTGCGAATGTTGCTTCCGTACGCAAGTGCCACGTGGTCGAACAGGCGGGAGCCGTCGGCTTCCCGGGTGGCCTTGAGCTTGTCGATGAACTCGGCGAGGAGGGTGCTCTGCGTCAGATCCCGCTGTTGGGAGGCCTCGAGTTTTTCGCCAAGCGTCGAGTGGTAGTGGCTCATGTCATGCGGGGCGACCTTGATTCCGATGCTGGTCAACAGAGTGCTGACGGGCTGCCGATAGGTTAGGACCCGGGTGCTGTCGGTCTGCATCGCAGCGAGCATGATGTCGTACATGATCCGGATCTCTTCGCGGCCGGCGAGGCCTGCTTCCGGTGCGGGAATGGGTGCGTCGGGACGCGGCACACCGATCCATTTCTCATCTTTGCTGAGGCGGGTTTCGATGTCGCGGATCCCTTGAAAATACTCGTCGAGCTTGGTGCGGTCGGTTTTGCCGAGGTTGCGTTGGAGCGCCTTGGCGTTGCCCAGCACGGTGTCGAGGATGCTGCGTTTCTGGGCGAGCATCGCTTTCTGTTGTTCAATCGGAGTTTTGTCTTGGGCAAAAAGGCGGTGAAAGGCTTCCACCGGACCTCTCTGTCCGCCCACGGGTTTGCCGCTGACATCCCAAGCCATGGACAGGCCGGGGCCGTGGCCGGATGCCTCGGCGTTTTCGCTGCAGTTGAGCTGGAGCGAGGCGAACCGGGTATCGAGACCGAGTTTGGCGGCGGCCACCTGGTCCGCGGAGATGCTGTTGTGGAAATTCTGGCCTGGCTCGGCAAACCGGTTGGCGCCGGTCAGCCACATGGTGCTGCCCCAGTGGCCTTCATTGGAATATTTGTTGCAGAGCCCTTGGACGATGGAGAAATCGGCTTTGTGCTTGGCAAGCGGAACGAGTCCAGCAGGCAGTTCGTAGTCTGCGCCAAGCTGTTTGGGGTCGGGGAACCAAGTTTCCGTGGTGATCCCCCAGCCGAAGCCCAGAAAGACGAGGCGTTTCGGAGCAGCAACGGGTGCGGCAGCTGAAGCGAACCGGCGGAATCCGAGGGATTCTAGGGCGGGAAGTGCGATCAGCGCGGTGGCGGAGCGCAGGAACTGGCGGCGTTTCAATGGGAGGTTCATGGGGGTTACTTGGTGTGAAATTCGTGGCTACGGACGAGGGCATGGATAAACTCGCGCAGGGCAAAATTTTTGGACTTGGACTGGTGCAGCATGGTTTCAAGGAGCGGTTCATCGCTAAAGCCGCAGGGCCGTCCGAGGGCATACTCGACAAGGGCGGCGCTGAACCCGCGGGCAAAGGCGTCTGAGCGGCCTGCGATGAGGTCGCGCAGTTCGGCGTAGTTGGAGAATGCGGGGCCTTTGTGGAGGGTGGCACCGGGTTCAATGGGCCAAGTCTTCTTGGTTTTCGGATCGGGTTTTCCGGCAGCGTCGATGGCGGTGTAGCTGTCCTCGGTGCGCCACTGGCCGGCGGCATCGAAGTTTTCGAGGCCGAACCCGATGGGATCGATTTTGCGGTGGCAGCTGGCGCACTGGGGGTCTTCCTGGTGGGCCATGAGGCGTTCCCGTGTGGTGAGCACCTTATTGGCGAGGCGGGTAATGGCGGGGACGTTGGCCGGTGCTGGTGGCGGCGGTTCATTCAAGAGTTTGCGGAGGACCCAGGCGCCGCGTTCGACAGGGCTGGTGCGTTCTCCGTTGCCGCCCATGAACTGGATGGCGGCCATGCCCAGGAGCCCCCCCCGGGGCGAGTCCTTGGGGAGACTGACTTTTTCGAAGTCATCGCCCTGCACGCCCGGGATTCCGTAGTAATGGGCGAGGACGCGGTTGATAACGACATAATCGGTTTTGAGGAGGTCGCGCAGACTGCTGTTGTGTTTGAAGAGATGGAGCAGGGTCTGGTGGATTTCGTCCTTGGCGGCGACCTTGGTGCCGTTGTCGAACCGGGGGTAAAGGGCGCGGTTGATTTCAAAGAAATCGATCCGATCCAGACCCAGCCACTGGTGGGTAAAGGCGCGGATTGACGCTTCTGAACGCGGATCGTTCAGGAGCCGTTCGGTCTCAGCCGCGAGCACCTCCGGTTTTCGCAATTCGCCGCGGGCGGCAAGATCCCGCAACGGAGCATCTGGGGGAGCGGACCACAGGAAATAGGAGAGCCGTGTGGCGAGTTCGATATCGGACACCGGCCTCCGTTTTTCGTCCGGGGTGGGTTCAGCGAGGTAGAGGAACATCGGGGAGGCGAGCACCACGGAGAGTGTCTCTTTGAGGGCCGCCACGGGCTTGTCCCCGGCTTTCCGGCGCGCGTCGTAGAGGGCGGTAAGCTGGTCGATGTACTCGGAAGGCGCGGTGTTTCCGCGGAAGGCTTCCAGAGTAAAGCGTTCAAGGGCGCTGCGGACTTGTTCGGGAGCCGGGGCGGGGGCTTTGTCTGTGAGCGGAAGGCCGAGGGCAGCGATGCCGGGAGGGATGGACACAGCGGCATCTGGCAGGCGTTCGATTTCGATCCAGTCCACCCAGAGAACCAGTTCGGGGCCGATGCCGTTCCGTTTGATTGCCTCGCCGCGTTTTCGATAGCCCTCCTCATTGGTGTCGTGGCTGCCTTTTTCCCGGATGAAAATGCTGCGGTTCATCCGGTCGTTGTTTCCGCGGGTCAGGGTGAGCGGGAACTCCACCACCTGCGGGTTGTCCATGGTTCCTGTGATTTCGCGGGAATCCATGACCTTGGCGGTCCGGGCGTGGATGCCGAAATCGATGAACCGGCGGTCCGGCGGGGCGTTGTCGGTGGCGGCGGCCCGGACGCGGACCACGTAGTTGCCGACGGGCCAGTCAAATGGAACGAGCAGCTCAATGTAGTTCAGATTCAGATCGGCGGGATGAAGCGTCTGGATGCCGAGGTAGGCGCCACGGTCCACCGCGGGCTGGCCGAGATAGTACTGGTGATAATTCAAGAATATGGCAGACAGCGAGTGGAGGGCTACATCCGCCCAGTTTCCCGCCACGGATGCCAGTCCCCGCGCGAAGCCGAAGGATTGGGGGTTTGGAGCGCCCGGGATTTTTTCCCATGCGCGCCGGAGATGAGAGGGATGTTTGAGGTCTTTGGAGAGCTGGGCGACAATCTCCTGGTTCCCGGGTTGGGCAGCGGCTTCATCCACGGCTTTGACCCAGGCTCGGGCGCGTTCCCTCGCATCGATCTGATAGGCGACAAACTGGCGGACCCCGGGGGTCGTGGATTCGGCCTCGTAATGGAGCTTCTTCTCGACGCCGCGCGCCGCCTGCCATTCGAGGGCTTCGGTCAGCGCCTCCTGTGCGAGGTGCTGGTATTGCTCGAACTGGTTGGACGACATGAAGAGGTTGGAGCCCACCGTGTCAAAGCCGCCCGTTCCGGTGTCCGAGGGCAGTTCACTGACGTTGATGTCGGCTCCGAGCAGTTCCCGGAGTGTGTTGCGGTATTCGCGCCGGTTCAGGCGGCGCATGGTGATGGTGCCCTTCTGGTCGCTAAGCGCCTTGCGGGCTGTCACCATCACGTTGGCAAGGTCTTCAAGAAAATCGGCCTTGGCAGCCTTGTCGGGCTGTTTTTCGTCCTCGGGCGGCATTTCACCCGAGTTGAGTGCGTTGAGGATTTTCTGCCAGCGTTCCGCGGTCTGGATGTCGCGGATTTCAAGCGGCAAATCATCCATCCGGAATTTGCCCTTCTGTTTTTCAGCGCCGTGACATCCCTGGCAGTGTGATTCGAGCAGGGGCCGGTGTTTCTGAGGAAGAACGGCGCGGGGTTCCACGGTTTCAGACTGTGCCGTGAGGGAGCAGAGGCCGAGCCAGGCGGCAAACGGGAGGATGCGGGGGGGCAACATGGGTAAAAACAAGAGGGGGACGGTAAGGAGGTGGGTGGCGTCAGGGAAGTGGCACTTTGGGAATCAGTCGGATCTCCAGGTGATCGGCGAACTGGCCCGGGAAAGAGACGTCCCGGGTTTCCGGAGGTTGGGTGCCTGCGAGGCGGTCTGCGAGATGAAGGCCCACCATGATGTACCGTGTGCCTTCGGGAATCCGGAGTTCGACCCGGACCCGCTGCCATCCATTACCGGAGACCAGAGGAATCTGTCGTTGGGCAGTGGCCGGGGTGAAGTGGGGGGCGCGCAGATCCGAAGCTTCCTGTTCGGCTGAAGGGCGCGGGGTGCCGGGAGGTGTATTGGGAGAGAAGAACTGGGTGGGTGTGGAGGGCAGCGTTTCGATCGCGTGCAACTCGATGCCCGCCTCGTAGGCGGAAGGATGCGGGGTGGCCACGCTGCAAAAACTGGCCTCTGCTGTCAGAACCGTCTTGCCTCCCGCAAACAATGCCGTGTGTTTGCGGACATCCAGAATGCGGTAAATATCCCCGTTGAACCCGGGCTTGGATTTCTTGTCGAGGTGGTCCGCCCGGAGGAAGCGGAGCATTTTGGTGCCGTGGGCTGGGGTGATTCCGGCGGCCGGGCCTGTGACTTCCGAAAAATCGCCGCTCCAGTTTCCGGGGGTAAGCGGGGCGCCCTTGGCCTGAACCCGTTCCGCAGACTCAAAGCTTTCATGCAGCAGCGTTAAGGCTCGGAGCGGTCCGGACCCGACGTAGCCGAAAACGACGCTGGCGCTGAAAAGACCGATGACGAGTCCTGCGGCAAGGGGGAGCAATGCCCGCCAGGGAAAGCGCGCGGCATTTCTGGAGCGGAGGGTGCGCGGGTGGTCCGGCAGGGCGGCAATTGCAGCGGTATCCTGTTCAAAAAAGGATTCGAGTTGGTCTTGGCGGAGGCGTTCCGAGAGAAGTGCGTCGTCCAGCAGGAATTGGGCGGCGTGTTCGCGGGCTTCCTTGGAAGTGCGGAGCAGGGTGTTCAGCGCGGTGCGCTGGTCCTCCGGGAGAGTGTGGCTTTGAAGCAGCCCTGTTTCAAGCAGGTCCTGCCAGTGTGGGTCCGGGGCTTTCACGCGAGTGCCTCCTTGTTTTCCTGCTGTTGAATGCATTCTGCCAGCGCCCGGCGCACCCGGAGCAGAAAAACTTTCACCGCGCTGACGCCCATTTTGTGCGCATCGGCGATCTCCGCCATTGAAAGCCCGGCGGTGTAGTGGAGCTGGAGCATTTCACGCTGGCGGTCCGAGAGTTTCTCCAGACAGGCGGCCAGTTGAACACTGCGGGCGGGTACGGAGGGCGCACGCTCCCGTGCGGCCTCGGCCATCAATTCCGCGACATCGCTGTCGAACAGCACCCGCTCACGGCCCCGGTCGCGGATCACGGCCAAAACCTCAAATTTGGCAAAGCCCAAGGCCCACGGAAGGAATGGGGTGGAGGTATCCCACGCGGCGGCCTTCCGCCAGAGGGCAACGTTGGTGCGTTGCCATGCGTCCTTGGAGTCTTCTCCGCGGCCCAGGCTGGCTTCGCAGTACGCACGGAGCGGGAGCTGCGCCTCGGTGAGGGCGTGGACAAAGGCGTCCTCTGGGAGTGAGGGGGGAGGAAGTGGCATCCGAGTTATCTCCGCGGGAGCCCCGGGTGGTTACAACTTTTTTCGGGAAGTCTGAGCCGGGCTCCGGGAGGCGGTGGAAGGTTCCGCGCATGGGGAACTGTTTAGTGGGTGGCGTAATCCTTGCCGTCGTAGCCAGCTCGGACGGAGTTGCGCCATGCACGAAGGGCTTCTGTCATCCGGGAAACGGTTTCCGGGTGTTTCTGGGCGAGGTTGGTGGTGTGTGCTGGGTCTGCGTAGATGTCATGGAGCCGGACATTTTTCCCGGCTGGCTCGACGACGAGCTTGAATTTGCCATCAATCCAGACGCCCTGAGTGTCTTGATTGAAGTCCGCCGATTCGAACCCGCCTCTTTTTTTCTCCCAGAGCATGAACCCGAGTGGTGCGGTTCGTTCCTTCATCCGTCCCTCAATCAGTGGCAGCAGGCTGATGCCGTCCAGCACGGGCTGGTTGGGGAAAGTAACACCGGCGACCTCAAGGAGGGTTGGATAGATGTCCACATGTCCGGCCACGATTTCGGTGGTGACATGGTTTTTGATCCGGGCCGGCCATTCCAAAAGGCCCTGAGTCCGGCAGCCGACCGTTCCTTTTCCTTTGCCACTTGGATCCTGCGATTCCGGAGTGATCCCGCCGTTGTCGCTGGTGAACCAGACCAAGGTGTTTTCCGAAAGACCGAGTTTCTTGAGTGCCGCACGCAGGTTTCCCACGGCGGCGTCGAGTCCGGATACCTCCCCCCAGTAGTCCTGTTTTTTGGGGGGCTGGTCCTTGTAGAGTTCCTTGAATTCTGGGGCCGCCTGATGCGGATTGTGCGGCGAGCCGAAGCAGATGTAGGCAAAAAAAAGGAGCGCTGGCTTGTTCCTAGATGAATTGGAGCGCCAGATTCATGCAGGCTACGGAGGTGTCCCCTTCCAGCGCCACTTTTTGCGAGGTGTCACCGATCTGGAGTTTGCCGCCCAGATCAAAGAAGTTGTGGGACCAGACGGCCGTGTCGAATCCCATCCGGGATGGACTGGTTTCAGTCTCTCCAAGGTGCCATTTCCCGAATAGGCCGGTTCTGTAGCCTGCGGTTTTCAGCGCCTTGGCAAGGGTGATTTCCTGGGGGCGCATGGCGCCAAGATGATGCAACCCAACCCGGAACGGGTTCCGACCGCAGAGCGTGGCAAACCGGCCCGGGGAACACATCTGTTGGCCCGGATAAAAGAAATCGAACTGGAGGCCTTTGGACGCCATGTCGTCGAGGTGCGGCGTCTTGACCACAGGATTTCCATGGTAGCCGGTGTCCCTCCAGCCCATGTCGTCGGCAATGACAACAATAATGTTGGGCTTAGCTGCGCTCGCCAGCCATGGAGACAGCAGCAGCGTTGCGGTGACCAAAGGCTGGAGGACGGGAAATTTTTGGGGGAGCATGCCGGGTTTCTGGAGGGTTCCGAAGGAACGATTCGGGCACGGCGCGGTGTCCGTCTGCGGTTTCGCGGAGATAACCCTGTTTCGGGGCAAAAATTAGGATGCCTTGGGGCACCGGATGCGTTTGTTGGGAGGGGGCACTCCGAAACACGATGCGCCCGGATGCATTTCCCGGGGTGCATTTCCTGTTCCTGTGCGCTACGGTTTCGCAGCAGCGAGAAGCATCCGCCCCACCGGTCTTGCCCGTCCTGTTCCACGATTTGGCCTGTGTGCTGTTCCTGACTTCCGAAACTGACCGAAGAACCGACTCGAAGAACTGACCGAAGAGCCCCGATTGAAAGCGTTCCGTTGCTTCCGTGTTTCCATGAAACTTGCCTTGTTCCTCTCAACATTCCTCACTTTCTCGGCTGCCGTTTCTGGGGTGTGCCTCGCGGAGGCGTCCTTGACGATTCACAGCACGGGGTCTGCGCATGTTCGGGAGACGGTGCCGGTGGCGCTCAGGCCAGGCACCCAGCGTCTGGAGTTTTCTGAAGCCACTGCGCAGGTGGAGCCCGACTCCATTGTGCTGCGGGATCCAACCGGGCAGGCAGAGTTCCGGATTTTGGAACAATCCTACCGGAACGAGCCATTGTCGCAGGCGCTGCTGCTCGGGTTGTTTGAGGGCAAAACGCTCGATTTTCTGAGGCGCGAACCGGGAAAACCGGATCGGGTGGTGGTTGGGAAGGTGGTTCGTGGGGGCCTGATGGCCGGAGGGGGAATTGTGGAGCCCATCATCGAGGTGGACGGCAAGCTGCAGTTTTCGCTGCCGGGCGACCCGCTGTTTCCCGCAGGCGAGAACGAACTCAAACCCACGATCCGATGGACGCTGGAGTCCCGTTTTTCCGGGGCAGTGCGGGCGGAGTTGGCGTACCTGAGCGGCGGATTTTCGTGGGAGGCGAGCTACAATCTGGTCGAGCAGGCCGGTGGCGACGGGGTGAATCTGGCGGCTTGGGTGTCGATCCGGAACGAGAGTGGGCGGACGTTTGAGAACGCCAGGATCAAGGTGCTGGCGGGGGATCTCCGGCGGGTGCCGCCGGGGTTTCAGCCCCGGATGGGCGGGGTGCGTGCGATGGCTGCGCCCATGGCCTCCAAGGGGCTCATGGCGTCCCCGGGACAGGCGATCGCGGAGGAATCCGTTGCCGACTACCATCTCTACACGGTTTTGCAGCCGGTGACGTTGCGGAACCAGGAGACCAAGCAGGTCGAACTTCTGCGGGCTTCCGGAGTGAAGGCGGACCAGGTGTATGTTCTGGAGACCGAGGGGGGAGCGCTCCGGGCCGATTCAAAATTCGGGAAAGTGCAGGTCTTCCGGGAGATCAAGAATTCAGAGTCGAACGGGCTGGGTGTGGCACTTCCCAAGGGAAAACTGCGGTTTTTCTCGGAGGGATCTGACCGGCAGTTGGAGTTTGTCGGGGAAGGTGAAATCGAGCACACCCCCAAGGACGAGGTTCTGCGGGTGTTTACCGGGCATGCGTTTGATCTGGTGGGCGAGCACCGTGTGATTCACCAGACCATGGATCCCGCGAACCAACTGACGACGCAGGTGGTGGAGGTCAAGGTGCGAAACCGAAGGAAGGAGCCGGCGGAGGTCCGTGTCAGGGAGCATCCGCGCCGGGGCGGCAGCTGGCGGCTCCTGAAGGAAAGCCAGCCCCATCTGGACCGGGACGCGGACACGTTGGAGTTTGTGGTGTCGCTCCGGCCCGGCGAGGAACGGGTGGTGACCTACACGATCCAGTTTGCCGGATGAGACCGGAACAAAAACCGGGGACGTGCTGGTGTTGGCGGCGGCGGGTTTCCTGGCCCGGTCCCGGCAGGAATCCAGCGTAAGGCTAGAGAGAGAGATGTCCGAGGGCGAGGAGACCGTAAAAGGTATACTCCGCGTCGAGCTCGTCATCCGCCCAGTGCCCGTGGAAGCCGCCGCGGTTGGTCCAGAGCGAGTCGACGAAATCCAAACAGCGTTCCTTGAGAGCGCTGGAGATAGGCACCTCCAGCGCAGCCAGCGCGTGGAGTGTGGTGGCCGTGGAAAGTAGGTCCGGCATGGGTGCGGCCGGCATGGCCAAGAATCCGCCCCTGGGATGTGCCCGGGCTAGAAGCCAGTCTCCAACCCGGGGATGGACAGGAAGATCAAGTTGGCGGAGCAGGGTGACTGCAGCAGCGGTGGCATTTGTGGAGCCGACTTTGAGTTTCCGGGTATTGGCCCAAGCACCGTCTTCGGTCTCGAGGAACTTTAAGCACTGCACCATGCGAAGGGGGGAGGGTTGGGCCATGCCAAGATCTTGATATGCCCCCAGCGCAACAAAACAGCCATAGGCGTTGCCGTATTCCGCTCCGGGCATCGCATCGTAGCCGCCGTCGGCAGCGCGGTGGGATTCAATACGCGTCAAAATCTCCGCAGCTCGACCGGCGGGGAGGTGCTGGAGCCCGGCAACCCCCCAACACCGGGCGAGAGCGCCCAAATGTACAAGGTCCAGATTCTCCCCGGACTCGTATGAGGCGAGATGGGAGCGCAGGTTTGAAAGCGGGAGTTCGGAGTCCAAGGCTTGGAGTCCGGCTAGGGCAAAGATGGAGTAGTAGAGGTCTGGGCGCCCGTCCCGGTCCCTGCCAGCGCCTTCCGGGCCGAGTTGGGTTTGAAGAAACTGGGCAACCAGTGGAGTGGAATCGCCCAGAAGGCGCGCAGCCAGACGGGCGACCTGCAGCATGTGGAGACGGAGGGACACGTTGGGGTTTAGATGGCATGGCTGCCCTCGGAGGGCAAGGCCGCCCTTGGTGTTCCTTGAGTCTTGGCGGCTAGGCCATTTCAAGGCCGCGCATGGTGCCGGACCCGGTCACAAACCGGTCGTACGGCAGCCCCATTCGCTGCAGGATTGACACGTAGAGGTTTGGCAACGGGTAGTTGTCCTGCCGGTCAAATGCAAGGTGCTGGCCGTGCTTGAATCCGCCTCCGGCAAACACCACGGGCATGTTTTTGGTGTCATGGGCAGAGGCGTTGCCGAGGTTCGAGGTGAGCAGAACCATGGTTCGGTCGAGAAGTGTGCCCTCCGCCTCAGGCACAGATTTGAGCCTGCGAAGGAACCCGCCCCAAGCTCGCATCTGAGCTTCTTCAACAATCGCCAGTTGCTCGAGTTTGCCGGGGTCCCGCCCGTGATGGCTGAGATTGTGATAGCCTTCCTCCACTCCTTCGAGGGGAATTTTGCCGTTGCCTGAACCGGTGTGGAGCGTGATGAGACGGGTGGAATCGGTCTGTAAAGCCAAGGCCATGATCTCAAACATCTGGTCTTGAAACGCAATCAGGTCGGCTTTGGACTGCACGGCCTTAGGGGGCTTCAATCCAACCGCAGGCTTCGGTTTGTTGGCCCAGTTCTGGTCCGCCGCCAGCGTCTTCTCGAGGTCCCTGACGCTGCTGAAGAAAGCATCCAGCTTTTCACGGTCCCCGGCCCCAACTCGCTGCTGGAGCCCTTTGGCATCGTTACCCACAAGGTCCAGAATGCTCCGGCCTTGCTGAAGGCGTTTGAGGTTCTCCTGCTGTGCCTGCTGGGTTTCCGCACCAAACAACCTGCCAAAAAGGTTTTGCGGAGATTGTTCGGGCATGATCATCGCACCCAACTCCGTGTAGGAGGTGCTGGAGGCAGCGGATACTCCCAGAGAAAGTGAGCGGTGCCGCGTCTCAGTACCCATGTGTCTCGCCATCAGTTGGTCCAGCGAAATTCCGTTCCGGAAATTAGAGCCGGACAGGTTGGGCTTCGCCGTGAGAATGCAGACATCAGCCGAGTGCCCACGGGAAACGCCAGGATGAGACACGCCCGAGATCACCGTGAAGTCCCGGCGTAAATCTTCCAGCGGTCTCAGGTACCGGGTGAGTTCATAGTTTTCTCCGGGCGTGTCCGGGAAAAGATGGGCGGCATGAAATCCGAGTCCGTTGCTGACCGCGACAAAGCGACGTGGAGATCCCGGGGAGCGAGCGAGTGCGGGCACCATGGATTCCAGCCAGGGAAGGGCGATGGTCAAACCCGCAGCTCTCAAGAAGGAACGACGCGAGAGATGTTTTTTGAACGTGCAGGTGGCCATGGGGGATTTCAAGTGGAACAGCAGGTGGCATTGGCCACGGAGGCGTATCCGGTCATTTGTTTTTGAAGAGGGGATTTTGAATCAGGGCGTGGATCAGCGTACGGACCCCATAGTCGCGGGTTTTTGCCGCAGAAACGACCTGCGCAATCCGGTCGCGGTCGGCAAAGGACGGCGTTGCTCCGGTGGAATAGGTCGCGAGGTTCCAGACCAAGGTTCGGGCCAAGCTTTCTGGATGCTGGAGAAGCGCACTTTTGAGCGACTCGAGGTCTTTGTAGCCGTGTCCGTCCGGCAACTGGTAGCTGGCATCCACCCGGGGACCTTCTTTTCGGGCGCCTTTTCCGGAAACGGCCCGGTAGTTTGTCCGCCAGCCACCGATAACGTCGTAATTTTCAAGCACGAATCCCGGCGGGTCGATTTTCCGATGGCAGACCGCGCAGTTCTCTTCTGCCCTGTGTTTCTCGAGTTGTTCCCGGATGGTTTTTGCCCCGCGGATGTCGGGTTCGATTGCCGGCACATTGGGCGGCGGCGCGCCCACATGCTGGCCGAGGATTTTTTCGAGGACCCAGATGCCGCGGGTTACGGGGGAGGTGGTGGTGCCGTTGGCCGTGACCTTCAATACGCTGGCATGGGTCAGCAATCCGCCGCGGTGGGTGCCTTGGGGCAGCGGAACCTGCTGTGTTCCCGGCTTAGCAAGTGGAGGCAGACCATAATGCTTTGCGAGCCGGTTGTTGACAAAGGTGTGCTGCGAATCCGCAAGATTTCGTACGCCACGGTCGTTTCTGACAAGATCGAGGAAGAAAGCGCGGGTTTCCTCGAGCATGGCCGCCTTGAGCAGGTCGTCGAACTCCTCGTACAGCTTTTCGTCCGGGGTGGTGGCGTCAATCTCCCGCAGCTTCAACCAGTGGTCGGTGAACCCCTCAACGAATCGGCTGGCATGGGGCGCAGCCAGCAGGCGTTCTGCCTGCGCAAAAAGCACTCGCGAATCCAGCAGCCGTCCCGAGTCTGCCGAGGCACGCAACTCGTCATCCGGTGGCGCGCTCCAGAGAAAGAAACTGAGCCGCGAAGCCAGCGCGTGTGCGCTCAAAGGTCCGGGCGCCTCGTCAAAGTACAGAAACTTGGGAGACAACAATATCCCGCGGTACGCAGCCCGGAGCGCCTCTGGAAATAATGCGCCTGACCGGAGCTCAGATTTGGCCAGTCGCAGGTGTCCCTCGATTTCATCCGGATTCACCGGACGGCGGAACGCGCGGTTGGCAAACGCCTGAACGAGAATCTGAAGATCCTCGTTTGGGTTCTTTGAGAATGGGACCCGTTGGCCGGGGGCGGGTTGTTTTTTTGACTGGGGTGTTTTGCCAGTCGCGGCAGCAACTGGTGCGCGAGGAAGGTGGCCAAAAAGACGGCTCCAAGTGCGGTCTGGTTGGTGGTCTGTCCGTTCAAGTTCAACCGTCCGTACTGCGATGCCAACGTACCCTTTCCCATCCAGATCCTCAATCACCTCCCGGTTTTGGGGATGTTTCAAGGCCCCGCGCTTGGGCAATGTGCCGTCCGCGACGCGTACCTTGAGGAGGTCCCCCTTCTCCATCCACGCAAAAAACTCGTATGCCGCTGGAGTCTCATCCGCCTCGATCGCTCCGATCAGGTAGCGTTCAGGGGAGGTGCTCACATGTTCGCCACCAAACAGGCTGGCGCACACGCGTTCACCTTTTGGCGCGTTCACTGCAAATGCCTCAACCCGGATGCGATACCGCCCGGCGGCAGGAACCTTGGTCTTTTCAAGGCGACCATAAAAATCGTTGGTCCGGTTCACGTTCCAAGAGACAACGTCCTGATGGGAGGGGCGTCCCTCAGGGCCGCGTGCAGAATTGACACCGCTGGTGGGGTTGCGTTGCAGGTCCTGCCAGGTGAACGTTTTTTTCCATCCGTCCCGCTCCTTCTGCGCCTGAGCAAACGCGTCCTCAAGAGCCGTGTCGATGACTTCAAGAACGGTCTGGAGTTGGTTCGAGGAAACCTGTTGTCCGTCGGCTACCGTGCTGAATCCCGCGGTCAGGATGTCTTCCGGCAGACGCGCCTGAAAGGGATTCTCAATGCCCAGCACGTCCTGCAGGCTGTGCTCGAGTTCCGCCCGTGTCAGGCGTCGCGCATGGACTCGCCCCACGCTTTTTTCACGGGCAAGGTCTGAAGTTCTGAGGGCGCCCTTCAGCGCTTCAAGGAATTCAGCACGGACCTTTTCCCGAGGCTGCGTTCTCTTTGGGGGCGGCATTTCCTCCCCTGTAACACGGTCAAAAACGTGTACCCATTTGAGAAATGTCTCGCTGTTCCCGAGGTCGAACGAGAGGGATGCCAAATCCAAGTCCCCCTTTTTTGCTTCGCCTTCATGGCATTTCAGACAGTGTTCCTCGAGAAACTGTGCCAAAGCTGGGGGCGGAGTGGGGGCAGCTGCGGCTCCGTCTCGGGTAGGGAGGACGGCCACGCAAAGAACACTTGTGAGGCTCAGCAGCTTGGCGCGCCGAGCCCATGTTTTTGGCGGGTTTTCTTTTGGGGGCACCGCAAAGGCTGGGGGCTGGGAGCACTGCTCAGTCACCCCGTGGAGAAACCCGGGGTTAAGCAAAAGTTGCGAGAAAATGCGAATTTCGCCGATCTGCGCCCCTCGAAAGCCGCGGTTCTTAGTTTTCTGTGGTCTGTCCCTATTTGATCCCCTTTCTCCCTGCTCCCTATTTTTTTGAAGTGGGGACAGACCCCGCGATTTTGCGCTTTTCTGGGGACAGACCCGAAAAATGCGTGATCTCCCGCAAATTGGGGACAGACCCGCGATTTTGCGCAGTTGCAGTACCACACGGGCGGTTGATTGATTGTTTATCACGGGATTGCCCGTGGGAAAAACCTCACCCCGGCATGCCCGCCCCACGAGAAAGTGGAAAAATGGGGCTTAAAACTCACGCCTCAGATCCTTTCAGGCTGCTCAGGCGCAAGCTGAGTCAATTGCCGGGCAGAAATCCGGGCAGCACAAAAAGGCGAACCCCGTTCGCCTCGTCCAATTCTTCTTCAGCCGGCGACCGCCAACTGACTTTTCCCGGAAAGAACTCCGGGCTAACTCTCTGTCCCCCCCCCAGCCCCCCCCAGAACCTACCGGGGACTCCCAGGACCTACTGGGAACAGGCGATTGCCTGTTTTCTCACGGGCCCCAGCACCTTCACCCCCGGCATGTCCACCTCTGCCATCTCACG
>CAIURC010000001.1 GCA_903901425.1 uncultured Spartobacteria bacterium | reverse complement strand
CTCGCGAGCACCAAGGGGCGCGTTTGGGTGGAGCGGTTACCTGGATATGCGCCGGAACTCAATCCCATCGAATATCTCTGGGGCTACGCCAAGAATAATGAGTTAGCCAACCTTGCACCCAAGGATCTCTGGGAGTTGAGCGCCGAAGCGAAGAAGGCGCTGAGAAAAATCCGGCGAATGCCACGCTGCATAAAAGCGTTCTGGATTCAATCCACGCTCAACCTGGAAGGTGTATGAACCTGTTATGGAATTGTGAGTAAGAGCCGAGATATGACTCAAAACTCCGGAAAATTCTTAAAACCCAGATTCTACGTACATTCCCTTCCGATCTCACCTTCTAGCGAGACGTCTGGGGAAATACCGTCCAAGGTCTTTGAAGGCTTTTCCTTCCGGCGGCGGCTTTCCAGCGCACTGCGTTGAAGAGCGGGCGGAGATTTTCCGGGTTCCGAAGTGGCTGCTATTCTTTTGGTGGATCTGACGTTTTGCTGCCGGAGGGTTACTCTATGCGGGTGTGTTCAAAAATCCGCTGATCCGTGATCCGGTTCGCTTTCAAAACCACACCCTTCGTCACCGAGCGGACCCAGATGCCAATATTCGTTTTTTTGGCGAAGGTCATGTTCTGGCGATTTGTGAGTTCGTTGTTTTCAATCCGGCAGCCTTCGACGTTGTCGACTGCGATGCCGTAGGTTTCCCAGTCGGTGAGAACGTTGTTGCGGATCAGAATGTTTCGGTGCCCCAACCAAGGCGACTCGTTGTCGCGCTCGTCGGGCTTGCGAACCCGCCACAGGTTGACTTGGATGGCACCGCGTTTGAGCCCGGAGATGTCACGTCCAAAGCCGCACCGGGTGATGGTGTTGTCCTGTACCACGATGTTGCGGCCCACAATTCCCTCCCAGCCAGTCGGCTCGTTCTCGATGTAAATAGCGCTCGAGGAGAGGCCCTCGAAGTAGTTCTTCTCAATCACCGAGTTGATGGCTTTGACGTTCAACCCGAACCTGCGGCCATCGACAAACCGGTTGTTACGGGCCACGAACCCGGTGTTCTGACAGGAGAGGTTGTAGACATGGGTGTGTTGCCGCATGTCGGTTCCGGGGTTCAACCCCGTTGGCGCCTCCACGGTGGTGATCGTTTTTCTGCCGGTGCCGGGCTTTTCCGCGAGGACCTCTGCCACGTCGGTTTCCATCAGCACCTCGCCCGTGGTCGGGTTCCAGAAGAGAAGCTTGTCGCCGGGTTTCCAGACGGCGTCCTGGTATCCGGGCCCGGTGTCGATCTGAAAAGTTTTTTGGGATGGCTGGGATTCTATGAGATAGAGGTTGCCGGTGACGTTCGGACCGTCGTCGGAGAGGGCCTCGAAAAGGCAGTGCTCAATCCACGGGCCGCGTCGGTCATTGCCGCTGACCCAGGCGTTGCCGGGGAGCGGTTCGCGCGTGGGTCGGCTCGTGTAGCCGATGAACTTCATGTCCTTGTTGCCGCCGCCCATAAAAACTGAGCCTTCGGCGCCGTGGGTCACCACGTTATGGAATAGAAAGTTGTCGCACCGGGCCACCATCCCGACGGGCCAGCGGCGGTAGGGAATCAGCACTTCGTCGCCCGCCTGGAGCATGCCGAGCGACCTTTTCTCGACCTCCTCCCGGGCAAAATAGCGGTAACGGTGTTCGCCGATTTTCTGCGTCTTTTCCGGGGCGAGGTAGGTGTGCCCCGGGCGATCGGGATGCAGTTGCCTGCGGTTTGCCGGGTTCAGGGCGTAACAGAACATCTGGTTGACCATGCGCGGGTAGCGCTCCTGATCGAAGCCATCGAGGACTTCGGCGTCCATCGTGCCAGCCTTCGCGTCCAAGGCCAGCACCCGCGCATGACTCGCCGGGTACGGGTCGTACTCATAGGAGAGGTTTTCAATCACCACATTTTTTGAATCCACCACACTCCAGAGCTTTGCGGAGGGCTCGCAGTTGATGAGGCGGCTCCCATTCCCCTCGATCAGCACATCCCGGCCATTCTTTACGTCGATCACCGATTGTTCGAATTCAGGAGTGAAACGGTAAACGCCTTTTTCAAAGATCAGCCTGACGGAGTGGGGATCTTTTTGGAGTTCGTGAAAAACCGCTTGGCGCTCCGGTTCGGTCATTCCGGGTGAGACACGCAATGTCCGCTTGGGCCTGACCACTTCCAGCCGTCGAGCTTCGGTCCAGGCGCCGGACTGACCGGTGGCTTCTTGAAAACGGAGCCTCCAGAAATAGTCACCGGGAGCGAGGCGCTCGGCACAAACGTACCAACCGCTGAGTGCGGGAATCGCATCCCTATCGACGATCTCTTGGAAAGCGGCATCCCGGGCGATCTCAATCTCGCAGTTCCATTCTCCTGCCGGAGATTTCCACGCGAAGTGGGGAGAGAACACGGTGGTCTGTTCGCCGTCTGTGGGTTCCTCAATCTCCGGTATGGTGGGATCAGCCCCCGCTTGGGGGGTGGAAACCCAGAGAAGCAGCGCGAAGACACTCATGTAGGCTCGTTTCATGACATCAGACCGGCTATCGGGAGGCTTTTTCTTCCGGCCACAGCGGGCCCTGATACTGGGGCAACCCCCATTGGCTTTCCGGCGGTTTTATCCATGCAGGTGGCGGCATCTCCGTATTCCAGCTGAGCCAGGCAGTGTTCAGGCGTTGGACCAAGTCCGGTTTCTCCGATGCGAGGTTTTTGGTTTCGGAGGGATCCGCCTCCAGATCGTACAGCTCCCACTTGGGTCTGTTTACAGCGGTGATCAACTTGTAACGCCCTTCGCGGATCACTCCGCGGGAGTTGAGCTTCCAGAAGAGTTGGGCGTGAGGCGGCTCTTTTTTCTGGCCGGTCAGGTGCGGAATCAGATCAACGCCGTCGAGCTTCATGTCTCTCGGGACGCCACCGGCCAAAGCCAGTGCTGTCGCGCCGATGTCCAGGGATGAAACGGGTTGCTCGCAGGTGGTGCCTGCCGGGATTTTCCCTTTCCATGAGGCGACAAAGGGCACGCGAAAGCCGCCTTCGTAGAGTTCCCCTTTGTATCCGCGCAGCGGATGATTGGAGGAGGGATACTCGGGTCCGGAATGCCCTCCGCCATTGTCACTCAGGAAAAAAACCAGCGTCTTTTCCTCGAGTCCGTTCTGTTTCAATGCCGACATCACTTCGCCGACGCCCCGGTCCATTCGTGAAACCATGGCGGCGTAGGTTCGCCTCTGTATCGGAGTGACCCCGTCGATTTTGGTCAGCTTCTCCAGATTATACTTGGCTTCCTCATCTTCCGGCGCCTCTGAAGGCGAATGGGGCGCGTTGTAGGCGAGGTAAAGAAAGAAGGGGTCGCTTTGGTGGCGTGTGATGAAATCCACCGCCTCGCCGCTGAGCTGATCCGTGAGGTAACGGTCGGTTTTCACGGGTTCGTTGCCGCGCACGATCGGTAGGGTGACGTTCAAAAACCATTCCGGCCACGGCCGTTTGGGAAGGGCGGTCTTCGCGCCCTTGTGCCACGTTTTGTAGGTCGCCCGGGGAAAATACTCGTGCGCGCCGCCGAGAAACCCGTACCACTCGCTGAATCCCATGCTGTTGGGGTGCCGGTCGGGCGCGGAGCCGAGGTGCCACTTGCCGACCCCGCCCGTGACATAACCGTGGGTTTGCAGGGCACGCGGGACAGTGCTCATCCCGGCAGGCAACCCCTGATCGGGTGCAAGCACCGGCGTGGGGTTGGCGTAAAAACCGAAACGATGCGAGTCCCGCCCGGCAATGAGTGAGGCCCGGGAAGGGGCGCAGGCCGGCCAGGTGACATAACCCGAGGTGAAGCGCACGCCGCCGGCCGCCAAGGCGTCGAGGTTGGGCGTGGGAATGTCCTTGCAGCCCTGGAAGCCGACATCGGCATATCCGAGGTCGTCGGCGAGGATCACGATCACATTGGGTTTTTCCTGGGCGGGGGCCGCAATCCCATGGGAAGCAAGCCCGAGAAGGGCGACGGTGCGGGTGAGTGTTTTCTTCATTCAATTGTTGCTTGATTTCCCCGAGGTTCAGCGGAACGCAGCCGCTGCGTTCTGTCTCCACGGTCTTCCACGGGCTGCGCACCACGATTGTCGATTCACGAATCTAGGGTTGGTGGGGGCTATCAATCGGCTGGTCAACCCTCCTTGGGGCGATTTTGTTAGCTGCAAAAAACGGCCCGTTCTTGCGTCCGGGCCTCAGTTTTGGCGCTTGGGAGATGTTGGTTGGGCGCTCTCGGAGGGGCGCTGGTTCAGGAAATCAGGCAGGTCAACTGGCACTGGGCTGCGCTTGGGCAGAAACGGGAACGTGGGTGGTTCCGGTTGGGATGCAGAAGGGATGAGTGGTTTCATTCCGTTCCGCCCGGATTCCGGTCGGGGAGGGACTGCAAATTTGTGGAAACTTTTCTCGTTTCCTTCAGGGGAATCGGGTGTTGTACGGGGCTGAATTTCGATGGCCATGCATTACACAGAGATTACGGGCGGGGTGACCGCGCCCCTGGGTTTCCTTGCGGGAAGCATTTATTGTGGCATCAAAGCCACCAATCCGGACCGGCCGGACATCGCGCTCGTGTACTCGCCGCAGCCCACCGTGGCGGCAGGGACTTTTACCACGAACCGGGTCAAGGCGGCTCCGGTCCGCGTTTCTAAGCTGAATCTGGGCGGGGCGGACATCCGGGCGATCGTGGCCAATTCCGGGAACGCGAATGCGTGCACTGGTCCCAACGGGATCGAAAACGCCAAGCGGATGACCCGGGCGGTGGCCAAGACGTTCGGACTGAAGGAAAAGCAGGTACTCGTGTGTTCCACCGGCCGGATCGGGGTGCCGCTCCCGATTGAAAAGATGGAGCAAACCATCGGGGGACTTCCGGAACGGATCTCCGCCGAAGGCAGCGGGGCAGCGGCCGAAGCCATCATGACCAGCGACACCTTCCCGAAATCTGTGGCGGTGGAACTGGAGTTGGGCGGCCGGAAGGTCCGGATTGGCGGGATCGCAAAGGGCGCCGGGATGATCGATCCGAACATGGCCACGATGCTGTGTTTTCTGACGACCGATGCCGTGCTGGAGAAGGAAGTGTTGCAGCATTGCATCAGCGTGGCCGTGGAACAGTCCTTTAACCGGATCACCATCGATGGCGACATGAGCACCAACGACACCGTGCTCATCCTCGCCAATGGCCTTGCCGGAAACCTTCCGCTGCAGTGCGGTACCCCGGAGTTTGAGAAGTTTCAGGCGGCACTCGATTTTGTGACGCGGACTCTGGCGAAGCTGATTGTGGAGGACGGCGAGGGGGTGACGAAGTTCGTGGAGGTGCACGTGAACGGTGCGGCAAGTTTCAGCGATGCGCGTCGTGCGGCGGAAGCGGTGGCGAAGTCGACGCTGACCAAGTGCGCCTGGTTTGGTGGGGATCCGAACTGGGGGCGGATCATGGACGCGATCGGGTACAGCGGGGTGCGGATGCGGGAGGAGTTGACGGACATTTACTACGACGGAGTGCTGGCGGTGAAGGGCGGTGTGGTGAGTGCGACTCCGATGTCGACGTTGCAGGCGATCGTGGCGCAGAAACGGTTTGCGGTGAAGATCGACCTGCATCTGGGGTCCGCAGAGTACGTGGTGTACACGACGGACCTGAGCATGGAATACGTCCGGCTCAACATGGGCGAGTAGGGCGTCTGAGGCTTCCGCCACGGGTTTCCCTGAGTTTACTTCGGCCCGTCCTGTGGTAGGGATTGTGGGATGACGCTGCCCTGCATGTCCAACCCCGGTGCTTCATCGGCCCGAAGGCCGATGCGTGAGGGGATTGTGTGGATTCTGGCCTTCTTTCTGGGGTTGGTTTCCGCGCAGTTGCTGGCGCACCCGGTCGGTTCTGCGGCGGCTGGAGATGGTGCCGTCGGACCGCGTTCCAAGATCGATTCAAATATGGATTCCGGGCCCGGCATCGTGGAGGCGCCGCGCGCTTCCCGGGTCTTGGCTGCTCTGGCCGAGATGGCGGCGGTTGCAGAAGCTGCAGAAGCTGCAGAAGCGGGCGATGAAAAGCCGGATGGCGGCTACACGAGCATGGCGGTGTTTGCCCGGGCGCTGCAGTTGATCCGGCAGGATTACGTGGATGCGGGCCGTGCGGGGTGCCGGCGCCTGACGCATGCGGCGTTGCGCGGGATGCTTTCGAGCCTGGATCCGCACTCGCAATTCATGGATCCGGACGATTTCAAGGGGCTGCAGGAGGATGCCAGCAGCCATTTTGGCGGGCTGGGAATCCAGGTGGTGCAGCGGGACGGTGAACTGGTGATCGTCGGGGTGACCGAGGGCGGGGCTGCGGCGCGGGCCGGGCTGGTGCCGGGGGACCGGATCCTCCGGGTGGACGGCCGGCTCACGGAGCGGCTGGAGTTCCAGGAGATCACCCGGATGCTGCGGGGCGACGTGGGGCGGAAGGTCGTCCTGACGGTCCTGCGCTCGGAGGGCGGGTTGCGCGAGTTTGAGATTGTGCGCGAAAACATTTCTGTGGCGAGTGTCCGGGATGTGCGGATGCTCGGGGAGGATCTCGGGGGCGGGTACAAACTGGGGTACGCGCGGATCACGCAGTTCAATATGCCGACGGCGGAGGAGCTTGGGGGGCACCTGGACACTCTTGAAAAACAGGGGATGCAGGCGCTGGTCCTGGATTTGCGGTTCAACCCGGGTGGGCTCCTGGATTCCGCCGTGAAGGTGGCAGGCCAGTTTTTGCCGCCAAAGACGGCCGTGGTGTCCACCGAAGGGCGGGTATCCTCCCAGAGCCGGGTGTACCGGACACCGGACCGGGCCGGGGCGCGGCGCCGGTACCCGGTTGCGATTCTGATCAATCACGGCAGTGCGAGCGGATCGGAGATTGTGGCGGGGGCGTTGAAGGACCTGAACCGGGCGGTCCTCGTGGGGGAAACAACGTTTGGGAAGGGGTCGGTCCAGAGTGTGATTGAGCTGCAGGACGGGTCGGCATTGCGGTTGACCACGGCGAAGTATTACACGCCGAGCAAACGGGTGATCCACGAACACGGGGTGGTGCCGCATGTGCGGGCGGTGTTCAGCCCCGAACAGGAGCGATTGTTGCTGCTGCAGCGGCGCGAGGAGACGTTGACGCCGGAGGAGCGGGCGGAGGTGGAGGAGTTCCGGGACACCCAGCTCGGGCGGGCTGCTGCCGCCCTGCGCGGGTTGCTGATTTATGCGGAGCGGACGGGGAAGGAGAGCTGGTTGCGATGAGTGGAGGGACTGCGGCGGAACCGGGTTCGACCCCGGGATTTGGAGCTGAAACCGGGGGGCAAGGCGTGGTTCTGGCCATTGAGACGTCGTGTGACGAGACGGCAGCCGCAGTGGTGAGGAATGGGCAGTTGCTTTCGAGCGAGGTGGCGTCCCAGATCCCGTTGCATCAAGCGACGGGCGGGGTGGTGCCGGAGGTGGCGTCGCGCAGTCATCTGGTGGCGCTGCGCCGTGTGTTGGAAAAGGCGCTGGCGGAGGCGGGGCTGAGGATGAGGGATGTGGACGTGTTTGCGGCGACAGCCGGGCCTGGCCTGGCCAGTTCGCTGATGATTGGTGCCTCAGCCGCCAAGGGCCTCGCCGTGGCTCTGGAAAAGCCGTTCATCGCGGTGAACCATCTGGAAGGGCACCTGCTTTCTCCGTTTTTTGGGCTGCCGGATGGGATTCGTCCGGCGGTCGGGCTGGTGGTCAGCGGCGGGCACACGCTTCTGGTGGATGTCGAGGGGTTCGGGAGCTACCAGCTTCTGGGTCAGACCCGGGATGACGCCGCCGGTGAGGCGTTCGACAAGGTGGGGAAACTGCTGGGGTTGCCGTACCCCGGGGGGCCGCATGTGAACCGGATGGCTGCAGCCGGCGACGCCAGGAAATTCGATTTTCCCCGGAGCATGCTCGATTCGGGGGATTACCAGTTTAGCTTCAGCGGGTTGAAGACCGCTGTCCGGTACCTGCTTCCGCAGCTGGCCGAACTCCGGGTTTCGGACGTGTGCGCATCCTTTCAGGAAGCCGTGGTGGAGGTGCTGGTGAAAAAAACGGTGCGTGCGGCCCGGGAACTGGAGCGTCAGACGGTGGCCGTGAGCGGTGGGGTCAGTTGCAATTCGCGGCTCCGGATGCTTCTGGGTGAAACCTGCGAAAAAGAAGGGCTGGAACTGCTCCTGGCCGAACCTGCGGTCTGTACCGACAACGCAGCGATGATCGGTTTCGTGGCAGGCTTGAAATGGAAGGCGGGCGAGTTTTCGTCTCTAGAGGCCGATATCGATCCAAACCTCCGGTTGGCCGCCAGTTAGGGTCCATTGAAGTCCATTGAAGTCCATTGAAGTCCATTGAAGTCCATTGAAGTCCATTGAAGTCCATTGAAGTCCATTGAAGTCCATTGAAGTCCATTGAAGTCCATTGAAGTCCATTGAAGTCCATTG